>NZ_JBITDI010000030.1:0-58187 GCF_044454005.1 Nocardia sp. NPDC051570 | reverse complement strand
ACGCCAACGCCGACCCCATCAACAGCTTCGACCTCACTGGCAACGGCCCCCAGCATGACGGAGAGGGCGGCGGCGTTCAGCAGCCCTACGGATATTCCGAAATTCCGCGGTGGGCTTGGCCCGAATATAATAAGGCCCACCCACCTGACAATTTAGAAGCGACTAGGGCGGCGCAGGATGGGGCGGCCGTGTTCTCGCGGTCCTATGCTGGCGGTGCAGAGGTGGTGGCCGAGCTCAAGAACGGGCGGATGACCATGGCGATAGACAACGGGGAAGGTACTGTGCGCGGTCGTCAGATGTTCGAAGATGCTATGGACTATTTCGGCCCGAAGTATGTCATGGCATTCGACGCCAAATGGAATACCGGCATGTCGACCAATTTGGACGCCTTCAACGCGAACATCAGGGCGGGAATGTCCATTCAAGACGCCGCAACCAACACCTTCACGGGCCACATGGCCGCAGAGTATGGACTTACAAGGGTCGCCCCTGGGCCGATGAAAGGTGAACCTGGGCATTATACCAATGTTGAAGTCACCTTTGAGAGACCTTGAAGATGGGAGAAATATCTTGAGCGACAGTGAATTGCGCAGAATTATTGCGGAAGGCGCCACCTTTATGGACGTACTGAAGTATCTTTCTGGGCGGGAGGGTAAGCCGCTCACGCCCATGCGTTTCCTGTGGATTTTTCAACACGAGCTGAGAATCTCATTTGTCGAATCAAGAAATATTCTCGACTGTTTCGATCCTGCTATGAATCCGACCGTTGATATCGGTCAGATCAACGAGCGGGGACGACAGCTCTTGGGTATGGCTAACCTTGACGCAGAAGATGACGTTCCGGAAACGCCGTATTAGGCGTCTGCAAACCTATTTCGTTGCCGTCGAGGTCAACGATTCGACGTGCGGCGGCGCCTTCGACGCGAGCCGATTCGCCGCCCGCGCATACAGGATCACGATGACTCCGCCGACGGTGTTGGGCCAGCACACGATGGTCGCATCGTCCCCGCCCGGGGAAGCGCAGTTCGTCGGCGACCAGGGCGATCATCGCGCGGTCGACGTCGCCGACCGCCTCGATGTAGATGGGCGCGGCCAGGGCCCAGGCCATGTAGTAGTTCGTCAGCGGCGCTTTGGCGGGGTCGGTGACCACGATGCCCACGCGGTCGTCGAAGGGGAAGGTGATCTCGAAGCCGTCGATGTCGTTGATGTGGGCGACCTCGTTGTAGGTGACGTTGTACATGGGGTTCCTCCTCCGGTCGGTTTGTGTTGTTCTTTGTATCAACACACTAGCTCTGGATCGGGGTCGGAAGTCAAGTTCGTTCGGCGCGAACAATGTTGTGCCAGAGCGGATTATGCGAATCGACTAGTTGGGTTGCGGAGTTGCTGGCGGGAACCGGTCGGGCACGCGTTGCGAAGCTGGGCAGGTCCGTGTTCGGATGGTGGGGCCAGTGGGCGGGGGATGTTGTTCGGGTAGCGAGAGGTGTGGGTTGATGCAGTCGGCGATCGTGTCGGCGACGGAGGTGTCCGCGATCCTGTTGTGGGTTGGGCTGGTGGCCCAGTTGGTGGTGCGCCGGGGTGAGCCGCATCGGGAGGTTCTGTTCGCCACAGCGGCCTATGCCTTGGTCGCTACCCTGTTCCTGCCGCCCGTCGCGGTCCGCGCTGCCGAGCTGTTGGGGTCGGAGCGGCCGTGCAACATCTTCTTGAACGTGTGGAATGTGATCACCTCGGGGCTGATGATCGTCGCGGTCGTGGCCCCGCGCGGGTGGCGGTCGGCCGCGAGCGCGGCCTGTGTGACGGTCGCGGTCGCAGCGGGGGTGTGGTGGATGGCGGTGACCTTCGTGCCGTCCCCGGCAGGGTGTGTCACGTCGCTGGATGTGCCTGCGACGTCGGTCTTTTGGTGGTTGTTGATCTGCTGGCATCTGCTGGCGCACGGTGTGGTTCTGGTGGCGGTGTTCCGTGATCTGGCGATGGTTGCGGCGGCGGCGCGGTGGGCGCGGATCGGCGTGTGGTGGTACGTGGTGGGCTACACCTTCTCTGGTACCTACTGGCTCACTCTGGTGGTGGTGCTGGTGACCGAACGCCGTTTCCCGGTGCTGACGGTGGTGGCGAACAGCGGTTGGTATCCGCTCACGGTGATGACTCTCACCGGGGCGGTCTGGTGGCCGGTGGGCGCGTGGATAGTGTTCTACGGTCGTGCCGTGATCGAATTCCGGCGTGCCTGGCGAGGTCTCGCGGCGCGGGGCTGGTCGCGGGCCGAGCGTCAGCAGTTCTGGGTCCAGTCGTTGCGGGGCTGGTATCTGTCGCCTGCCAAGGCCTCATACCGGGTCCGGGTGGCCGAGGCCGATCACGCGATCAGCAGTGTCGGGGAAAGGTAAGGACGATGACGAACTCGAAATTGAGCGCAGGCGGGCTCGACGATGCCGACCGGTTGCGCGTGATCAGCGGTTCTGTCGATGCCTCGTCGCGGGCGGTGATCACCGCGCTGGACCTGCCGGCGGACCCGGCCGTTCTGGATATCGGGGCGGGCAACGGATCGATCGCTCGTTGGGTCGCCGACACCTTTCCCGAGGGGCGGGTCGTGGCGTTGGACAAGGACACCACGCTGCTGACGGCTGAGCCGATGCCGGGCAACTGCACTGTGGTGACCGCCGACATCGCCGACTACACCCCCGAACCGGCCTCCTTCGATCTCGTCCACGCGCGGTTCGTGCTGGCGCACCTGGCCGACCGCGACCGCCTGTGCGCCCGGGCGCTGGAGTGGATCCGTCCGGGCGGCCATCTCGTCGTCACCGAACCCTTCTCCCTCGGGGTCCGCAGCCGGTATCCGGTGGCCGCCGAGGTCCTGGGCGCCTACGAACGTTACTGCGAGACAACCGGATTCGATCTGACCTGGGCCCGTCGAGTACCCGCGGTGATGCAGGCGAACAGTGCACAGGTGGTCGACGTGCGCACCTTCACCGGACGGTTGGGGGGTGGCGCAGGCGTGGACCGCTGGTATCCGCTCATCGACCGGGTGGCCGACGAACTGATCGCCGCTGGCCTGGACCGTGACACTCTCGACCGCTTCGCGGCGCTGTGCGCCGACCCCGACACCTACGACATACCCCAGGTGATCATGACAGTGGTGGGCCGCCGCCCCGGCCAGGTGTGAGCACTGCCGGTATCGGTTGCGTCGCTGCACTTTCCCTGAACAGGGGGTGACAGCGCAGTTCAGTACTTGCGCGGCCGCGGAGAAGCTGCCGGTGGGGTGAGTCCGTAGCGCATCCGCGCGAGAGTGCGACGGTCGCCGGGTGAGTAGGTGGGGGTGAAGGCGAGTAGTTCGGCGAATGCCTCGGCTTCGCGCTCGATCGGGATGGACAGGTCCGCGCGGGTGTGGGCGCCGAGCAGGCCGCGGATGTGCTCGGGATCGGTGAACAGATCGTCGCCGAACAGCCGCGAGAATCCTTCGGCGCTGATCACGCCGCGCGGATCGTGGTCGAGCAGCAGGTGGGCGTACTCGTGGCCGATGCACTGGGACGTCCACTCCGGGCTGCCGTCGTCGCGCACGATCATGATGTCGGTGTCGCCGAGCGCGAAGGTCATCGCATACACCCCCGCACAGCCGGTGTCATCGACCCAGAACTCTGCGGGCTGGCCGATGATCTGCACCGTCCGCCCCCGGTAGAGGTCGACCCGGCGGCGGAATTCGTCCAGGTCCCATGGCTGGGGGATGACACCAGCACCGGCGAGGTGCCGGTAGAGCTTGCGGGCGCGCCGCGTGGCTCTCACGAGGGGGCCTCGAATCCTTCGTCGCCGGGGGTGGCCGGGAGGTTCTCCAGCACCCGGGCGCTCTCGATGATTGTGGCCAGCCGTCGCAGGGTCGGCGCGCTGAGCCCGGAGGCGCGGATGGCCAGGTTCTGGGCCTGGTTGTCGCGCATCGACGCCAGCAGTTCCAGGCGTGCCTGATTCTCCTGGTCTTTCGGGCCGGGGAAGAAATAGGCGGGGTTGACCCGGAAATAGGAGGCCAGCGCCTCGACCAGATCCATGCGCGGTGCTGTCACGTGACCGTTGCGCAGCTCGGATAGGTATCCCGCGCTGAGCGAGGTCCCCGTGGTGGCGGTGAAGTCCTCCAGAAACCGGGCCCCCGACATCGGCCGCCCGTTCTCTCGGGCCAGCACCTCCAGGAGCTTGTTGAGTTTGTCGGCGAAGGTGATCTCCTGGCCGGGCTCGCCGGGGGCGGGCCGGGTGTCCTCGCTCATCTGTCCAGGGCCTCTCGGTTTCGCGTCCGCTGTCTATTACACACGGTGCGGGCGGCACCCCCTACCGGTCCGGGGGTTGGGGGTGCGCTGTGATGCCCATCCTAGAGGTCTGTTTGCGCATGGAAACATATCTGCGGCTACACTTCACACCCGTGAACGTTCACGTGTGTGAAGATCGGGCAGGCAAGTGACACGCTCCTGTGAAGGGGGTGCGAGGGGTGCAGGCCCGGCGGACACGATCGAGGCCGCAGGTTCCGGCGGGGGGCGCCGCCGGAACCTGCGGGCGGTGAGCGGTGGCGACGAGGGCGCCGGTCGTGACAGTGGTGCTCGGTGGTGGGGCGCCGAGCGCGGGTTGTTCTGCGGCGCAACACGTCCTGGGGCGTACCGATCTGAATTACGCGGAGGGGAGAGATCGGCACGCCCCCGGAAGTGCTGTGCCCGGCGAAACTGTCCGCTGACTCGGGCGCCCCGTGTCGAGCGTAGGGCACCCTCGATGCCTTGGTGTGGATGTCCGGGCTCGAGCCCCTCGGTGCAACGGTGAGTCGCAGGGGTCAGTGCGGTGATGCCGGGGCCGTGTCGGCGGAGATCACGCCGACGAGCCGGTAGGCGTCCGGACGCGACAGCAGGTGTTCGAGCTGAACGGTGATCCGGCGTACGATCAGCTCGGGGAGCCGGGGCAGCACGTCCGCGTCGACCGACCCGTGCAGATCGCCCTCGGGACGGTTCAGGTAGAAGGTGCGCCGCCGGGTGCGGTCGGCGTCGAGAACCCCGGTGGTGGTGACGATTTCGCGCGGCCGGTCGATGTCCGGGTTGATGCGCAGGATGCGGGCGTGCGCGCGGGAGAGCACGGCGTGGTCGGTGCCGACCGCGCCGTCGAACTCCACACTCACGCAGCGGTCGAGCTCGGCGACAGCGGTGGTGAACAAGGCGACGGCCGCGCGTTGGCTCGGGGGCAGGGAGGCGATGGCGGCGTGGGTCAAGTCGTCGTCGGCTGATGCCGGCAGGGTCCGGCACAGCTGGTAGACCGCGCACTCGGCACTATCAGCGCACGAATCCACCACCGCCGCACCAGGATCGGGCGCGATCGCGGCGACGGCGAAGATCAGGGTGCGTGAGGTCGCGGCCAGTGGGGACACTATCTCGGTGAGCGCGGCGTGGTTGTCCTGGGCGGTGGGTGGTCCGGCGTTGAACATGTCGCGGCCGTCGCTGAACATGGTCGCGGCGGCGGCCAGGCTCATGGCGAGCGCGGACGCGGTGTCGGGGGGCAGTGGGCCGTTGGCGGTCACGATCACCTGCGGGTGTGCGCCGGGGAAGTAGTGGGCTTCGGCGGCCAGCAGGGAGGCGTGCAGATCCTCGGTGAATCCGCCGCCGGTGCGGTGTGCGGCGGCGTCTCGGAAGGGGTTGCTCACCATGTCAGTTCGACCACCCCTCGCTCGGCGAGTCCGGGATCGGCGGCGAATCGTCCACGGTCCCAGATTGTTTCGTCGGCGTCGCGGATCAGGATTGCCGCGATGTGGTTTCCATCGGGTGCATGACCTTGACGTAGGGTTGCGTGCGTGTGTCACCGGCGACAATGAGGTCGGTCATGGTGAATAGTCTTCTCACTCTGAGTTTTTCCGCTTCGCTGAGCAGTTCCAGTTCGGCCAGGTTGGAGGGAAACACTGTCAGGATCAGTGCGGGCCCGTCGGCGGCGCGGGGACTGCCGTCGCGGGTCATGAAGGTCCCGTCGAGTCGGATTCTCCTCGCCGACAGGTACTCCCGGATCTGTCCGAGGTAGGCCAGCAGGCCCCCAGAACACCACTTGGCGGGCGTCGGTGAACTCGGCGTCGAGCACGAGCCGCTCGTGCACCTGCTCGGTCGTTGCTGGCCAGCGTCCGGGGGGTAGTAGTCCCTCGGTGGTCCAGCCCGGCAAATCCATTGATTCCCTCCCAATCGAATAGTCAACTCATACGCGCGCTCCCCCTCGCTCACGCTGGCGATTCCCCGCCGACCGGCATCGAGCAGGTCCTTTACCCACGGACTCGGTTGGTAAACACCAAGTTTCGTGGGGCTTGACAAAGTTTTAACACGAGCGTCTTCGGCGCACCCAGCACCGGCTTGTTCCCGGTGTACTTCCACGCCTTGTGAATCCGCGCCGTCAGGTTCTTGCGGTTGATGTCGCGCACCCGCAGCGCGGTCACCTCACCCCACCGGGCACCGGAGGCGATGAGGAATTCGACCAGCAGCCGCCACCGCTCCGGCAGCGCCGCTGGCAGTGCCGCGAACTCGTCCGGTTCGAGGAAGTGCATCTCGGTCTGGACCACGCGCGGCAGTTTCGTGTGCGCGCACGGGTTTTCGGTCAGCAGCTTGCGGCGGCTGCCTTGGTACCAGTAGATGATCTGGTAGTAGGTGCTGCCGTTCTTCCGCGTGCGTTCGCGGATCTTCGCCATGAAAACCTCTGAGGTACATATCGGCTCCAACAGGTCACACGTCGTGCTCGACGTGGTGAAACTGCCGACTGTCCTCGAATGCCACGAAAACCGTGACCGCACGTGACCGCAAATCAGGAGCAACCCGAAAGTTGCCCCTGACCTGCGGCTTCGCAGCGGAGGATAGGGGATTTGAAACCACCTATTTCCGCAGGTCAGAGTGTTCTTTAGTGCGTTTTCGCTGCATTTCGGGACAATTCAGTACATTTCACGACACAAACGTTCGCTCTGGACCGTGACGCGGTCAAGGTCATCGGGCGAGTCATTTTGCCCCAGAATCGGTAGTTGTGCAGGGATTTTCGGCGTCGGCGGGTTGCTTGGCTGCGTCAGGCGCTCCCTCGGCGGTGTGGGGCGCACCCTGGGGCCGTGACGGGGTCACGGCGGTGTTCGCGGTCGTGAGGCCGCAGTGCCGGGAGGTGGCCTGTCGCGGGGCGGAGAGGTCACGGCAATCGGTTGGCGATCCGCTGGAAGGGCCTGCTGTGGCCTTGCCTCTGGCGGTGCGGGGAAGTGCTGCGGGCTGCTGGAACGAGCGTGGGGCCGCGCTAGTTAGTGGTGGTAGGCGGCCACGGCGGCGAAGTAGACGCCCAGCGCGGGGATCGCCACCCCAAGTGCGACAAGGACCGATCCGCCGATGGAGACCTCGTGCGATTTGGCAATCGCCCCGACGAGAAACCCCAGGTTCAGCGCCAGTGACAGCGCCAGGAGCAGGGCAAGCAGCTGATTCGTACTCATGGGATCGACCATCGGGCAAGAATGGTGTTCCCACACGTTGCAGGATATTTCCGGGAGATCTTCGGGAGCAGTTCAGCAGTGGCCAGTTCACCGTCAGCGCGCGCCTCGGCCCGTCCCGAGGCCGCCCGCAATCTCGGCAACCTCGTCAGGGAAAAGCGACGTCGTTCCCCGATCAGGACCCAGGCCGAGCTTGCCGCAGTGGCGCACTCCACCGACAGTGTTGTGTCCGATTTGATGAACGGCGCACGGCCCATCCCCTGGGAGACGGTTGAGCGAATCGTCAGGGCCTTGGACGCGGACTCGGTCTGGATCGCTGAAGTCCGGGAGATGTGGCAGACCGCCGACCTCGCATGGCGCAGCGCTGACGTACACGTTGCCACGGGGGAGCGGGTCGGTCCCGGTCAACTTCTGGATGAGGTCGATCCGATCGACGACTTGGAGGTGCACCTGCCGATCACCGTGGATCAGGGGCGTGGCCTACCTCCGCTTCCGCCGTACTTTTCGCGGGGGCACGACACCAGACTGGCTGTGCTTGTGGAGCGCGCTGTTGCTGGAAAGAGCACCATGGCGGTTCTGGTGGGGGAGTCGTCCACCGGGAAGACCAGAGCGTTGTGGGAGTCGTTGACACCGCTGCGCACCGCAGGTGAGTGGCGACTATGGCATCCGCAGTACCCGACACGACGCCAGGCCCTGGTTGACGAGCTGAATCGAGTCGGCCCGCAAACAGTGTTGTGGCTCAACGAAACCCAAAAGTATCTCGGTGACGGAACCGGCGCCGGCGACGAGCAGGTCGCCGCCGCGTTGCGTAACCTCCTTGCCGACTCCTCGCGTACGCCGGTGCTGATCCTGGGCACCCTCTGGCGCCGGCACTACGACGCACTGTGCCGCGATCCCGCCTCGCAGTCGCGAAAGCTGTTGGAAGACAGGGTCATCGAGGTGCCCTCGACGTTCACTGATGCCGAACTGGCCAGCATGCGCCAAACCCGCATGGGTGACCCCCGGCTGGTGATGGCGCTCGACCGTGCCGAAGACGGTCAGGTGACGCAATATCTGGCCGGTGGTCCGGAACTGGTCGACCGGTACCGGTTACAGGTTTCGCCTGCAGCCAAGGCGATCATCGAGGTGGCCATGGACGCCAGCCGTATGGGGTATGGCGACATGCTGCCACACGCGTTGCTGGAGTCCGGCGCGTTGGCATACATGACCAGCCTCGACCGCGATCGTCTCGCGGAGAACTGGTTCGAGTCGGCTCTGGCTCAAACCAGCGAACCGTGCAAAGGAGCGCGGGGCCCAGTTACGCGAATCCACTCCCTTTCCGCACATCCACGCAGCACTCGCCGCTCCGTCTCTCCGGTCCGCGATGGCTTCTCCGCGGGGGAAGGGCCGCTGTATCGGTTGGCCGATTATCTCGACCAGTACGGACGTATGCATCGCGCGGATCTGATTCCTCCGATCGGCTTCTGGGAGGCGGTCGCTCGGCATGGTCATCCCGATAGCCTGACTGGGCTCGGGGCCGCAGCGCACGCGCGTGGCCTCTACTGTGACGCCGCTCAGCTGTGGAAGAACGCCGCCCTCCTCAATCACGATCCGGGGCGCATTGGCCAGCTGGTCGCACTTCTCCACAAAGTTCATCCCGACGACGATCGTCCCTCGATGTGGGCTGTCGAAAACGTCGCACTTGGTAGCTCGGCCGGTGTGGCCTACCTGCTGGACCTGTGGCGTACAGCGGAGATGACCACCGCGACAACAGCATTGGCGTCCCGGATCGCCAGTCACATCGGCGATATCGAGCTCGGTAGTGTGTCCGGCGCCGCGGACCTGTGGAAAGCTCTGACGGAAGCGGGAGCTGTCAACGCGGCTGCCGCGCTGTTGACTCGGATAGCCGCCCGTATCGATGCACTCGCCTTCAGCGATATATCCGGCCCGACTGCCCTCGGGAGGCAACTGGAGGTGCCTGACGCGACCTATCTATTGGCTGCACTGAAAGAGGCGGGCATGGACACCGCGGCGACCCAGTTGAGATTCCGAATCGCCAGCAGTGTCAATGACTTCGACTTCCGTCACGGTCCGACCAGCGTCAGGGACCTCTTGCACCTACTGAGGGAAGAAGGAATGGACCCTGCCGCGACCACGCTGGTCGATCGGGTAACCCGCTACGCCGAGGGCGTGGCTCTCGACTCTCCGTTGCACGTGGGTGCGGTGCTGGACTCGCTATGCGATGCTGGCTTGGACACGGCGGCTGCCGCACTCGCAACCCGGATTGCCAGCCGCATCGACGACCTCGACTGCAATGACCTGTGGGGCATTGCCCTGTTGTACGCGCGCTTGAAGAAGGCGGGGATGGATACCGTACTGACAGCTCTGGTCGCTTGGGTCGCCAGTCATATCTACGACATCGCTCTCGACAACCCGCTCGGTCTGTTCAGCGTGCAGAAGGCGTTACGGCAGATGGGGATGGACACGGCGGCGAACTGCTTGAGTACGCGACTGATCAGGCACATCGAAGATGATGTCCCCAAAGATTTGGTCGGCGCAGTCATAGTCCTGGACGCTTTCGGAGCAGCGGAAGCGGATGTACGTGCTGGACTTATCCACCGCATGCCGGCGGCGGGCGAGTTCAAGAGCTTTGTCAAGTATTCCGGTCAGCGAGAACGGTTTCGGTTCGGTCGGGACCCGAACGGGCAGCCTGCGGCAGCGTGGACATGGGATGATCTTTTCAACTAGCGGTATATCGAGCCGACCGAAGGGGCCGCGCTAATCCCAGGACGGGCCCTGTGCCAGCAGGTCGGGGAATTCGGTTTGCAGCACGCAGAATTCGTTGCTCCAGGGGTCTCGCAGAACCCAGAAGTCGTAGCCGCGCTCTTGTTGGTGATCCCATCGCGTCGCGCCGAGTGCCTCGAGACGTCGTACCTCGGCTTCGACATCGTCGGTCTCGATGTCGATGTGTACGCGTTCCTTGGACGCCTTGTGGTCGGTGGTCGCCTGCAGCAGGATCCGGATCTCGGAATCGGGGAGTCGCAGGCGACGGTAGACGCGGTGGCTGTCGGGGTTCACGGTCTCCTCGGTTGCGTCGAGGGCGCAACTCCAGAACGTGACCGCTCGATCGAGGTCCGATACGTCGATGACGATGTGACACAGTCGACTTCGATGGCTCACGGCCCGGAGCGTAGCTCGGTTGAACCGATCGGACGCGCGTTACGTCTACTGCGTGACACTTCAGCGGATTGTATTGCGGTCCGGGTAGAAGGCGGTCGAGAGCACCGTGTCGTCGGCCGCTTATCGGTAAGGCTGTGATCATGTCGGATCAGTAACCGATACCGCGGAGATAGTCGACCAGATTCTCGACAACGGGTCACCGCGGCCAAGTGTCGGTCGGCGGAGGCAGAATTCACTGAGCCGCTCGCAACGGACGCGGCCGATATGCCGGAGCACAACCCGACAGGGAGGATGGAACGTTGGGCCAACCGCATCCGGCCGAGGACTCGGCTCGTCTCAGCGACCACGCATCGGTCAAGATCAAAGTCAACGCGGAATCGGTCCGATCGGTGTTCATCGAGATGTTCTTCAACGACCACAAGATGGCATGCGGGACAGGGTTCTTCTACTTCTGTGACCACACGATCTTCCTGGTCACCGCCCGCCACTGTCTCACCGGTCGGCACTGGGAGACCAACAAACTCATGGAAAACTGCCGGACCGAGCCCGATACGGTCCGGATTCATGTGCGGCGCGCCGACAGGCTGGAAGCGGTCGAGTGGATCGACCGGCCGCTCTACGACGAAGAGCTGTGCCCGATGTGGTTGGAGCACCCCGAATTCGGGCGCGCCGTCGATGTCGTCGCGCTCCCGGTCGTACTGACACCGGACTTCCTGGTAGCGGCGTGGGAGTGTCCAGACGTCACCGATCTTGTTGTCACGCAGGAACTGAGCATCATCGGCTACCCCCTTGGATTGAAGGGCGACGGCGATCTCGCGATCTGGACGCGCGGCACGATCGCGACCGAGCCCACACTGAGCTACCGGAACCTTCCGATGTTCCTCATCGACAGCCGCACCAGAAAGGGTCAATCGGGCTCCCCGGTCGCCCTGTTCCACCGGCCCGGCTCGTTGATCACCGCCTCCGACGGCCAGCCCCGTTACGCCACCGGGCCGGTCTCCTCGCTCGTCGGCGTCTACACCGGCCGCATCAGCCCCGACTCGGATCTCGGGTTCGTCTGGAACACCGACCTACTCGAAACCATCTGCCGCAGAGGAGTACACAACCGCCTCGACTGACCTCGCTCACCCGATCCCGTTGCGCCGCAGAGTGTGGGCAGACTGCCCGGTACCGCTCGCCCATCTGCCGTGTACAGGCATACCGTGCTCGCCGCGCCGAGCGCGGGCTATAGGTACCCCTGTCCAACGGGCTCCGTCCTGTAGGTCGTTGCGATATGGTCGGCCAGTGCGTTGCCTGTTGATTGCACCCGCCAGTGTGGATGTTCAGGTGCTGTCTGATGTCTTGGCGGAGCAGGGGAACGAGGTTCTCTCCTCGGCTGAGTTGGGTGCGGGCGTCACGTTGGCCGACGCGGCGATTGATCGAGCCGATTGCGCTGTGGCTGTGCTGCCGTCCGGTTCGGCTCGTTCGGCCGAGGGGTTGGCGGCGGTCTTCATTGAGATCGGGATCGTCGTCGGCCGTGGACTTCCGACCCTGGTGATCGTCGAGCCCCCGGATGCGCCTCCGGCAGCTCTGGCCGGTGTGACGATTGTGAGGACACCGCTCGATCACATCGACGCGCTTCGATTGCATCTCCGGATGTTCACGCTGTCGGCGGTATCCGGCAGTGCCAGGCGGCGGACCGCTGCCCCGGCTGTGTTGGAGCCGTCGACGATTGCCGAATTCCGGACACGCTTGGACGCGATCCGCAACCCTGCGTACGACGAAAGGTCAACGGGCAGAGGGGTCGAGCACAGCCGCTGGTATCGATTGGAACGTCTTATCTTCGACATCCTGTCGACCGCTGGAGCGGTTCTGTGGACCGGTGTCAAGTTGTCGACGAGTCCTCCCAGCGAGGCCGATGCGGTGGCCTACGTTCCAGGGACGGAGAGCGTCCTTGGAGCGATCATCGTGGAAGTCAAGCTCCGGCGGCTCACAGAAACCGACCTTCAGCTCACTCGGGAACAACTTCAAGCTCAAATGATCGCTGGTCGCGCGAGCTTTGGCCTGCTGGTGTACGACTCACTGATCTCGGGTGCGCACGAGGTTTCAGTGCCCTATTTCATGCTGGTGTTGTCCGTCGATGGGTTGCTGGCAGAACTCGAGCACCTACCGTTGGCCGAACTTCTGCTACGTGCTCGCAACCGGTCGGTGCACGGGGCCCTGACATGACACTCGATCCAGCGGTCGTCCGCGATCATTTGAGCATGGCCGCATCGGCGCTGGACACCGATACCCAGGGCAAAGCCTACGAGCGGTTGATCGTCTACCTCTTCGAGTCGACGCCAGGCTGCATCGCCGAGCCCAATGTCATCAGCGCGTTCGGCAGTGAGCAGGTCGACGTTGCCGTGGGGAACTTGCGGGTGCCAGACGGCCCCGCATTGTTGCCAGCGACGTTACTGGTCGAGTGCAAGGATTGGAGCAAGCCGGTCGATAGCAACACCCTCGGTTACTTCATCAACACCCTCCGCGACCGCAGCGTCGAGGTAGGACTGATGTTCGCCGGTCACGGGATCACCGGCGATCCGCGCGATTTCACCTATGCGCACTCGCTGCTCATCCAGGCGTCGGCCCGCGGGATCAGGGTCCTCGTGGTCACCACTGACGAGATAGCCGCACTTACCAGCAGTACTGATTTCGTGAACCTGCTGAACCGACGTCATCTCCGCGCCGTCGCTAGTGGGATGGGCGTCCCCCGCTGATTCGGCAGGCGTAGGTCCACCGAGCGATCGAAAGTGACGCCAACTCCATCGAACTGACATGCACGGCCGCCTTCGATTCGATCCGAAGTCGGCCGCGCAGTGGAGTCAGTCGGTGAGGACGACGATGTCGGGCCAGTACACGGTAGTGTCGCCCCAGTCGTCGATGATGCGGAACTCGCCTGCGACGAGCTCGGTCATGGCGCGGTCGAGTTCGGCGCGTGCGCCGATGTGCTCGGAACGGACGACGGCCCAGACGATGTGGTAGGTGGCCAGGGTGATCTTGGCGGGGTGGTCGACGAGGACGCCGACGCAGCCGGGCTGGGGGACGGTGATTTCGAGGCCGTCGATGTCGTTGATGTGGGCGACGTCGGCGCGGGTGACGCTGTACACGAGGTTGCTCCTGCAGTGGTGGTGAATGGTGTTGTGGTGCGGCCGGTTTCGGCCGCACTCTGGCGGGTGGTGGTCAGCTGGAGGCCCAGCCGAAGAACACCCATCCGGCGATCAGCGCGGGGTCGTCGGGGTCGGCGAGGGCGATCGCGCCCGCCGGGCCCACCTTGTCCTCGATGCGGGGATCGCGGGCGTCGAACAGCTCCTCGATGAGTGCCTCGGCGACGGGTTCGCGGACCGGGTCGGCCGCGATGATCACATAGCTGTCCTTCTCTGCGATGGTGCCGGTGTAGCCGTCGTGGCCGTATTCGTGCTGGGCTTCGTCGATCGCCGCGTCGAATGCGGCGGCGATGTCGGTGTTGGGGCTGTAGGTGATGAACTGTTGGGCTGCCATGGGTTCCTCCTCGATCCGGTTTGTGTCGTTCTTTGTATCAACACACTAGCCCGGGATCGGGTCGGAAAGTCAAGCGGAGAATGGCGTAAATCGTTGTGCCCGAATGTATTTCGACTAGCCAGTGGGAGCACGTTGCGGGCTGTGTGCCGATCTGCGGGGCGCGTTGCGGCCGGGGTGCGCTTGGGGGTGCTGCCCGGTTGTTGCGGGCGTGTGCGGCGCGGTGGTGGCGGGTTCTATCGACGAGAAGGGCCGCCTTCGCGGGGAAGGCGGCCGGGGTGGTCGGGTGGTCAGTCGCCGAGGGCGACGGTGTTGGGCCAGCACACGATGGTCGCGCCGTCGTGGCCGGGGAGGCGCAGCTCGTCGGCGACCAGGGCGATCATCGCGCGGTCGACGTCGCCGACCGCCTCGATGTAGGTGGGCGCGGCCAGTGCCCAGGCCATGTAGTAGTTCGCCAAGGCCGCCTTGGCGGGGTCGGTGACCACGATGCCCACGCGGTCGTCGAAGGGGAAGGTGATCTCGAAGCCGTCGAGGTCGTTGATGTGGGCGACGTCGGCGAAGGTGACGGTGTACATAGTTGTTCCTCCTCAATGGGGGCGGGTTGATTCCGGTTGCGGCGCAACCGGGTTCGGCGGTCGGCCGGGGCCGCGCCGTGGTAGGCGGTGGCGGTCGGGCCGGGTGGCGGTGGGTGTCCCCGCCGGTTTGTGCCGCTGTTCGTATCACGACGATAGCTCTGGGTTGGGGCCGGAAGTCAAGTCGCGATTCGCACGAAAATTGTTGCGCGAGAACAGATTTGGATTCAGTGCGGTAGCGGCGCGCGGATCGTGCGCGTGGTGCGCCGGTGTGCGCGAAGGGGGTGTCTCGGTGCCGGGGTGGGTGGTGTCGGCGGGGGTGTGGGCGCGACGGGGCGGGAGTGCGGTCCGCACGGCCGCCGCCCCGGCCGCGTGGGTGCGGCCGGGGCAGGGAGGGTTCAGGTGGTGGGGCGGTGGCGGGTCAGGGCGGCGAGGAGGGCGTCGATCTGGTCGGGGTCGAGGTCGATGCCTTGGTGGTTGCCGTTGTGGTCGTCGAGGGTGAGTCGGATCTTGTCGTGGTTGCGGGTCGCGATCAGCTCGTCACCGGCGGTATCGGTGACGGTGTGGACGCAGGCGGCGTAGCCGAAGAACAGCCAGCCGTCGATACGGTCGGGGATGCGCGAGGGGCAGATCGGGATCGCCAGGGCGTGCGGGGCATCGTAGCGGCGGAAGCGTAGGTCGGCTGCGTCGAACAACTCTTCCATCAGCGCGCATGCGGCCGTGTAGGGGAGCGGCTCGTCGGCCACGATCGTGTACCCGGCGGTCTCGGCGATGGTGCCGGTGTAGCCCTGCGCGCCGAAGGAGCCCTGGAATCCGGCGACCATCTGCTGGTACGCCCCGGGCGCGGTGTCCAGGTCGACGTAGATCTCGAAGCGGTGGGTGGGGTTCATGCTCATCGGGTTCCTCCTGGGCTCGTTCGGTGTATACACACGCTAGCTCGATACGACCCGATGAAGTCAAGTCTCGAAAATAGCCAAACATCAGTGGTGCAGAGCACTTTTTAAGATCGAATAGCAGGGCTTGATCCGTGACGACTTCGAGCTATGTTGTGTATACGAATCGAGCGCCCGGCGGAGTCGGGGGAGAGAACGAGAAACGATGACGATGGTGATCGGCAAGGCGGGTCTGGACGCGGTCCGGGCGGCGAACCCGGGGGTGAGTTTCATGACCGGCTGCATCGGCCGCGACGACTCCGAAGCCGAGCGCGGCCAGGATGGGATGACGATGACGTGCGCGACAGAGGACCAGGTGGCGGTAGTCATGTTCGACATCGCACGGCGGCTGGCCGCCGGTGACGGTGACGGCGGCGACCCGGATGCGATCCGCGACCACTTGGTCGCGCTCGCCGAGGGGGAGCGCCGCCGGGTCTGGCGCGACGGTGAGGTGTGGGTGGGCTGGCCCAACCTGCGTTTGGTCCGCTCCTGACGCGACCGAGGGCCCACCGGCGGTGCGGTAGCGCCGTGGCGGTGGGCCGTCTCGTCTCGGCAGTGATCCAGTGTGTAGACGAATGCCGTCCTGGAGTCAATCTGGCCAAGGGTAATGAAAGTAGTGTTCAGAGGCACTTTTTCAGCCTGTAACACGACTTCCAATGCGTCGAACTTAGAGCTATGGTGTATATACAAAAGCAAGTGAGGGGCGGGAGCCCGGAGAAGGAGAGAGCGCGAATGTTCACCATCAACCCGGCGGCGCTGCACACGATCGCCGACTTCTACGACGCGGGGCTGCACACCGACTACAGCGGCCGGGGCATGAACGGCACGGGGTGCGTAGGGTTTTCAACCGACACCCCGGGCGCGGCGACAGCGATCGCGTTCGAGTTGGCTTGCGCGCTGGCCGAGCAGGAAGAGGGCCTGGGCTACGACCTGGACGCGGTGCGCGAGTACCTCACGGAATTGACCGGCAGCCAGCACTGCGAGAGTTTGGGCCGGGGGTTGATCACCTACTGGACCGGGCTGCGAGTGGCCGAGATGTAGACCGCGATGATCGGGGGCCGGGTACGCCCGGCCCTTCCCGGGTCGCGCCGGGGCGGGCCCGGCATGCGGTCCGGGGTTACGGTACGTGTTCGCTGGTCGGTGGAAAGGAAGGTGTGGCGGTGCCGGGTGAGGGACGCAGTGTGCGGGTGCCCGACGAGGTATGGGACGCGGCGATGGCGCGGGCCAAGAGCGAGGGCCGCACGGTGTCGTCGGTGATCGTGGACGCGCTGGAACGCTATGTCCGCGAGGGCGATCCGCGAGCGGCGCAGGCGCACGTCGCGGCGCAGGTGCGGGCGGCGATGCAGGTGCTCGGCGGGTCGCTGGCGATGCTCGACACGGTGGCCGCCACGCTGGAATCCGGTGACGCCGCAGCCTGATTGTGTAGCGGCCCGGAGAGGCGGCCTCCAGGCTGGAGACGCTACCGAGGCAGCGATCCGAGTTTCCTCATGCGTGGCCGAGGTCGTTAATCTCGGTAGGAGTGGCGTCTCGGATGCGAGCGTAGGCGTGGTGAACAGATTGGGGTGGGTACCGTGAGCGCGGTGAGAGGCGGAGTCCGGGTGTCGGGTGGAGTGTGGTCGATATGAGTCGTGACCGCCGATCTCTGGCCGACAAGATCGACGCGTTGTTCTCCGAACGCTGGCCCGCGGGCAGTCGTACCGCCACCGTGGAGGTGGCCGCGTTCGTCGCCCGGGTGACAGGTCGTGACATCGACCGCCAGTACATCTACCGGATTCGTGCCGGGAAGGTCCGCAAGGTCGATGGCGCGGTGCTCGAGGCGATCGCGCAGTTCTTCGGTAAGCCGTTGGGGTATTTCTCCGCTACCAGTGATGACGAGGTGGCGGCGGTGCTGCGGGAGTCGCGGTTGCAGTTGGCTGGTTTGCGTACGATGGGCGATCTGACGCCGGAGGCACATACCGAGTTGCGTGGGTTGCTGGAGATTGCGCGGCAGGTGCTCAACGACGAAGTGGGACCGGAGAGATAGATGCGCACGCGGTCTCGGATGAATGATCTCGCGGTGCGGATCGTGCCCACGCCGTACACGATGGCGGGTCTGGTGGAGCGGGCCGGGCAGGTGCTGGGTATGCGGTTGATCGTGCTCCCGAAGGTGCGGCGCGGTACTCCGCTGACCGGAATGGTTGTGCGTGACGGGGATTGCGGGGTCATCCTGGTACCCGATGACGCGACCGAGGAGTTCCAGGTGCACGTGCTGGCGCATGAACTGTGGCATCTGCTGCAGGGGCACCACTGTACGCAGAAGAAGCTGCTCGGCTACCGCGCGACCATGAAAGCCCGTGTGCAGGAAGCCTTGTGCGAGCGGTTCGCGCGCAAGGTCGGGCTGCAGATCAAGCGGCAACAGGTCGGCACGTCGGTGCCGGTGCCGGAGGCGGCGCGGGGTTTGGCCGAAGCGTACGGCGCGGTGTAGCCGGTAGTCCCGGCGCCTGCGGATGACGGAAACGAGAGTCGGGATCACATAGCAAGTGGGCGAAACGATTTCGGGGGTTTCCTGGCTGGGTTTCGTGGTCGGGTTGGTGGTGTTCGGGCGGGGAATGTGGCGGGGCGTGACGACCCAGCAGTTGTTGGGGATCGCGATTGCGTTCTACGCGTTGGGAATGCGGCTGTTCGCGCGTCTGGGAGTCTCGGGTGTGCGGGTGCCGATGACCACCGAGCAGCGGGTGTGGGCGGCGACCTTCGTGGTCGCCGCAGGGACTGCGATGATGGCATTGCTGCTGAGCATCAGGAAGCAGCAGCGGGACTCGGCCACGACGCACCGGCGGCGCATGGTCGGGCTGTGTGGGTCGGCGGTCGCGAGTGTGGTGGTGCTGCGCGCGGTGACCTGGCTGCCGGGCCCGGAGTTGGCGCCCAGCAACGACTTTCTCAATGCCTACGGTGGCGATCTTCGCGTGGTGGTCTATGAGCTGATCTTCGCGGCGTGGCTGGGACTGCCGCTGGGGATCTTGGGGATGTTCGTGTTCCGCTTCCAGCGTGGGGTCACGCGCTGGGCGACGGTCGTGGGCTGTGTGCTCGGTGTCGGTTGGGCGGGGTGGAAGGTGGCCGGGACCGCGGTCCGCTACGTCACCGGCAAGGTCATCGCACTGGAATCACCGGTCAGCGTCGCGAGCGGGGTGACGGCGCTGGCGTTGTTGGTGGTCGGGCTGCTCGCCGGGCAGATCGGTGGTGCGCTGCGGCGAGCCCGCGAAACCCGGGAGTACACGCTGGCTCGCCGCGCCGACGACGAACGTCACACCACCCCGGCACCGGATTCGGCGAATTCGCCTGCGGCGTAGGCGGTCTGGATCTGACGCTTGTAGACCTTGCCGCTGTCGTCACGGGGCAGCGCCTCGACAATGCGGATATGGGTGGGGACCTTGTCGGTGGCCAGCTGAGCGGAAAGCGCTTCGCGCACCGTGGTTTCGGACAGATCCGCACCCGGACGCGGCTGGATGTGCGCGGCGATCACTTCGCCGAGGTCGCCGGTGTCGGGGACGCCGAACACCGCGACGTCCTCGACACCGTCGAGCGCGATGAGGGCGTTCTCGATCTCGGCGGGATAGATGTTGACCCCGCCCCGGATCACCACTTCGGAGTCACGGCCGGTCAGGAACAGATAGCCGTCGCCGTCGAGGTAGCCAAGGTCACCGACCCACAGCATGCCCGGCACCGGTGAGGCGGGCGCACCGAGGTTGAGGTATTCGAACGCGGGCCAGTAGTCCGCGCCGCGCACATACACGCGCCCGATCTCTCCGGCGGGCAGCGGGTTTCCGTGCTCGTCGGCGATGGTGACCGCGGACCCGTCGGCGGGGCGGCCGACACTGCCCGGGTGGGCGAGCCATTCACTGGCGCCGATCCAGGTGATGGTGCCGGCTTCGCTGCACCCGTAGAACTCCCACAGCGCTTCACCGAACAACTCGATGGCGGCCCGCTTGAGGGCCGGCGGGCACGGAGCCGCGGAATGAATGACATGGGTCAGGCTCGACAGGTCATAGGTCGCGCGTTCTTCCGCGGGCACACTCAGAATGCGAGAGACCATGGTGGGCACGATCTTCACCTGCCGGATCCGGTGCGCGTCGACCAACTGCAGGAACCTGCGCGCATCCCACTTCGGCATGATCACGATATCGGCGCCCATGCGCAGCCCCATCACGGCGAGTGCGTTCGGGCTGGTGTGATACAGCGGCCCGGCCACCAGCATCGGCACGCCGGGGGCCAGGCCCGCGCGCTGCGCGTTCGCTGCGGCGATGGTGTGCAGCTGCTGCGGTGTCATCTTCTCGCGCGCAATGCCTTTGGGTTTGCCGGTGGTGCCCGAGGTGTAGATGACACCCATGCTGTCGGCGATGGCTCCCTCGATGTGTCCGACCGGGTCGGGGTGCGCGGCGATCAGTTCCTCGAGCAGGCCGTGGCGGCCGGTGGGCTCGGCGAGGCGCGGGTTCCACCGGCCTTCGGCGAGCAGCTCGACGGGCATGGCGATCTCGACGATGCGGGCGTCACTGGCGGCGAGGTCACGGGCGGCCTCGACGACGGGCACGAATTCGGTGTGCGCGAAGATGATTCGCACGTTCGCGTCGGACAGGACGTGCGCCACCTCGGGGGCAGTCCAGCGGGTATTGATCGGCAGCGGATTGGCGCCGGTGGAGGCGATACCGACCGACACCTCGAGGAACTCGATGTCGTTGCGGGCCATGATCACACACTTGTCACCACGCCCGATCCCGGCGGCCAGGATCGCCGATCCGAGCCGTCCCGCACGCGCGAGCGCGTCGGGCTGAGTTCTCTGTCGGTTGCCGCAAGTCAGGGTGGGGGTCTTCGGTGAGGCATCGGTCATGGCACCGAGTCTGCCATTGACGCGATCATTTGTGAGCGCGGGGTCGGTCTTCGGAGGCGGACCGTTCCTTCACCCGCCGACGATCAGCAGATCCCCAGGCACACTTGACAACCGACAGGTCGAGCAGTCCCTTGCTCGCCGGGTGCCGGGAACTTTCCTCACCTCCGATCGTATGATTTACTTTCCTCTGAAGATCAGAAATGATCGCGAAAAGGAGTGTGGCGCATTGGCGGCATCCATGCGCGCCAGCAATGTGGAGGCGGTGCCGCAGGTGCGGGACCGGCAGGCGGTCGGGGTGGTGGGGAATCGGGCCACAAGGAGGGGAGTGGCCCGCTTCCCCATCCGCCATGGCCGCTGCGATGATTCCGAGGCCGTCCGGGGCGTCGCGGACCGGAATGGACTCGTTGGTCGTGAGCCGGTGAGAGGTCGTGCGCTGACAGCCCGCCCGGCTCGGGACATGGGCGCGGGCCTCGGCGAAGGGGGGGAGTTTGCCGAGGCCCGCAGACGTCGACCCGGGGGGGAGGGGCCGACGGGTAAACATGTTACGCGCCAAGGACTTACCCCGTGACAGGGCCTTGGTCGAGTTGGTCGCCGGGCCTCGTGCTAAAGCTCGGGAGGCGGTCGCTGATGTCGATGCTCGCGGCGGTGGCCGCCACGCCGGAATGCGGTGGCGGCGTAGGCGATTACGGTGTGGCCGAGGTGGTGGCATCGGTTCCGACGATGCCGAGCAGCCGATAGATGTCGGTGGTGCCGGGGTGATCGGGCCCCGGTAGGGCATGTTCCAAGCGGACGGTGATCCGCCGAGTGATCAGCTCGGGGAGCCGGGGCAGCACGTCGTCGTCGACCGAGCCGTGCAGGTCGCCCTCGGGGCGGGACAGGTAGAAGGTGCGCCGCCGGGTGCGGTCGGCGTCGAGAATCCCCGTGGCGGTGACGATCTCGCGCGGCCGGTCGATGTCCGGGGCCGCGCGCAGGGCACGGGCGTGGGCGCGCGACAGCACGGCGTGGTCGGTGCCGACCGCCCCGTCGACCTCGACGCTCACACACCGGTCGAGGTCGGCGACGGCGGCGGCGAGCAATGCGACGGCACGGCGCTGGGGCCGGGGCAGGGAGGCGATGGCGGCGACGGTCAACTCGTCGTCGGCCGATGCCGGCAGGGTCGAGCACAGCTGGTAGATCGCGCACTCGGGGCCCCCGGGGCACCAGTCCGCCACCGCCGGTCCAGGATCGGGCGTGGGCGCGGTGGTGGCGATGGCGAACAGCAGGGTGTGCGAGGTCACCGCCAGCGGTGACAGCAGCGCGGGGACTGTCGCGCGGTTGCCGTGCTCGTCGTGGTGGGGTTGCGGGGGTCCGGCGGAGAACATGTCGCGGCCGGTGGTGAACAGGGTTGCGGCGGCGGCGATGCTGAGCGCGAGCGCGGTGGCGGCGTCCGGTGGCATCGGGCCGTCGGTTTGCACGATCAGCCGCGGGTGCGCGCCGGGGAAGTAGTGCGCTTCGGCCGCCCGCAGGGAGGAGCGCAGCAGGTCCTCGGTGAAACTGTCACCGATGTACTGCGCGGCGGCCTCGCCGAAGGGGTTGGCGCCCGGTGGGTTGTTCACCACGACAGTTCCACCACCCCTCGCTCGGCGAGAGTGTGGTCGGCGGCGAATCGGCCGCGATCGTAGGCGGTTTCGTCGGTGTCGCGGACCATGTGGGCCGCGATGTGATGGCCCATCGGGTGCACGACCTTGAAACGAGGTTGCGTGCGGGTGTCGCTGACGAGGATGAGGTCGGTCATGGTGAATAGTGCTCTCACTCTGAGTTTTTCCGCTGCGCTGAGCAATTCCAGTTCGCCGCGATTGGCAGGGAAGACCGTCAGGATCAGCGGGGGCCCATCGGCGGAGCGGGGACTGCCGTCGCGGGTCACGAACCGGCCGTGGAGCCGGATCCGCCCGGCCGACAGGTACTCCCGGATCTGCCCGGCGTAGGCGGCCAGGCCGTGGTACACCACCTGGCGGGTTTCGCGGTCGCAGGCTTCGAGGACGAGCCGTTGGTGCACTTGCTCGATCGTCGCTGGCCAGCATCCGGGCGGTAGCAGGCCCTCATCGGTCCAGCCCGGCAAATCCATTGATTCCCTCCCAATCGATGAGTCAAGACATACGGGCGCGCTCCCCCTTGTTCGCGCTGGTGATTCCCCGCTCGCCGGCATCGAGCAGGTCCTCCACCCACGGACTCGGTTGGTAAACACCAGATGTCTCGGGGCTTGACAAAGTTTTAACACGAGTTGCAGACCCTGCGGTGTGGGATGGATCATGGAACCGGTCGGGCAACTCGGCGTCGTGCTCGGCGACCAGCGCGGCGACGAATTCAGCGATTTCTCTGCAATCTTCGATCGGCATGTCGCGCAACCGCTGGCACAACTCGCGGGCGTTGGGGCGGGGATCGCGGTAGCCCGAGTCGATCAGCGCGGCCTCGAGGACCTGCCAGTAGGGGAACCCGGTCACCTCGGTGATGCCCTCGAGAATCTGTTTGTCGGGAAGCTGTTTCACCCCGCGCCGCTTCCAGGAGTAGACCGCGCTCGGGGTGGCGCCGATGCGGCGGGCGAACTCGGCGTGCTTGACGCCGTAGCGGTCGAGGTGGCGCTGGATGAGGTCGATGAGTTGGCCCATGGGGTCGCCTCCGATCCGATGTCGGTGCGGCGCCAGAGGATCGCCTCGATGCGATCCGGCGTTGGCGGCCGCCGTGTCGAGTTTTTCACTGCCTTCTTGCACTCGGGACGCACAAGCGCACACGCGAGACTACGCAGGCTGCGCGGTTATATACAACTCGTCAACCGAGTTTTGTGCGGCAGATTGTGCGTGAAAACTTCACTGGGAGAGCACAAAATGCGAACTTTCTGTTTGTGGAATGCGCTTCCGCCTGGCAGTATCGGACTCGTTCGATGACGGATTCTTTACGGGGAGGACGATTTTCGATGCACTTGACCTCGCACGAGACGCTGAAGGCACTGATGCGCCAGCGCGGGATGACCCTGGATGCCCTGGCGCGGGCCACTGGCTGTTCGATCGGTCACCTGAGCCAGCTGCGCTCGGGGCGACGCAACTCGTGCTCGCCCGAACTCGCGGCCAAGATCACGGAGGCGCTCGCCGTGCCCGCCGATCTTCTTTTCGTGCCCAGAGGTCGCGCAGGAAGCGCGTTTTGTGTGCGCTGCTCGAGTGAACTCGCTGGTGCTGGTGCGCGGTGACCCATGACCGCCGCTGACCCGACCCCCACCTCCGCGCCGGAGGCACCCGCGGTCGCGGCTGAGGTCGCGCCGATGGTGGAGGCGACCTATACCGTGGCCGAGGGCGCGGCATTGTTGCGCCAAAGTGAGCGCTGGTATCTGACCCGGCTGCGCTCCGGGGAGCTGCCCGGCCACAAGGCGGGCCGGTCCTGGTATCTGACCGCGTCGGATCTCGCCGAGGCCCAGGTACGCACGAAAGTCGCTGCCGGAGCACCGCTTCCGGACCTTTCCGCGCTGACGCCGCGCCCGCGCTCGCGCGCCCGGCACCGCACACCGCTGCCGCGCTGACCGCGCCAACCCCTTTCTCTTCACCCTTTTCCGGGTCTCCCCTGGATGGTGGTCGCCGACTGCCATCACCGCCGGGGTTCGCGCGTCCCGGAGGGCCTTTGGCCAGCGCTGCTTCCTCGAGCATCGCGCCCTCCGGGACGCGCACCACACTCTTTCGAATCCTTGTGCAGGAGTACACATGTCGAATTCCAACCACGCCGCCGACTCCGGCGGGCGCCACCATCTGGACCGCCCCGACGCGATCACTGTCCTGCAGTTGCGCACCGACCCGCGCGACGACCACCCGGCCGAGGCGCAGACACCGCCTCGGCACAGCCACGACGACGGGGGAGCGGCGGCATGACCACCGATCTGCGGGCGACCGCGGAGCTGCTGGAATCGGCGGCGATCGGGTCGACGCGCCTGGCGCTGGCCGCCTCGGTCCACGGCCCGCAACCCGGGCGCGGTCTCGGGGAGAACCTCGACGCGGTCGCGGGCGTGCTCGACCGCCACCGGCACCTGGCCGAGGCGTCGATGGCGATCACCCTCGCCCACGCCATGTACCAGACCGAGCACATCAAAGCCCAACTCGCCCAACCCGACACCGACACTGATGAGTCGGCGCGGATGGCCGAGCGGGTCGCGCGACTGGCGCGGCAACTGCTCGCGAACCCGTCGGGCACCCCGATGCATCGGCTCGGCATGGAGTTGTCCGCGGTCGCCGAAGGCCGCCCATGACCCGCCGTCCCCCGGCCACCCACTCCCTGTTCTCCCACACCCTCGAGGACTTACCCGTGACGACCTTCGCCCGCCCCGTGCACGAGACCGTGACCACCCGCATCGAGACGGTGACGGCCGCTGACGCCCGTGCGTGGCTTAAAGCCAATGCCCGTAACCGGCCGATCTCGCCGGCGATAGTGGCCCGCTACCGCTCCGACATGCAAGCCGGGTTGTGGACCTTCGCCGCCGACCCGATCCGGTTCGACACCGCCGGGCGACTCCTGGATGGCCAGCACCGCGCGAAGGCCCTGGCCGACTGCGATCCTCCGGTGACATTGCCGTTCCTGGTGGTCCGCGGCTTGCCTACCGAAGCCCAGCTGGTGATGGACCAGGGCCGCAAACGCGATGCCGGACAACAGCTCTCGATGCTCGGGGTCAAGAACGCGTTCAACATCGCGTCGGGTGCGAAGGTGTTGTTGTTGTGGGAGTCGGGGCTGTTGTTCCGCGACAACAAGCTGGCTGTGCAGATCAGTGTCCCGGTCATCGAGCAGTGGGTCTCGGGCAACCCGGGCCTGGTCGATTTCGTCAACACCCACCGCACCGCGATCCTGTCCAGTGACGCGGCCCCGTCGGTGGCCATCGCGTTCGCCATGAAAACCGCGGGTGTCGCGCCCCGGCGCACCGCGCTGTTCTTCCAGCACCTGCACGGGCTGACCGGACTGGCCGAGGGCAGCGCGATCCTCGCGCTGCACAAAAGATTCGCCCGCGTCCGCCGCGAATCGCTGAAGATGCCGACCCGCGACCAGCTCGCGATCTTCGCCCAAGCCTGGAACGCCTGGACCGGCACCAAACCGGTCACCAAATTCCAGCGGCCCCGAGGCGGGATGTGGACTGCGGAGAACTTCCCGGAGCCCAAATGAGCACCGCCACAGCACCATCGGTCATCCCGGGCCCGACGACCGGCGGCGGAACAAGTACGGCCAGGCCGGCACCGGGCGGCACCGCGACGGCCGATGCTGCCAGGACGACCAGCGGGACAGGCGGAGCGGGAGGAGGCACGAGTGCCTGAGATCCGTATCGGCTCCTTGTTCTCCGGTGTCGGCACCTTGGATCTGGCTGCACTGCAAGTATTTCCGGAGTCGCGGCTGGTGTGGCACGCCGACAGCGATCCGGCTGCCGCGCGTGTGCTTGCTCACCATTGGCCCGGCGTTCCCAATCACGGTGACGTCGCTGAGATAGACTGGGCCGCTTTGGAACCCGTTGACGTTCTCGTCGGCGGGTTCCCCTGCCAGGACGTGTCGCTGGCGGGCCGCCGCGCCGGTCTCGCCGAAGGCACCCGCTCCGGGCAGTGGGCCCATATGGTGGCGGCGATCGTGGCACTCGAGCCCCACTACATCCTCATCGAGAATGTAGAAGGACTACTGAGTGCCAAATCCCTTCGCGCAATGGAATCCCCAGCGGATGCTATGGGAGAGCAGCGATCTGGACATGTTGAGCGGGCTGCCGGTGCCGTTCTCGGCGCGCTGGCCGAGATCGGGTTCGATGCAGAGTGGCTATGCCTACGAGCGTCCGACATCGGCGCCTGCCACCGGCGATCCCGAATCTTCATCGCCGCCACCCGCACCGGAGCCGACCGACCTCGACGTGACGGCCCCGGTCCGGGCACCGGCGAGCGAACCACCGGACACAGCATCACCCCGGTAACTCTGCTGCCCACCCCGTCGGTCGCCGACGCGACCGGCGGGCACGTCACCCGCTCCGGCACCCGCCAGGGCGAGCTGCTGCTGGGCGGGCTGGCCCGCGCGCACGCCACCGGCGCCCTGCTGCCGACTCCGCGAGCCAGCGACGGCGCGAAAGGCTCACCCAACCAACGAGGTTCGGGTGGGGACCTGATGCTGCCGTCGGCGGTGTACGCGCTGCTGTCGTCCTCGACGACCGCTGCGGTGGCATCACCAAACAGCAGGGGCCTGGATCCGACTCTGATGATGTTCGACGAGCTCGACGGACAGTTGCTGCCGACTCCGACCGCCAGCGACGGCACCGGTGGCGGAGTGCATCCGGACCGCCGCGCGGGCCGCACCCGCCAGCTCGCCGACTACGCCCTGGTCCACGGCTCGTCGCGGTGGGGGATCTACCAGGCCGCGATCGCGCGGCAGGAGAAGCTGACCCGTCCCGCGCCGGCGCCGACCGAGCCGAACCGCAACGGAAAGCCTCGCCTGTCCACGGCTTTCGCGGAGTGGATGATGATGATGCAACCCGGCTGGGTGACCGATCCGGCGATCGGATTGTCTCGAGTGGAGCAGCTGCGCGCGATCGGCAACGCGGTAGTTACCCCGTGCGCGGTGCTCGCGTACCGGCATCTGTTCGCGCGCACCCCGATCGAGGTCGCGTCGTGACCGGCCTGCGGTACGCCGACGGCACCCCGATCCCGCCCGGCGATCTCGAAGTGGTCGCGCGGGCTTTCGGTTTCACGTCGGTGCGGGCGTGGCTGGCGTTCCACGCCGCCGCCGAGCACCGCCGGGGGCGGTGCTGTAGTCGGGCGGTGTGGTGATGCCGTGGTTCAAGGTCGATGACGGTTTCGCCAATTCCCGTCCGGTGCTGCGAATTCCGCGCCGGCATCGAGCGGCGGCGATCGGGTTGTGGACGCTGGCTGGTACCTGGTGCGCGAAAGAACTCACCGACGGATTCGTTCCGGACTATCTGCTCGAGGAACTCGGCGGCACCACACGGCTGGCCGCGCTGCTAGTCACCGCGGAGTTGTGGGAAGTCGTCGAGGGCGGCTGGCGGTTCATCGGCTGGGAGAAGTACCAGCCGACCCGCGCGCAGGTGCTCGCCGAGCGAGACAAGGAAGCCGACCGCAAACGCCGATGGCGCGAATCCCGCAAGACCAAGGGCCCGGGCTCGGCCGCGCACGAACCGGAGTCCGGCGAGAGTCCCGGCGTCGCGGGGGAGGAGTGTCCCGGCGGGACACCGGCGTCGGTCCCGCCACCGTCACACCCGGAGTCCGCGCTACCCGTCCCGACCCGTCCCGGCCCGTCCCGACCCGATCCAGTCCCTGAAGGGACTTCACACAGAGATTTGCCCGCCACCGGTGCGGCGGCGCGCGGGCACCGCCTGCCCGAGGGCTGGCAACCGGGCGAGGACGTGATCCGGGCGATGCGCGTCGAGTGCCCGCACGTCGACCTGCGCGCCGAACACGCGAAATTCGTCGACCACTGGAAATCCCAGCCCGGCGCCAAAGGCCGCAAAGCCGACTGGGACGCCACCTGGCGCAACTGGATCCGCCGCGCCACCGAAACCCCTGCTCGCGCACCACGTCCCGGGTCCGGGCCTGCCCCGGCAGGGCTCTCGCGCACCGACGAGAAGGTCCAGAACTACCTCGACATCCCCACCCGCATCGGCACCCGCCTGTCCACCGCCGCGCCCCCTGCGCCCCACCCGATGAAGGAGCTCGCGTGATCTGCGACGACGATGTGGAAACCGCGGCCCTGGTGCTGGCCAAGTGCGCCGCTAACGACCCCTGGTTCCCCCACGGCGGTGAGTCCACCGTCCTGGCGTGGGCCGAGGTGTTCGCCGACTCCGGCCTGTCCCGCCAGGATCTGCTCGCCGGTGTCACCCGCGCCTACCGCCACGCCCCGGACGGGTTCAAACCGCTGCCCGCCGCGATCGTGCGGGCGGGCAGCGAAGCCTACTTCGAGGCGTTGAAGGCCCTGCCCGAGGACAAGCGGGCTCTGATGGAGTCCGCCAACCACATCCTCCAGGACATGGGCGTCACTCCACCGGTCGCCCACCGATGGTCCCGACACGTCGCACTCGGACGCGCACCCGAAATCGGCCTCACCGCCGAACAGCTCACCGAATTCCGCCAGCGTCTCGCCGAGCGCCAAGCCCTCGCCGCCGAACCGTCGCGGCCGCTCGGACTCGCCGGAATCGTCAGGACCGTCAACGAAGTCCTCGCCGATGCCTGACCCCCTGCCTGCACAACCCCCCGGCCCGCCGATGCGGGCATGGCGCGGTGTGTGCACAACACCCTGCGCCCCACCCGGTGCCGCAGGGCTGCCGTCCCACGTTCGTTGATCTGCTCTTTCGCTGATGGAGGTATTTCTGTGACCCTGGATCCGGCTATCGTGACTGCCCGCGCCGAGGGCGATGAGCTCAGCGTCGCCCTGCAGGCGCCGACGCCGTTCCTCTTCGAGGGCGCGGCAGTGCGCGCCCTCGTGATCGACGGGACCCCGTGGTTCGTGGCGCGCGACGTCTGCACCATCCTCGACCTGGCGAATGTGTCGATGGCACTGCGGCGACTCGCCCCGGATGAGAAGGGGGTCAATCGAATTGACACCCCTGGCGGTGCCCAGGACATGGCGATCGTCAGCGAGTCCGGGCTGTACGCGCTGGTGCTGCGGTCGGACAAACCGCGGGCGGTGGAGTTCCGGCGGTGGGTGACCGGCGAGGTACTCCCCGCCATTCGCCGCACCGGCACCTACTCCGTGCAACCGGCACCCGCGGGTGAGCAGCTGCTGGCACTGGCGGTGATCGAGGCCAACACCCTGCTGGCAGCCAAAGGCCAGGCGATCGCCACCCTCACCGACACGATCGCCGAGAACGCGCCGAAGGTCGCCTACCACGACCAGTACGTCGCCGACGCCGACCTGCTGAAGCTACGGGTGGTCGCGGCAGCCAACGGCGTCGGCGAGGCGTGGCTGCGCGAACTGCTGACCGAGCGGGGCTGGATCTACGCCGAGACCGAGACCCGCTGGTCGGACTCCAAGGGCGGCAAGGAAACCCGCCGCCGCTACTCCGCCTACGCGCACAAGCGGAACTACTTCAGGCCTGTCGAAGTCCACGAATCCCCGAGGTTCCGCGGTGAGGTCATGCACACCCTCAAGGTCACTCCCGCCGGCGCGGAAGCCATCGCTCGCCTTGTCGCCGCTGCCCACGCAGCCTGACCATGGCGCTGCGAAACATCGTGTCCGCCCGCCGAATTACCGAATCTTGTGGAGGTCTCACCCGATGACGTCGGCTCCCACCGACCCGGCCGCGCCGACGCACGAGTGCCGGCGCGGCCACCGCTGCCACGCCCGCGCCCGTGACGAGGAGGGCCGCTGGCACGGCCACGGTGTCGAGCGCCCCGACACGCTGTGCCAGGATTGCGAGCGCGAGGCGTTCGCGGCGATCCGCTGCTTGTATGACGACTGGTGCCAGCTCGAGGACGCCAAACTCTCACCGCCCCCACGTGACCGCGCCCCCAAGGTGACTCGGACGGCGCTGTACGCGGTGCCGATCCGCCTCGACATCGACACCATCCAGTCCGCGATTGAGGACGAAACACTCTCCTGGGCAAGCATTCTCACCCACGGCGACCCGCTGCCCGAACACCGCCGCGCCTGCGTGGCCGCCTGCGTCGATATCCTGTCCACGCATCTGGGGACACTGGTGGATCTGCCACGCCGGTTGCGGTGGCGATTCAGCGCGCATCCCGACGGCGGCGACGACCTGGTTCGGGTCGGTCTCGACGGGGTCGACGCCGTGCTCGGCCTGGCTGATCTGCACCGGCACACCCAGTCCGTGCTCGGCCTCGCCGACATCCGGATCTGGCTGCCCGACTCCTGCCACGTGTGCGGGGTGAAGGCGTTGACTTCGGCGCCGGATCAGGAGACCGTCACCTGCCAGGCATGCCGATCCGTCTGGGCGAAAGAGGAATTCGCCCGCCTCAACGGTGTCGGCCTCCTCGAAGCCCCCGACTCGAAGCGAGGCGCATGACCACTGATCCGTGGCCGTTTCCCGGCGACACCCAGCTGCAGCGCTCCCGCAAGACCGGCTTGGCCTACCGTGCCGCGCTGCACCAGGTCGACCCGGTGCGGTGCGCCGAACTCGACCGGCGCGCAGTTGATCTCGGGCAGGGCTGGGTGGCGCCGGTGGAGCTGCCTGCGCACCTGGCCGAGCACGCCCTGGACGCGGAGCTGTCGGCGGCCGATATCGAACACTTCTGGCGCATCCCCGCCTCAACCATCCGCACATGGGCGCACCGCGAGGAAATCATCCGGCGCAAAGGACCGGACGGGATTCCGGTGTACCTGGTGCGGGAAGTCCTGGCCAGGCAAGCTGGCGGCACCGGAAAATGAACCAGCACAGTGTGTTACGCGCCTGGCTTCACGGATCGACAGTTCACCTGGTCGATTCGTTCTATTTGCCTGATACGTCACGTACTGGGTGCGTGACCACCTACGGTGATCCCGGGAAGCAGTTCACTTGGGCCAGTGGGGATTTCGAGGCCCAGGGGAGAGGCTTCCCGGAATGAGGGGGACAAGGAGGGGATGATGGCATCCAGTCAGCAGCATTCCCACACCCCGCCGGTGAGGACCGATGTGTTGTCGGTCAAACATCTAGCTAGGAGTGGTTCGGATGATGAAGTGGAAGACCGCACTGGTTATCGGCTGTTTAGCGGTGGGCATCCCGGGATTCGTGGGTGCATCGGCAGCCTGGGCCGAAGGCCCGGACAGCCCGGCCCCGACGGGCGACAGCAGGGTGATCAAGGGTCCGGATGTGCTCAACGCAGCTGGTGAAGTCGTTGGTGGATTGTCGGCTGCCAGCTGGAAGGGACCACCTCGGAGCTGGTTTTGCCAGTGCATGGGACCACCCGTTTGCCACTGATGGGACCACCTGACTAGCGGTTTTGCCAGTCATGGGACCACCCGGCGTGGCTTCGGGATGTCCGGTCGCTCGGCCGCTGTATTGGCGGAATGAGCTACCGGGAGGTTTCGGTGATCGAGATCAGGGAGATGCTCCGGCTGTGGCTGGAGGGTCGCGGGTTGCGGGAGGTGGCCCGGCTATCGGGCACTGATCGCAAGACCGTGCGCCGGTATGTCGAGTGGGCACAATCGTGCGGTGTCGACCGCGACGGTGACATCGGTCAGTTGACCGATGAGTTGCTGACCGCAGTGATCGCGGGGGTGCGCGGCAAGCGTCCGGGCGGCCGCAGTGATGCGTGGGAAACCGTTGCCGGACAACGAGAACAGATCAAGGCGTGGCTGGATCAGGGCCTGACCTTGACGAAGGTGCACATCCTGCTCGGCCGCCGCGGTGTGGTGGTGTCGTATCGGACGTTGCACCGGTATGCGACAACGGAATTGGGATTCGGGAAGCGCCGGACCACGGTGCGGGTGGCCGATTGCGAGCCCGGCGCCGAGGTGCAGGTCGATTTCGGCCGGCTCGGCCTGCTCACCGATGTCGAGGGTCGGCGGCGGGTGGTGAAGGGACTGATCTTCACCGCGGTCTATTCGCGACACCTGTTCGTCTATCCGACCTACCGGGAGACGCTGAACGACGTCATCGCCGGGTTCGAGGCCGCCTGGGTGTACTTCGACGGCGTGTTCGCCGTGGTCATCCCGGACAATATGAAAGCCATCGTCGACCAGGCGCATGCGACCGACCCGCGGTTGAACGACTCGTTCCGCGAGTATGCCGAGGCTCGCGGGTTCGTGGTCGATCCGGCCCGTGTCCGCAGCCCGCAGGACAAACCGAGGGTCGAACGCTGTGTTCCTTACGCACGATCCAATTTCTTTGCCGGAGAACAATTCCGGGATCTCGACGACTGCCGAGAACGCGCGCAACGGTGGTGCCGGGAGGTCGCGGGCATGAGAATACACGGCACCACCCGGCTGCGTCCGGCCGAAGTGTTCGCCGCCGACGAGGCGCCGAAGCTGAAACCGTTGCCCGACACCGTGTTCGACATCCCGGCCTGGACTCACCCGAAGGTCGCGCCGGATCGGCACGTCCAGATCGCCAAGGCGCTCTACAGCGTTCCCGGTGAGCTGGTCGGGCAACGGTTGACCGCTCGCCTCGACGCACGGACGGTGAAGCTCTATCGGCGCGGTGAACTGATCAAAGTCCACCCCCGCGTTCCCGCCGGTCGGCGGCAGACCGATCCCGCGGACCTGCCGTCGGAGTTGACCGCTTACGCGATGCGGGATCTGAATACGTTGCAGCGCAAGGCCGAAGCGCATGGCAACCATGTCGGCGTCTACGCGGCAGCGGTGCTGGAACATCCGTTGCCATGGACGAGGATGCGGCAGGTCTACCGGTTGCTCGGCCTGGTGCGCCGCCACGGCCCAGACGCCGTCGACGACGCCTGCCGCCGCGCGCTGGAGGCCGAGGTCATCGACGTCAGTGTCATCGACCGCATGCTCACCCGCGGCACCACCGGCCAACAGTTGGCCCTGCTGGCGCCGCCACCGGTCCCGTCCCGGTTCGTCCGCGCCACTACCGATTTCGCCGTCAGGAGGCCGTCATGAGCCCAGCACGGCGACCCGACACGACACCGGCGGCCAAACCGATCGAGGTCTCACCCGAGCTGAAGTCGTTGATGCGACGCCTCAAGCTCGGCCAGCTGCTCGACACCCTCCCGGAACGACTCGCGCTGGCGCGGTCGAACCGATTGCCGCACCACGACTTCCTGGAGATGCTGTTCTCCGACGAAGTCACCCGCCGCGACCGGCAATCCGCGCAACGACGGGCCAAGACCGCGCATCTGGACCCGCAGATGCAACTGCAAGCCTGGGACGACTCCGCGTCGGTCACCTTCGACGCCGAACTCTGGGCCGAGCTGACCTCGCTGCGGTTCCTCGCCGATGCTTACAACATCCTCATCATGGGACCCGTCGGCGTTGGAAAGACGTTCCTGGCCAACGCACTTGGCCATATCGCGGTCCGCCGCCACCACACCGTCCACACCGAACGCGCCGACAAACTGTTCAAACGACTGCGCGGCGCCCGCCTCGACGGCAGCTACGAAGACGAGATGCGGAAACTGCACCGAGTCGACCTGCTCGTCCTCGACGACCTGGCGCTTCACAGGTTGGAAGCGACCGAGACCAACGACTTCTACGAGTTGATCGTCGAACGCCACCGCAAAGCCTCCACGATCATCACCAGCAACCGGGAACCGCCGGAGATCCTGACCATGATGGCCGACCCACTGCTCGCCCAGTCGGCGATGGACCGGCTTCAATCGGCCGCCTACGAACTCGTCGTCGAGGGCGAGTCCTATCGGCAACGGCAGAAACCACGACTCGGCAAACCACCGGTCCCGACCGACACCGATTGACGACCAGCCCAGTCGTCGGCCACCATCAGCACACGGCCCGCGACCGGACCCAATCCGGTCCCAAGCTCATGGCAAACCGGTGGTCCCTTCAGGCTGGCAGGCGACAGTGGATCGGTGATCATTCCCGCGGGCGTCAACACGGGAGGTGTCAGCACGAGAGGTCGAGTGGACGTAGGGGGTGGGACCTGGGACTACGGCGCAGATAATGACAAAGGCTGGTCGAATTACTTCCACCAATACAAGAATCACGGCGCGACCACGAAGCAAGGAGATAGCGAGGATAGGCGGGATGCGGACGCCGGTGTATGGGCCACCACACTGCTCTATCGATCACTCTTCGGCGGGACGATGCAATCGTATTGGCGAGTCAACGACTGATCGAAAGCAGCTTTGTTCAGAACGTGAGCTGCTAGCTCCGTTATAGCGTTGGCGAGCATCATGATTGGTGGGCGGGAGCCTGCGGACTGATGTACGCCGCAGGCTGCGGTCCTGATGTGAGGTGCTGGTGGGCGGTAAGACATCTCCCGCCAGCACTTTTCGCCACCGTATACGGCTGGGGTGATCGGCTGACATTGACTGTCGTTGAAGCGGGCGTGTTCGAAAGGTCTGGTGTGCGGTATCTCGGATTGAAGTTCGTAATCTGCTCTGTGCTGGCGACGGCAGCGATGCTGGGGTTCCTGATAGCCGAGGATCTGGACAAGTACCCAGGCTGGCGAGGGGGCTCTCTGATACAGATAGACGACAATCGGGGTGGGGTGTCGTGGGATCGCGTGGCGGCGACGGTCACCGCGGTCGCTGAGCGGCATCGCGTGGCGATCCTGCGTACTGATAGGGATTTCTACGACGGGGATCGTCTCAGGCATGTCTATGTTGTCGCCGGTGATCACCGATCCGACGATGTGGCGTGGGCGCGAGATCTGTTGACCCCGTTCGGGCGGTCACCTGCGCTGCGGTTGGACATCAGACCCTTTGATCGGGGCGACAGGCTCGACCCGCGGGCTGGGTATCGGGTACTGGGGTCGAAGGCCGCAGCGACGGAATTGACCACGCGGTTCGAGGAGATGGGCTTATTCGGCACGCAGACTTCGTCGCTGACGTTTGAGCAGGTGGCTCTCATGTACGTGCTGCGGTCGAGGGAACTGGTCGCCGCGTTGCTGGTCGGGTTGGTCGCGCTTGCCGCCGGTTCGGTGTTGCTGAGCGCGCGCCGGTATGCAGTGTGGCGGTTACATGGGGCGTCAGTGGTACGGATGATGTGGAGGGATGTCCGGAGCCTGACTCTGTTCTGCACGATCACCAGTGTGGTTGCCGGGGTGGGAGTGTCAGGTTTCCTTCGCTGGTACAACGGGTGGGCGCAGTTCTCTGTGTTCGCACGCATCGCCGCGACCGCGGCGGTGGCGATGGTGGCGATCGTGACGTTGGCTTATGGCATCGCATTACTCGCGGTGTGTGCGACTCCTGTCGTGGAGGCGCTGAAGGGCAGACTGCGGCTGGGGCCGGTGATGACGCTGTTGTATCCGTTGCGGATCCTTGCCGTTCTGCTGGTTGTGGCCGCCGTGGCCGCGACCGTCACCGGTTATGCGGATCTGGCCAATCGGAATGCGGCCCGTCCGTACGCTGCCCGCGTGGGCGATGCGGTCAACCTGGCTTTCCCTGGCTATCGCACATGGGAGACGATGGATCGAAACGATGCGCAAACCGGCCGGTGGCTACGGGAGCTGGACGCTCGCGGCCGCGTCACCGTCATGAAACGGGACTCGCTGCAAGATCATCTCCCGCCCCAGGCCTCGCCGGTCACCGAGGAAGTGCTGTGGGTGAACGACACCTTCCTCGCCAGCCAGTCAGTCCTGGACACAGCCGGGCACCGCTACGGGCCAGCCCCGGAGAACACGGTTCGTATCATCATTCCCGAACATCTACGGCCGCGTGCCGAGGCCATCACGGCCAGCGTCTTGAAAAGCTTCACCCCTGTTAACCTTCCGGCCGGAGTGCCGCCACCGCACGTGCAGCAGTTGCTGGCCGCAGATGGGCAAACCGTTTTCGCCTACGCCACCAAGGGGCAGGTTGTCGATATCGACGGTTCTCAGATGACCCGGCCGCTGGTTCACGACCCGGTGATCATCTCGATTCCCAACGGCACACCTCTGATCAGCGATATTCGTCTCGCCGCGTGGGCGAATCAGTACGGTATCGTCCTCTCCCCCGAGGATGTCACCTCGGCGCTGGGCCGGGAACTGCCCGCCGATCACCTCCTGGGCATGCTCCCGATCACCGGGCTGCTCGCCGACAACCACACCACCGCGGTCCGACGCTTGATCTCCAATCAGGTGGTGCTAGGGCTGGCGCTCGTGGTGCTGGTCCTGGCCGCAGTCACCACTTGCCTGTTGTACACGCGCAAACATGTCCGCACCATCTACGCCGGCCACGTCGCCGGTCGCTCGTTCTGGCGTATCCACCGGCGGATGTTGCTGCTCGAAATCCTCACTCCCATCGGGGTTCTCGTGTGGATCTGCGTGAACAACTGGCAGCGGGCACGCGACCTCACGTTCTACAACGACCTCGGCATTCCGGCGCCCCCACTCACACCGGTGCCTGACTGGTGGCGCCTGCTGCCCGCCACCGCCGCAGCCGTCGTTGCGATTGCGGCGTTCGCCACGATTCTGGCTGTTGCACACCGCCGGATCATCACCACCGGTCTCAACGACACGTAACCCATCCGCACCCCAACTATGAGGAGCACCCATGATCTACCTCCAGCCACTGCGAAAGACCGCTTCATGATCCGAATCGAGAACCTGGGGAAGTCTTTCGGAGAACGGACCCTGTGGTCGGAGCTGAATGTGACCGTCGAGGACGGGCAGCTGGCTACGATTTCCGGCCCCAGCGGATCGGGCAAGACCACCCTGCTCAACTGCCTCGCTCTGCTGGACCGCCCCACCGAGGGCCGCATCCTGCACGACCGGACAGATATGACCGCGCTGGGTCGCCGTGGTAGCCGCCGCTACCGCCGCGACAACATCGGATACCTGTTCCAGCATTACGCCCTCATCGAGGACGCCACCATCGCCGACAACCTGCGTCTGGCACTGACCACCCGGGGAGATCGCTCGGCCCGTTACCACGAGGCTCTCGATCGAGTCGGACTGGCTGGCCGCGAGAAAGATAGGGTCTATCAACTGAGCGGTGGGGAGCAGCAGCGTGTGGCTCTGGCCCAACTATTGCTGAAGAATCCGCCGATACTTCTCGCCGACGAACCCACCGCAGCTCTCGACAACGCCAACGCCGACATGGTCATCGACACTCTGCGCAAGCTGGCCACCGCAGGCGCCACCGTCATTGTCGCCACCCACAACGACCGCATCCGCACCCACGCAGACATCGAACACGAACTCACCCCTCCCCAAGTCAGCTTGAGGCAGGAACAGCGCATCCGGTAATTCATATGCACTGATATTCCAGCGGAAGTTCGTGACCTGCCGCTAAAGAGATCACGGGTAAGGCATGGCCCGGCGGCACCCCGGTCTACCTCGTGCGCGAGGTCCTGGCCGGCACGGACGCGGCGCGGCGAAACCGGACCGCTGAGGCCGACTCGGCTGCCGCTGGTCGCGGTCAGCGGTGGCGGGGAGTGATTCCCCGGTCGGCCCGCGAGCTGGTCAGTAGTCGTTGGATCGCCGATCTCGGGTGGTCGCCCTGCTTGACCGGCGGAATGATCACCGAGGTCCATGCGGGGCGTCGGGGCAGCCATCGGCGATACCGGCGGGGGCGGTACCAGACGCCGCCGGAAAGATCCTGCGGCGGCGCGTCCCCTGAGCGGGCGACGCCGCCACGCCCGTATGAGAAGAATATTTCCACCTCGTCACGGTGAGCGGTTGTGACCTGCTGCCTGGGATTTGTTGGCGTGCAGTCGAACCCGACGCCCACCACCGACGTATAGGTAGCTTGACAAGCGTATCCGTTTCAGGGACGCTGAACGGGCGAGTGGCACACGTGTGCCCCTACGGCCCTGATCTCCCCTCCCCCTGTTCGTGTGGATCGGGGCCTTTCGCATGTCCTGGGCGGAAACCTGCTGCCGCCGAACATCTCCGGCCCGACCGTGTCCACCGTGCTGCACCTGCGGGTCTCAGTGACACCGGCGTCGATTGCCCGTCGTGTCCTCGCGGATCCGGTTCGCCCGGGACTTCTTTCAATTCAGTTCCTGTGAAAGGTGTTGTCATGCCTGCGTTTCTGCAGCTCATTCTCTGGTTGATCGCTGCCGGTCAGCTGGCCAGCGGTTCCGCGGGCGGTGTACCGGTGGAGCTGGGTAGCGCGGTCACCTTCGGCTGACCGTGCCGGTGGCGAAGGACCCGCGCCAGACCTACCGGTGGCGGGTCCTCGTCGCCGACCTCCGCACGAAAGAACTGTCGTGCTGGGTGTGCGAGCAGCCGATCGACTACACCGCCAAGCGGTTCGATCCGGACGGGTTCGAGGCCGATCACTACTATCCGGTCAGCACGCACCCGCATCTGGCGTTCGAGCCAGCCAACGTGCGGCCGAGTCATGTGCGCTGCAACAGATCTCGCGGCAATGCTGAGCCCGTACCGGAAGGTGCGTGGGTGCGATCGGAGTTCTGACCGCCATGAGCCTCGGGGCAGCGGGGGAGGGGCGGGTCGAAAGTTCGGCGTGGTCGGCTCCTCGACTCCCCGTCGGCAGTGAACTCTCCCCCCGGAGGGCTACCCCCATCGCGCGACGCGCGCGCGAGCGCCCACAGATATCCCTTCTGACAAGGACATTCGATACGTGAGTACCCCTGTGACGGGGATCCGGTTCGCCGCGCTGGCGGTCACCGACCTGAAGACCTTCGCCGGCAACCCCCGCCGGGGCAACATCGACGCCATCGCCGCCTCGCTGCAGAACACGGGCCAGTACCGGCCCATCGTCGTGAACGAGGGCACACTGACGGGGCGGGCGATGGAGGTGCTGGCGGGCAACCACACCCTGCTCGCCGCCCGCCAGCTCGGCTGGGAGCGCGTCGAGGCCGGGGTGATCGACGTCGACGAGCAGACCGCGCGCCGGATCGTGGCCGCCGACAACCGGACCGCCGACCTCGGCGACTACGACTACAGCGCCCTGTACGAACTCCTCGACGGGCTGGACGACCTGGCCGGGACAGGGTACAGCCCAGAGGATTTCGAGAAGCTGGCCGCGGACATCATCCCGCGCGAGACCCAGACCGATCCCGAGGAAGTCCCCGATGTGCCCGAGGACGCGATCAGCGTGCCGGGCGATATCTGGCAGCTCGGCCCCCACCGCCTGGCCGTCGGTGACGCCACCGACTACTCGGTGGTCGAAGCACTGATGGCCGGTGGGCAGGCCGACTGCGTGTGGACCGACCCGCCCTACGGCGTCGATTACGTCGGTAAGACCAAGGACGCGCTGCGGATCCGCAACGACGGCAACGCCGACCTCGACGACCTACTCTCCGGCGCGTTCGCCTCGATGGTCGCGGTCGCGAAACCTGGTGCGCCGGTCTATGTCGCGCACGCGGACTCCGAACGCGTGCGATTCGAAGCGGCGCTGCGGCAGGCGGGGGTGTTGGTGCGGCAGAACCTGGTGTGGATGAAGAACTCGATCGTGATGGGCCGTAGCGACTACCACTACAAACACGAGCCGATCCTGTACGGGTTCATCCCCGGCGGCGAAGGCCGGTTGGGGCGTGGCGGGGACCGCTGGTTCGGCGACGACGCGGCCGCGACGGTGTTCGAGGTGGACAAGCCGGTCGCCAACCGGGATCACCCGACGATGAAACCGGTCGCGCTGATCGAGGCCATGCTCGCGAATTCGCTGCGGCCGGGCGGGGTGGTGCTGGATCTGTTCGGTGGTTCGGGGTCGACGCTGATGGCCGCCCACGGGCACGGGTCGGCGGCGCGGCTGGTGGAGTTGGATCCGCGCTACGCGGACGTGATCTGCCGCCGCTTCCAGGAGCACACCGGCCTTGTCCCGGTCCGCGACGACGGCGAGACCGTGGATTTCACGGCCTCGCGGGGGTAGCGCTGGCGGCAAGTACTGCAACGGCAGTTGGTCGAATGGGCGGCCTCTTGGCTGCGGTGTGGTGCTGCGGTGTGTCCGATCCGAGGTACGTGCTGGTCCGAATACCTGGTCGTACGGTGAATCAGACCGGCTGGGTTCACCTCCGCGAACGGAGAACGTCCAATTCGCGCTGATCGGTCAACCACGCAAACATAGGTCAGCCCCAGTAACCAAGATCGTTACCGTAAGAAACCGTGCCCGCTCCGGCGCCACACCGAAACACCCTCGCCACATCCGCGCTTCACGACCCCACCCTGCCCGAGGCCTGCGCGCCGACCGACATCCTCCTACGACCTCGTCTTCTGGCCACAGTCCGCCACAGCAGAATGCTCACCGCGTGCGATCATCTTCTGGAGGAGGTCGTCGTCCTTTGAGCTACTGAAATGGGGAACAGCTGGCAGCGCCCTCAACGCGTGGTAAAATTTCGTTACGGTTTCAGCAGGAAAGCTGACCTTTTTGCCTTTGCATTCCCCGAAATACCCCAAGTCGTTCTGGAGGTCTTGTGGTGCGTACTCTTCTCCGCTGAGCTTTTTCTCGACCCCTATAGCGAACATGGGGACGAACATATCTTTCTGGATAATATCCACGACATCTCTGTCGTTTCTAACAGCGGGGTCGGTGCTGCTGACGGACTCGGGGAGATCAACGCGAACGGCATGGGAAACGATGGCGGGGATATCGCTTGCCTTCACGCCCGGCATGTCGCACAGGGTTTGGATGTCGCTGCGGGCATCCGCCAGTTTGGGGTCTGTGATCGAGTCAGCGGCTTTACACGGGGTGGGGGCCGCAACCGCGTGTCCTGCCGCCGCGAAGGGCAGGGCCGCCGTCGCCATGAACGCCGCCATGAATACCGACCGCATATGCAACATGAAACCTCCAGATCTCGGAAATCCCTGGTCATTTGACGAGAATGCAACGATCCGTGGTTTGCCGACAGAAGCAGCAAGCTACGCGGTGCGGATCGTACGCGGAGAGTGGCGTTACCCCGCCGTGGTCGCTCGGAGTGTCGGCCGACAGCAGACCTTTCAATTCGTGAAGTCGTCATGGCGAGGTGGTGATCGGGTGCAGGCCGGTGCCGGTGAGGCAGCCACTAGCTAGAACGCGGCGACGGCGGCGAGCTGCTCCGGGGTCGGGTCCGGCACCGGTGCGATCTCGTGCAGCAGGCACACCTCGAATTCCCCGTCGGCCCACCGGACCTCGGCGACGTCGTAGTCGGCGACCCCGTCCGGATCGACCGCCGGGTACGCCAGTATCTTGCCGACTGTGGTATCGACGCCCGTCTCACCGATCCAATACACCAGACCACCGACCTGCATATCCAATTCCCTTCTCTTCCAGTGTGTTTCGTGTTTCTCTTGGGTGATGAAACGATAGCTCTCGTATTGCCGGAAGTGAAGTGGGAACCGGGTGACCGTATTGACGAAATATCTTGGTAGCAAACAGATTCCGATATCTGATGCGAAGAAGCCGACGAGAACACCCGCCCGGTCCGGGCGGGTGTGAGGCACGCATGGCTACTCGGGGTGCAGCAGGTTCCGGTGGCCACCGCGCGCGACGGCCACCGTCCAGGCGGCCACCGCCACCGCCTCGGCGTCGCGGAAGTATCCGGCCTGCGACGGCCGCGCACCCGGGGGTACGCGGCGTGGTGGGTCGGTCAGTCCGGTTGTGGCCGGGGTGGGATGCGGGCGAGGTTCTCCGCCGCCGAGTAGGCGGCCGAGACGACCCAGTCGGCGAACGCGATGGCTTGCTCGGGCGGCAGGGTGAGCAGGGCCTCGCGCTCGTTGATGTCGTCGTAGACTCCGACCCGTACGGTGCCGCCGCGCACGTCGACCAGGGCGTGGCCCCAGTCGGGGATGGTGACGCCTTCCCAGTCCATCCAGTCCCCTCGGTCGGGGTCGGGCTCGTCGCGCCACTCGACGTCGCGCTCCTGGCTGCGCCGGTCGCGGTCCGGGTTCTCGGTCATCGTGTTCCCTCCCTACGTCGGTGGTGGTCAGTTGGTGGGCAGGCCCGCAGCGCGCAGGACCTGCTGTGCGCCCTTGTACGCGCCGAACAACCGCCCGCCTCGGGCGAAGCGGCCGTCGGCGAGCGAGGCCGCCAGAGCTTGCGGGTCGCGGCGCAGGTGGTCGTGCAGGCGCAGGTCCGGGTCGGCCAGCTGCGCGAGCACGACCGCGGGGTCGGTGCCGCGTAGGTGGGCGATCGCGCGGTCGATCACCGCGCGGCGGGCCAGGGTGAGGTCGCGGTCGGGGATGATGCCGATGCGGTCGAGGTCCATGGTGTGTCAGCTCCTTCGGTCATTGCTGGGTGGTTGCTTGCCGCACCATGAACGCTCTGACCGGCGGGTGAAGTCAACACCTTTGTGATAGCGAAAATCGGTGTAGCGCAACGAAATTCAGAGCTATTGTCGTCGTGCTCCCGGAACCTGGGCCGGGGGCTGGACCCGCCGTCGATGGACGGTGGGGTGGGCCAGGGGTGGAACCGCCCTCCAGGGTGGTGCGCCGAGTTCGAGTCTCGGACCCCACACCGATTCGGGGCACCGCATCGCACCGCAGCGGTGGTGCCCGGATACACGAGAACCGACCGTCCCTCCCCGGTGCGGGAGTGGGCGGTCGGCCGTTGTGGACGACGCTACCGGGGATGCCCCAGCGGTTCAACGGGATTCGTCGAGTCGTTTCCGCACACCGATGGCGGTGCCGTGATCTCGGCGTCGGTGGTGATCACCGTTGTGGTCCTGCGTGGTTCTGGTCAAGGAGGTCACCGCCGGCGCCGAAGCAGTGCTTGCGGTTCCGGCGGGCTCACGTCCCTCGCGGGAGGTGACACCGTGTCCGGGTGGTGAGCCCGGCACGGCCGACCGACAGTCACGTCACCGGTCGACGGCACTACCCGTTTCGACCGGCGGACCCGGCCCCTGCCGACGTGTCCGGACTCGCACCGGAGGACCCCGGCACCCGTGGTTGCCGGTGGGGCGCTGGCCGCCCGTCACGCCGTTCTTGTTGCTGGTCACCACGTTAGCTCTGCCGTGCCCGACATGGGAAGGGGTGACACCGATCTCGAATTCGCCGAAATCCGTTGCCGCACAACACGCTCTGCAACTACGCAAGGCGGGGGTGTCCTACGCGAAGATCGCCGAGCAGCTGCGCGTGTCCGAGGCGCGGGCCTACGACCTGGTGACCACCGCGCTGCGGGCGCGGGAGGAGACCGCCGACATCCGCGCCCGCCTGGATCTGGAGCGCTTGGATTCGATGCTGCTGGGGTTGTGGAAACGGATCGGCCAGGGCGACGCGAAAGCGGTCGCCCAGGGCCTGGATGTGATGCGGATGCGCGCCGACGTGCTCGCCGACCGCGCCGCCGCCGGAGACGGCACCGGGGTCGGGGACTACCTGGCGGCGGTGAAGGCCGCCGCCCGGGAGAACAAGGAAAACCAGCAGGCCGACAACACCATTCAGCTGCGGGCGGTCGATTCCTAGTGGCGGGTTCGTTGCCGGAGTCGGTCGCGGCCGCGGTGGCCGAGATGGACTGGCTCACCCCGGCCGACCAGGCGAGTGTGGATCTGGCGCTGCGGTATGCGATGCAGATCGAGGCCGGGATCGCCCGAGGCGGCCAGGACGCCACCAAAGCCCTCTATCTGGGCCCGCACCTGCTGCGCGCCCTCGCCGAGCTCGGGGGCACTCCGGGTGGGCGGACCGCGTTGGGGCACAACAACTCCGGGCGGGTCGAGTCGACGCTGACCCGGTTGCGCCGGGAGTTTGGACACTCCGCGTAGAGGCTGCGAACAGCCGAGGATCTTCACCCCGCCACTGCGAGAACTGACGCCTGAGACCAGTCACGGGTTCTCGGTGATCGAGTTCGCCGAACACACGCTCGGCATCCGGTTGCTGCCCTGGCAGAAATGGCTGTTCATCCACGCCCTCGAGCTGCGGCCCGACGGGCTGTACCGATTCCGCACCGTTCTCGTCCTCATAGCGAGACAGAACGGCAAGACGCTGTGCATGTTGATCTTGGCGTTGTGGCACATCTACGTGCGCGGTTCGCGCACGGTGATCGGCACCGCCCAAGACCTGGCCAACGCCGAGAAAGCCTGGGGTGAGGCGGTCGAGATCGCCGAATCCGTCCCCGACCTGAACGCGGGAATCCGGCACGTGTCGAAGGTCAACGGCAAGAAGGCCCTGATCCTCACGGCTGGGGAGCAGTATCGGGTCGCTGCGGCCTCACGGCGTGGCGCTCGCGGTTTCTCCGGCGACCTGGTGTTGCTCGATGAGCTGCGTGAGCATCAATCGTGGGACGCGTGGGGTGCATCCACCAAGACCACCCTGGCTCGCCCGCACGCGCAGGTGTGGGGGTTCTCCAACGCCGGGGACTCGCTGTCGATCGTGCTGCGGTATCTGCGTGCGCTCGCGCATCAGGCGTTGGGGTGGCCCGACGGCGACGCCGACGCTGCCGCACTCGATCTGGCGGGCGAGGACCTCACCGCCGACACCGAACTCGACGATGAGGATGAGGACGAGTCGCTCGGGTTGTTCGAGTGGTCCGCGCCCCCGAACGCGGATCGCCGGGATCGGGATGCGTGGGCGCAGGCGAATCCGTCGATGGGGTGGGGCACGATCACCGAACGTGCGATCGCCGCCGCGCTGCGTACCGACCCGCCTGCGATCTTCTCGATCGAAGTGCTGTGCCGGTGGATCGAAACCGTCGACACCGGACCGTTCGACGCCACCGCGTGGGCGGCCACCCTCGACGCCCGCTCCGCCATCGCCCCCGGGTCACGGCATGTCGTCGGAATCGATGTGTCCTGGAACCGATCCCGCGCCTACATCGCGCTGGCCGGGCATCGCGCCGACGGTGTCGCGCATGTGGAGATCACCGCCGACCGCGCCGGCACCGACTGGGTGCTCGGCTGGCTGACCGAGCGCTGTGACCGCATCGACGCCGTCGTGCTGCAAGCCAACGGCGCACCGGTCTCCAGCCTGCTCACCGAACTCGCCACGGCCGGGCTGCCGGTGATCGCCTGGGCCGGACCCGATCTCGGACGCGCGACCGGACAAACCTACGACCTGATCGAGCGCCGCGCCCTGCGGCATCTGCCGCACCCCGGGCTGGACAAGGCCGCCACCACGGCGGCGGCGAAACCCGCGGGTGACGCGTGGGTAATCGACCGGCGCCGGTCCCCACATGACGCGGCCCCGCTGATCGCGGCGATCGCCGCGCTGTGGGCGCTCGGTGTCCCCGGTGACCCGCTGCCCGAGATCCATGCCTGGCCCGACGACTTGTGGGAGGACCCCGAGTGACAACCGCTACGCGACCGAAAACCGTGCTGCTGCTCGATATCGCCGGATTCGCGTTGATCGGCGCGGGCCTGGGCCTGCTCGGCTGGGTTGGCGCGCTGCTCGCGATCGGGGCCCTGTTGCTGGTCCTCGAGGTGCGCGTCAAGCGCGGGGCCGCGCGCCGGTGACCTTCTTGTCGTGGCTGCTGCACGAGGGCATGGAGCAGCGGGCGCTGACCGACTCGGCGATCCCACCGAACTGGGTGGGGGCGTCGGAGTCGGGGGTGGCGGTGTCGGAACGGACTGCGCTGCAGCACCTCACGGTGTACGCGTGTGTGCGGATCCTCGCTGATGCGGTCGCGTCCCTGCCCCTGGACGCGTACCGGCGGCGCGGCCCGACCCGCCAAGAGGTTCCTTCGCCACCGGCGTGGGTGACGCGGCCGGATCGGCGGTGGACGCGTTTCGAGTGGTTGTGGCAGTTGGTGGCGTCGCTGGCGTTGCGCGGCAACGCCTACCTGTATGTCATGTCCCGAGAGCCGGTGACCGGCTATCCGACCGGGCTGGTCCCGCTGCACCCCGACGATGTCGTCGTGCACGGTGTCGACGCCCGCGGGATCCCCACCGGAGCCGTCCTGTCCTACATGGTGTGCGGGACGCCGGTCGATGCCGCCGAGATCGTGCATCTGCGCCGGTTCGTGTTGCCGGGCAGCGTGATCGGGATATCACCGATCGAACAAGCCCGCCAGGGCATCGGCCTCGGGCTCGCGGCAGAGCGGTTCGGGGCCCGCTGGTTCGGCGAATCCGCCAACCCCAGCTCGGTGCTGGAAACCGATCAAGCGCTGTCCGGAGACGCGGCCACCCATCTGCAGAAGCAATGGATCTCCTCCCACGGCGGACGCCGCCACCCCGCCGTCCTGTCCGGTGGGGTGAAGTGGCGGCCGATCTCCATCACCCCCGAAGAGTCCCAGTTCCTGGAGACCAGGAAGTTTCAGCGCGGGGAGATCGCGATGCTGTTCGGGATCCCGCCGCACATGATCGGCGACACCGAACGCTCCACCAGCTGGGGTGCCGGGATCGAGGCCCAGGGCATCGGATTCGTCACCTACTCCCTACGCCCCTGGCTGGCCTGCATCGAGGACGCCCTGTCGGATCTGACTCCGCGCGGGCAGTTCGTGCGGTTCAACGTCGGTGGCCTGCTGCGGGGTGATCAAAAGGCCCGCTACGACGCGTATGCCTCGGCGCGGACCGCGGGCTGGATGTCGGTGAACGAGATCCGTGCCCTGGAAGACCTGCCACCCATCGAGGGCGGCGACACCTACATCCAGCCCCTCAACTACGGGCCCCTCGGCGCCACCCCCACCGACCCCGCAGGGCCGGGTGCCGGGCAGCCAGAACAGGAGGACGATCCGAGTGGATCTTCAGATGAAACTGCGTGATTCGCGGGAAGTCCGCGACTACAGCGCCCGCCAGGTCGAACTCCGCAGTGCCGGCGACACCCTGGTCCTACGCGGCTACGCGAGCGTGTTCGACCACGCCTATGACATCTTCGGCGGCCCCGCCGCGGGCGGTTTCAGCGAGATCGTCGCCCCCGGCGCGTTCGACCGCACGCTGAAAGAACGCGCGGACGTGCATCTTCTGATCAACCACGACGGGATGCCGCTGGCCAGAACGAAATCCGGCACTCTGCGCCTGGCGGCCGACGGCACCGGTCTGCAGGTGGAGGCGGATCTGGATCGGCGTGATCCGGATGTGCAGCGGCTGGAGACGAAGATGGCGCGCGGCGACATGGACGAAATGAGCTTCGCGTTCCGGGTCAAAGACGATGTGTGGAGCCAGGATCAGACCGAGCGCCGCATCACCGAGATCAGCCTGCACAAGGGCGATGTGTCAGTGGTGAACTTCGGCGCGAACCCCGCCACCACCGCGTCGCTGCGGGCGGCAAGCCTGCGCAGTGTGCTGGATATGTTGAGCCGCAGGGAATTCGAGTCGATTCTGACCGAGGCCCGTGCGCTGGGACCGGATCGGATCGGTGACGCGCACGAGCTGCTGGCGCGGCTGCACCACGAACTGCACCCCACCCCGGCACCCGAACCTGTTATGGCCGAAGGGCCCGCCGAACCTGAGCCCTCACCCGAGCCGCAGCCGGTGGTGACGCCGCTGAAGCGGACGCTGCGCCTCGCCGAGCTGATCACCCTCGGCAACGGTACCGACTTGAAGTAATCCACAGCTGTCCACAAGTTAATCCCCAAGCGCGCAAGCGCTTTTCCCGACTCCTGGCACTGGAGCGGGGCTCCCTCGAAGCCCTGGCACTGGGCGGAAATGGCCTGGCACTGGCCGCCATTCCCCTGTTTCTCCACATTTTCCAGGAGTCGTTTTCTATGGATAAGCGGCTGAGCCTGCTTATTGCTACCCGAGAACAGCGTGCCGGTCAGCGCGAGCAGCTGCTGGCCGAGCGGAACGCGATCTTGTCCACGGTCGCCGACGAGGTCCGCGAAGACCTCACCGAGGACGAAGACCGCACCTTCCGGGAGCTGACCGACCAACTCAAGACCACCGACGACGACCTGTGCACGATCGATGAGCGGATCGCGGAGATCACCGACGAGATCGAACGCACCCGCCGCGTCGAGGAAGGCACCCGCGCCCTGCGCCGGGCCCAAGCGCACGTGCAGGTGGGCGGCGAACCGGCCACGTATACGCGCGGTGGCGGCCACTCCTATATCCAGGACCTGATCCGATTCAGCTTCCGGATGGACGCCGATGGCGCCGCCGAAACCCGGCTGCGCCGCCATGGCGACGAGGTCGCGCGCAACACCGAGTACCGGGATCTGGATCGCACCGACGGCCACGGCGGATTCTTCGTCCCGCCCGTGTGGCTGATGAACCAATTCCTCGACCTGGCCCGCGCAGGCCGGGCAGTGGCCAACCTGGCCATGTCGGATGTGCTGCCGCCGGGGACCGATTCGCTGAACATCCCGAAGGTCGCCTCCGGCACGTCGACAGATATCCAGGCCGGGGACAACACCCAGGTCTCCGACACCGATCTGGCCGACACCTACGTGTCCGCGCCGGTACGTACGATCGCGGGCCAGCAGGACATCGCCGTGCAGCTGCTCGATCAGTCGCCGATCACCTTCGACCAGATCATCTTCTCCGACCTGATCGCTGATTACGCCACCAAACTCGACATGCAGACCATCGGTGGCTCCGGCACCGCCGGACAGGTCCTGGGCATCCGCCACACCCAAGGCATCCAGACCATCACCGCCACACCGACGGTTCAAGGGGTGTACGGGGCGATCGCGGACGCGATCCAGCGCATCCACACCACCCGCTTCCAGCCACCCACTGTGATCGCGATGCACCCGCGACGGTGGGCGTGGTTCCTGTCGCGACTGGATGAGCACATGCGCCCGCTGGTGGCGCCGGCGCAGAATTCACCCGCCAACGCGCTCGGCACCCTCGGTGCCGTTGCCGCCGAACAGGTGGTCGGGTCGCTGCATGGGCTGCCGGTGGTGACCGACCCGAACCTGCCCACGAATCTGGGTGCGAAGACCGATGAGGACGCCATCCTCGTTATGCGCGCCTCGGATCTGCGCCTGTACGAATCCGGTATCCGCACAAGGGTTTTCCCGTCCCCGCGCTCGGCCACGCTCACCACTCGGCTGCAGGTGTACGGGTACATCGCGTTCACCGCGGCCCGGTATCCGCAGTCGATCGTCGAGATCGGCGGACTCACCACACCCGACTTCACCCACTAATCCCCTGCACCTCGCCGGTGCAGGCGTGTGCCCGGCTGCGGCCGGGACTTGAAGCCCCCCGACAGGACTGGAGGGAAATGCCGTGCGGCATTTGATGATCACCGCCGGTGATCTGACCATCGAAATGGTAGGAGATCCATTGAGTAATCAGGACACCATCGACGCCATCACCGCCCAGCTGACCAAGGTCAAGACCGAGATCCTCGGCAAGATCGACCAGCTGGAAAAGACCGGTGGGAAGGCGGATTTCACCGCGCTGAAGGCGCTGGTCGATGACCTGGATGCCGTCGTGCCCGACCAGCCGGTCACCGAGCCGGGCACCGACAAGCCGGACACCGATCAGCCCAGCACCGAGCCGGACACCGATCAGCCCAGCACCGAGCCGGGTACCGATCAGCCGAGCGCGGAACCGGGTACGACTCCGGCGGGTGTCGACCCGAGTACCGGCGAGCCGCTGTAATCGGCTGAGCTGTGCTGGTGGCCTTGCGGATTGCACCGGTCCGCAAGGCCCAGCACGGTGCGACAGGGGTGGCCGGAGATCGTGGAGACGGTCCTGGGTATCGCCGGTATCGTGTGCGGGGACCGCTGGATGCTGATCGCCGAGACCCGACCGTGAGGATGCGAGATGGTTACCGCAGTTCCCAATATCAAGAGGATCGCCGAGGTGGAAGCGGTGCTGCGGGATCGGGTACCGGCCGACGAGGCCGCCGCCACGCCCCGGGAACTGTACGACTGCATGGGTGCGGTGGCCGCGTCGTTGTCCGCGCTGGCTGATTGGGTGGCCGAGATCGAACGCCAGTGTGGTGCAACACTTCCCGCGACCGATGAGTCGAAATTGCAAGTGGCCGAGTCGCATGTGCGGCAGGCGTCGGCGCACGCCATGTCGTTCCGGTGGGATCTGGGCCGCGATGTGGGGGCCGATGTCATGATCCAGACGTTGGACGACTCTGCCCCGCGCCGCGCTGAACCCGGCGACTGAGCCGAGTTCAGCGCAGCGATCGGTCAGGGGTGGTTGACGGTGATGGTTTCGCCGCACCCGACGTAGGACTCGTTGTGGTTGAGGACCGAGACGTACACCGACGGGTTCTGCCCGGACATGCTGATCAGGTAGTTCAGCGGATGCCCGCGGTTGTCCCACCAGATCTTGATCGGGTCGTGGCGGCCGTTGTTGTCGGTGACCTCGATGAAGGCGACGCCGGAGTCGTCGTTGACCAGCTTGTCGAGGTCGGTACCGGCCACCCGCGCCTGCCAGTTGTCCACCGGCTGGCCCGACCAGGCGTAGAAGTGCACGAAGCCACGACATGCCGACGGCGGCTCCGGCACACGGGGCTGCTCGGCGGCCGGTTGCGACCAGCCGACCGACACGGCCTGCTGCCCGGCGCTCGCCAGCGAGGGTGACGCCAGCATCGGGAACAGTGCCAGCAACACCAGGACGAGTAGATGTTTCACGCGAAGAGACACGACAATCCTTTCGGTTTCATGCTTCCCCCAAGACGCACGAGGGTTGTGCGGTGTCCGGCCGCGATCACGGGTTGAGCCGCGAAATCCCCACTGGCCCAAACTATTACGGCCACACGTCACGGTAGGCGGTCGTTCGGCCGAGTCGTGGTGTCTTCGCTGAACGCGACGATTCGGATACGTGAATTCCCCGGCAACGCCGTCTGCTCCGCCTGTGAGGTGGGCTCTGTCTCCGTCGCAAGCACGAGAAGGCTTGGACGCCAAACACTCTCGCGGCATACCTGCCATCTCGGCATCCGGGAACAACGCCGATCGCTGACCTCACCCGTAACCCCACGATGGGAGCCACTGCCTGATGTCCCGTGATATCGAAGCCGACTACCGCCGCGCCTACCTTGAGCAGTACCAGCGTGCCCACGCGGCCGGACGTACCGGCGAGGCCGACCGGATCGCCGCCGTGCTGCGCGCACGATTCGGCCACGACCCCGCACCCGCCGCCGCGACCCCGGCGCCGGTTGACGACGCCCCGCGCCGCGCTCGTGGCACGAAGACCCGCGCGGCGGCCGAGCCGCTACCAGAGACCACGGCGGCAGACCGAGAGTGAATCCCACTGAGCCCCTGCCAGTTACGGATCCGCTGCCGCCGCTGGCTGGTGTGCGGGAGCTGGCCGAGTACGAGGCCGGGAGCCCGGAGCTGGCGATCGCGAACGCGAACGCGCTGGTGCGGGACTGGTGCGGCTGGCACATCGCCCCGACCGTCACCGAAACCCTCACCGTGGACGGCTCCGGCGAGCACATCCTCATGCTGCCCACCCTGCGGCTGCTCGCCGTCCACTCCGTCGCCGAGCATGGCGTGGCGGTCGAGCTGGCGCGGGTGCGATGGTCCCGCGCGGGATACCTGCACCGCGGCCACCGGTGGACCCGCCGCGAGAACAGTGTGCAGGTGCAGGTGACCCACGGCTGGCCGATGGTGCCGCCAGTGGTGACCGGGGTCGTGCTCGGGATTGCCAAGCGCGCCAAGGACACTCCCGCCACCACCGTGAAAGCGCACACTGCGGGCCCGTTCTCCGAGCAGCTCACCGTCGCCGCCGACGGCTCGATCGGCGGGATCAATCTGACGGTGGCCGAACGTGATCAGCTCGGCCCCTACCGGGTGGTCCCGGTCGCATGAGAATGCGACCACGCAAGGTGATCGGTCACCACCGACACCACGCTGGCGCGCTCGACGCCCACGGCAATCCGGTCGAGGTGTTCGAGCCCGCGCTGGCTGAGCCTGGCGCGCCGGCGTGGGTGTACGGGTGGGCGCCGGTCGCCTCGACCGAGCCGGCACTGCCCGGCCACACCCGCGTGGTCACCGAGGTCGACCTGTACGCCGCACCCGGGTTCACCCCCGGCCCCCGAGATCTCATCGACTTACCCGCTGGTCTGGCCGGACGATTCGAAATCATCGGCGAGACAGCCGATTACAGCCACGGGCCGTTCGACTGGGCACCGGGGTCGGTGATCCGACTGAAGAAAGTGGACGGATAACAGCAATGCCGAAACCGAAGATGAAGTGGGATCCCAACGCCCACTACAACCTGCGCCGCATGCGCGGGCTGGTGCGCAATCTCGAAGCCCGCGGCCGCCGCGTCATCGCGTCTGCTGGGGACGGGTTCGCGATGAAATCGGGTCAGGGCCAGCGCCGCCCGGAGGGCCGCTGGCGAGTCACGGTCTTCCCCACCACCGCGAAGGCCGCGCGCCGCAATGCCCGCGACAACACTCTGGTCAAGTCGCTCGATTCCGCGCGAGGACGATGACCGAATCGCCTCAGCTGGTGGTGTTCCCGGCCGTGGAGGCCGTGGTCGTCGCCTACCTCACCGCACAGCTGAGCGCCCGCGCCGATCCCGCGTGGATCGCCACACGGATTCCCGATCCGCGCCCGCCGCGCCTGGTGCGCGTGTCCGCCGCTGGTGGCGGCAACGACCGGCTGGTACTCGCCGCGCGCACGGTGATCGTCGAATGCTGGGACACCCGCGAACCCGACGCCGCCGAGTTGGCCGAGCTGTGTCACGCGATCCTGCTGGCCTCAGCCCGCGACCCGACCGAACCCCGCATCCGCGCCGCCACCACCGTCGGCGCACCGGTCAACCACGAAGACCCCGATACGCACTGTCCCCGGTATCAATTCACGATCTCTCTCGACCTGCGCGGAGTTCTTTCCTAGCGGTCGAGCAGCGGATGCCTCGGCACCGCACCCCCTTTCGAGCAGGCCCGGTCCGCCGCCTCGGAAAGGGATCCCCCGCTTCATGCCCAGTTCGGTCGCCAATGTCTATGCCGCGATGCCGCGCGCGACGGGCACGCTGCTGCGTGCTCCGCTCGGCACTACCGGTCCGGCCAGCGCCACCAGCAAATTACCGTCCACCTTCGTCGATCTCGGCTATATCGGCGAGGACGGCTACACCATGTCGGAGTCGCGTGACACCGACAAGAAGAAAGCCTTCGGCGGCAACGTCGTCAAGATCTTGCAGACCGACTATTCGTTGACCCTGCAGTTCTCGTTTCTGGAGTCGATCAACGCCGAGGTGCTGCGCGCGGTGTACGGCGACGACAACGTCACCGTCCGCGGGCCCTCGATCCAGGTGCGCCACAACAAGAAACCGCTGCCGCACGCCTCGTGGGTGATCGACACCCTGGATTCGGCGACCGCGTTGCGGCGGATCTGGATCCCGGATGGGCAGATCACCTCGATCGATGACGTGCAGATCGTGCACACCGAGACCATCGCCTACCAGGTGACGGTCGAGTGCTTCGAAGACGTCGACGGCACCCCCTTGTACGAGTGGGTGCACATCGGGCGCCCGCCGACCCAGTGGACCGTTACCCTCGACGGCAAACCCACCGGCGGCGAGTTCACCCTCGCGGTCGACGAAAAGCCCACGGCTGCTATCGCTTTCGACGCTGTCAACGCGGCTGTGCGCTCCGCGCTGGCCGCCTTGCCGGGTGTGGGCGCGGGCGGTGTGACCGTCACCGGTTCGGCCGGTGGCCCGTACCAGGTCACGCTGTCGGCAGGCGGTGTGCTGACCGGTAGCGGGTCCGGGCTGACCGGCGGCACGGCGCTGAAGCTCACGGTCACCGCCGCTGCGACAGCCAAGACCGGGGCCTGATCCCGCAGTTACAGTAATGGTCGGTCGCCGGGGCCGATACCCACAGCGCAGAAACAGACCAGTGCTGCGACCCCGGCGACCTGCCGAGTGCTTAGCGTCTGATGTACGTCTTAGCCTGCCGCTTCTGCTCTGTCCGGTACGCCTGCACAGTCTCCGCGCATCGGCCTTGTGCGCAATGCCAAACGATGCGAAACAATGATCTAGTTCGCCGGTGAACTCTTGGGTGTCGGCATGAGCGCACCGGTCGATCTTGACCAAAATCTTTGGTTGGCGATTCCGCTTGCGGCAGAAGGAATCTCACCGTCGTTGCCAGCGCTTGCTCTCGGCCTCAGGGCATGTCGATTCTCGGTTAGTCCAGCTTAACCAGGTTTAGTAGAGGCATAACCGGTTTCTTGATCGCTCGTCCAGTTGGTATCAATTCCGGTGTTCCAGTATTCAGGCGGATCCGGCGCGGGGATCGGTGCGGCCTGCATGCGTTCAACCCAATCATCAAGGATTGATCACTGTCATGCACCATCCGATGCGCCGTGTCCACCGACATAGGTGGACGGCGAAGGCCGTCACCCTCGCGGCCATGCTCACGATTCTGGCGTGCGGGAACATCGCTCACGCCGAACCCGGCTCCCCGTCGGTCACGCCGACACCATCGGTGACGACCTCACCGCCGACCACACTCAAGCCGCCGGTCACCTCGACACCGTCAGCACCGACCACTCCCGCGCCGCCTGCACCTGCCACCCCGGCTCAACCAGCACCGTCCACCAACGCCCCGGTCCCACCAACAACTTCGCCAGCGCCCGCTACACCGGCACCACCGAGGCCTGCCCCGCCCGCGTCGACATCGCCTGCGCCCGGCACCAATTCGGTCCCGCCTGCGAAGACCGAAGGCGGTGACTGGAAGCCGACCGAGCACCCGAACGAGACGATCGTGCCGGGAAAGATGCGCTCGGACCGGGAGAAGATCCCCGACGGATACACCAAGGCCGACGCCGACAAGGCCGAAACCATGGAAGCCCGCATCGAGAAGCAGCGCATGCTGCGCGCCGCCCCGGGATGTGAGGTGTACTGGCCCGCACCGTTCGAGGTATGCGGCGCGATCCGCGACAAATACAACTCTCTCGGCGGTCCCCGAAGCTTTCTACTGCTGCCGAAATCGAACGAGCTCACCAATCCCGACGGTGTCGGCAGACGCAGCGAATTCCAGAACGGCCCGATCTACTGGTCGCCCCAGGGTGGAGCGCACCCGGTGGTCAACCACTTCTTCGCCGCCTGGGCGCGGCACGGTTGGGAGGGCGGCTACATCGGCTATCCCACCACCGACGAGATCGCCAATCCCGACAGAATCGGCCGCCGCCAGCATTTCACTGGCTCCACTATCTACTGGAACGCCCGTAATCCTGTCAATGCTTACTCGATCGGCGGTGCGATCTTCGGGGAATGGGGCCGACAAAAGTGGGAACAAGGCTGGCTGGGATACCCCACTTCGGATGAAGAACCGGCTGACGACAAACGGTACAACAGTTTCGAGAACGGTTACATATTTTGGGCGGCCAGGTCGGGTGCATTTGCGGTCCGAACCACTCCGGATCCACGCAAGCCTGCGCACGACGGCTACTGCGACGCCAACGACCCAGCTCATTGTTCTCCTGACCCCAACCACGATGCCTATTACTATATGCAGGCTTGTATGGATGGCTACATGAGGGATGACGACATCGTCCTGGTTTTAAAGCCCGTCGGCGAGCTCGGCGCATGGGGTGACCTCACTCTAACCTGTGGTAGGTATCGCCATATACATAACAATCACAACGCGCACGCCGACCAATCCAATTTCTTGTTGTGCCTATCGCTCACCTACACATGGGGCCTGAAATGGGACGGCGCCAAAAATGGAAATTCGGGAATCGCCTGGGATAATCGCAAGGGGCATTGGGGGTATATTGTGTACGATCTGCAGAACAGGATTGTGACGGCATTCCCGAGCGGGGACGACGGCAAGGACTGGGGAGGGTGCACGCGAGGGTACAGAAAGTAGTATAGGCGCCGTGCGTTTACGGCTGGTGACCGAGTAGGACGTGATGGAGATAAATGACGACGGCCGGATCATCGGCCTGTTGCAACGCGGGGCGATGACGGCGACGGAAGCAGAGTCGATGCGTCGGTGTGCGCCGATACAGCGGAACCTCGTGGATTCCCTGCTGTACCGGCTGTGCATGCAACCCCTCAGCGAAGCGGCCGAGAACCTGTTCGTCGGCCCGTTCAGGTCCTACACCGAGCTGCTGCAACGCGAACCGCAAGCCGCGGTTCAGGAGGTGCCGACGTCGGTGGCTGCGGTCTTGGCCGCGGCCGCCGACGGCTACACGTTGGACAATTGCCTACGCCGGGCCGACTACGTGCTCCGCACGCTGGGTGGCCCGTCCGAAAGCGACCGGGGGTGTGCGCTGGCACTGCATACGCGAGTCGCGGCAGCCAGAATCCGTGACGGCGTGACCGCACCGATCGTCGGCATTGACTACCTGGCGTGGCCATTGGAGCACGACCGCGATCCTCGGACACCGGAGATCGATGCCATCAACGAAGGAGCCAGGCTACGCGATCAGTGGATCGAACAGCAGACTTCACGGTCACAGGCGGAGGTCGACATTCTCGCGCTCGCGCACACCGTTTCCTGGCCCGCCACTCCACCGACGGATGCGACGGAGGGTCATGCACCTCGAGGATGAGCTCGCGATCAGGTCGCTGCTGTTGGCCGGTGCCGTCACGGTCGGTGAAGCCAACGCACTCCGCCGGAAATCGCCTCTGATACGTGACTTCACTGATTTCCTGTTGCTCGACTTGGCGGGGAACTCGCTCGCCGACAAGAGCCGCGACGCCTTCGCGGCCATGTTCGGGGCGTTCGTGCGGGCGCGTGACCGTGAGCCACACGCAGCCATCCGGGACCTGGCCACGCCGGTTGCCCAGATCCTGACTGTCACCGCCGAAGGTTACGGCCTCTCAAATCGTTACGACCGTGCCAAAGCTGTACTTCACGAACTCGGAGGACCGACACCGACGGAACGCGCGCAGTCGCTGGCACTTCACGCCCGCGTCATAACAGCTCGCATCCGAGACGACATCGTCCATCCCATCATTGGGCTCTCGATGATGAAACATCCAGTGGTACGCGACGATGACACCATCACAACCGAAGTCACGGCTATCGCAGAAAGCAACCGGCTCTACCAGCTTTGGCTCGAAGATAGAGCTCAGCGGTATGAGGTGGAGGCAGCCGCCCGCGAACTCGCACACACAGTTTCGTGGAACCACGTCCGGCGAATGTCATGACTTTTGGCGATAGTCGGTCGAGTAACCCGGTTTCGGTGATCCGAAGGCGCGAATCTTCCTGGCACTGTTGGGTAAACAGCTCGGCGTCGAACCGAACGGCTGGCGCGAGGCCGCGGGCGCGTACGGCGAGCAGGGTTCGCGCCGCTCGGTCGCCGATGTGCGCGACACCGAATCCTTGTCCCAGGTCCGCGAATTCAAGAAGCAGGCCAAGGCCGCCGCGAAGAAGGGCTGATCAGGCGGGCAGTTGGGCGGCGCGGACGTTGCGCAGGGCGTAGTCGACGTCCGGGTCGGTGCGCAGCTTCCAGTCCGGGCCGACGGAGTAGCTCGCGGCCGTGGGGTCGCCGTCGACGAGGTAGCGCAGCCAGGCCAGACTGATGCCGGAGGTGGCGTTGTGCGCCACGTCGTCGAACGGGGTGAAGTGCGTGACGCCCTTCAGGCACATGACGTAGGCGGCCGCGTTGACATTGACCGACCGTTTCGTGTGACGACATAGCGACTGCTAAATCAGTAGTGGTGGCCGATGGGTTGTTGAACGGCCGCGGCGAGCGCGGTGCCGGCGACCTGCAGCCAGACCGGCCAGCTCTTGGGGTCCAGCAGCATTGATCCTTCGTCGCGGATATCGCATCCCGGTTGCACCGGGACCCCGTCGAAGCGGTCCTTCAGCCAGATGAATTCCTGCGCCATGCCGACGAACAACAGTGTGACGTGCTCACTGAAGTGGTCGCGGGTGTACTGCACCCTCGCCTTCGGATCGCGGCAGTAGGTGTTCACCAGGTCGTTGACCGGGCCCACGGGGACGATCCAGTCCGGATTGGCGTTGTACATGAACATCGGCATATCCGGCACCGCATGGCCCATGCGGATCTGGTCGAACACCTGACTCGGCACCGTGTCGTGCAAGGGATCGGGAACGTCGAACATCTGCTCGTAGGGCAGGAACGGCAGCACGAGTCCTTGCCATACCTGACACAGCGAGGTGTTCACCGGTCGCAGCGCCTTCAGTACCGGGCTCATGTGCTGGTCCAGATAGGCGCCGAGTTCCGGGTATTCGCGTGCGGCGCCGAACACTCCGGCCAGCACCACTCCCGAGCCGAGGTTGCCGTTGGCCAGATGCACCATGGCCCGCAGATCGGCGGGGATTCCTCCCTCCGAGGTTCCGACGATGTTCAGCTCGGGCGCATAGGAGGCATGCAGCTCCGCGGCGTGACCGGTCGCGATCGCGCCGCCGGAGTATCCGGCCAGCGCGACCTTCGTGCCGGCCCCGTTCAAGCCCATCGGCGCGAAGTTCTCCACCGCGCGAATGCTGTCCAGGGTGATCCGTGCGTTCAGCGGGCCCGATCCGAACGCCATGTCGG
>NZ_JBITDI010000029.1:0-60868 GCF_044454005.1 Nocardia sp. NPDC051570 | reverse complement strand
TCGCCCCGCCATACCCGACGACCCGGATACCATCGAAAAACCAATCCGAACCCGATCAAGCCAGGCCGCTACCGCCCTGCAAGATCGAGGTTAAGCTCCAGAAAACATCTGCGGGAGTCATCTCCCGCGTGCGTGGCGTCATCACCAGCGAATGACATCCTCACCGGATAAGACCGCAATTCCGTCCTGCAGTATCGGAAGGAGTATGTGATGCAGCTGTCGTCGTATTTGCTCAACGCCGTCGCCGACAACGGGGTGTCGAAGGTTTTCGGGGTGGCAGGCGACTACAATTTGCGGTTTCTGAGTCATATCGCCTCGGATGAACGGCTCGAATGGATCGGTACCTGCAACGAGCTCAATGCCGCCTATGCCGCGGATGGGTATGCGCGGGTGAACGGGTTGGCTGTGATCGCGGTGACCCACGGGGTGGGCGAGTTGAGCGCGATCAACGGTATCGCCGGTGCGTATGCCGAGCATGTGCCGGTGATCATGATCGGTGCGATGCCGAGTACCGACAGCATCACCGAAAAACGGATGATGCACCACACGCTGCAGGATGGCGACCTGTTGCACTTCGTCCGGGCCTACGGTGAGGTCACAGTGACGCAGAAGGTGCTGAGCGATCCGGCGACGGCGGCACGAGATATCGACGAGGCCATCGCGATGTGCCGGGCGAGCCGTCGTCCGGTCTATCTGGGTGTCCCGGTCGACATGATCGAGCGCGACATCGCGGTGACCGCACCGGGTCCGGTGTCCATCCCGGCCGTCGACACCGGGCAGAGGTCCGCCTTCGCCGCGGCCGTGCGCCGGGTCCTCGGCGACGCGCGGCAAGCCGTCGTGCTGGTCGGACCCGAGGTGGGCCGTTTCGGGCTGGCCGGTCGGATGGAGCGGCTGGCGGGCCTGGGTGTCCCGATCTGCAGTACCTTCGCGGCCAAAGGTGTGATCGACGAACGGCTCGCCGCGTGGGTCGGGTTCTACGATCGTTCTCCGAGTGCGGCAAGTGCCGCCGCGCAGATCGTCGAGCACGCCGATGCCCTGATCGTGGTCGGTTCCCCACTCGCCGACAACGAAGTCGGGTCGCCTGTTTCACCGGCCGTGGAACACGCACGGGTCCTGCTGCGGCCCGGTTTCATCCGGGTCGGTGAGGACACGTTCGATTCGATCGACTTCGACACGGCGGTGGCGGAACTGGTCGAGGCAGCCGGCGCGACGAGTTTCGGGGCACCGACCGTCACATCGGGCAGAAGGCCCGCCGCCGACGCATCGAACGCCACCGCGACCGTCCCGGGGCTGATCGCGCAAGCGCAGTTGTGGCCCGCGGTCGCGGGCGGGCTGGCCGACGGCGATACGGTCGTGGTCGAGACGGGAACCTCGCTTGCCGGTATGGCCGACCAGTCGTTGCCGGCGGACTGCCGGTATCTGACCCAATGGTTGTGGGGTTCCATCGGTTTCGCGTTGCCCGCGGCGTTGGGCGCCGGGCTGGCCGACCCGACACGCCGGCTGATCCTGGTGACCGGCGAGGGGTCACTGCAACTGACCGCGCAAGAGCTGTCCTCCTACGCCCGCTACGGCGTCGATGTCGCCATCGTGCTGGTCCACAACTCCGGGTACACCATCGAACGATCGCTCGACGGCTGGAACGCGGAATACAACGACATCGCCGAGTGGGACTACGAGCAGGTATTCACCGGACTGACCGCAGGGCGAGTACAGAACGTGCACGCCGAGACACCCGAGCAGGCGACCAAATACCTGCGCGAACACACGACCGGCATCACCGTGGTCCATGTGCACACCAGCAAACACGACGTGCCCCGGCTGCTCCGAGCCGTCGCCGAACAAACAGCGAACAGCCCGGAACGGCAATAAATCCCCTGACCGAATCCACCAACTACCACAACAGTCCCCGAACATCTCCGCAGACCGGAACGCCGGAGTCGCTATGCGATCAGTTGGATAACACGCACTTACTGCGGGATGCTCAGACAGGCGACCCTGGCGCCGGCCATACCGGCATGGCCATCCGTGGTATCGGTCTTCTGCTCGTGCAGGACGATCGAACCAGGTTCTGCCGTGCGGAAGGCCCACGCGACGGTCGAAACCTGTGTGGCGCTGCCGTTCTCGTCGGTGGTGAAGTCGAGCCAGAGCTCGTTCTGCGGGTTGGCATACTTCGCGTCCATCGACATCTTTCCCTTGGCGTTCGGGTCTTCGATGTTCTGGTAGTGGAAGCCGGAGTCGGCCGCCGACGCGCCGCAGGGCTTCACGTGTGCGTGTGTGCCGTAGACGCGGTTGGGGAGCAGGCCGGTGACGGTCAGCGTGGCCGTGGTGTTCTGGTCGTCACTGTCGAGGACAATCTTGGCGTGGCTGCCTGCGGGAGCCAGCGCCGTGTCGTATGTGACCGCGACGGCCCCGTCCCGCCAGGCCTCGAAGGTCCCCTCGGAGACGACGGTCCCGCAGGCGCTCGCGGGTGCCGCAGGAATCAGCAGAGCGGCGGCAATGCCGCCGAGTAAGAGTGGTTTGTAGTTCATGTGACCAGCCTCATGCGAGGCCACCAGCCACGTCAATGCGTCCATGTGGAAAGTTACGCCTCGAGAACCGCAATGGCCTTCCCGACCAGGCGTTGGCGATATGTGTTGCGCGAGTAGGGGTTTGGTCGTAAGCCAACCGCCGCACACTGCGTGACCAGTCCCGCAACGACCGACCTTCAGGAGAAGTGGCCGACTCTCGTCAAATCGGCTACCGCGCAGTGAGGCGCCGAGAATCTCGGCCCGTTGATCTTCAAGCCCGCCGCGGGCCGCTTCGATCCGCGCGCCACGCGGCATCTCCTCCTCGAGCTCTGTGCTACCCCGGCATCACGGCTCATCGGCCAATCGTCCGGGCTTGCGTCCGAATACCATCGACGTCGGCCCGATCAGGTGCCGCTTCTTGATGTGGACGAAGCCTGCCTGACGAAGCCAGCTCGCGCACTGTGTGGTCGTGGCTTCGAAGCCCTCGCGCATCTCCAGCATGATGTTCAGGCTGGAGAGGAAGCTGATGAGGTTGTGCCGGCGACCGGGGTCGGTCATGGCGTCGTAGACGAGCAACGCGCCACCCGGCGGCAGCGCCGCGTAGGACTTGGCAATCAATTCGCGCCGCTTGGTTTCGCTGTAGCCATGAAGCAGGTGGCCGAAGCAGATCACGTCCGCACTCGGCAGTGGACCGTCGTTCATATCGCCCGGCACGAAACGGATTCGGTCGCCGAGCGCGAACGACTCGACATACTCCTCGAAGATCGGCCCCACCGCGGGGAGGTCGTAGCTGACCCCGCGGACGTGGGAGTGGGTGAGCGCGACACGCACGGGCAGCGCCCCTTGGGCCGCGCCGACGTCCACGAACGTCCGGAAACGCTTCCAGGGGAAGCGCGTGGCGATGAGCATCGCCTCTCCGGTCGAGATTCCGGTCATCCCGGCCAAGAAATCCCGCAGCGCTGCCGGGTCACCATAGAGCGAGGAGAAGAATTCATTCTCTCCGCGTTCCTCCTCGGCCCCAGGACTGCCGGTTCGAAGCAGATCCCCCAGCCCCGACCACAGATCGTAGAGTCGATTGCTCGACAGCTCCATCAACCCGCCGATGTAACTGGGTTTGGCGCGGTCCAGGAACAACGCGGCCTCGCGCGAATTCGCATAGAGCCCGGCCCGATTACACCGCAACAGACCCAGATCGACGAGCGCCCCGAGGAACGGACCGGCAGCCCGCGGATGCCACCCGAGTCGGTCTATCAATTCTTGTTTCGACAGCGGACTCACCGCCAGCTCCGTGAACACACCGAACTCGACCGCCGTGAGGACGACCCGGGAGGACCAGAACGCCATCCCTGTCTGCAGGATCTTCTGCGGGTCGGCAAAGCGCCGCAGCACCGGACCGCCGACCCGGCTCTGAAAAGCCCGCATCAACAACAACTCACGGCGAATATCGCGAGCGCGACCAGCACCGGGTGCCTCGGCGGCCCCGTCCGCCCTCGCGGGAACCTCTCGACCCGGCAAGGGTGCACGGCCCTGGGTCGGACTCTTGGGATGTGCCATATGCGATTCCTCCAGTGTTCTGACCAACGTGCGAATCACCTGACAACCCGGTGCTTTCCGGGCCGAGCGAGAGGCGTGGGTCAATCACACCACCGACACCCCCGCGCCCGACTCGTCTTGCTGAAATGCGCCGGCGTGCAGCAGCGACATGGCGCAGCGTCGCAGGACGTGCGGATGAGGTTTCGGGTCGGATCGATGGGCATCGTCGGGCCGCGGTGACGGCGTAAAGCTCCTGATCGGGGCCGATGTCAGGAGACCCAAATGCCTTGTGAGATATGTGATCTGCATCGGGTTCGAGTCGCCCGGGTAGTGCGGGTTGTTGATCAGTCACCCACTGCTCCGTCGATGCGTTCGCGCAGCAGATCTGCGTGGCCGTTGTGCCGCGCATACTCCTCGATCATGTGTACATAGACCCAGCGCAGACTGTATTCGGCGGTGTGCCACGGCGGCCGGAAGGTGTGCTCGAGGGGCAAGTCGGCCACAGCGGCATTGCACGCTTGGATCTCACGGCGGAAGGCGGCGAAATCAGCTGCGGCGTTCGCGTCGGCCACGTCGTCGAAGTCGCTGTTCACGTTGTCGTCACTGCCGTAGACATACCCGAGGTGTTCGCCGCGGGCCCCGACGCGGAACCAGCTGCGCTCGGTCTCGGTCAGGTGCCGGACCAGACCGAGCAGCGACAGCGTCGACGGTGCGATCGACCGCTGCTTCAGCTGTTCGGCGTCGAGCCCGGCACATTTCCAGAGCAGTGTGTCGCGATGGCGATCGAGCCACGCCTGCAACATCGACCGCTCGTCGGCCACGAGCGGTGCCTGCGTCCGGACGATGTCGGGAGCGATCCAGGGCATGGGCCCGACCATAATCGGTGTTTGCTGGTTGTCGATTCGCTGGATCGGCGTGTTGCACATCGTTGGGTACCCGCCGCCCGCGCAGCGGCAGAGGCGGATGTCCGAAATGCCCTACCACGCTGCTGTCAGGTGGGTACGCATTGTCGAACGTCACGAACACTCCCGCCTGGCCGGACGGCGCGTGGACTCGCAGGGCTGAATCGTATTCGCAACGGCGGCAACGGTATTCAGGATACGATTGGTAGGCGGGTGGTGGGCATCCGTACGTCCTCCGCTCCCGACCGAGCATGCTCGGCACGTGGTCCCGGGTGGTCGGTGGCGAGGTAGGCACGAAGCGAAAGGGATGGTTCTCGCATGTTCGAAGATCAGCAACGCTTCATCCTCCGGAAGATCTCCAGGATCAACTACACCCACACGACCATGATCGACGGATACGAAGACGCCGAACCCGTCTACAAGCGGTTCCGCGACCTTCTCGGCCCTCTGTCCGACCATCTGAAGGAATTGCTGACCTACGAGTACGGGGGACGGACCTACAAGCAGGTCATGGGCACCCTGGACTTGGTCGGCGAGCGAGTGGGCAGCGACCGATTTCATCAGGACGACATCTATGCCGGGCTCGGGCTGGTCGCGAAACAGACGGCCGAGCGGGGGCCGTCGTCCGGGGCGACCGTCACCGGCGCGAGCTTCTCGGCCGCTTTTCTGGGCATCTCCCAGTACAAGCAGCAGATGAACATCGCCCTCGATGCGCAGCTACGAGTGCTCAAGGGTCTGAAGGATCGGGCAGCGCACACCGATAAGTCGAGGATGCAGGTGAACAACCTGCGCTTCGACCTGGAGACACTGCGGCAGTCCAAAGCTGCCCAATCCGCGGAATCGGTTGCGGCGGACAAGAAGCTGGAACAAGAGTTCACCGACGCCTCGACAGCAGCCTTGACCGAGATGACCGCCTTCATCGGGGACGATGGCGTGGAGGGCGTACTGCAGAAGATCGCCGAGGCACACCGCGAGTTCTCCGAGAAGTCCGCCCAGGCCCTGAAGTCCGTGGGGTGAACCCGAGCGGTGTTGCGGGCGATGGGTTTCCGCGCCAGCAGCACTCGCGCATCGGTAGAAGCAGATATTCCAGATGCGTTGGCGGCCAACCGGCCAGTGGTCGGCCGCCACGTGCTCAGATCGCGCCAGGCCATCGCGCCAGAGCCGGAACATCGTTCGGACGGTGTCGAACTCGGCGGGGTCAGGTTCGCACTCGAGTGCCGCCAAGTCCGATCCGATATCTGTCCACAACTGCGGGGTGAATATCTCGGCAAGAAGTTCAGCGCCTCGGCCCTGGGCCGGGCCATGGGGGACCGACAACCACTGTTTAGCCTCGCCACGATACAGAGGACCGTAATCTATAGCGGCAGAATATGTTTGGGCCGGTAACCTACATGAAGGAGTTGACGGTGGGTCTTCTTGCGTTCCTCGGGCAAGCCGGCGAGAAGTTGCTCGGCAAGAGCGACGAACAGGCCGCATCCGATCCGGCACGGGCCGATCAGACAGCCGCGGACGCGATCCGGAACTACATCGGCGCACAAGGCATCGACACCTCCTCGCTGACGGTTGCATTCGACGGCGTCTCGCGCACAGTCACCCTGTCGGGCAGCCTCTCCGACCCCGACACAGTAGCCAAGGCCATCGTGGCCGCGGGCAACGTCCAAGGCGTGGCAGCGGTCAACACTGACGGATTGCCGGAGGCCCCCGGATATCAGTTACCACGACGTCGTTTCCGGCGACAACCTGTCCAAGATCGCCCAAAAGTACTACGGCAACGCTTCGTTGTACGCCCTTGTATTCCAGGCGAATCGGCCCATGCTGTCGTCCCCGGACAAGATCTACCCGGGCCAGAAACTGGTGATTCCACCGCAGCGGTGAGTAAGCCCGGTGCCCCCGGACGGTGTGAGCGGTGCCGTCCGGAGGGCCACCCCGGGCGGTCCGCTGTCGGTGCCAGTCGATCCTGTCGATATCGACGGGCGTGGCCGCAGGCGTGCGTAGCGTTGTATTCGCTGTTGTGACAAGGCGATTGCATCATCAAAGGGGATAGTCATGACAGACGAATCGGCTTTGACATCGCAACAAGCACCGCTGGGCGGCGCGCTGCTGAATCGGCCGTTCCTGATCCCTTCCGAGGGTGTGGCACCTCGCTCGCCGAGCAATCACCGATCGTCGTAGAACACGACATCCTCGGGCAATGAGGCCAGGAATACCCGGACGACGCCCGGGTCTGGGTAGTCAGCTACGCCCTGTTGCTCGCCGCACGCGCGGAACGGGTGGTGCGGAGCGGATCAGATGGTTGGTCATCGGCATGAGCACGCGTTGGGAAGTGCTCTCGGCCAACCGGTTTGGATGGATGAACAATGCAGATGAACAATGCAAAGGGTCCGATCCAGCCTGTTCGCTCAGAACATTGTGTTGTCGTTCGTCGTGGCCTCGGGCACCGGCTGCACTACGTCCCAGTGCTCGACGAGTTTCCCGTCGCGGACCCGGACGATGTCCACCACGGCGGCGCCTCGGTCTTCGGACGAGGTCGTTATCAGGCTGTGCACGACGACCAGGTCGCCCTCGGCGATCAGGCGTTTGATGTCGTAGCGCAGTTCCGGCACCTGGGTGGTGAGCCCGGACACGAATTCGACGAACGCTGCGGGGCCGTCGGGAATCTGCGGGTTGTGCTGGACGTAGCCGGGCCCGAGGTACCGGTCGGCGGCCTCGGCGGGCTGTTTGTCGTTGAAGGCGAGGACGAAGAAGTCGTGCACGGTCTTCTTGTTCTGTTCGAGGTCGGTCATGGTGGTCCTTTCCGGGGTGTGGGTGCTTGGCGGTCTGGCCCGTAACGATCTAATCGACTTTACCTGTTATACGATGGCTGCGTTAGGTTCGCCACACGGTGGGCCCGATCGAGCAGGATGGAACAGTGACCGTGAGTACCGCGCATCAACCCGAGACCGAGGAGGATCGGCCTGCCTGGGCTCGACGACCAGCGCCGGGACGGCTCGCGCTGGTACAGCAGTTCCTCAACACCCACGCCTACCCGGGCCACGACGACGACTTCGCCTGCGCCGCAACGGCTCAGACGTGGTTGCGGCAGCACATACCCGCAGCACAGATCGCACCCGACGCCGATCCCGCCGACTATCGGCGCCTGCGTGACCGTCTGCGCGACTACGTGCGAGGCCCGTCCACACTCGCCGATTCCACGCGGTTGACGCGGACACTGGGACACCCCCCGCTGACGGTGGACATGTCCGCGACCGGAGACATCACACTGGTGTCGGCCGGTTCGGCCACCGAATGGCTGTCCGGCGAGATCGCGGCTGCCCTCGTCCTGGCTGTCGCCGACGGCTCGTGGCGGCGATTCAAAACCTGCGCCAACGACGAATGCCAAGCCATCTTCTGGGATCAGACCAAGAACGGGTCGGGCCGGTTCTGCACACCGGAGATCTGCGGGAATCGGTTCCGCCAGCGCCACTTCCGGGCCACCCACCCTCAGGCGAAGACGGCCGGTGACACACCGTCTTTCCGGGGAGCCTGACCAGACCGGCCAGGGTACGAAGTTGCGCTGGCAGTGGATCGGCGCGGGAACGCGACACCTGGTCCGCTGGATCAGGCACCGTCCGCGCACGAGAAGACTTGCACGACCTTCCGTATGGTTCGAGTGGTCGTTGTGCCTCCGTCGAACATCGGGACCACTCGCAGTTCGATTCCCAGCTCGGTGGAGATGGGTTGCCAGGATTGGTCGGGGGACAGAAACAGGTCCGGTCGCAGGCGGGCCATCACCTGTGCTGTCGGAGGCTCTCGACCGTCCGGTTGCGGTGCGATGAGCGAATAGTCGGCGTATCGGATCGCATCCACGACCTGAACCCGGATGTTCTCGTCATGGATGGGACGCTGGATTCCCTTGCGTTGCTTCACCCTTGCGTCGCTCGATACTGCGACCACCACGATGTCGGCGGCCTGTTTCGCGTAGCGGAACAGCGAGATATGGCCTGGGTGGAGCAGGTCGAACACGCCTCCCACCAGGGCGATAGTGGCGGCTCTGTGCCGTTCACGTAACGCGGGCAGCCCCGCGAACGTCACGATCATGCGGCCCGTTCACATGTCCGGATGACTGAACCCCCAGTGTCGAATGAGTGAACTCTGGTGCGGTCCAGCATATCTCGCGAGATGTTGCTGGTGTTGCTTCGTAGTCGGTCGCCACGCCTGTGCAGGTCTGGCGACTGCGTCCTGCCGGTTGGTGGTCACTCAGCCGCGTCCTCGAGCCGGATATCGCGTGGCGGAGTGACGACAGCATCTGCTGTCGCTATGCTCGGAGGATGGCACGCTGGGAAGGCAATGCACGCGGTCGGCTCGAACGAGCGGCGCTGGACCTGTTCACCGAGCAGGGCTACGACCGCACGACGGTCGCGCAGATCGCCCGGCGCGCCAACCTCACCGAACGGTCCTTCTACCGGTGGTTCGCCGACAAACGGGAGGTGCTGTTCGGCGGGGGCGAGGACTTCGAGCAACAGCTCGTCGCAGCGATCGACGCCGTTCCCGCGGATATCGGCGCGCTGCCCACGCTGCTGGCCGCGTTCACCGGCCTGCCGGAGGTGGTCCGTCCTCGCGAATTCCTGCGGGAGCGGTCGGCGGTCATCGCAGCCAATCCGCCGTTACAGGAACGCGAGCTGATCAAGCTGGTCTCGGTATCCGAGGCCCTCACCGCCGCCCTGGTGCGCCGGGGCTGCGACCGGCAGACCGCGCGCCTGGCCACCGATGTCGGCATGGCCGTACTCCGCTCGGCGACAGAACGGTGGATGGCCGACGAGCGAGCCGATATCACCCAGGTGTTGTCGGCCAGCGCGGCAGACCTGATCGCGATCACCGCGGACGACATCCTGAACGTGTCCGATCGCCGACCTTCGGCACTCGGCAATCCGTGACCGATCGTTCCGTGCCGGCGTCGACGTTTTCGGGCCGACCCTCTTGTCCGGTCACGCTCAGTTGTGCTGAGCCGCTTCCACTTTCAGCGTGACCGGGGTGGTTGCCGCGACCGGGGTGCCCGGGGCCGGGGACTGCTCGGTGATGGTCCAGGGTGTGGTGAGGGCCTTCGGGTCCTGGCGGACGTCGCTGCCGTCCGGGGCGGTCACCTCGGTGATGTCGTAGCACAGCGCCGCGCCGACCACCGTGGCGCCCAATGGCTTTCCCTGGAGGTCGGGCATCGGCTGCGGCCACTGCTGGGTCGTGCACTTGCCGCCCGCGGGCGCAGCGCCCGGTGCCGCGGCCGCCGAGGTGGTGGCGGACCCATTGGCGCTATGGGACTCCTGCCCACCGGAGCTACCGCATCCCGCGAGGGACGCAGCGGTGACGAGCAACGAGATGGCGATCGCGGTGCGGCGCATGCAGTTCCCCTATGTCCGATCGATGGATACGGCGGTTGCGGTCTGAACCCTAATAGGGCCGGGAATGCGCCAGCGGGCCGGGTTGCCGTGTGCGTATCGGTCAGCGCGATGCTCGACTACGCGATCAGTGCGTCGAGGCAGTTCATCAGATGCCCCCGAATCGCGGGCCAGTCGGACCATTCCGGCGCGCCTCCGGGGAGGCGAGCCGCGAGTGCCGTTCCGCGGATGGTTGCCACCGCCATATCCAGGAGACTGTCGAAGCCGTCCGCGGCGGCGTAGGTGGGCAGCAGTGCCGCCGCGCCGCGCCGTAGCGATTTCATGCCGATGGTCGTCAATTCGACTGCGTACCCGGCGATCTCGTCGTCGGTGCGGGCCACGTTGAACAGCTCGAAGACAGCGGGAGTGATGGGCAGGCAATGCACCTGCCAGAGACGATCCAGCAGCGATTCGGCGACAACGCGCTCGTCGGAATCCGGCACGTGCGTCGCACCGAATTCGATGAACTCGACGAACAGCTGATCCCCCAGCCGTGTCATCGCCGCCTTGACCAGCGCCAGCTTCGACGGGAAGTAATGCTGCTGCGCGCCCTGGCTCACGCCGGCCCGCTCGGCGACCACCCGCGTGGACAATCCGGCGTAGCCACTCTCGACCAGGACATCGACGGTGGCGTCCAGCAGCGCGCCGATCGTGTCGGCCCTGCGTTCGGCCTGGGTTCGCTTCGCGCCGCTCACCGGCCCAGGATAGCAAAGCAGGTCAGTCGACTTGTTAAGTCAGGTGACTTGTAATACGTTCGAAGACATCCGGCTCAGGAGGTCTTCGTGCACGACATATCGGCCCCGCAACCGACCCGCCAGTGGCTGCCCTCCGCAGCCGGTGTCGTGGTGTTCGCCGCGATGCTCGCGGACCAATCCGTGCGGCCCTTCGCGCTCGGCAACGCGGTCGCGCAGCTGGTCTTGTTCGGGCTCGTCGCCTGCGTTCCGGCCTGGCGCACGCGCCGGATGTCCTATGTCGACATCGCGTGGCCCTGGGGGCTGGTCGTGCTCGGCCTGGAAGTCCTGTTCCTCGGCAGGCTCTCCTCGTTCGTTGTCGCGATCGCCTGCTTCTACCTGGTCGTCGGCGCGCGGATGGGCCTCGCCGCGCTGCAGCTGTGGCGCACAGGCGATTTCGACGAGGAACTCCCCCGCTACCGTTATCAGCGACTGCGGTGGCAACACCGGTCCCTGGGCAGCGAACGCGCCGACCTCGTGGCCGAGATCCTGGTGCAGGGCTGGGCGAACTGCACGACGCTCGCGGTCCCGGCGGCACTCGCCATCGCCTCGGATCACCCGGCCATCTCGGTGATCACCGTTGCCGGACTGGCGCTTTGGGGCTGTTCGTGGATTCTCGAATCCACCGCGGACCTGCAGAAGCTCCGGTTCGCGGCGACCGCGCCGCGCGACGGTGTCAAACGCAGCTGCGAGGTGGGCCTGTGGCGGTACAGCCGCCATCCCAACTACTTCTTCCAATGGATGCAGTGGAACGCCGTCGTCCTCATGTGCCTGCCCGAGCTCATCGGGCATCTGGGCCGGACGAATCCGGTCAGCGCCGCGGGCCTCGTTCTCGGACTGCTCGGCGCCTCCGCGTCGATGTACTGGTGCCTGGTCTACTACACCGGCGCCGTCCCGGCCGAGTACTACAGCGTGCAGAAGCGTCCGGATTACCGCGACTATCAGACACGCACCAACAGGTTCCTGCCCGGACGGGTCCGCCGGTAATACCCGCCGGGCGGGTAGCGTGCTATCGCAACGGAAGGGAGCTCGTATCGTGCAACGCTTTGCCGCCCTGTGCCTGGCCGTCGCCGCCCTGTCGGTCGGCGGCACCGCATCGGCCGACGTTCCACCGCAGGTGACTCCCGGGGCCGATGTGTACAGCGGCTACGCCGCCGTCGCCCCCTCGTTCAGAGTCCTGACCGCGCACTGGAAGCAGACGGCGGTGACCTGCCCGCCGTCGGACCTGTCCGGGCTGGCGGGTGGCGTCACCAACACGGTCATGACCGGTGCGTCGATGCTGAGAATCCCCGGCCTGCTTGCCGTTCCGGAGGGACTGGCGGGGACGCTGTTCATTCCGCACGTCGCCATGTGGATCGGGATGGTCGGCATGAACGGCGCCACGGACCGCAACCTCATCCAGACCGGGACCTCGACGCTCTGCGCGGGCGGCGTGGCCCACAACATGGGCTTCTTCGAAACACCCTCCTTCAGTGACCAAGCCGGTGAGCCGATTCCCGATGCCGACGCGCCCGGCGTGCAATGGGAGACCCCGCCCACCGATCCGGGCGATGACATCACCGCCGCGATCACCTGGGACGGCGCGGCCACCTACCGATTGACCTTGGCCGACACCACAAAAGGCTGGCAATACGGCGCCACGCATCAGAGTCGGGTGGTTCCCACCGCGGCCCTGACCGTCTTCGAATCCATCCCCTACAACGTGCCCGGCTTCACCCCGGTCACCTTCACCGACATCACCGCCGACGGGAAACCCCTCGCCGCCTACCATCCCCAACCGCTGACGATCAGCTCGCCGCGAATCTCCCCAACCCCGCTGTCGGACAACTCGTTTACCGTTCCGGCACCCTGAGCGACGGCGCCCGACCGTCGCGAGCCTTCGACGCACTGTCGCTCTACATCAGCGCCTACACCCTGGAGATCTCCCTGGTCCACCAGCGCCGAGCGGATCAGGACGAGGAGTGGGTCACCAGCCGCGACGAGCTGATCGACCGACTCACCGCGCTGCCCGCCAGCACCTTCCCGCAGACCCGCCGATACGCCGCCGAACTGACCAGCGGCACGGGCCATGACCGATTCGACTTCACCGTCGGTCTGATCATCGACAACCTCGCCTAGCCGGACACGACGACAACTCCCACTCCCCCAACGCGATCGAGGCCTCCGCACGCCTGGATCAGGCTCGGCGGAAGCAACGCACCGAACCGAGCGGATGTAGGGAAAAGCGCCGAATAGGCCAATTCGCCGAATTCGTATTCGGCCGCAACATAATGCGGCGGCCGGGCCCGAAGGCCCGGCCGCGCAATACGTGGATGGCGGATGTTCGCCACGGATGACTGCTTGATCCAGGGTGAGGTCCGAGGGTCCGTGCACATCCCGAACCCCACCCGATCAGCGGTGTCTTGTACCGCGGGTGTCTGGATCGAACGATCCGCCCGAGGCAATTGTGCGCCAAACTATTCCGGTCGGGAGCGGTTTTCGCCGTTACGAACTGATGAAAATCGAATATCGGCATGTTTCGCGGAACGGGCATTCCGGTCACGAATCCAATTCGGACAGGGCACCTTCCAATCGGGCCAGGGCCGCGCGGATGCGCGACTTCACCGTCGACACCTGCACGCCCAGCTGCGCGGCCACCTGAGGGTAGGTGAGCCCGCGGTAGTAGGCCAGCATCACCGACTCGCGCTGCAGCGGCGTCAGCACGGTCAAACCGGTGCGCACACAGCGCAGATCGTGGCGGCGCAGGGTCTCCTCCACCACCGAGTCGATCGGCGGCCGGTAGTCGTTGACGCCCCATGCGTGATCGTGATCGGAGCTGGCCCGCTCGTGTCGCACCCGATCCACCGCCTGCCGATGCGCCAGCGTCCGCAGCCAGGTCGTCGCCGAACCGCGGCCCTCGTCGAATCCGGCGGCGCTGCGCCATACCTGGATGTACACGTCCTGACAGGTCTCCTCCGCATAGCCGGGATCGCGCACCACCGCCAGCACCCGGCGGAACACCAGGCCGTGGGTGCGGGTGTACAACTGCGCGAACGCCTCACGATCGCCGCGGCCCACGCGGCGCACGAGCTCCGCATCCGAACACGTGGGGGTGCACTGGTACCGGACGGCGCGGACGGGAACGAGTACGGCCACAACAGCCCCCAGACATGAGATGACGTCGGGAACCAGCCGTCGAGTTCAGGGACGCATGCCGGTACGAGATCCTGTCCGGGGGCAAGGGTTTCAGGACCCGATATGCGATTTTACCGGTTCGATCACAGTCGCAGTCCGAGTTCGACGATCGCCCGTGCCACTTCGTGCACCCCGACCCGCCGGCGACGGGCGTGCCCGCGGATCAGTTCGAAGGCCGCCTCCGGAGCGATGTGGTGCGCGCCCGCGACGAGGCCCTTGGCCTGTTCCACCACGATCCGCGAGGACAACGCGTGCTGCAGCTGATCGGTGAGCCGTTGCTGGCGTTGCAGTTTGTCGGCGGTGAGCAGATGACCCGCGGCCATGCCCGCCAGCGCCGCACCGACCGACAGGTCGGCGGCGGTCCACTGGCGCGGTCGCGAGGCGAACAGGCCCAGGGCGCCCACATGCGTATCGTCGAGCCGCATCGGGATCTGGGCCACCGCCGAAATGCCGTGGCGCACCGCGATGCTGGTGTACTCGGGCCATTCGTGGCAATGGGCGCGCAGGTCTGCCACCGCGACCGATTCACCCCGGCGTAGCGCCTCCACGCCGGGCCCGCGGTCGCAGTCGCGTTGGGCCGCTTCGACTTCGCGGAGGCCCTCGGGCGTGGCGCCCGCGACCTCACAGCGCCCGTCCTCGACGAGCGTGACCGCCGCGCCCGCCAACCCGAGCACCTCGGTGGCGGTGCCCATGAGTTGGCGCAGCACATCCGCTCTGGCATGGGCGTCGGGGAGCAGAACCAGCCGCGCCACCGCCGAGACCAGCTGTTCGTTGTCAGCCATCTGTCGAGCCACCCCCGTCCGAGCGGACGACCAGCGTCCGCAGCATCCATCGGGCACCGCATCGAGCCGAACCAATCGATGGTACGACCGACTGCCCTGTTCGTGAAACATTTGCGTTCCCTGGATGTTTCAGTTCGGTTGCGGTGTCAACGGCGCTCGACGGGAAACCCGCCGGGATGCCACCATGGAATGCCGTATCGCGTGACTCCCTTCGTCCAGCTCCGGGAGGCGCCATGGGGCCCGTGACCGACGACGAGCATCCCCTGCAGGGGGCGCTGGTCGACGCCATCGATCTGCTCGCACACGATTTCGACGTCGTCGATCTGTCCCAGCAGCTCGTCGACGCGTGTCCCGGGGTGACCGGTGGCGCCGACGCCGGCCTGTTCCTGGCCGACCATCGGCGCGACCTGCAGCTGTTGGCCTCCACCAGTGAGGAACCAGACCTGTTGGAACTGTTACAGGTCGAGGCCCTCGACGGTCCGGGCCGCCACACGTTCCGCACCGGCCTGCCGACCGCGGTGCCGGATCTGCGCAGCACCAATCATCGCTGGCCCGAATTCTGCCAGCGCGCATTGGATTTCGGCTATCGCTCGGCATTCGCGCTGCCGCTGCGCTGCCGGGGCGGCAGTGTCGGGGCCCTGACGATCCTCGCCGCCGCGCCGCGCGCCCTGGACACCGCGGATCTGCGCGCGGGTCAGGTGCTCGCCGATATGGCGGGGATCGGCATCACCGCCCAGATCGCGCTGCCGCATGTCGAGGCGATGACCGCACATCTGCCCGCGACGCTGCACGCCCGCATCGTGATCGAACAGGCCAAGGGCGTGCTCGCCGAACGCGGCGGCATCGATATGGCCGAGGCCTTCCGCTGCCTGCGCACCCACGCGCACAAGACCGGCAGGCGGCTGGCCGAATTGGCCGCGGCCGTCGTCGACGGGACCGAGGACACCGAACAGATCCTCGGCTGAATCACCCCGCCTCGAAGCGGATTCGCCGCGCCACGACCGCGGCGGCGACCTCGGCCAGCGACATGCCGTGGCCGAAGGCGTAGGCGCGCAGGCGGGCGTAGGCGTCGGGGACGGTGCTGTTGGATTGGGCGACAACCATTCCCGCGGCCTGGTGGATGGCGCGGCTGGCCAGGGGCTGTTCGAGCCAGAGCGCGTCATCGATGACGGGGGCCGCGGCATCGCCGAGCGGGGTGCGGGCCCGGATCAGTTGGGCGGTGATCAGGTCGGCGATATGCAGACCCGCCGAGAGAGTGGGGCCGTCGAGCCGGCCGGGGGCCTCGCGATACAGGTCCAAGGCGCCGAAGCGAATCGCACCGAGCCGCAGCGGCATCGCGATCATCGCGCCGGAGGCCCGGGTCCCGGCCAGGGCGTCGGCGAAACCGGGCCAGCGCCCGCCCAGACCCGCCAGATCGGTGACCGGCACCGGCAATCCGGTGGCCACCGCGTCCACGGCCGGGCCCTCCCCGACCGTCGCCTGCACGGCCTCCACTCCGGCGGCCACCTCGTCGCTGGTGAACCAGGGCTGTACGCCCGCATGATGTTCATCGATGACGATCGCGGCCCGCTGCACCGGCAGCACCCGCACACACGCATGGCATGCACCCGCGACACCACCCCCACCGGCCCGCAGGGCCGTCAGGAATCGCTCACTCAAATGCTCGAACCGTGTCACGCCGTGATCCCCACGAACTGCCGCATTCGTCGAGCGATCCGGGGCGGCGGCGCCGTCGTACGGAAACGATCTTCGAAACCCTTTGCGAGAGAACGTATCAGCGTTTTCCAGATTGCCACATTCTGTCGTGGCGCGCGACCGGCTCAGCCGTGCAGATACTGCACCAGATGTTCGCGTTCGGTCTGCAGTTCCGAGATGGCGCTTTTGACCACGTCACCGATGCTCACGATGCCGATCATGCGGCCGGCCTGCACGACCGGCAGATGCCGGATGCGATGGTCGGTCATGGTGGCGCGCAGGCTCTCCACCTGGTCCTCGGGCGAACAGGTATGCACCACCGTGGTCATGATCTCCGCGACCGGCCGGTCCAACAGGTCCGGTCCGCGGGTGTGCAGTCGACGCACGATGTCGCGTTCGGACACGATGCCATCGATGCCGATTCCGTCGGCCGACACCACGACCGCGCCGACGTTGTGTTCGGCCAGTGTCGCCAACAGGTCTCGCACGCTGGTGTCCGGCGCGATCGTGACCACGTCGCCGCCCTTCGTGCGCAGAATCTCCGAGATTCGCATGGCGCCGCCCTTTTGTCGTTGCCCTTGGTATCTCTCAGGATCCCGCGTTTTCGCGGTGTTGACCAGCAACGATTCCGGCGGGAACGATCAACCTCGCGGTGAAGTCAGGATCCGACGCGCACGAGGGAGTGCGCGAACCTGCCACGGGGGCACCGCTCGCGGACGTAGCATGCGGACGTGGCCGATGCGAACCGTCCCGCCGCGGTGCGGGTTCTCGTGTACAGCAGCGATTCCGACACCCGCAGCCAGGTGATACTGGCTTTGGGGAAGAACCCGCACCCCGATCTGCCCTCGTTCGACTACCTCGAGGTGGCCACCGCGCCGATCGTCATCGAGCAACTCGACGCGGGCGGTATCGATCTGGCGATCCTCGACGGCGAGGCCGCGCCCACCGGCGGTATGGGCCTGGCCAAACAGCTCAAGGACGAGGTCGCCGACTGCCCGCCCATCGTGGTCCTCACCGGACGCGCCGATGACGCGTGGCTGGCGAACTGGTCGCGGGCCGAGGCGTCGGCGGCGCATCCGATCGATCCGTTCCAATTGACCGAGGCTGTGGTCGGGGCATTGCGGGGGCGTAGCGCGGCGTGATCGCCGCTGCCGCGGATTGCGGTGGCCGGACACGATGTTCATCGGCCCGGCCGACCCGCTGAGGACCTGCGGGTCGTGCGTCTGCGACACCAGTCTCGGACCGGGGTCGCCAGCTCGAACATGTGCGCCGCCGCCCGGATCTCTCATATGAGAAGGTTCTCATTTTTCTCTCATTTTTCGTTATTACGGTCCAGGCATGCGAGACAGGTGTATTGCGGCTTGGCTCGGGCTGGTAATTGTGGCGACAATGGTTGTGGCAGGTTGTGGCGCGGATCGTGTCATACCCGCGCCGGCGAAGCCGGCAGGGCTGGAAAACTGGTTGTACACTTCGATCGGCGATTTCGATACAAACGTCAAACGCTTGATCGAGCGGCCAGATATTGCTGGTGTGCAGGTCGTAGTGCCGTGGAAGATGCTCGAGCCGAAGAAGGGTCAATATGATTTCTCGGCGATCGACGAGGTGCTGACCTATCTGACACCGCGATCCAAGAAGCTGTTCGTACAGATTCAGGACAGATTCTTCACGCTACCTGCCCGGCTTCCGCAGTACTTGCTCACCGATCCGGAATACGCCGGTGGTGCGGCGCCAGCCGAAGGTGACAATGGTTTGGGGGCGCAACCGCCCGGTGCCGTTGCCGCACAGTGGAATCCGAATGTAAGGGAACGGTTCCACCGCTTGTTGACCGCGCTGGGGCAGCGGTTCGACGGCAAGATCGCCGGGGTGAACCTGCCGGAGACATCGACACAGGTCGACACCGCCGAGGACAGAACCGGGTTCAGCTGTGACGCCAACTTCAACGCGACCCTCGACAACATGGAGTTCGGAAAGAAAGTGTTCACAAAGAGCGCGTTCGTCCAGTACATCAACTTCTGGCAGTGCGAATGGAAGAATGATCACAGATATATGGAGCGCGCATTCGAATTCGCGCAAGCGCACGGCGTGGGAGTCGGCGGGCCTGACGTGCTGCCGAACAGGCCGGCGCAGATGGACAACTCCTATCCATTCCTCAACCGCTACAAAGGTCAACTCCCCCTGGTGGCCATGGCGGTGCAGGAACCGGACTTCCAGTACACCAGCCCGGCAACCGGCAAGCCATATACCAAGCTCGAATTCACCGACTTCGCTGCCGATCACCTCGGTGCAAACATAATCTTCTGGGCCACCAGCGCACCCTGGCTCCAGCAAAACAACTGATGGCACCGGGAAATCTCGATGCTTATGAACAAACCCGCGCGGCTTGATCGCCGCTGCCACGGAGTGCGGTGGCAGCGGCAGGATCGTGTCGTCGAACAGGGCGCGGGCAGTATCGAAATCGTCGGGCGCCCAGGCGATGCGGTGCAGGTCCGGACCGGATTGGGTGAGCATTTCGGTGTAGAGGTTCTCGCCCGAGACCGGTGCGATCGGTTCGATCTCCGCCATGAGCTCAGACGCAAACGCGGGTGCTACCCCGGTGCTACCGTGGTGGGATGAAACTCTCGGTCAGCCTGCCGGACGATGCGGTTACCGCAGCGCTCAAACAAGAGCCCAACGTCTCCGGCTACATCTACCGCGCCGTCCGCCGCATGATGGTCGCCGAGGAACTGGCCGCTCTGCCGACACCCTCCAGTGATGAGCTCGCCTTCACCGAGGCCGCCGAAGCGGCAGCACTGGACGCCTGGGCCGCCGATGAGTGACGGCCTCACCGTTCAAGGCGAGATCTGGACGCTTCGCGGTGCACGCGACGTCGTGCACACCGTCATCGTGCTGGATTCGGTGCCACACCTGGTGCGCGGCGGGCTGGTGGCCGTGGCGTTGGTGATCCCGGCGCGGGAGGCTCCGAACGCGCGCGCTCTGCTCACTGTGCCGATCCCGGGCACGAAGGACGCAGTGGCGGTGTTCCGGCTGGGAACCTTCAGCGCGACACGGTTTCTCGAAAAGGTGGGGATGCTGGATCGCGATACGCTGGAAAACGTGCGGATGGCGCTGCGGGCGAGATTCGACCTGTAGCGCACCGGAATTCGCGAAAGCCCGCGCCCCTAGGGGAACGACCCTTCTGATACTACGGGAGGGTCCGGAGCCCGGGTCCGTCGTGCGACGGATTCGGTGGGGGCGCTTGGATTTCTACCGTGATCGGGATGGCTCGACCGCAGTGGTGGGCCGATCGCGATCTCGCGGATACCGGCGGCCGATCCCGGCGCACGGCATGGGGTCATGATGACCAATCCGGGCGGGTCCGGCGTTGCGGGACTGGAGTTCCCGGTGGAGCTCGGCACGGTCCCGCCGGAGTTGCGCAACGGCTACGACCTGATCGGTATGGACCCGCGCGGCAATGGTCGCTCGGCGCCGGTTTCGAGCTGAGTCCGCGGGCATGATTACGGCCTGCGCAACGAGCTGGGAGTTGATCGTTGGGTCGACGAACACGCCGCGGGCCGAGGAGAATGTTTTCCAGTCCATGAGGGCCGCACGGACCTCTCGATAGCGCGGAAGCGCATAGAGGTTGTCACGGGACAGATACACCACCGGGCCCAGCGCGCGGAGCTCTTCGTAAATCGGATAAGGGTCGATCCGCGCCTCGGGGGTGTAGAGGTCGACATCGCTGACCGGTATAGCGGACACAGTGACTCCGGGGAAGATTCGAACGATTGGTTGATGGCATCAAATTCGTTGGAGCGCTGTGGCTTCCAAACGTTGATGCAGGCTTGGTAAGCGTCGTAACGGATTTCGACTCAGGTCGCCGCGCCGGGCACGCTCGGCGGAGCACGCGGGTCCCTGCTCGGGCTCGGCGTGAGCTGGTCTGCTGCGGGACGGACGAGGGAGCGCACGCCGAGTGCGCGTGTGGTGTCGGGTCGGTCTAGCCGAAGTTGGTATCGGCGGGCAGGCCGGACTGGCGGACTACGTCGGCGAAGTTGTAGTAGTCGTCGTCGCTCACGATCTGGTTGCCGCGCAGCTGAAGAACGGCGACGGCGGGCACGGAGAACGGTTTGGGTGCTCCGGCCAGCTGTCCGCTGAATGTCCAGTTGATCGCCACCTTGTCGGCGCCTCCGAACGCGTCGTTGACCTTGATGGAGGCGCCCGGGATGAACTTCTTGGTGTTGCTTGCCCATTCGACCATCCCGTCATGGCCGTGGTAGGTGCGATCGAAGGCGTGGTCGGTGTAGCGCGAGTCGTCGGTGGTGAACAGGGCGGCCAGGCGCTGCGGGTCGCTGTTGTTCCAGGCGGCCTCCCAGTCGGTGGCGATGGCCGGATTCCCTTGTGCCTGAGGCTTGTCGGATTTATCGGAACCGCATGCGGTCAGCGCGGATACTCCGGCGAGGCCGACTGCGGCGACGGCGACAGCGGTGACGGCGGAGCGACGGATGGTGGTCATGATTTCTCCAAAAGACAGCGGTTGACTTGCGTGGTGGGTCGACTGATGAGCTCGGCAACGGTGAGGTCGGGCCGAGCGGGTAGATGTAGGTGGATTCAGAGAGACGACTCGGGACCGTGCTTTGCGTGGCCGGGGTTGGGGTGAGTCATCCCCTCGGTCAGGACCTTCGCCCAGCGTGGCTGCGAGCCGTCGTCGTCGGCGAGACCGGCGGCGACGATGTAGTGACAGAGCTGGCCGTAGGCCATGAACTGCTGCACCGCGGCGTCCGGGGCTCCGGTTCGTTCCTTGATGAGGGTGATCACCCGCTCCATCCCCCGTCGAGTGGCCGCGGCGATCTCGGGAACGTCGACGGCGCTCAAAGCGTGGACCTGCAACATCATCAGGTCGCGGTTGGAGATCAGATCGGCGTAGGCATCACCCATCGCCGACAGCACGACATCGGGCTTCTCGTCGGGCATTCGGTCCGCGACCTCGCCCAGGGTCGTGACGATCCGTTCGTGGCAGTGTTCCAGCGCTGCCACGAACAGACCGAGCTTGCCGTCGAAGAGCCGGAACACGTACGCCTGCGAGATACCTGCCGCCTCGGCCACATCCGTGACCGGCGTGGCCCAGTAGCCCTTGCGAGCGAACACGCTGACCGCCCGCGAGATGACGATCGAGCGACGGGCCTCCGCGGTGGATCGGAACGGACTCGGCTCGGTTGCCACGGCACCTCCTTCATGAGTGAGTGATCACTTACTATGTGACTACACACTCACAACTTTGTCAATGGGCTAGTGCTGCAGTCGAACTCGGTGGATCTGGTGGCAGCGATCGGGAGCCGACCGTCGCGGTCGTAGCCGGTGCTGCCGGATGCTCACTCAGTTCCGAACTGCTACATCGCCTGCCTACGCACCCGCCCGAGGTCATCCATTCCGGAATCGGCCGTAATTTCACCGTCGTTTCGGTCTGAGTGAGCCGATGTGGCGCTATCCCGGAATGACGAAGCTGCCGTGGCCGGGGAGGTGTGGTTGATCGGTGTCGGTGGTGACCTCGATACGACCCGGGGTCCTGCTCGTGTTGATCGGGACCCAGAGTGCGTTGTGGCTGCCGTCGTCGCCCAGCGGGATGGGCCGGGTCACGCCGCTGGTTCCGGCGTCGAGATTTCGCCAGCTCACCGTGGCGTTCAATCCGCACGAAGAGGATCCGACAGCCAGGGACGTGAGCTCTGCTCGAATCCACATCACCTGGTCACCGAAGAAATCCCGGGCCGGATCGTAGAAGGCCTTCACCTGGCCGAAGCAGGGCAGCTCCCCGCCGCCGAGGGTTGTGGCCGGGTCGAGGGTGGTGACCGGATCAGCCGATGCGGTCCCGGTCGTACCCAGGATCGCGCCGATCAGGACGGCGGAAGTGCACAGAGATCGACGCCAAGCCACGGATACCTCCTGAGCTCGAATTCCGATACCCGAGAGTACGGTATGGCCCTTCCTGGTCGGCGAAACGACACCGTGACCAGCTGCGGATTTCGCGGTCCAGGTCGCGGTGTGGGACACGCACCGGCTGGACGTCGGCCGGAATGTGCAGTGCTGCAGGGGGGATCGCCAGAGGCGGTGGCCTTGTCTGATATACGTGAGTGGATCCAGTTCGTAGGCAACGGATGTCGCGTCCGAACGGGAACCACAGCAGGCAACGAGTTGGGAGTGAAATGGCAGTCGGTGCAGGACATTGGATGTCGGACCCCGATCCCACCGTCGACTTCGCCTCCCTGCACGGAATCGGTGACATCAGCGGACTGGACGTAAGTCAGCGGCGGCGAATCGGCTCCGGGAATCGGTTGAGTGTTGCGATCGGTGTGACGGAGAACGGGTCTCGGTTGGTTCTGGACATGACGCCTCGGGCGTATGGCGGCATCGGACCACATGGTCTCCTGATCGGGTGCACGGGATCCGGCAAGTCCGAACTGTTGCTGTCCCTCGTGCTGGGGCTCGCCGTCGAGCACGGTCCGGAGCAGGTCAACTTCCTGCTTGCTGATGCCATGGGCGCCGCAACGTTCGATTCCGTCCGCAATCTGCCACAGGTTGCCGGTTACTTCCCGAACTTCAGCGGCGGTGACGACTGGCAGACTTCGGGTGGGCAGATGATGGAGGTCGTTGCCAACGAAGTCTCACGGCGGTTGGACCACATCCGATCCCTCGGTGGTTTCCGCAGCTTCTCCGAATACGCATGGGCGGCACGGAATGCCGGTGTGCCCACCGATCCGATGCCGGTGCTCGTCGTCGTCATCGACGAATTCGCCGAACTCATGCACACCCATAGACGGGAATTCTTGGATACGGCCACAATGGTCGGCCGCTTCGGCGAGGCCGCAGGGGTGCATATGCTGCTCGCCTCACAACGACTCGAAGAACGAGTTACGCACGCCATCGACAGCTACCTGACCTACCGGATCTGCCTGAATACCTTCTCCGCCAACGAATCCCGAGAAGTGCTCGGTGTACCCGATGCCTACCACCTGCCAAGTATCCCCGGGCGTGGACTCCTTCGCGCGCCTGATGGGTCGATCACCGGTTTCCGAGCCGCCTATTCGTCGTACCGCATCCGTACCCGGCACACCAGCGACCCCTACGACGATGGCAGCCTTCCCTTTTCCGAGGTGCTCGCCACCGCGCTCATATCCGGTACGCCCGCACGCCGCCTGGAGTGAGTGACGGGCCGATCGGTCACCGGGAGAACCCGAATATGGCTGCGGCATGGCCCTTTTGGATGAGGCACAGCAGGCTGGTCCTACAGTGGGGGTTGTGCGAGCGATCGAACTCGGCATCGGTCAGCGCTTCCTTCGCCTCCCGGCGGGCCGCGGTCTGTTCATCGGGCACCGGCGCGGGCGCGCAATCGGTCAACAGATGCCGGTTCATGGTCTTGGAGACGATCGCAGACAAGGAATCGCCGGTCAGCTCCACCGCCCGGCGGCCGAGCGAGATCGCACCAATATCGAGGCTCAGCGTCACCTTTGCGGTTGCCATACCTGAAGACCGTACCCGCCAACGGGTTTCGGTATGTCAGTCGTCGGTCAGCAGTCGGTCTTTCAGGCGCTCGATTGTGGTGGGGGTGATGCCGACCGTGGTGGTGAGGTAGTCGAGGGGGGAGCCGTAGGTGGTGGTGAGGTCCTCGAGGGTCAGGCGCATGATGTCCTCGTGGGCGCGGCCGTAGCCGGGCGAGCGGAGGGTTCGGCCGGGGTTCTGGGCGTGCCAGTTCGCGATGAAGTGGGGGGTGGCGCGTTCGGTGAGGGCGAAGTCGGTGAGGATCTGGTCGGTTGAGATGTCGAGGGCGGTCAGGAGCAGGGCGGCGATCAGGCCGGTACGGTCTTTGCCTGCGGCGCAATGGAAGACGGCGGGACCCTCGTCGGTGGCTATGAGCTCCAGGACCTCGCGGATCTCGACGATGCCATCCGCGGCGACTTCGGCGTAGTGGTCGGCGAGGTAGCGCCAAGGATCGATATCAGGGTCGACGTCGGCATGTTCGTAGGGGCGATGTTCGATGCTGTGGTTGGCGTAGGCGAATCGGTCCGATTGCGGGATTCGGCCCGCGGCCTCGATCTCCCAGGGGTACCGCAGATCGATCACGGTGCGGATTCCGAGTTGCAGGAACCGGTCCCAGTCCTCGCCGCGCAGCTTTCCGAGTGAATCGGATCGGTACAGCTGGCCCCAGCGCACCGTGCGGCCGTCGGCCGCCTGGTAGCCGCCGAGATCGCGGAAGTTGTGCAGTCGCTCGAATTCGATGTGCCGCTTCATATCTCACGCCAGGTTAGAGGGTCGATCGGCCGATGTCACCAACCCGAGGCGAACAGGTCCTGACACAGTGTCGCGAATGGCAGACCCTCCGTCTCAGAGGGCGTTCAGGCGTCGAGCCTTGCTGGGCATGGTGAGTTTCACCAGGATGCCTGCCCTGCCGCGAACCTGTGAGCGGGTGCGGTCGTCCAGGTCGAGCACGATGTTCAGCATCGGTCGTCCCAGGACCTCCGCTACCCTGCGGTCCATCCGGTGGATGGCGATTCGAGACCAGATCAGCTGTGCCGCAGCACGTCCGAGCACGAATAAGGCCAGCCACGCCGAGCCCCACAGCCATGGCGACAGCCCGAACCCGCCGGCGAAGAAGCTGAGCAGCAGATACGGTGCGAGCACCACGAGCGTCGCGGCGGTCAAGGGGTAGTACCTCCCGGTCCAGAGGATGTCCAGGAGCACCACGGCCTCGGCAAGTGCGCCCTCCTTCTCCTGTGCCGAGAGTTCGGTGAAGACGGGGCCGATCACGACAACCGGTTGTTTCTTCCGGAAGCGTGCCTGCACGCCGTCCACGCGCCACTTCGACACCATGCCCGACTCGACATGCGGTGGCCGCGCGTCGAATCTCGCCGCGAGTTCTTCGGCATGGGTACTGATCTGAGCCAAATCCACCGGCATGATCTACCAGACGGAAGTGAACTACCTGGGGGCGCGGAGGTCTTCGACGAGGCGGAAGCGTTCGAGTACCACTCGCGTCGTGTCGTCGACGGTGAAGGTGGGGTCGCCGAGTACATGATGCATTTCCGGGCTGTGCCAGAACGTTTCGTGGCTCGTTCGCCAATCCTGGATCGTGGCATCACCTTCGCCCTCGTCCTGTGCGTGGGCGAGGTCGACCTGTGCGAGCGGCACGATGCGCACGCTGGTCACCTCGATGACGGCGACCGGGTGGTGCTCCGAGTCGATCACCACCGAACGCGTGCCGGGCTCGGGCAGTGGTTCACCGTCGCGCTCGTATTCGATCACCAGGCCGGTGGTCGCGGTCTTGGCGCCGTCGAGGATCGCGGCCACCAGTTTGTCGCGCAGGGGGCCGGGGAACGCGAACTCGGCCGTCGGAAGTGACGCGAGATCGGCGGGTTCGATCATGGCTCGATGTTATGTGCTCGCCGATCCCCCGGTGTGCAGCCTTGCCGCGGTGAGGGTCTCGGCGGCGAAGCGGGCGATGGAATCGGCCTGGCGGGCACGGGCTTCCGGATGGGCGGTGCGCTGGTCGAGGGTGGCGCGGATGCGCTGCAACGAGATGGTGGCCTCGCCCGCGGCTCGGCGGAGCACGGTGAATCGCTCGTCGAGTTCGCGGTAGGCCAGGGCGATATCGTCGTAGCGGCGGTTGAGGTCGGCGATGTGGTCGAGCAGTTGCTCCACCTCGTGTGTGCTCAGTGTGAGGTCCGGATTGTCCGCTCCGGAGAGGATCGCCTCACCCGCGATCTCGGCACAGCGAGCGTGCAGCACATCGAGAATGTCGGGCACACGGTTCAGGATACGGGCCGTCGCCCCGGCCGGAAAATGGGCGAAACGACGTCGCGAAAACACACGATACGTGCCAGTAACCCCCGGCCGTTGTGTACCTACGCGACCGAAGGGTGCACACTACGCGGGACCGGGAGCCACAACACCCCACGCTCGACCGGGCCGTGCATTGGAGAGGAAGGAGCTGGCGAGTGTTCACCCGCATCGCCATCGTGAATCGGGGTGAGGCCGCCATGCGCCTCATCCACGCTGTCCGAGATTTGGCCGCGGAGACCGCGCAGTCGATCGAAACCGTCGCTCTGTACACCGATGTCGACCGGAACGCGACATTCGTCAGAGAGGCCGATATCGCCTACGACCTCGGTCCGGCATCGGCGCGCCCGTATCTGGACCTGAAGGTGCTCGAGCGCGCCCTCGTGGCGACCAAGGCCGATTCCGCCTGGGTCGGTTGGGGTTTCGTGGCCGAGGATCCGGCCTTCGCGGAGTTGTGCGAGCAGATCGGGGTCACCTTCATCGGGCCCAGCCCCGAGGCCATGCGCAAACTCGGCGACAAGATCGGCGCGAAGCTGATCGCCGAGGAGGTCGGCGTGCCGGTGGCGCCGTGGAGTCGCGGCGGTGTCGATACCGTGGACGCGGCCGTCGCGGCCGCCGCCGAGATCGGTTACCCGCTGATGCTCAAGGCGACCGCGGGCGGTGGTGGCCGCGGCATCCGCATGGTCACCAACGAGGCCGAACTGGTCGACGCCTACGAGCGCACCCGGCAGGAAGCCGCGCGGGCGTTCGGCAGCGGTGTCGTATTCCTGGAGCGGCTGGTGACCGGCGCCCGGCACGTCGAGGTCCAGGTGATCGCGGACGGTCAGGGCACCGCGTGGGCGCTGGGCGTGCGCGACTGTTCGGTGCAGCGGCGCAATCAGAAGGTCATCGAGGAGTCGGCGTCGCCGGTGCTGCGTCCCGAGCAGACCGCCGAACTCAAGGCCTCGGCCGAGCGGCTGGCGGTCGCGGTCGGTTACCGCGGCGCGGCCACGGTCGAATTCCTCTATCACCCCGGCGACCAACTGTTCGCCTTCCTCGAGGTGAATACCCGCCTGCAGGTCGAACATCCGATCACCGAGTACACCACCGGAGTCGATCTGGTGCGGGCGCAGCTGCACGTGGCGTCCGGCGGCAGGCTCGAGGGCGAACCGCCCGCCGAGCGTGGCCACGCCATCGAGGCGCGGCTCAACGCCGAGGATCCCGACCGCGATTTCGCGCCCGCCCCGGGCCGCATCGCGCGACTGGATCTGCCCGCGGGCCCGGGCATTCGCGTGGATACCGGTGTCAGCGAGGGCGATACGATCCCCGCCGACTTCGATTCGATGATCGCCAAGATCATCGCCTACGGCAGCACCCGTGACCAGGCGCTGGCCCGGCTGCGCCGGGCGATGACCGAGACCCGCGTGGTGATCGAGGGCGGCGCGACCAACAAGAGTTTCGTCCTCGATCTGCTGATCCAGCCCGAGGTGATCGACGCCAGCGCCGACACCGGCTGGATCGACCGGGTGCGCGGCGAGGGCCGTCTGATCTCGCATCGCCACTCCGCCGTCGCACTCGCCGCCGCGGCCATCGACGCCTATGAGGAGGAAGAGCGGGGCGAGCGTCATCGGCTGCTGTCCACCGCATCCGGTGGCCGTCCGCAGGTGCAGCACGAGAGCGGCCGCCCGCTGGATCTGAAGTTGCGCGGCGCGGGCTACCGCGTGCGCGTGGCGCGCATCGGCGCCCATCGGTTCCGGATCGGTATCGAGGCCGGTGGTGAAATCCGCACCGCCGATGTCGATCTCGAACGCTTCGATCGCCACGCCGGGCAGATCGTGGTCAACGGCATCCGGTATCGCCTGATCACCGGCACGCACGGGCCGATCCATCTGGTCGATGTCGACGGTGTGACGCATCGGATCAGCCGCGACGAGGGCGGTATCGTCCGCGCACCCGCTCCCGCACTGGTCGTCGCCACACCGCTGGAGGTCGGCGCCGAGGTCGAGGCCGGTGCGCCGGTGCTGGTGCTGGAGAGCATGAAGATGGAAACGGTGCTGCGCGCACCGTTCCGGGCCCGATTGAAGGAATGCTCGGTATCGGTCGGCACCCAGGTGGAGACCGGTGCGCCGATGTTGCGGCTCGAACCGCTCGCCGACGAGGACGAGGCCGAGGAGACCACGGCGACCACCTCGGTCGAGATGGACCTGCCCGAGGAGACCGCGCCGATCCAGCCGCATGAGCGGATGACCCGCGGCCTGCAGGATCTGCGCAGCCTGCTGCTGGGTTTCGATGTCGACCCGCACGACGATCGCCGCGTGGTCGACGGCTATCTCACCGCGCGCCGGGCGGCCCTCGCCGACAATCACCGGCCGCTGGCCGAGGAACTCGAACTCGTGCAGGTGTTCGCCGATCTCGCCGAGCTGAGCAACAACCGGTCGTGGGAGGACGACGGCGGCCAGAGCCATGTGCACAGCGCCCGCGAGTACTTCCACACCTATCTGCAGAGCCTCGATGTCGAGCGGGCCGGACTGCCGGAGGCGTATCAGGCCAAGCTGGCCAAGGCGCTCGGGCATTACGGTGTCACCGATCTGGAGCGCACCCCCGATCTCGAGGCCGCGGTCTTCCGGATCTTCCTGGCCCAGCAGCGTCCCTCCGACACCGTCACCGTCATCACCACGATGTTGCGGGAATGGCTGCGCGAGCCGGTGCCCGATCGTGCGCTGCGCGAGCCCGTCGGCCTGGCGCTGGAGCGTCTGGTGGCGGCCACGCAGGTGCGTTTCCCGATGATCGCGGATCTGACGCGCGGTCTGGTGTTCGCCTGGTTCGGTCAGCCGTTGCTGCGGCGCAACCGCGCCCGGGTGTACACCAACGTGCGAAAGCATCTGCGCCACTTGGATTCCCATCCGGATTCGGCCGATCGTGCCGAGCGCGTTTCCGATATGGTGCGTAGCACCGAACCGCTGGTGCGACTGCTCGGCCAGCGTCTGGTGCGCGGCAACCCGGACAACACGATCATGCTCGAGGTGCTGACCCGGCGGTACTACGGCAACAAGGGCCTCACCGGCGTTCGCACCCAGGAGGTCGGCGGCTGCACCTTCGTGATCGCCGAGCGGCGCGGGCTGACCCTGGTGTCGGCCGCGGTGAGTTTCGACGAACTCGATACCGTGCTGCGCGGGCTCACCGAGCTGGCGAGCGGCGCGATGTCCATCGAGGCCGATATCTACCTCGGCTGGGAGCGGCAGCCCGAGGACTTCGACGCGATGGCCGTGGCATTGCAGGATGTGCTCAGCGCGCAGCCGATGCCGAATCAGGTGCACCGGATCACCACCACCGTCGCGGGCAGCGGCGGCGCGGTGATGCACCACCACTTCACCTTCCGTCCATCGGCGACCGGCATGGCCGAGGAGCGACTGATCCGCGGCCTGCATCCGTATATCGCGGAGCGGATGCAGATGAAGCGGCTGCGCAAGTTCGACCTGACCCGGCTGCCGTCCTCGGACAACGACGAGGTGTACCTGTTCCGGTGCGTCGCCAAGGAGAATCCGTCCGACGAGCGACTGGTCGCCTTCGCGCAGGTGCGTGACCTGGCCGCGCTGCGCGAGCACGACGGCCGGCTGCTGGCCCTGCCGACGGCCGAGGCCACCATCGCCACCTGCCTCGACTCGATCCGCCGGGCCCAGTCGCGGCGGCCGTCGGCGAAGCGGTTCAACACCAACCGCATCGTGATGTACATCTGGCCGCCGATCGACCTGTCCCCCGCCGAATTCGAGACCGTCGTCGGGCGCGTGGAGCCGACGGCCGCGGGCGCGGGGCTCGAGGAGATCCTCATCATCGCGCGCCAGCGCGACCCGCAGAGCGGTGAGCTGGCCAAGGTCGCCGTGCATATCGCCTTCGACGCCGCCGGCGGCACCGCGGTAACCGTCAACGGGCGGACCGACGAGGCGGTCGAACCGCTCGACGAGTACCGGCAGAAGGTGCTGCGGGCCAGCAGCCGCAACACCGTGTACCCGTACGAATTGACCGGTCTGCTCGGCGATTTCGCCGAATACGATCTCGACGCCGATCATGCGCTGGTCCCGGTCGACCGGCCCAAGGGCCGCAACACCGCGGCCATCGTGGCGGGCGTGGTCAGCACGGTGACCGAACAGCATCCCCAGGGCGTCACCCGCGTCGTGCTGCTCGGCGATCCGACGAAATCCCTTGGCGCGCTGTCGGAGCCGGAGTGCCGCCGGGTGATCGCCGCCATGGATCTGGCCGAACGGATGCGGGTGCCGCTGGAGTGGTACGCGCTGTCCTCGGGCGCGCGGATCTCGATGACATCCGGTACCGAGAACATGGACTGGGTGGCCGCGGCGCTCAAGCGGATCGTCGAATTCACCCAGGGCGGCGGCGAAATCAACATCGTGGTCGCGGGCATCAACGTCGGCGCGCAGCCGTACTGGAATGCCGAGGCCACCATGCTGATGCATACCAAGGGCATCCTGGTGATGACACCGGATTCGGCGATGGTGCTCACCGGTAAGCAGGCGCTGGACTTCTCCGGCGGCGTCTCGGCCGAGGACAACTTCGGCATCGGCGGTTACGACCGGGTGATGGGCCCCAACGGCCAGGCGCAGTACTGGGCACCGCATCTGACCGCGGCGCGCGACATCCTGATGTCGCACTACGACCACACCTATGTGGCGCCGGGCGAGGCGGCGCCGCGGCGGTCGCGGACCGAGGATCCTCTCGATCGCGACGTCTCCGATTTCCCGCATGCCGTGGCCGACAGCGATTTCGCCACCGTCGGCGAGATCTTCTCCGCCGCCAAGAATCCCGATCGCAAGAAGCCGTTCGACATTCGCACCGTGATGCGGGCGCTGTCGGATCAGGACCATCCGGTGCTGGAACGCTGGGCCGGAATGGCCGACGCCGAAACCGCGGTCGTGCAGGACGCGCATCTCGGCGGCATCCCGATCTGCCTGCTGGGCATCGAATCACGCAGCGTGCCCCGGCGCGGCTTCCCGTCCACCGACGGCCCGGACATCTACACCGCGGGCACGCTGTTCCCGCGGTCGTCGAAGAAGGCGGCGCGGGCGATCAACGCCGCCAGCGGTAATCGGCCGCTGGTGGTCCTGGCGAACCTGTCGGGCTTCGACGGCTCGCCCGAGTCGATGCGTAAACTGCAGCTCGAGTACGGTGCCGAGATCGGCCGCGCGATCGTGAACTTCCAAGGGCCCATTGTGTTCTGCGTGATTTCGCGGTACCACGGCGGCGCGTTCGTGGTGTTCTCGAAGGCGCTCAATCCGAACATGCTCGTGCTCGCGCTGGAGGGTTCGGTCGCCTCGGTGCTCGGCGGCGCACCCGCGGCGGCGGCGGTGTTCTCCAGTGAGGTCAACACTCGGACCGCGGCCGATCAGCGGGTGCGGGATCTGGAGGCGCGCGCGGCCAATGCGGCCGGTGCCGCCCGCGCGGCCCTGATCGCCGAGCTCGAGGAGACCCGATCCTCGGTGCGCGCCGAGAAGCTCGGTGATGTCGCCGCGGAATTCGATCGCGTGCACAACATCCAGCGCGCGGTCGAGGTCGGTTCGGTCGACGCCATCATCCGCGCCGCCGAATTGCGTCCGCGCATCATCGAGGCGCTCGAGGCACGCCTGCCCTGATGAGATCCCCGGCCTGCCGATCGACGACGACGTCGATCGGCAGGCCGGTCTCGTCAGCGCGAATCCGTGACTACTTCGCCGGTACGGGATCGCGTCGACGAATTCGGCCGGATGCCAGCGCCAGAATCGTTGCCGCGGCCACCAATCCGACGCCCACCCACAGCGCCGATCGCACACCGTCCGCGTCCACGGCCCGCCCGCCCAGCAGCGCGCCCAGCGTGATCGCGCCGTTGAAGACCGCGACGAGGATGGCCGAGGCCGCTTCCCGCGCGCCGAATGCGGTGGCCAGGGTCCAGTTCTGGGTGCTCACCGAGACGCCGCCGTAGGAAATGCCCCAGAGCATGAGCAGGATCGCGGCCGCTGCCGCGGTAGTGCCGAGGGCCGCCAGCTGATCGGACTCGCGTGCACCGCACCGGATTACTGGCGCGAGGCGCAGGCGCCGCGGCATACGCCGGACGGGCGGGCGATTCCGGCGGGTCCGGCGGTGCGCACGACGCAGGAGGCGATCGCCGCGGTCGCGGCGGGGCGGGGCGCACTGTTGTTGTGCCGCACCACCGCCGAGTATCACCGCCGCCCCGACGTGCGGTTCGTGCCCGTGCGCGGCGTGCCCGACTCCCAGCTCGGACTGGTCTGGGCGCGCGATCACGAGAGCGCTCGCGTCCTGGAATTCGCCCGCGTGCTCGCCGCGGCGCCCGAGGCGATTACGCCGATTCGGTCATAAATCGCAGTACGGAATTCGATCAAAGACCGCCTTCATTCGGTGCGCATTCAGAAGGAACAGTTGTAGGCTGTGCCGTAGCTCACACGAGTGCGGGCGTTGATATGACGCCTTCCGTCAGGTCCTCCTTTCGTCCGCGCCGGTGTGCAGCGGGCCTTGGGCGAGACTGGCCCGGCAGACGACGACGTCAGCCCCGCCTCCGCAGCTGCCGTCCGCGGCCAGGTCTCGAGGAGGGGTTTGCAGTTGTGAATACCGAGGTGCCAACTCTTGTTCTCGGCGCGGTCGCTGCGGCGTTCGCGCTCGTATCGCTGTTCCTTGCGGCTTTCATCGGCCCGAAGCGCTACAACCGGGCCAAACTCGAGGCGTACGAGTGCGGTATCGAGCCGACCCCGCATTCGGTAGGGGGTGGCCCCGGAAATGCTGGCGGACAACGCTTTCCGGTGAAGTACTACCTCACCGCGATGCTGTTCATCATCTTCGACATCGAGATCGTGTTCCTGTACCCCTGGGCGATCCACTTCGATGCGCTGGGTGTGTTCGGGCTGGCCGCGATGGCGCTGTTCATCTTCAACGTCTCGGTGGCCTACGCGTACGAGTGGCGGCGTGGCGGATTGAGCTGGGACTGAGCCGAAACCAATAGGGGAAGTGACAATGGGTCTCGAGGAGAAGCTGCCCAGCGGATTCCTGCTGAGCACGGTCGAACAGTTCGCGGGATATCTGCGTAAGGGCTCGCTGTGGCCGGCCACCTTCGGGCTGGCCTGCTGCGCGATCGAGATGATGGCCACCGGTGCGGGGCGTTTCGACCTCGCGCGCTTCGGCATGGAGGCGTTCCGTGCCTCGCCGCGGCAGGCCGATCTGATGATCGTCGCGGGCCGGGTCAGCCAGAAGATGGCGCCGGTCCTGCGTCAGGTCTACGACCAGATGACCGAGCCGAAATGGGTGCTGGCGATGGGCGTCTGCGCCTCGTCGGGCGGCATGTTCAACAACTACGCCATCGTGCAGGGCGTGGATCACATTGTGCCCGTGGACATCTACCTGCCCGGCTGCCCGCCGCGGCCGGAGATGCTGCTGCACGCGATCCTGAAACTGCACGAGAAGATCCAGGAGATGCCGCTCGGCGTCGACCGCGAGGAGGCCGTACGGGCCGCCGAGGAGGCGGCGCTCGCGGTCACTCCCACCGTCCGGATGACAGGGCTGTTGCGATGACCGAACAGAACGAAAGCCAACTGGCCGAACAGGATCAGCGCGCGCAGCCCGGCGACGAGGTCATCGGGGTGCGCCACGGCATGTTCGGGGTCACCGGCTCCGGGGACACCTCCGGATACGGCGGCCTGGTCCGCACCGTCAGCCTGCCCGGTAGCACCCCGCCACCCTACGGCGGCTACTTCGACGAGCTGATCGATCGGCTGCGAGAAGTATTGTCCGACGATGGATTCGCCGAATCCATCGAGAAGATCGTGGTGTTCCGGGGCGAGCTGACCCTGCATGTGCGGCGCGTGCGGCTGCTCGCAGTGGCCCGGGCGCTGCGCGATGACGCGGCGCTGCGATTCGAGCTGTGCCTGGGCGTGAGCGGGATGCACTATCCCGACGACACCGGGCGCGAACTGCATGCCGTCACCCACCTGAATTCGATCACCCACGGCCGCCGGCTGCGGCTCGAGGTGTCGGTGCCCGATGCCGATCCGCATATGCCGTCGCTGTATTCGGTGTATCCGACGACGGATTGGCACGAGCGGGAGACCTACGACTTCTTCGGCATCCTGTTCGACGGACATCCCGCGCTGACCCGCATCCTCATGCCCGACGACTGGCGCGGGCATCCCCAGCGCAAGGACTATCCGCTCGGCGGAATCCCGGTCGAGTACAAGGGCGCGCGCATCCCGCCGCCCGACCAGCGGAGGGCGTACAGCTGATGAACGAAACAGAGATGACCCGCGCCTCCGGCGCGGGACCCAGTGGTGACGTGGGCGCAGGACCGAGTGGTGACGTGGGGGCTGGACCGAGTGGTGACGTGGGGGCGGGAGAGGTTGGGACGCAGTCCGGTTCGTCGGTGCCGAAGGCAGTGACCGTCTCCGGGCAGGACTGGGACGAGGTGCGCGAGGCCCTCGGCGGGGCCGCCGAGGAACGCATCGTCGTCAACATGGGTCCGCAGCACCCCTCCACGCATGGGGTGCTGCGGCTGATCCTGGAGATCGAGGGCGAGACCGTCACCGAGGCGCGGTGCGGAATCGGCTATCTGCACACCGGGATCGAGAAGAATCTCGAATTCCGCAACTGGGTGCAGGGGGTCACCTTCGTCACCCGGATGGACTATCTGTCGCCGTTCTACAACGAGACGGCGTACTGCCTGGGCGTGGAGAAGCTGCTCGACATCACCGACGATATCCCTGAGCGCGCCACCGTGGTCCGGGTCATGCTCATGGAGCTCAACCGGATCTCCTCGCATCTGGTGGCACTGGCCACCGGGGGCATGGAGCTGGGCGCGCTCACGCCGATGCTGTTCGGATTCCGCGAGCGCGAACTGGTCCTCGACATCTTCGAGCTGATCACCGGGCTGCGGATGAATCACGCGTTCATCCGGCCCGGCGGCCTCGCGCAGGATCTACCCGAGGACGGCGTGCCCCGGATCCGGGAGCTGTTGGCGCTCATGCCCTCTCGGCTGCACGATCTGGAGCTGCTGCTCAACGAGAATCCGATCTGGAAGGCCCGCACGCGCGGCGTCGGCTATCTGGACCTGGCGGGATGCATGGCCCTGGGCATCACCGGACCGGTCCTGCGTGCCACCGGCCTGCCGCACGATCTGCGGAAGTCCGAGCCCTACTGCGGTTACGAGACCTACGACTTCGACGTGATGACCGATACCGGCTGTGATGCCTACGGCCGCTATCTGATTCGCGTCAACGAGATGAAGGAGTCGCTCAAGATCGTCGAGCAGTGCCTGGACCGGCTGCGGCCCGGTCCGGTCATGGTCGACGACAAGAAGATCGCCTGGCCCGCCGATCTGGCGCTGGGCCCGGACGGATTGGGCAACTCCGCCAAACATATCGGCAAGATCATGGGCACCTCGATGGAGGCGCTGATCCACCACTTCAAGCTGGTCACCGAGGGGCTGAGAGTGCCTGCGGGACAGGTGTATTCGGCGGTGGAGTCGCCGCGCGGCGAACTGGGTGTGCATATGGTCTCCGACGGCGGCAGCCGCCCGTATCGGGTGCACTATCGCGACCCGTCGTTCACGAATCTGCAGGCGGTAGCGGTGACATGTGAGGGCGGCATGGTCGCCGACGTGATCGCCGCCGTTGCCAGCATCGACCCGGTGATGGGTGGTGTGGACCGATGACAGAGATCCTGTTGAAGCTGGGCACCCGGCCGATTCCGTATCCGCAGGAGGTGCGCGACCGGTTACAGCTCGAGGCGAAGGAGATCATCGAACGCTATCCGCAACCGCGGTCGGCGCTACTGCCGCTGCTGCATCTGGTGCAGGCCGTGGAGGGCTATGTATCCGGTACCGGCATCGGATTCTGCGCCGAGCAGCTGGGTTTGACCGATGCCGAGGTCACCGCGGTGGCCACCTTCTATTCGATGTACCGGCGCACCCCGACCGGGGACTATCACGTCGGCGTCTGCACCAATACGCTGTGCGCGGTCCTGGGCGGCGACGAGATCATGACCGATCTGACCGAACATCTGGGCATCGGGCACGGCGAGACCACCTCCGACGGCGCGGTCACCCTCGAGCACATCGAATGCAACGCCGCCTGCGATTACGCGCCGGTGCTGATGGTCAATTGGGAGTTCTTCGACAATCAGACCCCGCAATCGGCTCGGGCGCTGGTGGATTCGCTGCGCCGCGGCGACCAGGTCACCGGTACGCGCAGCGGTGCGCCGCTGTGCTCGTTCCGCGAGACCGCCCGCATCCTCGCCGGATTCCCGGACGAGCGCCCGAATGCCAACGAGGGCGATCCGGGCGAGGCGACGCTGGCGGGGCTGCGGATCGCTCGCAGTACATCCGTGCCCGAACAACCCGTGCACCATAAGAAGTCGACCGACGGAGGCGCGCAATGACCCTCGCACCCGTCCTGACCCGCTACTGGGACGAACCGCAGTCCTGGACGCTGGAGACCTATCGCCGCCACGACGGATACCGGGCGCTGCCCAAGGCGCTGCGCACCGATCCAGACGAGGTGATCGCCACCGTCAAGGACGCCGGGCTGCGCGGTCGCGGCGGTGCGGGATTCCCGACCGGGATGAAGTGGGGCTTCATCCCGCAGGGCGATGACAAGCCGCACTATCTGGTGGTCAATGCCGACGAATCGGAACCGGGCACCTGCAAGGACATTCCGCTCATGCTGGCCACCCCGCATGTGCTGATCGAGGGAATCATCATCGCGTCCTACGCGATTCGCGCTTCGCACGCGTTCATCTACGTGCGCGGCGAGGTGCTGGGCGTGCTGCGGCGGCTGCAGACCGCGGTCGCCGAGGCGTATGCGGCGGGCTATCTGGGCCACGACATCCTCGGCTCGGGCTACGACCTCGAGCTGATCGTGCATGCCGGGGCCGGGGCCTATATCTGCGGTGAGGAGACCGCGCTGCTGGATTCGCTCGAGGGCCGCCGCGGCCAGCCCCGGCTGCGGCCGCCGTTCCCCGCGGTCGCCGGGCTGTATGCCTGCCCGACCGTGGTCAACAACGTGGAATCCATTGCCAGCGTGCCCGCGATCCTCGACAACGGCATCGACTGGTTCCGCTCGCTGGGCACTGAGAAATCGCCGGGCTTCACGCTGTATTCGCTGTCCGGGCACGTGACCCGGCCGGGTCAGTACGAGGCGCCGCTGGGCATCACGCTGCGCGAGCTGCTCGGCTACGCAGGCGGGGTGCGCAAGGGACATACGCTGAAGTTCTGGACCCCGGGCGGCTCGTCCACGCCGCTGCTGACCGATGAACATCTCGACGTACCGCTGGACTACGAGGGCGTCGGCGCGGCCGGATCCATGTTGGGTACCAAAGCATTACAGATCTTCGACGACACCACCTGCGTGGTGCGCGCGGTGCTGCGCTGGACCGAGTTCTACGCCCACGAATCCTGCGGCAAATGCACGCCGTGCCGCGAGGGCACCTACTGGCTGGTCCAGTTGCTCGAGCGGCTGGAGAAGGGCGGCGGCACCGAGGCCGATCTGGACAAGCTGCTCGATATCGCCGACACCATCAACGGCAAATCGTTCTGCGCGCTCGGCGACGGCGCGGCCAGCCCGATCTTCTCCTCGCTGAAGTACTTCCGCGACGAATACGTGCGGCATCTGCGCCGCGGCGGCTGCCCGTTCGACGCCGCGCGATCCACGGCATGGGCCGACACCTCCGACTCCGTCCAAGGGGGCGTGCGATGACAGCGACGGTCTCCACCGATAACAACAGCGTGGTCCCCCAGGATCTGGTGAGCATCACCATCGATGGCACCACGGTCAGCGTGCCCGCGGGGACGCTGATCATCCGGGCCGCCGAGCTGATCGGGATCCAGGTCCCGCGCTTCTGCGATCATCCGCTGCTCGATCCGGTCGGCGCGTGCCGCCAATGCATGGTCGAGGTCGAAGGGCAGCGCAAACCGGTCGCCTCCTGCACGATGGCCGTCACCGACGGCATGGTCATCAGCACCCAGCTCAGCTCCCCCGCCGCCGCCAAGGCGCAGGAGGGCGTGATGGAGCTGCTGCTGATCAACCATCCGCTGGACTGCCCGGTCTGCGATAAGGGCGGCGAATGCCCGCTGCAGAACCAGGCGATGTCCACCGGCCGCGGCGAGTCCCGGTTCGAGGGCGTCAAACGCACCTACCCCAAACCGATTCCGCTGTCGCCCGCGGTGCTGCTGGACCGCGAACGCTGCGTGCTGTGCGCGCGCTGCACCCGCTTCTCCCAGCAGGTCGCCGGGGATCCGTTCATCGAACTGATGGAACGCGGTGCGCTGGAACAGGTCGGCATCGCCGACGGGGAGCCGCTGGAGTCCTACTTCTCCGGCAATACCGTGCAGATCTGCCCGGTCGGCGCGCTCACCGGCACCGCCTACCGGTTCCGGGCACGCCCGTTCGATCTGGTGTCCAGTCCGGCCGTCTGCGAGCATTGCGCCTCCGGATGCGCGCAGCGCACCGATCATCGCCGCGGAAAGGTGCTGCGGCGCTTGGCCGGTGACGATCCACAGGTCAACGAGGAATGGAACTGCGATAAGGGTCGCTGGGCCTTCGCCTATGCCACCGAGGCCGACCGGCTGACCACACCGCTGGTCCGCGGCTGGGACGGGGTGCTGGCACCCGCGTCCTGGTCAGAGGCGCTGGCCCGGGCGGCCGAGGGGCTGGCCGCCGCGCGCGGCAATGCCGGTGTCCTGGTCGGCGGCCGGGTCACCACCGAGGATGCCTACGCCTACGCCAAGTTCGCGCGTATCGCGTTGGGCACCAACGATATCGACTTCCGCTCCCGCCCCCATTCCGCGGAGGAGGCCGAATTCCTCGCCGCCCGGGTCGCCGGGCAGGTATCGACCGTCGACTACGCCGCCCTCGAATCCGCGCCGGTGGTGCTGCTGGCCGGATTCGAGCCGGAGGAGGAATCGCCGATCGTCTATCTGCGCCTGCGCAAGGCGGCGCGCAAGGGCGGACCCACGGTATACGCGTTGGCGCCCTTCGCCTCTCGGGGCCTCGAGCGGATGTCGGGCCGGTTGTTGTCGACGGCGCCGGGCGAGGAGGCGCGGATGCTCGACACGCTCACCGACGCACAGCCGGATCTGGCCGAGCGGCTGCGTGCGCCCGGTGCGGTGATCCTGGTCGGCGAGCGGCTGGCCATGACGCCCGGCGCGCTCTCGGCCGCGGCGCGGCTGGCCGATACCACCGGTGCCGCGTTGGCCTGGGTGCCGCGCCGGGCCGGTGAGCGTGGCGCACTCGAGGCGGGTGCGCTGCCCACGCTGCTGCCGGGCGGTCGTCCGGTGGCCGATCCGCGTGCGCGCCAACAGGTTCGGGCGATATGGAACGTCGGGGAATTGCCCGCCGCGGCCGGTCGCGATACCGCCGCGATCCTCGCGGCCGCCTCGGCGCTGGGCGCACTGGTGGTCGGCGGCGTGGATGTCGCCGATCTGCCCGATCCCGCCGCAGCGCTCGCCGCGGTGGACGCGGCCCGGTTCGTGGTGAGCCTGGAGTTGCGGCGCAGCGCGATCACCGAACGCGCCGATGTCGTCTTCCCGGTCGCCTCCGCGATGGAGAAGTCGGGCAGCTTTCTCACCTGGGAGGGGCGTTCGCGCCCGTTCGAGGCCGCGCTGGGCGATGCCACCGTGCGCCGCGAGGCCGCACCGCTGGCCGACCATCGCGTGCTGCACGCCGTCGCCGACGAGATGGGCATCCGGCTCGGACTGCCCGACAGTGCCGCGGCGGATGCGGAATTGGCCGAACTCGGCGTCTGGGACGGCCCGCCCGCCGCGACGCCGGACCATCCCGCCGCGGCCGCCCCGGCGCCCGGGCCCGGCACGGCCGTGCTGGCGGGCTGGCGGATGCTGCTGGATCGGGGCCGAGCCCAGGACGGCGAACCGAATCTGGCCGCCACCGCGCGCCCGGCGGTGGTGCGGATGTCGAGTCAGACCGCAGCCGAAATCGGCGCCACCACAGGCGATCCCGTGCGGGTCAGCACCGACCACGGCCATATCGTGCTGCCCCTGGCGGTCACCGTGATGCCCGAACGGGTCGTGTGGCTGCCGTTGAATTCCCCCGGCTCGGTGGTGTTCGAACACCTCGCGACCACCCCCGGCCACCTCGTGCGTATCCGTCGGGAGGACCACCGTGAGTGACTCGAGCCTGTTCGGCCACGACCCGTGGTGGCTGGTCGTACTGAAATCGATCCTGATCTTCGTCTATCTGCTGCTCATCCCGATGCTCGCGGTGCTCATCGAGCGCAAGGTCGTCGCCTGGATGCAGATGCGGATCGGACCCAACCGGACCGGGCCGCGCGGCTATCTGCAGTCCATCGCCGACGGGGTGAAGATGCTCCTCAAGGAGGACATCATCCCGGCGATGGTGGATCGGCCCATTTATATTCTCGCGCCGGTGATTTCGCTGATTCCGGCGGTCATGGCGTTCGCGGTGATCCCGTTCGGGCCCTCGGTGTCCTGGTTCGGCACCCACTCGCCGGTGCAGCTGACCGATATGCCGGTCGCGGTGCTCTACATCCTGGCCATGGCCTCGGTCGGGGTGTACGGCATCGTGCTGGCCGGATGGGCGTCGGGGTCGACCTATCCGCTGCTGGGCGGGCTGCGCTCGACCGCGCAGGTGATCTCCTACGAGATCGCGATGGCGGCCTGTTTCGCGGCGGTCTTCCTGCTGACCGGGACCATGTCGACCTCCGGCATCGTCGACAAGCAGTGGGGCACCTGGAATGTGTGGCTGCTGCTGCCGTCGTTCGTGATCTACGCGGTATCGATGGTCGGCGAGACCAACCGTGCGCCCTTCGATCTGCCCGAGGCCGAGGGTGAGCTGGTCGGCGGCTTCCACACCGAGTACTCCTCGCTGAAGTTCGCCATGTTCATGATGGCCGAATACATCAACATGGGTACGGTGTCGGCGCTGGCGACCACGCTGTTCTTCGGCGGCTGGCATGCGCCGTTCCCGCTGAACCTGTGGGCGGGCGCGAATTCGGGCTGGTGGCCGGTGCTGTGGTTCACCGCGAAGGTCTGGGTCTTCCTGTTCGTGTTCATCTGGCTGCGCGGCACGCTGCCGCGGTTGCGTTACGACCAGTTCATGAATCTCGGCTGGAAGCTGCTGATTCCGGTGTCGCTGCTGTGGGTCATGGTGGTGGCGTCGCTGAAGGTGTTGCAGGACAACGGGTATCACGTGCAGACCGCGGGTCTGGTGGGCGGCGGCATCGTGGTGTCGCTGCTGCTGGTCGGCGCGGCGCTGCGGGCCGGACATCGCGGCGACGATCGCAGCGCGGTCGAACCCGCCGGGACGACGACCTATGCGGGCTTCCCGGTGCCGCCGATGCCCGAACGTCCCGCCGCCCAGGGCCCCAAGCCGGGGCTGCTGTCGCCGCTGGCCGGATTCTGGGTCACCTTCTCCACGATGTTCAAGGAGAAGAACACCGAGCAGTATCCGGAAGAGAAGGTGCCGACCGCGCCGCGCTATCACGGCCGCCACCAACTGAATCGGCATCCCGACGGACTCGAGAAGTGCATCGGCTGCGAGCTGTGCGCGTGGGCGTGTCCGGCCGATGCCATCTACGTCGAGGGCGCGGACAACACCGAGGCCGAACGCTTCTCCCCCGGCGAACGCTACGGCCGCGTCTATCAGATCAACTATCTGCGCTGCATCGGCTGCGGCCTGTGCATCGAGGCGTGCCCGACCCGCGCGCTGACCATGACCAACGAATACGAGATGGCCGACAACAATCGCGCCGCCCTGATCTTCGAGAAGGAGGATCTGCTGGCCCCGCTGCGGTCGGGCATGTACCCGCCGCCGCATGCGATGGCTCCGGGCTCCACCGATGCGGACTACTACCTCGGGAAGGTGCCGGGTTCGGAGACCGAGGCCGGGTCGCAACCCGCCGTGGTGGGCGCGGAAGGCGGTGTGCGATGAATTCGGTTCTCGCGGAGACGGTTACCCGCACCTCGACCGGAGAGACCGTGCTGTTCTGGGTGCTCGCGGTGGTCGCCGTCGCGGGCGCACTCGGCTTGGTGTGCGCCCGCAAGGCCGTGCATTCGGCGCTGGCCCTCGCCGCGACGATGATCACGCTGTCGGTGTTCTACATCGCCCAGGACGCACTGTTCCTCGGCGTGGTGCAGATCGTGGTCTACACCGGCGCGGTGATGATGCTGTTCCTGTTCGTGCTCATGCTCGTCGGCGTCGACTCCAACGAATCGCTGCGCGAGACGCTGCGCGGGCATCGGGTCGCGGTCGTGGTCGTCGGCATCGGCTTCGGCATCCTGCTCATCGGGGCGATCGCGCGCGGCGTCCGCGATAACGACGTCGCCGCGACGGGGCCCGGATTCGGCGCGAATCCCATTGCGGCGCTGGCGGATCTGATCTTCGTGCGGTACGTGTGGGCCTTCGAGCTGACCGGGGCCCTGCTCATCACCGCCACCATCGGCGCGATGGTGCTCGCGCATCGGGAGCGGTTCGGGCCGCGCACCGATCAGAAGGAGATGTCGCGGCGTCGGGTGCGGGAGGGCCGCCAGGTCACCCCGCTGCCTACGCCCGGTGTGTACGCGCGGCACAACGCGGTCGACATCCCGGCCCGGCTGCCCGACGGCTCGTTCGCCGAACTGTCGGTCTCCACGATCCTGCGGCATCGCCGCAACCGCGCCAACACCGAGGCCGCGGAGATCGGGGTCGGCAACGGCCACAACGGCACTACCGCTGAACCCGACAATCCCACCCGAGGCTGAGAGAAAGGCTCTGCGGTGAATCCGGACAACTACCTGTATCTGTCCGCGCTGCTGTTCACCATCGGCGCGGCCGGTGTGCTGGTGCGGCGCAACGCGATCGTGGTGTTCATGTGCATCGAGCTCATGCTCAACGCGGTGAACCTGACCTTCGTCACCTTCGCGCGCGAACACCACAATCTCGACGGCCAGGTGTTCGCCTTCTTCACGATGGTGGTGGCCGCCGCCGAGGTCGTCGTCGGCCTCGCGATCATCATGACCATCTTCCGCGCCCGCCGCTCGACCTCGGTCGACGACGCCAACCTGTTGAAGTACTGACGTGGGTACCGCGGATATGCTCTGGATGCTGCCCGCCCTCCCGCTGGCCGGTGCGGCAATTCTGTTGCTGCTGGGCCGGATCAGCGATCGCTGGGGGCACTGGCTGGGTTGTCTGATGGCGCTGGGATCGTTCGGCGTCGCGGTGTGGGCGTTCACCGACATGCTCGGCAAGACCACGGCCGACCGGTCCTATCACTACACCTTCTTCAGCTGGGTGCCGGCGGCCGGGCTGAAGGTCGACTTCGCGCTCGGGCTCGATCAGCTGTCGATGTGCTTCGCACTGTTGATCACCGGCGTCGGCTCGCTGATCCACCTCTACTCGGTCGGCTATATGAACCACGATCCGGGGCGGCGGCGATTCTTCGCCTATCTCAACCTGTTCCTGGCGGCCATGCTGATCCTGGTCCTCGCCGGCAACTACCTGGTGCTGTATCTCGGGTGGGAGGGCGTGGGCCTGGCCTCATATCTGCTGATCGGGTTCTGGTACGAGAAGCCTTCGGCCGCAACGGCCGCCAAGAAGGCGTTCGTCGTGAACCGGGTCGGCGATATGGGGCTGGCGATCGCCCTGTTCGTCATGTTCGCCACCTTCGGATCCATCGACTTCGGGCAGGTGTTCGCCGGGGCGCCGCATGCGAGTCAGGGCACGCTCACGGTCATCGGGCTGCTGTTGCTGTTGGGCGCGTGCGGTAAATCGGCGCAGGTGCCGCTGCAGTCCTGGCTCGGGGACGCGATGGAGGGCCCGACCCCGGTGTCGGCGCTCATCCACGCGGCGACCATGGTCACCGCCGGGGTGTATCTCATCGCGCGCTCGAATCCGATCTTCGATCTCGCGCCCGGCGCGCGCGCCGGGGTGCTGATCGTGGGCGCGGTGACACTGCTGTTCGGTGCGATCATCGGCTGCGCCAAGGACGACATCAAGAAGGCGCTGGCCGCCTCGACCATGAGCCAGATCGGGTACATGGTGCTGGCGGCGGGTCTGGGCCCGGCCGGATACGCGGTGGCGATCATGCATCTGCTGACCCACGGCTTCTTCAAGGCCGGACTGTTCCTCGGAGCGGGCTCGGTCATGCACGCCATGAACGACGAGACCGATATGCGCCGCTACGGTGCGCTGCGCACCGTCATGCCGATCACCTTCGCGACCTTCGGGCTCGGCTATCTGGCGATCATCGGGGTGCCGCCGTTCGCGGGGTTCTTCTCCAAGGACGCCATCATCGAGGCGGCGTTCGGGCACGGCGGCGCAACGGGATTCACCCTCGGCGCGGCCGCACTGCTGGGCGCGGGCATCACCGCCTTCTACATGACCCGCGTGATGCTGCTGACGTTCTTCGGTGAGAAGCGCTGGCATGCCGACGCCCATCCCCATGAGGCACCGGTGTCCATGACCGGGCCGATGATCCTGCTGGCGTTCGGATCGGTGTTCTCGGGCGGGCTGTTCGTCTTCGGATCCTCGCTGAAGAACTGGCTCGCACCGGTGGTGGGGCAGGAATCCCATGCCGAGAGCGGCGCATCGACCGTGGTGATCTCGATCGTCGCACTGGTCGTGGTCGCGATCGGCGCGTGGATCGCGGTGCGCCAGTACCAGTTGCAGCAGGTGCCCGAGACCGCGCCCACCGCGGTGACCGCGCTGACCGTGGCCGCGCGCCGCGACCTGTACGGCGACGCGATCAACGAGGCGGTATTCATGCGCCCCGGCGCGTACCTGACCCGCGCGCTGGTCTTCCTCGACAACCGCGGCATCGACGGCCTCGTCAACTCGACGGCCGCCCTGATCGGCGGCCTGTCGGCCCGAATCCGGCGCGTCCAAACCGGATTCGTCCGCTCCTACGCCCTGTCCATGTTCACCGGCGCGGCCCTGGTGGTCGCTGCCCTGCTGGCAGTGAGGCTCCTGTGAACGAGTTTCCTTGGCTGACAACGCTGTGGGTGCTGCCGCTGGCCGGTGCCGTGCTGGTGATGGTGATGCCCGCGGCGCAGCGCACCCTGGCCCGCTCGCTCGGGCTGGCCGTCTCGGTGGCGACCCTGGCCATCGGGATCGTGGTGGCGGTGCGGTTCGAGCCGGGCGGTGCGCGGTATCAGTTCGTCGAATCCCATGAGTGGATACCGGCTTTCGGGGCCGGATACACCCTCGGGGTCGACGGGATCGCGCTGGTGCTGGTGGTGCTGACCGCGGCGTTGGTGCCGCTGCTGATCCTGGCGGGGTGGCGCGATGAGCGTGAGGCGGGGACCGGGCAGCGGGTCGCGCATATCTATGTGGCGCTGACGCTGGTGGTCGAGGCGATGGTGCTGATCTCGTTCACCTCGCTCGATATTCTGCTGTTCTACGTGTTCTTCGAGGTCATGCTGATCCCGATGTACTTCCTCATCGGAGGGTTCGGGCCGCGCGGTGACGATCTGGCCCATCGCCAGCAGCGGTCGCGGGCGGCGGTGAAGTTCCTGCTGTACAACCTGTTCGGCGGTCTGATCATGTTGGCCGCGGTGATCGGGTTGTATGTGCTCACCGCGCGCCAGCATCTGGGCGGCAACGGCGGCACATTCGACTTCCGGGCCGTGATGGAGGCCGCGAACTCCGGTCAATTGGGTGCGGGCCCGGCGGTGTTGAACGCGCTGTTCCTCGGATTCATGTTCGCGTTCGCGGTGAAGGCGCCGCTGTGGCCGCTGCACACCTGGCTGCCCGACGCCGCGGTCTCGGCGACCCCGGCCAGTGCGGTGCTGATGATGGCGGTGGTCGACAAGGTCGGCACGTTCGGGATGCTGCGCTACTGTCTGTTGCTGTTCCCGTCCGCGACAAGCAGTTACGCGCCGCTGATCAGCGTGCTCGCGGTGATCGGCATCGTGTACGGCGCGTTGCTGGCGATCGGCCAGACCGATGTCATGCGGTTGATCGCCTACACCTCGATCTCGCATTTCGGGTTCATCATTCTGGGCATCTTCGCCCTGACGAATCAGGGTGGGGCCGGGGCGACGCTGTACATGGTCAATCACGGCATCTCCACCGCGGCACTGTTCCTGATCGCCGGATTCCTGACCTCGCGCCGCGGCACGCGCGTGATCGCGGAATTCGGCGGGGTGCAGAAGGTGGCGCCGATATTGGCGGGCACCTTCCTCATCGCGGGCCTGGCCACACTGTCGCTGCCCGGACTCGCGCCGTTCATCAGCGAATTCCTGGTCCTGATCGGCACATTCACCCGGTATCCGGTCGCCGCGATCATCGCCACCAGCGCGCTGGTGCTGGCGGCGGTGTACGTGCTGTGGATGTATCAGCGGATGATGACCGGCCCGGTGAAGGCGGGCAACGAGCGGGTGACCGATCTGCGGCCGCGTGAACTGGTCGTGGTCGCGCCGCTGCTGGCGGCGCTGCTGTTCCTGGGCGCCTATCCGAAACCGGTGCTGGATCTGATCAATCCGGCGGTGGCCGGCACGCTGACCACCATCGGCAAACATGATCCCGGGCCCACGGTGCGGCCGGAGGCCGCCACTCCCAGTGGAGGTGCGCACAAGTGATTCAGGTTCTCGCGGCCGCGGCGACGGTTCCGGCTCCGTCGATCGAATACCGGCTGCTCTCACCGATGCTCATCGTCTTCGCCGCGGCGGTGATCGGCGTGCTGGTGGAGGCGTTCGCGCCCCGCGCGTGGCGGTATCCGCTGCAACTGGTCGTCGGATTCCTCGGCTGCGGTCTCGCACTCGCCGCGGTGATCATGCTGTCGGGCACCGAAGCGACCGCGATCGTGTACGCGGTGGCGGTGGACGGGGTGACGCTGTTCCTGCAGGGCACGATCCTGGTGACCGCGATCCTCGGGCTGGCGCTGATGGCCGAGCGCGGTATCGAACCGCGGCTGGCGCGCAAGGAGGGTCCGGGCACGTGGAGCCGGGCCGCGGCGACCGCGGCCGGGGTGATCGCGATCGACGCGTTCACCCCGCAGGCAGCCGCGATGCCCGGCTCTCCCGACGAGATCGCCGCCACCCGAGCCGGTTTCGCCACCACCGAGGTGTTCCCGCTGGCGCTGTTCGCGCTCGGGGGCCTGCTGCTCTTCCCGGCGTCCAACGATCTGCTGACGATGTTCGTGGCGCTCGAGGTGCTGTCGCTGCCGCTGTATCTGCTGTGCGGGCTGGCGCGGCGGCAGCGGCTGCTGTCGCAGGAGTCGGCGCTGAAGTACTTTCTGCTGGGCGCGTTCTCCTCGGCGTTCTTCCTCTACGGGATGGCGCTGCTGTACGGGTACGCCGGGACCGTGCGCTTCGCCGGGATAGCCGAGGCGCTGGGCCGCGACACCAATTCCAAGACCCTCGCGGTGCTCGGGTTGGCGATGCTGGCGGTGGGGCTGCTGTTCAAGATCGGTGCGGTGCCGTTCCAGTCCTGGGTGCCCGATGTGTATCAGGGCGCGCCGACGCCGGTGACCGCGTTCATGGCCGCCGGAACCAAGATCGCGGCAGTCGGTGCGCTGCTGCGCATTCTGCAGATGGCCGTGCCCGGGCTGCGTGATGATTGGCGGCCGATTATCGCCGCGGTCGCGATCGCGACCATGGCGGTGGGCGCGATCATGGCGGTCACCCAGACCGATGTGAAGCGGATGCTGGCGTATTCGTCGGTGGCGCACGCCGGTTTCATTCTCACGGCGCTGGCGGCCGGGAATATCGACGGGGTGTCGGCGGTGCTGTTCTATCTGGCCGCCTACGGTGTGGGCACGGTCGGCGCGTTCGCGGTGGTGACGCTGGTGCGTGATCGGTCCGGGCAGGAGGCGACGGCACTCGCGTCGTGGGCCGGGCTGGGCCGCCGATCTCCCTGGCTGGCCACGGTTTTCGCGCTGTTTCTGCTGTCGTTCGCGGGGATCCCGCTCACCAGCGGATTCATCAGCAAGTTCGCGGTGTTCACCGCCGCCAGTTCCAGCGGATTCGCCTCGCTGGTGATCGTCGGTGTGATCTCGAGTGCGGTGGCGGCGTTCTTCTACATTCGGGTGATCGTGCTGATGTTCTTCACCGATCCGCCCGCCGACGCGCCGCAGATCGTCGGGCCGCCGGTGACCAGCACGGTGATCGCGGTGACCGCCGCGGCCACCCTGGTGCTGGGTATCGTGCCGCAGCCGCTGCTGGATCTGGCGCAGCGGTCCGCGGTGTTCGTGCGCTGACTCGTCGAGACATGCTGTGCCCGGATGCATTCGATGCATCCGGGCACAGTGCTTTCAGGCGGTGACCGCGCGCAGGCGGTCGGCGAACGCCGCCGGGTTCTCCATGAATCCGCCGTGGCCGCCGGGGAACAGCACCGGCTCGACGCCCAGTTCCTTACCCAGGGCGCGCGAGGTGCGGTCGCAGAACAGTCCGGCCGAGGTGTCACCGATCCCGATGATCAGCCGATCCGAAACCTTGCCCAGCGCCTCGAGATCGGGCGTCCAGCCCGCGGTGCACTCCAGTTCGTGCAGATAGAAGTACCGCTCGTTGGCGAAATCGGTGGCACGGGCGTCGGCGATCATCTGCTCGATCATCTGCTCCGGCATACGCACCTCGGCGAGGTCGAAGAACTTGCGGATGGCGCCCTCCTGATCGCCCGCGGCGAAGGCGCCGCTGATCTCGGCGCGCACGGCCCGGGCGTGTTCGCGGTCGCCGAGCAGTTCGGCCAGCGGCGGCTCATGGGCCACGGCGACGCGGACCAGCTCCGGATCCGATTGCAGCAGCGCCAGAGTCGTGACCGCGCCGCCGGAGGACCCGAACACCACCGCCGGCCCCGCACCGACGTGGCGCAGCAGCCGGGCCAGATCGTCCGCGCGCAGCTCGGCGGTCGCATCGGAGTCCGGATCGTCGAGCACACTACCGAAGTGACCGCGCGGATCGAGGGTCAGCACCGTGTGATCGGCCGCGAGCGCCTCTGCGACGGGCGCGAACGGCGCGGAATGCATAGGCGAGCCGACCAGCGCCAGCAGCGGACCGCTCCCGCGCAGTTCGTAGTACAGGCGGCCGTCGGGAATGGCGAGGGTGTCGGCGCTGACGGGGACGGACGAGGTCATGGATTCTCCTGGAGATCGAGGTATCTCTCATTGGACTCCCCGGGGCCCCGAAACTCATCGGCCCGCCCGGCGAGTCAGCGCAGCGCGCCGAAGAAGCCGCGCAGATCCTCGATCAGCAGATCCGGCGCCTCCATCGACGCGAAATGCCCGCCGCGGTCGTATTCCGACCAGTGCACGACAGTGTGCTGTTTCTCGGCGACGCCGCGAATGACCGTGCTGCCCGGGAAGATCGCCACACCGGTCGGCACGCCGGAGTCGGTGACGGCCGCGCCCCATGCGCCGGACTCCTTGTACAGCAACATCGAGGGGCCGATGGTCGCGGTGAACCAGAGGATGCTGATCGCGGTCAGCAGCGCGTCGATGTCCATGGCGTCCTCGGGCAGCACCTTGGCCGGATTCATGTAGGTGTGCACGACATCGAGGACCCAGGCCAGCAACCCCGCCGGGGAATCGGTGACCGCGGGCGCGAGGGTCTGCGGCCGGGTGCCGTGGATGCCCGCATAGCCGGAGGTGCCGTTGCTGCTCCAATCCCGCAGGGCGGCAAGCTTGTCCCGGTCGGCGTCGGTGTAGCCGGTGCCGTCGTCGTCCCAGGCCGGGATGGTGATCGGATCGTTGAGATGCACACCCAGCACGTGGCCGCGATCGATGCGGCCCAGTTCCGGCGCGATGAACGATCCCGCGTCCCCGCCCTGCGCGCCGTAGCGGTCGTAACCCAGCCGCGCCATCAACCGGGCGATCAGTGCGGCGGAGCGCTCGGTCGCGGCCGCACCCGGTCGGGTTGTCGGACCGGAGAATCCGAAGCCGGGCAGCGTCGGGATCACCAGATGGAAGGCGTCGCGTTCGGTGCCGCCGTGGGCCAGCGGGCCGATCAACTCCCGGAAGTCCGCGAACGGCCAGCCGTGCACCAGCACCAGCGGCACCGCCCCGGCCACGGCCGAGCGGATATGGGCGAAATGCAGCCGCTGCCCGTCGATTTCGGACATGAACTGCGGAATGGCATTGAGCGCCTTTTCGTGACGCCGCCAGTCGTAGCCGGTGCGCCAATACTCGGCCAGCGCGCGCACATAGCCGGTCGGAATGCCGTAATCCCAGCCCACGCCGGGCAGTTCGGCGGGCCAGCGGGTGGCGCCGAGGCGGGCGCGCAGGTCGTCGATCTCGGAGTCGGGGATGTCGATGCGGAAGGGCTCGATGCTGGTCATATCCTCGACGGTAGGAACCATTCAGGCCGGATCGTGTCCTGAACCGATGGCATGGTGGAAGGCGGAGTGCCCTTGTCAGCCAGCCGTTTCGGGCCGGTCGGACAGGCCGAGCCGGAGGTGTTCGCTGTGGTAGATGGCCTCGTCGAGGAGTTGGGCGACGTGGGTGTCGTAGAGGCTGTAGATGATGCTGCGGCCGGCGCGGGTACCGACGACCAGGCCGAGGTTACGTAGCAGGCGTAGTTGATGCGAGACCGCGGACTGCTCCATGCCGACCGCTTCGGCGAGTTCGGTGACCGGCAACGGCCCGTGCCGCAGTTCGGTCAGGATCAGCAGTCGGCTCGGTGTGGCCAATGCCTGCAGGGTGGTCGCGACGTGGGCGGCGGCATCGGCGTCCAGGCGCGCCACCGGCCGGGTGCGGCCCTCGACTCCATGTCCCATACCCGGGCAGCCTACCGTGAGTACAACACATGAAGACGTCTTCATGTTTTCTGTTATGGTGGCCGGGTCCCCAGGTAACTCGCGTTGGAGGTCGCGATGAGTCTCACCGCCCCCGCCCTGCTGGCCGCTGCGGCCGGCGTCGGCTTCGGCCACGCTGTTCTTCCCGACCACTGGGTACCGCTGGCGGTGATCGCCCGCATGCAGCGCTATCCGCTGCGCCGGGTGCTTCGACTGTCCGGGCTGGCCGGTGTGGCGCACGTGGGGTTGTCGCTGATCCTGGGCGCGATCGTGATCGGCGTCGGGCTGCAATTCCGCTCCACCGTCGAACGTCACGAGTCCGCGATCGTCGGCGGGCTGCTGATCGCGACCGGAGTCCTGTTCGTCGTCCTGGAACTGCTGGGCCGCGGGCACAGCCACGCCGACCATGAACACGCACACGGACATCGCCATCACGGCCCCGCCCACGAGCACACCCCGGAATCACTCGAAATCGCCGCGGGCACTGCGCATCCGCACAGCCACCACCGCAATCACGCCACCCAGCTACTCGCCTTCGCCGTACCGTTCGGCGCCGCCGCCTCACCAGACTTGACCATCCTGCCGGTCTTCCTCGCGGCCAGCGCCGTGGGAGTAGCCGCCGCGCTCGGCACACTGGCGGTGTTCTCCCTGGTCACCCTCGGCACAATCGTCGGACTGACCACCCTCGGCACCCTCGCGGGCTACCAGCTACGCGGCGCCTGGATCGACAAGAGCGCCAACCTGATCACCGCCGCCGTACTACTGATCATCGGCATTCTGATCGCCGCGGACATCATCTGATCAGATACCACCAACGTCCCGCGCGGTGTGGGCGTTCGGACAAGCACAGCCATTGGCGGGCCGTCGATCTCGCGAACGTTGTCGGCAAACGATCGTTTTCGCCCCAGCGGGTCGCGCGCCGTGCGGCAACAGCGGGTGTTCCATGTCCTCGGAAGTCTCGGGACTGTGTTGTCGCCCTTAGGGTTTCAAATCCTCTATCCTCCGCTGTGAAGACGCAGGTCAGGGGCAAATTTCGGTTTGCCCCTGGTTTGCGGTCATGCGCGGTCACGGTTTTCGTGGCATTCGAGGACAGTCGGCAGTTTCACCACATCGGACACGACGTGTGACCTGTTGGAGCCGATATGTACCTCAGAGGTTTTCATGGCGAAGATCCGCGAACGCACGCGGAAGAACGGCAGCACCTACTACCAGATCATCTACTGGTACCAAGGTAGCCAGGGCTGCGAGAAGTTCGACACCTGGCCGGAGGCCGACCGGTGGCTGAAGGTCCTGGATCTGGTCAGCGCGCCCGAGTGGCTGCGCATGCTCTACTCCGTCGACACCCCCGCCGACATCACTACAGCGCCCACGGTGCATGAGATCTGCACCGAGATCATCGATGGGCTGACCGGGATCGAAAAGGGGACTCGTAACCGGTACAAGAAGATCCTGGTCAACGACATCGAGCCGTTCTTCGGCGCGGACTCCCCCGTCACGGTGTTCACCGATCTGATGATCCCGCGCTGGGTCAACCACCTGGCCGAGAACGTCGGCAACGCCGCCAAGACCATCGCCAACAAACACGGCGTGCTGTTCCAGCTGTGCAAGGCACTCGTGCGCCGCAAGCTGCTGACCGAGAACCCGTGCGCACACACGAAACTGCCGCGCGTGGTCCAGACCGAGATGGCTTTCCTCGAACCGGACGAGTTCGCAGCGCTGCTGGCGGCGCTGCCGGAGCGGTGGCGGCTGCTGGTGGAATTCCTCATCGCCTCGGGCGCCCGGTGGGGTGAGGTGACCGCGCTGCGGGTGCGCGACATCCACCGCAGCAAGCTCACCGCGCGGATTCACAAGGCGTGGAAGTACACCGGGAACAAGCCGGTGCTGGGTGCGCCGAAGACGAAGAAGTCGACCCGGACCATCAACCTGCCCGCGCATCTCGTCGCGCGACTACCCCTCGACGGCCGCGATCTCGACGAGTGGCTGTTCGCGCTCGACGACGGTTCGCCGGTGCGGATGTGGTACTTCTACAAGGACGTGTGGGTACCGACCCGCGACGCTCTGTCGCTGATGGCGGGGGATCCGTTGAACGGCAAGCGCCCTCGCATCCACGATCTACGGCACTCGTGCGCGGTATGGATGCTCACCGCCGGGGTGCCTATCCACGTGGTGCAGGCTCATTTAGGGCACGAGTCGATCAAGACCACGGTGGATGTGTATGGGCACCTGGATCGCAATGCTGCCGCGTCGGCGGCAGCGGTGATCGGCGCGAACCTCGCACCCCGCCAACCCGATCCCGCACCCACCTCGACACCCGGCAGTGGCGGTGCGGCGGAAGTGCTGTTCTTCCCCACCCCCGCAGCGGACGGGAAGGCGGCATGAACGCGATGGGCGACAACACACTTCGGTTTCCCGGCGCGCTGAATACCCTGCAGTATCAGGGCATCACCGAGCAGATGCCGCCACCATGGCGGGTGCTCACCGATTTCCTGGTCATCTCCGGAGCCCGGCTCGGCGAGGCCGCCGCGCTGGCCGACACCGCTCTGGACCCCGCGCGCGGGACGGTCCGAATCGAGCGGACCTGGCGGCCAGGCCCCGGTGGCTGGGTTCTCGCACCCGCCATGTGCCCGCGCACGATCGTGGTACCGCAGAACCTGTTCAACCGCTTGAACGTCGACAACGTTGGTGGAAAGTTGTTCCGCATCGAGGGCGCGTGCGGGCCGGGGCTGATGACCCGGTATGCGCGGCGGATCTGGCGGCCAGCCGTACTGGCGGTCGCCGATGAGCTGCTGGGCGGACGGCGGCCCCCGGTGGCCGTCCTGCGCACCACGTGCGGGCTGTGGCTGGCCGAAGCGGGCGTGCCCTGGCCGGTGATCGCCGCGCACCTCGGCTACCCTCCACCGGTTCTCAGAAGCCGAGTTGCGTCGGATACGACATTGGGGTCAGGGTCGCGCAGATGGGGTCAGCATCTCGATGGCCGGATCGGTGGTCAGGCGGTCGAATAACGTCGGGGAGCGTGTGCCGATCAGGGTCCAGTCGAAATCGATGCCAGTGTAAATGCACCACGACCGATCGTCGGGCCACCAGATGTTCGGGCCACGGCCGGTGAGTTCACGATCGACGGTTTCAGTTGTGCGCCGGAGCATCCGGTAGGGAGTGCGATGCGGTTGATCGTCGGCGAATGAGGCGGCCTGCTGCAGGAGCCGCTCCAGGCCAGCTGTGTCCGGCCAGATCAGTCCCCACTCTGGTTGCGGGGTGAGGATTGCGAGCAGCGCCTCCAGCACGTCATCGGGTAGCAGATCGAGCCATGGACGCTCGTCGTACAGCCCAGGGATCTCATAGTTCGGGTCGTCGCGGTCGTGGCCGAGAAAATCGGCGAACACCGTGTCCGCCTCAAGGGTGACGCCGGTGTGGGCGGCGACCTGTGCCCACGAGACCGCATCCCGCCCGTTGCGGGCGGGATGCAGGATCCGTCCAACGTGGGGGTAGAACACCGACAGCCACCAATCGTCACGCTCGATGGCTTCGCAGTTCGCGGTCAGCCATGCTGCTTGCTCACTCTCCGGGTGCGGTTCCCAGCTCAGTGCGACCTCGTCCTTGGCGTATACCCACATTCAGTTACCTTCTACCTTCCCGGGTTGACCAGCGCCCACGACGCCGACACCGTGTCCCGCACAGGCTGCTGCCCGGCAGATTCCGTGAACCACGCACACTGCACCACGACATGCCGTTCACGGTTTCCGGAAAAACTCACCACGATACGATCTCTGTCTCTCCAGTACCGGCATTCACCAGGATATGGGCGAGTGTCGGGCTGTTGGATGTACTGGCATTTGGGCCCGACGATGGACTCTTCGTCGGGGAGGCCTGATGCCGTTATCCGATCCGCCATCGTCACCACTGTCCGGCGGGGGATCGCGGAAGTCGCCAGGGTGAGTTGCTGGTCGCCTGTTTCTGCGAGCGCGGATGGCCATACCAGCTCCTCGGGTGGAGCGACCGAGGCACCAGGGTCGATACCGTCCCAGTCCACGGCCACGGCCGGGAGGGTGACCCTCCCGGCACGGGCTTCCGGGACGCCTCCACGGATCGTCTGATCCTCACGGGGCAAAAGCGGCCTCTGCACCGTGGAGTCCTGCTGAGAGGCGGCGCCTGCGTCGCCCTCTTCCGCTGTCGCGCCGCATGCAGAACACAGCGCGGCGACAAGGGTAGCGATCGCTGCGCGTCTCATCCCCATCGTTTGTCGTAGCATTCTATTTCTTTCAAGTTCTCATTAGCCGAGTCCGTGCTGTACTTCTTCCCGTTGAGGTCGGCCTCAAAAATGGCTTCGGTCCTATATTTGTAGAAGGTATTCCTATGGCAACTTACGACAAGTGTCACGCGGTTGAATGGTTTTGTTTTCCCGTAATGCTTACCGGCGAGTTCTTGCCATCCCCACCAACGGCTGCGGTATGTGTACATGACGACATCGATCTTGGGTTTTTCGGGTGCATTGTTGCAATAGGCTTCGATACGCGTATGGATCTGGTCCGGTGTCGTGTACGACGCGTGCGGGTTATGAACATCCAGGCCGCAGTTTTCGGCCATGTCGTATTCCGATCCCTGCCGATGCGTTGGTGTGTACCCGGCCGGAGCCGCCGCGCCACCGTTGGGCGTGGTGCGGGGCGGTGTCTGAGATGCCGTTGCCCTCGGCGTCGGAACAACCGACGGCACCGGCGCAGGAGCGCTGGGACGCATCGAGGGCGTGGCCGACGACGACGGACCCGACGACGGCTTCGAGGAGGACGTGGGAGGCAGGCTGGGCTGCACCGAGTCTCCGCCGGCCGAATCCGGTGAATCGGAGGGGGCTTCCCTTGTGACGTCCGACGGATCCCAGCTGGGCTTATCTCCGTTGGGATCCGGGTCGGATATCCTCGGCGGCGGGCCGACCCGCCCTCGGTTCTTCACGCCCCGGTCGCCGTTGGAGGGGTTGGCAGGGTCGCCGGGCAGCCAGTCGATGCGTCCGCCCTGGAAATTCTGTGCCTTGCCGCCGTTGTAGTCGTACTCGTCGCTGGTCGGGTACCCGAATCGGCCGTTCTCCCAGTTCTGGTTCGACCAGGCGTCGCGGATCGCGCCCCAGACACTGTGCGCGCCGGTGTTGCCCGACCAGTAGACGGACCCGCCCTCGAAGTGCTGTCCGGCACCGTTGTTGTTGCCCTTGAACTCATCCGAGGCGGGGTAGCCGAGTGGCCCGTTCTCCCACTTGAGCTCGGCCCACTTGTCGCGGATCAAACCCCAACTACTGTGCGCGTCGGTATTGCCCGACCAGTAGACGGATCCGCCTTCGAAGCGCTGTCCGGCACCGTTGTTGTTGCCCTTGAATTCGTCGGTCGCTGGGTAGCCGAGTGGCCCGTTCTCCCAGTCTTTGTCGGCCCACTTGTCGCGGATCCGGCCCCAACTGCTGTGCGCGTCGGTGTTACCGGACCAGTAGACGGATCCGCTCTCGAAGTGCTGTCCGGCGCCGTTGTTCTTCGCCTTGAACTCATCGGTGGCAGGGAACCCGAGTGGCCCGCTCTCCCAGTCTTTGTCGGCCCATTTATCGCGGATCCGGCCCCAACTACTGTGCGCTCCGGTATTGCTCGACCAGTAGATGGACCCGCCTTCGAAGTGGTTGAAGCGCCCCGGTTTACGGGCGGCCAACTCTCGGGTCGTCGGATACTTGAGAGTGCTGTTCTCCCAACCGAGATCGCGCCACTTGTCCCGGATCGCACCACCGACCTGATTGGCGTGGCCTTTGGACACGTTCGGGTGCCAGTAGATCGAGCTGCCCTTCTCGAAGGCCTGCCAACGCCCCCCCGCGCGCGGCGTCCGATTCCGCGTTCACGGGATTACCGAAGAGGTTGGACCCACCGGCTTGGTCGTACTCGACCTCGATCGCTCCGTAGACGTCGTACGAGCCGATCCGCCGTGCAGACGCATCAGCGGGATTCACCAATCCTATTGATAGCGCAGCAATTACAGACACAGCCAATATGCCGATCGGATGCCGATCTCGCCTGTTCATTATCGGCTCCGTGGGAGTAATCGTGGCGGCCCCAGCCGCGCGGGTATGTCGACGTTTATCGCGCATCCGTTGATGGAGGCTAGATGTCATGAACCTTCGTTTCTCATTGTGCGAACACTTTCCTCATCATTTCTGGTAGCTAGTAGCTGGCCTGGCCGCACACAGGGAATTGCCCGCGGTCAACGCCGCCTCGTCGATGCGGTCCCGACTGCTCGACAGGCGACACTGACAGGCAGGGCCCATATGCCAGTGTCAGCAGCTCCGCATCACACCAGGCCATTGGCTATTCGACTGGACCGGGAAGGGTGTTGAGATAGGCTCGCAATGGCCAGTTCTTTCTGGCTCAGGCACAAAGTTGTTGGTGGCGTTGCTGATCGGTGTCATATGTTGAGTAGCAGGCGGCGGCGCAAGAGATCGAAGTTGGCCCGGCCGTGCACGGCTCTTTTGAGCGCCGTCAATTTCGTCACGGTGCCCTCGACGGCGCCGCTGATCCAGGGGAGGGTGAGTCCGTTGCGGACGGCGTCGTAGTCCTTGAGCAGTCCGGCCGCGAATCCTTGGAGTTGGGCGACGTCGCTGGCCTGGGCTGCGGCGATCCAGGCATCCAGGTGCTGGCCGCGGCGGTGGCGGAGCAATGATCAGAACCTGTGGTTGACCGGGAAGGAGTGCCTTCCCGGATGATCTTCGAATCCAGGTTCTGATCAGTCCGGCGCGCCAACGCCGGGCGGGAAGGTACGTTCCTTGCTCAAGGTAATCGACGGCCGCGCGGAGTCCGATCAGGATGGTGTGGCGGCCGGGGTGTCGCGTTCACCGATCGACGAGATCGTGCGCGAAGGTGCCCGCCGGATGCTCGAAGCCGCCTTGCGGGCCGAGGTCGCTGCCTATGTCGAGCGGTTCGCCGACCAGGTCGACGAGGACGGCCGGAAGCTGGTGGTGCGCAACGGCTACCACAACGAACGCCAGGTTTTGACCGCCGCGGGCGCGGTGACGGTGAAAGCGCCACGGGTCAACGACAAGCGCGTTGATGTCGAATCTGGTGAGCGGCAGCGGTTTTCCTCGGCGATCCTGCCTGCCTGGGTGCGTAAGTCCCCGCAGGTCAGCGAGGTGCTGCCGCTGCTGTATCTGCACGGGCTGTCGACCGGGGACTTCGGACCGGCGCTGGAACACTTTCTCGGCTCCGGCGCCGGACTGTCACCGGCGTCGATCACCCGGTTGACCGGCCAGTGGCAGGACGAAGCCCGCGCGTTCGCGCAGCGAGACCTGTCGGGCACCGATTACGTGTATCTGTGGGTCGACGGTATCCACACCAAAGTGCGTCTCGAGCAGGAGAAACTGTGCCTGCTGGTGATGATCGGCGTGCGGGCCGACGGCCGTAAGGAGTTGATCGCGGTCGCCGACGGGTATCGGGAATCGACCGAGTCGTGGGCGGATCTGCTGCGGTCATGCCGCCGTCGCGGGATGACCGCCCCGGTGCTCGCGGTCGGCGACGGCGCGCTCGGGTTCTGGAAAGCACTACGCGATGTGTTCCCGGAAACGAAAGAGCAGCGCTGCTGGTTCCACAAATCTGCGAATGTACTTGCCGCGCTGCCGAAATCGGCGCATCCGGGCGCGGTCGCGGCGATGAAGGAGATCTACAACGCCGAAGACATCGACAAGGCACAACTCGCAGTGAAGGCATTCGAAATCGACTACGGCACAAAGTATCCGAAAGCGGCCGCGAAAATCACCGGCGACCTCGACGTGCTACTCGCGTTCTACAAATACCCGGCCGAGCACTGGATCCACCTGCGCACCACAAATCCCATCGAATCAACTTTCGCTTCCGTCCGGCTCCGCACCAAGGTCACCAAGGGGCCGGGCTCCCGTGCGGCCGGAATCGCCATGGCTTACAAGCTGATCGAGGCAGCACAGGGCCGCTGGCGCAAGGTCAACGCCCCCGAGCTGGTCGCGCTCGTCCGCGCCGGTGCCTTGTTCCACAAGGGCAAACTGCTCGAACGGCCCGTCGACATCACCCCGAAGGAGGCGGCCGAATCACGCGGCACAGCAATCGCCTGAAACATCTCATCCACCGGTCGTAGCAATGGGCAACCCGCCGAACCTCTTCGTGGGTGACTCTCTGTGGCTGGCTCGGCAGGTGAGCGGGCATGCGGGTTACTGGTGTTGCGGTTGTGGGGGTTTCGGTTGATATGGCTGGTGGTCGTAGTAGGGGGCTGCTTGGAGGTCGTAGAGTTCGGCGTAGGTGCCGTGTAGGTCGAGGAGTTGTTGGTGGGTGCCGGTTTCGGTGATGCGGCCACCGTTGAGGACGTAGATGCGGTCGGCGTGGCGGACGCTGGCCATGCGGTGGGTGACCAGGATGATGGTGTGGTCGGTGAACAACTCGCGGATGTGGTTGTAGAGGTCGGCCTCGGCGCGAGCGTCCAATGCGGTGGTGGGTTCGTCGAGAATGATCAACGGGGTGTCGCGGTAGAACGCGCGGGCCAGGGCGATTTTCTGCCACTGCCCGCCGGACAGGTCGATACCGCGGCTGCGTTCCTTACTCAGCAGGGTGTCGTACCCGTCATCGAGGGTGGCGAAGTGGTCGGCGATCCCGGCGTGGACGGCAGCTTGGGTGACACGGATGGGGTCGGGGTCCGGGTCGCCGAGTGCGATGTTGTCGGTGGCCGAGAGCGGGTAGTGGATGTGGTGTTGCAGCAGGATGGTGGCAGCGGCCCGCAGTGCGGGTAAGTCGTTGCCGGTCACCGCTTTTCCGTCGCGGCACAACTGCCCGGTGGTGGCCGGATAAAGCCCGGCGAGGATTTTGGTGAGGGTGGTTTTCCCGGAGCCGTTGTAGCCGACCAGGGCGATGATCTGTCCGGCGTGGATGTCCAGGTCGATATCGGTGAGGGCGGGGGTATCGGTGCCGGGGTAGGTGAATCCGATGCGGCGGGCGGTCAGTGAGCCCGAATGGTCGTGGTGGGGGCAGTGGTGGTGTGGCGCTGGGGTGTTGGGTGAAGGTGATGATGTCGGCGATGAACAGTCGTCCTTTGCCGACGGTGGACAGCAGGGTGCCAATGGCGGTGAATTGTCCTGACAGGAGCTGGATCGCGGCGAGCACGGTGGCGGCGGTCGCCAGGGGCAGGGTGCCGGTGTAGGCGAGGACACCCAGGACGAGAACCATTGCGAGAGTGATGGCTTGGCTGGAGCCGTGGGCGGCCAGGCTGCGGTAGGCGTTGACGCGGTTGAGGCGCGTCTGGTGGGCCAGCAGATCTGTACGGGTGTGCTGCCAGCGGTGCAGGAGTTCCGGTCCGGCGGCGAAGGCGCGGATCTCGGCGGCTTGGTCGCGGCCGGTGAGCATTTGTTCCAAATGGAGTGTGGTGCGCCGGTATTCGGCTTGGCTGGCCATGAGGTGGTGCCAGTCGCGGTTGATGCGCCGCGAGACTACCCAGACCGGCAGCACGGCCAGCAACAGGAACGGGGTGGTGAACCACGCCATCGCCGCCACCGCGGCCGCGATCGCGGCGGTGTAGAGGAGGGTGTGAGCGGCGGTGAGCAGGGCACGCAGCATCAGGCCGGGATGCAGCCCAGCCGCTTCCCGGGCCCGGGTGAGCAGGTTGTAGTAGGCGG
>NZ_JBITDI010000028.1:37684-66076 GCF_044454005.1 Nocardia sp. NPDC051570 | reverse complement strand
TATTCAGCACCGGCCCCACCTGATCGACGGCTGCCTCACAGCAACCGGCCTCGCACCCCTCAGCTCATGACGACATCACGAATTCAGTCTCTGTAACCACCTCGGGAAATAGTGTCTGTCCGGAGTCAGCTAGACTGGTCCAATGGACTCCACCATTACCGAATTACTGGAGCCTCTGACAAATGCGCGGCGGGCGCATTCGATAGAGGTTGGTCGCAAAGTGGAGTCAAGGTCTGATTTGCTGCCCAAGGAAATTCGGTCGATGACAATATTGGCGGCTTATTTGCACGATGTCGGATATGGGCATCCGATCATTGGGTTCCATCCGATTGACGGCGCGAACCTATTGCAGAGTCAAGGGTTTCCGGAATGCGTTTGCCATATCGTCGCATTTCATTCAGCAAGCAGAGTTGAGGCGGACGTCCGAGGTTTGGGTAAAGCGATTTTCGAGCCGTTTCAAGCGCCAGACGTGCCTGGCCTGGCACAGGCGACTGATCTCGTGTGGTGGGCAGACATGACCACTGGCCCAAACGGTGAGACGTTGACATTCGACGAGCGCATAGACGAGATCCTCACGCGATACGAGGAAGGCAGCGTTGTCCACACTGCTATTACTCGAGCTGAGCCGTTGCTGCGGGCAGCAGTTCAGCGCGCCTCGGGGTCGATGTAAGGTTCGCCCTCAGATAGCGCCCAATTGATCCGCTTGCGCTGGCTAGGATCCATTTGGAGGCTTGCGATCTTGTCGATTGGAACCCATTCGACAAGTATGCTCTCGTCGCTAGGAGTTGGTTCGCCGCTAATCGGTTCGGCTCGATAGATGATCGTGAATTCCTGCCGAACTTCGTCGTTGCTGGTGTAGTGGATTACATGAGTTGGGTTAGTGAATATTCCGACTATCCCAGTCAAATGGACATTTACGCCAGTCTCTTCCTGCGTCTCTCGCACTGCGGTCCGACTGAGTGATTCGCCCGGGTCATGTGCGCCGCCGGGCATTGACCAGTTGCCGTTGTCGGATCGACAAATGAGCAACACGGCATCATCACGCTGGACGAATGCTCCGGCGCTAGGTCGGACACTGTTAGCGGCGGGGGCGTTCGGGTCGTCGTGGTAGTCGATGCGTCGTCCCATGCACCTCACAGTACTGCTCGACGGGCAGTAGCCCAGACTGCTTCGAATGATTCGCGGTAGTACTCGAACAAGTGGCCGCCTGGTACTTGTTGCAGGTGCTGCACGGGTGACTTGGCGGCGTAGGCACCATAGCTGTGGGTGTTGACAAGCATCGAGTCGTCGAAGCGATAGATGCTGTTGTACAGCGGAGTGTGATGAGTCCTGATGTCGACTCGTGGCAGATGCGATGTCTCCCAGAGGTATTCGAGCGTGGAATGGCATCGTTGCGGCAACGATGCCAGCCCCTCCTCGCGCGACCGGGCTCGAACGTTTTCGGAGTCGCCATCACCCAGGAGGATTCGAATCTCAGCGCCCTCTTCCGACTTGGCGCGTACGACATTGACGAAGTCGAGCGACTCGACGAGGAAACCACCTGCATACACGAGGATCTGGATGTTGGTGTGAGCCTGGCGCATTAGTGACCGCCAGACCTCATAGGGCACTTGAGAACGGGTCGGCCAGATCTGAACGATCTCCGAGAGGGACGCAGCAGCTGATCGACTGCCTGACAACAGTTCTGGCCAGAGGTACGTCTCTTCGCATCCCAAGGCGCGAGCAACCTTCAAACGCATGCTCGGATGGGGCTGCCGATCCTGAGTGAGCCATCGCTCAACGGTTTTCGGCCCAACCTCAAGAACCTCGGCAAGGCCGTTCTTAGAGAAATTTGCGGCGGCCATCGCACCGCGGAGCCGTTCGTTCGCCACAGGGACATCCTACACCTAGAAGTGTCCCCAAATGTCCCCATTCTCAGGTTTTTGCGTCCCTATATGTCGCGCGATTCTAAGTGTGTCGAGCACCACAGCTGGTGACCGACAGGCGAAATCAACACCACGACAAGGGAGTTCACGACATGGCGATCCCCAAGGGCCACCAGTTCCCGATTGATCACAGCAAGGCGTTCCCGCAGCGGTTGATGTTGATGACGGCGATCGTTCCGGCGATCAAGTACAACCCGGACCGGAATGCGTTGCAGGAGCAGATGTTCGACTTCGACCCGAAGACGGGTGAGGGGTCGGGTCTGCCGTTGTGGAAGGCGACGGTGACCGATCCGCATGAGGCCAGTGACGGCAAGGGTAAGCGGGCGTCGTTCGAGATCACGTTCGTTGCGCCGCATCAGCCGATCCCGGCCGGTGAGCAGGTTGCTCCGGGTACTGACCTGTGGTGGATCGAGCTGGAGGGCTTGACCGCGGAGCCGAAGGTGATGGGTCAGGGCGAGTACAAGTACCTGGGCTACCAGTATCGGGCGACCGGGATCAAGGGCGACAACTCTGGTGCCAAGCAGCCTCCGGCTGATCCGGGTGCCTCGCGTCCGGCCAGTGGGAAGGCGGCTGCGTGATGTCGTCTTGGGTCACTGCCACAACGCATTTCGAGTTCCGGTCGGCCGAGTATTGGCCTGAGAAGGTGGAGCACTACGGCCCGGAGAACCGGTATGAGTCGCGTGTCCCGGCCTATATCTACGTGAGGTTGGGTGCCGTCACGGCCATGCTGACCATCGAGGATGCTCGCGCCTTGGCGGATGCGCTGCCGAATGTGCTGGCCGAGCATGAGTACGCCGAGTACGTGGCCGCCGCTGATGCGCCTGTGAAGGCGGTGGCGTGATGCAGCTGTATGCGTTGGCCGATTGGTCGATCGTGGTGGCCTTGTTCGTGTTGGTGGTGACTCTGCTCGGTATCGGGTTGGGCAAGGTCTTCGCGCTGATGGACCGGGTTGCGAGGCTCGAAGACTGGGCCGGTGAGGTTCAAGTCGAGCTGCTGACACTGGAGCAGGCGGGCGAGCTTCGCTCGATGCGCAAGCAGATGGACGAGTTCCCCGCGATCTGCGCGCAGTTGGACCGCATGCAGTTCCAGCTGGATGCGCTCTATGACGGCCCTGAGCAGGCGAGTGCGTGATGTCCACGCGCAAGGGGATGTTGGCAGCGCGGGTGTTCGCGGTCTTGGTGATCGTGGGCGTCGGCGCTGCCGCGTTCCGCCTGTCCTTCGCCACTCTGCGGGATCTGGCGGTGCTGGCGCATATTCCGTCCTCGGATGCGTGGCTGTTCCCGGTGATCGTGGACGGCACCATCCTTCAGGCCACCGCGGGTGTGCTGGTGCTGGCGAATACCGCGAAGGCCCGCTGCTGGTTCACCTGGGTTCTGGTTGCGGGCGCGGTGGTGTCGGTGGCTGGCAACAGCTTGCATGCCGTCGTGGGTGGTCATGAGCTGCCCGGTCTGCTGTGTGCCTTGGTTGCGGCTATTGCCCCGATCGGTCTGTTGGTGGACACGCATGGGCTGGTGATGCTGTTCCGCGTTACCCGGGAGGAGTCGACACCGGTTGCCGACCCGATCCCGGAGCCTATGTCATCCTCGGAATCGTCTGTGGCAGAGGCTGATTCGCTCGATTCGTCTTCGGTGTGGCCGGACTCGCCTGAGCCGGTTGCCCGCCCCAATCCTGCACCCGCCCCGCCGGTTCGGCCTCGGGTGCGCCCTATTCGTCCTCCGCGTCCAGTGCAGCAACAGGCGCTGCCGTTCGCGGTGTCCTGACAAGGAGTTCCTGGCAATGATCGTGTTCATTCCCTGGCTGTTCGGCCTGGTGGGTGGCGTGGCCTTCCTGGCGTGGTTGTTCCCGTGGCCTGGTCGTCCGCGTGCGGGGCGGGAGCAGTCCGCGCAAGAGATCGCCGCGGCGGCTCCGCCGGAGTTGCGGCCTGCGGTGTTGGTGTTGTGCGACCCGATGCATACCGCGTTGATGCTGCGTGCGGTCGGTCTCGGTGCGGTGGCGACCGGGTTCCCGCGGCTGGAGTTCTGCGACTACGACCGGCAGGGCTTGGTGGTGGAGTTCCAGATGCTGGGCGGGCAGTCGTTCAAGGACTGGAACAACGACGAGACCCGCGACAAGCTCGCCCACTACTTGGGGGTGGCTCGGGTGACCGTGATCTCGCCCGAGCCGGGCTGGGTCCGTCTTCAGGTGCGCGTGTACGACACGCTCGCTGCCTCGGCAATGGTGCCGGTGGCGGTCCCCGATGGGGTGGACCTGGAGGCGGTTCCGGTCGGTGTCCGCGAAGACGGGTTCGTGTGGCTGCTGAAGGTGCTTTACGCCCACATCCTGCTCGCCGGGGCGATGGGGTCCGGGAAGGGCTCGGTGCTGTGGTCGATCATCGCTGGTATCGGCCCGGCGGTGAAAGCCGGGATCGTCGATATCTGGATGGCAGATCCCAAGGGCGGCATGGAATTCGGCCGCGGCCGCCGGTTGTGGGTGCGTTTCGAATACGACGGTGACCGCATCATCGCCATGCTCACCGAGGCCGTCACGGTGATGCAGGAGCGGGCGGCCCGGTTGATGGAAGCCGGTGTCCGCAAACACGTTCCGAGCATCGACGAGCCGCTGATCCTGATCATCATCGACGAGGCCGCTGCCCTGTCGTCGTATGCGACTCGTGAGCAGCAGGAGGAGTTCCGCCGGTTGACGGGGTTGCTGTTGTCGCAGGGCCGCGCGGTCGGGGTGTCGGTGATCGCCGCGTTGCAGGACCCGTCCAAGGAGACCATGCCCAACCGGCAACTGTTCCCGGTCCGGATCGGCCTGCGGTTGGATGAGCCGACGCAGACGGCGATGGTGCACGGTCACGGTGCCCGTGATCGGGGTGCCCGTTGCGACGAGATCCCGGACAGCACACCGGGTGTCGGTTATGTCGGGGAGGACGGCACCGCCGAGTTCGTTCGGGTGCGGGCGTTTTGGGTGTCGAACGAGGATATCGACGCCATTGTCGAGGCGTATGCCCCCGAACAGCCCGATTTCGCTCCGCAGGCCGATTACAGCGGTTTCGACCCTGATGACCTCGGCGACGAGATCCCCGGCGATGGTGAGGGGTTGGCGGCATGAATGCGCGCATGGTCCTGGCTCGGGTGGAGGTGACCGGGACCGCTGAGCATGTGGCTGAGGTACTGGCTCAGATGGTGGAGGCAGGCTTCACGGTCCACATCACCCGGGCCCGCGAAATGGACTTCTACGGGGTGACTGCCGCTTTCACCGCGGCATCGGTGACAACGGTGGCGGGCCTGTCGGATGAGGAGCTGTCATGAGGACCGGATTCGTTATCGAAGCGCATGTGGTCGTGTATTGCGATTCCTGCGGCGACACCTATACCGAATTCCGGTACGACAGCTTGTGTTTCGCCTCCATTGCTCAGGCGATTTCCTATATCGCCGCTCGCGGTGCGGGGATCGGCTGGGTCTACGACGGGGACCGCGTCCTGTGCGACGGCTGCATCGCTACTGCCCGATGCGCGCAGCAGGGCCACCTCTTCCCAGAACCTCGCCGTTGGCCGCTGGGCGAGAAGAACCGTCCCCGCACCTGCACCCGATGCGGCATCTCCGACACAGAAATCGAGGAATGACCATGCATGACAACGATATTCAGCCATTCCGCTCTCGTCTGGCACAACGTCTGGAAGACGAAGCGATCGACGCCGTGGTCGATCTCCGCGCTCGTCGGCGCTGCCACTACAACCGCGCCGGATTGGATCCGGTCACCGCGGCAGTGCAGTTGTGGGCCGAGACCGGTCACGTGCCCGGCTGGAACGACAGCGTCGACAACGGCAACTTCGACGACGGAGAGGGCTGGGCGGCATGACCGAGACCAGAGCGTATCCCTGTTGCGGCATTCCGATGTATGTGCAGCCGTTCGGCCCGCTCGGCGGCTCGATCATGCGCTGTTACGAGTGCGGCCACTGCGAACCGTACGAGCCATTCGGACCCGACGAAGACGACGAAGGTGATCGTCAATGACCAGCCGAAAAGAGCCTCCGGCGACGAAAACCACTCAGCCGCAAGTCAATCCGATCGTCGCGAAGGCCGCCGCTCAGGTCCGCAAGCCCAAGGACCGCCACCGCAAGCTGCCCGATGCTCCTCGGTGGGACTGCGACGGACAACTCTCCCTGTTCACCCCTGGAAAGGACTGATCAATGAATCAGGATCGAAATACGCAGCACGCCAACAGCTCTCATGATCCATTCGACATGATTGCCGCCGCGGTGATGGAGCTGGTGTGGCAGATCATTCGGGCGGGGTTCGTGGTGGCGTGGTGGGCGCTGCTGTTCCCGATGGTCTCGATCCCGATCGGGGTCGCGGTGGCTGTCGGGGTGTGGGTGTCGTGGGTGGCCGGTGTCGTGGTGGTCGGGGTGTTCATCGCGGTGATGGTGCTGTGGCGACTCAGGAGTCCGCAGACCTTCGAGCGGTGGATCATCTCGCGGGCCCGTGCCCGGTTCCTCACCTGGTGGCGCTACCACCGTCGCTGGGCGAAATACCTTCGTGCCTGCAATCTCACTGTCACTCGGGAGGATTCGACGTTGGTGCCGCGGCTGGTGTCAGTGCGGATCGGTGGCGCTCTGGATCGGGTGCGGGTGCGGATGCTCGAGGGCCAGTGCCCCGCCGACTACGAAAGCCGTGTCGACCGGATCGCCCACACCTTCGGCGCGCACGGATGCCGCGCCACCATCGTCGGCCCCGGCCTGATCGAGCTGGTTCTGCGCCGGACCGATTCGCTTGCCGACACCATCACCCTGCCCCGCCTCGACCGCGGCTACCGGAAGGACGCTGCCTGATGACCGAGATCGACGAGAACACCTCAACCCGGCAGACTGCGGCGGAACGTCGTGCCCAGCCGGACCTGCTCGATATCGCGCATGCGGCGGCGGAGAAGTTCGATGTGTGCCAGCGGCCGATCCCGATGCGGGTGGAGGACCCGAAGACGGGCACGGTCACCTACGAGGGCGCACCGTGCAAGTCCACGATCGAGTCGGTGTGCCCGGCGTGTGCGAAAGCTCATCGCCTGCTGCGGATCGCGCAGTGCCGGGAGGGCTGGCACATCGGGGAAGAACCGGTCCCCTACACGGTGGAGCCGACCGAGCAGCAAATCGAATTGCTCACCGCCCGTGCTGATCTGGTCACCGAGTACCGGCAGGCCGTCGCTGACGGGGATGAGGAGTTGGCGACTGTTATCCGGGAGGAGGTGATCCGGGATCTGGACCGGGAGTTGCGGGAAACCGGTCTGCGTGGTCGTCTCCCGGCCGTGGACGCTACCGCGAAGGATCGGCGTCGGCGCTCGACTCGCAGGCGGCAGGACGCCCCGAATCTGCCTCGCAGGAAGGTGGAGCGGCGCACGCTCGGGAAGGTGTTCGCGGAGTTGTACCGGCCGAGCATGTTCGTCACTCTCACCATGCCCTCCTACGGGCGCATCAACACCGACGGCGCCACCGACGAGAAGGGCAAGCCGTGCTCGGACGGGTCGCCGGTGAATCCTGGCGGCTACGACTACACCACACAGGCACGCGATATCGTGTTCTTCTCCAAGCTGGTGGACCGCTGGATTCAGAACCTGCGCCGCGCGGTCGGCTGGGACGTGCAGTATTTCGCGACGGTGGAACCACAGCTGCGCGGTGCCCCGCACCTGCACATCCTGATTCGTGGCGCGGTCTCGCGGGAGATTCTTCGCCAGGTGACCGCGGCGACGTATCACCAGGTGTGGTGGCCGTACTTCGATCCAGAGAACCGTATCTACGGCGGCGGCCATCAGCCGGTGTGGGACAGGCGCAGAGCCGCGTTCGTGGACCCGATAACCGGTGAACCGCTCACCGATTGGGATACCGCGCTGGATGCCCCGCAGCGGCAACCCGCGCACGTGGTCCGGTTCGGTGAGCAGATGGACCGCAAGCACATTCAGGGTGTGATCGCGGAGAAGGCGGGCAAGACCATCGGTTACGTCACGAAGTACCTGGTGAAGTCGATCAGCGAGATTGTCGAACCGCGCTCGGACCGGGCTGCTGAGCATTACGACCGGTTGCATGCCGCGTTGCAGCATGTGCCGTGTTCACCGCAGTGTCCGGTGTGGCTGGAATACGGCATCGTGCCCCGCGGCGCCAGCGACAAGACCGTCCCTGGTCGCTGCAAGGGCAAAGCCCACCGCCGCGACACTCTCGGCCTGCCCGGCCGCCGTGTGCTGGTGTCGCGGCGTTGGTCGGGTAAGACGCTTCCGGATCACCGGGCCGATCGGGTCGAGTTTGTTCGGCAAATGCTCGCCGCGGTCGGCATCGTCAAACCTGATACCTCATATCTGAAGGTCACCCCGGTCGAACCCGGTGACACGCAGCGACCCCTGCGCGAGTACCTGATCATGGGCGCGATCTCCCGCCGGTCCGTGTGGCGCGCGGAGTACCTGAGAGCCCGGATGGCCGCCGAACCACCTGGCAATTCGAATAGTTCGGCAACTTCGACGGCTGCGTGAGGGGTGGAGAATGGATACCAACCTGGTTCATGGCGAATGGTTCACGACGAGACAGGCTGCGAAGGTGCTCGGTGTCGATCCATCCAGCATGAGGCGGTGGCGTACTGCTGATCCGCCGTACGGCCCGGCATATGTCCGGGTGTCTCCGCGCGTGGTGATGTACAGCGGAGAGGACATCGAGGCGTTCCTCCGAGCTCATCGGACTGACCCGGCTGCGGCAGCGGCATGATGTCAAACCCGGTGAATCTCCCTGTCGGCGTGCGCATCTCGTTCGATGTCGAGGAACGAGCAGATTACGGGAAACGGCCGTTCAAGGCCCGAGCGCGATGGACGGTGCCGGGCACCAAGAAGCGCCCGGCGATTGTGCAGCCGTTCGCGACCCGGGAGGAGGCCGAAGAATGGATCGACTACCTGAAGCGGAAAGCAGCTCTGGGTATCGACCCGAAGGCGGCAACCATGCGGCTGTCGGAATACGGAGACACGAATCTCGAACTCGCGTTGCGGGGATTGGAGAAGAAGACCGGCGATCCGTACAAAGCGGGTTGGCGCAAGCGGATTGTTCCGGCCCTCGGTCACCTTCCGGTGTCCATGATCACGAACGGTGCGGTGGACCGCGCGGTGGTCGGGTGGATCAATACAGGTGCCAGCAAATCGACAGTGAAGAACAGTCTCGCGATGCTGGTGCGGGTGATGGAACAGGCCAAGCGGGATGGCCTGCGGGAGGACAATCCGGCGCATATTCGGGGCTGGCAGAAGCTGTATCAGCAGATCGAAGACGAACTCGACGATCCGCGGTCGCTTGCGCTTCCGGATTGGGCGGCGCTGACGACGCTGGCGAATGCGTTGGTGGAACGGTCGGCCGATCGCTATCGGGGCTGGGGTGAGGTGGTGGTCTTCGCGGCGTGCACCGCGGCGCGTATCGGGGAGGTGTCCGGGTGTCGGGTGCGTGACATCGACACGAGTACGTGGACGTGGATGGTGCGCCGCCAGACCACGCCGTCACCGGGTGGACTGGATGACAAGGGCACCAAAGGAAATCGGGCTCGGGTGGTTCCGCTGATCGAAGAGGTGCGCACGTTGGTGTCAGCTCGGTTGGAGGCGGCAGGCCGAGACAATCCGGATGCCCGGTTGTTCCGTGGCCCGCGTGGTGGCCGAATCGCTACGGGTGTGCTGCGGGATGCCACGCATTGGGATGAGGTGGTCGGCAAACTCGGCTACGACTATCTGCGTCGGCATGATCTTCGGCATACCGGGCTGACGTGGATGGCGGACGCCGGTGTGCCGCTGCATGTGTTGCAGAAGATCGCCGGGCACGCCGACAGCCGGACGACGGAGAAGTACCTTCATCCTGATCTGCGTGAGGTCACCGGGGCTGGTGACAAGCTATCCAAGCACCTGCGGTCCCGTTCTGGTCCCGCTCTCCGGGTCGTTTGAAATGCAAAGAACCCTCTCCGACCAAGGTCAGAGAGGGTTTTTCCGTGTCGGGCTGACAGGATTCGAACCTGCGACCCCTTGACCCCCAGTCAAGTGCGCTACCAAGCTGCGCCACAGCCCGCTGCATCCGCTCCGGCGGGTGCTCGAAGAGATTACCCCACCTACCGGGGTCTGGACCAAATCGGCAGGAGAATGGGGGTTTCGTGTCGGGTCAGGAGAGCAGGGGGAGGACTTGGGCCACTGCTCGGATGTCGGAGTCGACGGTGAAGTAGAGGGTCAGGGAGTCGGGGGTGTGGAGGGGGTGCAGGTGGAGGGGTTCGCCGAAGTGGATGGGCTTGTTGTATTCCAGGATGTAGCGGTGGGGGGCGGCGGTGAGGGTGGTTGCGGGGGAAGCGTATTCGTGGACCGCGTGCCAGTAGGCGGTGTTGGTGACGTGTTCGAAGTGGTCGATATCGGTGCGGCGCAAGGGGAACGGGATGCCGGGGGCGGGCGGGAGGGGGGCGGTGAGCCATTGCTTCCAGCGCAGGCGCTGGTCGGTGGCGGTGCTTGCCATGAGGTCGAAGAAGCGGTCGGACAGGCGCGAGGGGCTCATCGCCTCCTTGTTCATGTGGATCCAGAAGCCCTCGGTCTCGATGAGCCCGCCGCCGGGGGCGTCGATGCGCACCCGCATGTTCAGCCAGCGTGAGGACAGGGCCGAACACCAGCGCCGCACCCGCAATCGGGCCGGCCATTCGACGGGGCGCAGCACATCGATCACGGTGCGGCGCACGATCCAGTGCGGGTGGTCGTCCATCGCGCCGGTATGCGCGAGGTGGTCGACGCCGGCGTCCTGCAGGTGCCGGGCGATGCCGTCGATGCGCAGGTACTGATGTTCGTCCATATCGACGGTGCCCAGGCGCCGTTCGACATCGAAGATATGCCCGGTCTCGGGGACCGGGGCGAGCGGGCGGAACATCGGTTCCAGCGCCGGAAGCGGGGGGCCCACGAGCTGCGGCATCGGCACGACCTCCAGAGATATGGGATTCGAGAGAACCTGCGTCGAGCGACGGTGCATCGAACAGAGCGTGATCGAAGCCGAGAGTAGTGCAGCTTTCCAACGTTTTCAGTGCGGGGCCCGGCTCGCTTCAAGGTGTATCTACACATGGCGGCGCCCGGGGTGCGCATTCGCACCACGGGCGCCGGAACGCCGAGCGTCACATCGGATTACCGCACGACCTCGAATTGGTCGCCCGGATTGATGTAGTCGTAGAAGGCCTTGGCCCCCTCCGGCACCATCCGGATGCAGCCGTGCGACTGCTCGTCGACCGGACCGATATGGGTGGCGATATCACCGTTGAAGAAGATCGCCCACCGCATCTCCGCGTTGTGCATGGTGCTCCAGTGGTACTCCTTCTTGAACGCGGCGCGGAAGATGCCCGGGGGCGTCTCGTATCCGGGGCGGCCATGGGAGATCGGGGTGGGGCCGTAGGTGACGCGGCCGTGATCCATCAGCCAGCCCTCGTTACTGGACAGCTGCAGGCAGGCGCGGGTGTCGGGCGAGGTGCACGGCGCCTTGATCTGGGCGGGCCCGACCAGCGTTCCGGCGCCGGGAATATCGGAAATGTCGGGACCGCCGGACCAGAGCGGTTCGGCGTGGGCGGGCGCGGCCACCGCCAGTGCGGCGATGCCGCCGAGCACCGCATGTCCGAGCAAACGCAACTTGCTCATTCGACTACCTCTCTATCCCGTCCTGCCCACCTGCGGGTGGGGCGAGGGACTACTTCTTCGGCACGAGCACGAAAACAAGCAGGAGGTGAATCGTGATCATTGTGGCCCGCGCGCGGCCCGGCCACAGGGATTTCGCGACAGTCGCTCACCGAGCCGCGGCGCGGCGGCCCCGATCGGCGCGCAACCAGCCGAAGGTCAGCTCGACCGCGCGTTTCCAGTTGTCGTATTCGTCGGCCCGCAGGTCCGGATCCATCCGCGGGGTCCACTGCGCGGCCACCCGCCAATTGCGCCGCAGCCCCTCGAGATCGGGCCAGTAGCCGACCGACAGCCCGGCGGCATAGGCCGCGCCCAGCGATACCGTCTCGGCGACGAACGGGCGCATGACGGGCACGTCCAGAACGTCCGCGACGATCTGCATCAACAGATTGTTCGACGTCATGCCGCCGTCCACGCGCAGCGACCGCGCCTGCAGCCCGGAGTCGGCGTTCATCGCATCGACCACCTCGCGGGTCTGCCAGGCCGTGGCCTCGAGTACCGCGCGCGCCAGATGTCCGCGGGTGATGTAGGAGGTGAGCCCGATGATCAGCCCGCGCGCATCCCCGCGCCAGTGCGGTGCGTACAGCCCGGAGAACGCCGGGACGATATAGCAGCCGCCGTTGTCTTCGACTGTGCGAGCGAGGGTTTCGATCTCCGGGGCGCTGGCGACCAGACCGATGTTGTCGCGAATCCATTGCACCAGTGAGCCGGTCACCGCGATCGGCCCCTCGAGCGCGTAGACCGGGTCGCGATCGATCTGATAGCCGATCGTGGTCAGCAGCCCGCGCTCGGACTGCACCAACTCGCGGCCGGTGTTCATCATCAGGAATCCGCCGGTGCCGTAGGTGCATTTGGTTTCCCCACGGGCGAAACAGGTTTGGCCGAACAGCGCCGCGTGCTGATCGCCGAGCGCCGCGGCGATGCGCAGGCCGGGCACCACCCGCGTCGTGGTGCCGTAGGAGGCGGTCGACGGCCGGATACGCGGCAGCATGGCCGCGGGGATACCGAAGAACTCCAGCAGTTCCGCGTCCCAGGACAGGGTGGCCAGATTCATCAGCAGCGTCCGGCTGGCATTGGTGACGTCGGTGACGTGCAGGCCGCCGTCGACGCCGCCGGTGAGATTCCAGATCAGCCAGGTCTCGATGGTGCCGAACAGCACGTCCCCGCGTTCGGCGCGCTCGCGCAGGCCCGGGGTGGTGTCCAGCAGCCAGCGCAGCCGGGGCGCGGCGAAGTAGGTGGCCAGCGGCAGGCCGCACAGCGGGCGGATCCGCTCGGCGCCGGGACGCCGCTCGAGTTCGCGCACCAGCTCCTCGGTGCGCACATCCTGCCAGACCACCGCCCGCCCGATCGGGACGCCGGTGCGCCGATCCCACACCACGGTCGTCTCGCGTTGATTGGCGATCCCCACGGCCGCGATCTGTTCCGCGCCGACCCCGGCCTCGCGCAGCACGCGGGGCAGGATCCGCTCGAGGTTGCGCCAGATCTCGGTGGCGTCCTGTTCGACCCAGCCCGGGCGCGGATAGTGCTGATGATGTTCGCGCTGGGTGACCCCGACCAGCCGGGCCCGCTGATCGAACAGGATGCACCGGGTGGAGGTGGTGCCCTGGTCGATGGCCAGCACATAGCGTTGCGTCATTCCTGGTCGCTTTCTGTGGACAGTGAATGTCGTTGCGCGGCACCCAGATCCCGCGACACGGCCGCTGCCGTATCGCGGACGTACGCGATCAGACTAGGCCGGGGTCGCAGCTGGGTGTCGCAGAGCGCGTCGAGGGCGCCGGTAATGCCGATGGCGCCCACCACGAGTCCGCCGCGGGCCCGGATCGGGGCGGCGATACCGGCCGCGCCCGGGGTGAATTCCCCGGCGTCCCTGGCGAATCCGGCCTGGCGCACCCCCGCGAGCTCGCGACCGAGCGCGACCCGGTCGACGATCGTGCGCCGGGTCAGCGCGGGCAGCTCCCGGGCGCGCACCATGGTGGCCAGATCGGCGTCGTAGGCCAGCAGCACCTTGCCCAGCGCGGTGGCATGCGGCGGCAGCAGCTCACCCACCTCCAGGGCCTGTGCGCTGTTGTCGGGGCGAAAGACGTGATGTATCACCACGATTCGATCATCGACGCGGGCCGCGATCCGCACCGCCTCACCCGTGCGGGCGGCCAGGGCGTCGGCCCAGTTGATCGCGCGTGAGCGTAATTCGTTGGCATCGAGATAGGCCGCGCCCAGATGCAGCACGGCAGCGCCGAGCCCATACTTGCCCGAGACGGAGTCCTGTTCGACGAAGCCGACGCCGGTCAGGGTGCGCAGTATTCCGTGCGCGGTGGGTTTGGCCAGTCCGAGGGCCGCGGCGATATCGCCGACGCCGAGCGGGCCGGAGCCGCGGGCCAGCAGCCGCAGCACGGCCGCCGCCCGCTCGATGGATTGGATCGGGCCGGGCACGCGAGTAAACCTACCTTCGCCTGTTCGACAATGTCGAACACGCAGTGACTGTTCAGCAACATAGCCCGACGAAAGTTGTGATCTACGTCACGCTGTGATTCATCGCTCGACAGTAGTGGCACCGCGTCCGACCGGCCACGGCGGCTGTTCGACAATGTCGAACGCGTCCTGTGTCCGGTTTCGCCGCGGACTCGTAACGTCACGAGAAATGCGACCGCACCGGCGGTCGGCACGGTTAATGGAGGTTCAACGGTGAACTTCGGCTCGATCTTCGTGAGCGAGGCCTTCGGTACAGGGATGTTGGTGCTGCTCGGCGTCGGCGTGGTCGCCAACGTGTTGCTGGCCAAATCCAAGGGCTTCAACGGCGGCTGGTTACTCATCACTATGGGCTGGGGCCTGGGCGTCATGGCGGGCGTCTACGTCGCCTACAAGACCGGCGGCCATCTCAACCCGGCGGTCACCCTCGGCATCTGGGCCAGCGGCGCGCACGAATACGCGCCCGGCATCGATATCACCGTCGCCAACACCCTCGCCTATATCGCGGGTCAGATGGTCGGCGGATTCCTCGGCGCGACGGCCGCCTATCTCGCCTATCGCAGCCACTTCGAGGCCGAACCGGATCCGGCCAAGAAACTGGCCGTATTCTCCACCGGCCCCGAAATCCGTTCCTACGGCTGGAACTTCGTCACCGAGGTGATCGCCACCTTCGCCCTCGTGCTGGTGATCCTCGGGATCGGGCACACCCCCACGGGTCTCGGACCGGTGGCCGCGGCCCTGTTGGTCGTCGGCATCGGCGCCTCACTCGGCGGGCCGACCGGCTATGCCATCAACCCCGCCCGCGACCTCGCGCCGCGTATCGCGCACGCCCTGCTGCCGATGGGCAGTAAGGCGCCCACCGCCGCCGAGTCCGTGAGCTCCGAATTGCCCGATACCGCAACGGGTCCCGGCGCACCGCGCGCGGATTACCCGGCGCACAAGAACTCCGACTGGTCCTACGCCTGGGTCCCGGTCCTCGGCCCGCTGCTCGGCGGCGTGCTGGCCGGCCTGGTCGCCCAAGTCCTGTTCTGAAACGTCACGTCTGCCAAGAGATTCACCGAAAGGAACTCGGGATGAGCGACCGAGCCAACGGCGGCCCGCGCTACGTCGGAGCGATCGACCAGGGCACCACCAGTACCCGCTTCATGGTCTTCGACCACGGCGGCAACGAGATCGCCCGGCATCAGCTCGAACACGAACAGATCCTGCCGCGCGCCGGCTGGGTCGAGCACAACCCCACCGAGATCTGGGAGCGCACCCGCGCGGTCATCCAGACCACCCTCACCACGGCGAATCTGACCGCGGAGGATCTGGCCGCGGTCGGGGTCACCAATCAGCGGGAGACCACCGTGGTGTGGAACCGCCACACCGGGCGTCCGTATTGCAACGCCATCGTCTGGCAGGACACCCGCACCGACCGCATCGCCGCCGAGCTCGAGCGCGCCGGACACGGCGAAACCATCCGCCGCAAGGCCGGATTGCCGCCCGCCACCTACTTCTCCGGCGGCAAGCTGCGCTGGATCCTGGACAATGTGCCGGGCGTGGCCGCCGACGCCGAACGCGGCGACGCGCTGTTCGGCACCACCGACAGCTGGCTGCTGTGGCAGCTGACCGGCGGACCCCACGGCGGCGTACATGTCACCGATCCCACCAACGCCAGCCGCACCATGCTCATGGACCTCGAGACCTGCGACTGGGACGAGGAATTGCTGGCGCTGTTCGGGATTCCGCGCGCGATGCTGCCGCGGATCGCGCCGTCGTCGAATCCGGAGCTGTTCGGTAAGACCCGCGCCGACGGACCGTTCGGCGGCGAGGTGCCACTCGCCGGTGTGCTCGGCGATCAGCAGGCCGCCACCGTCGGCCAGGTGTGCTTCCGCCCCGGCGAGGCCAAGAACACCTACGGCACCGGAAACTTCCTGCTGCTCAACACCGGTCACGAGATCGTGCGCTCCCAGCACGGGCTGCTCACCACCGTCGCCTATCAGTTCGGCGACGACAAGCCGGTGTACGCGCTGGAGGGTTCGATCGCGGTCACCGGCTCGGCGGTGCAGTGGCTGCGTGATCAGCTGGGCATCATTTCCGGTGCGGCACAGAGCGAATCGCTCGCCCGGCAGACCCAGGACAACGGCGGGGTGTACTTCGTGCCCGCCTTCTCCGGACTGTTCGCGCCGTACTGGCGCTCGGATGCGCGCGGGGTGATCGTGGGCCTGTCCCGCTACAGCACCAACGCGCATCTGGCGCGCGCGACGCTCGAGTCGATCTGCTATCAGACCCGCGACGTCGTGGAGGCCATGCAGGCCGATTCCGGTGTGACCCTGGATGTTCTGCGCGTGGACGGCGGCGTGACCGCCAACGAGCTGTGCATGCAGCTGCAGGCCGACTTCCTGAGCGTGCCGGTATCGCGTCCGGTGGTCGCCGAAACCACCGCCCTCGGCGCCGCCTACGCCGCGGGCCTGGCCGTGGGGTTCTGGGCGAATACCGATGAACTGGAAGAGAACTGGCGCGAGGACAAGCGCTGGCATCCGACCCTGCCCGAGGCGCAGCGCGAGCGTGGCTACGCCCGCTGGAAGAAGGCGGTTGCGCGCACCCTCGACTGGATCGACGAAGACGACTAGAAGGAGTATTGCGATGAACGCACGTTTGGATTCCGACTACCGGGCCGAGGCCCTCAATGCGCTGGGCGACAGCGAGATCGACGTCCTGGTCATCGGCGGCGGCGTCGTCGGCGCGGGCGCGGCCCTGGACGCCGCGGCGCGCGGACTGTCGGTCACCATGGTCGAGGCGCGCGATTTCGCCGCCGGAACCTCGAGCCGCTCCAGCAAGCTGATCCACGGCGGCCTGCGCTACCTCGAGCAGCTGGACTTCTGGCTGGTGCGCGAGGCGCTCAAGGAGCGCAAGCTGTTGCTGCACAAGCTCGCTCCGCATCTGGTGCGGCCGGTGTCGTTCCTGCTGCCGCTGCAGCACCGGGTGTGGGAGCGCGCCTACATCGGCGCCGGCGTGGCGCTCTACGACACCATGGGCGGGGCGCGGGCGGTGCCCATGCACAGGCACGTATCCCGGTCGCGCGCACTGGAATTGGGTCCGGCCCTGCGCGAGGACGCGATGATCGGCGCGATCCGCTACTTCGACGCCCAGGTCGACGACGCGCGCCACACCATGACCATCGCCCGCACCGCGGCCCGCCACGGCGCCACCGTGCTGACCCGCACCAAGGTGACCGGCCTGCTGCGCGAAGGCATGAGCGGTCAGGGCCCGGAGGCGGCAGCTTGCGTAACCACGCAGGGCCCAGAGCTCATGCCCGATGAACACCGCGGGCGGGTCGTCGGCGCACAGGTCACCGACGTCGAGACCGGCCGCGAATACACCGTGCGGGCCCGCAGCGTGATCAGCGCGACCGGCGTGTGGACCGATGAGATGAATCGCATGACCGGCGTGGACTTCCCGTTCCACGTGCGCATGTCCAAGGGCGTGCACATCATGGTCCCGCGCGAGCGGCTGGATCTGGATACCGGACTGGCCATGCGCACCGAGAAGAGCATCCTGTTCGTCATCCCGTGGCATCAGCACTGGATCATCGGCACCACCGACACCGATTGGGAGCTGGACAAGAACCACCCGTCGGCCAGCCACACCGATATCCGCTACATCCTCGATCACGTGAATTCGATTCTGCGCGAACCGCTCACCGAGGACGATATCGTCGGCACCTACGCGGGCCTGCGGCCGCTGCTGGCGGGCGCGAAGGACAGCGACACCACCAAGCTGTCGCGCGAACACGCTGTGGCCGAACCGGTTCCGGGCCTGTTCGTGATCGCGGGCGGTAAGTACACCACCTACCGCGTGATGGCCGCGGATGTGGTCGATGCGGCCGTGCGCGATTTCGGCACGGCGGTGGCGCCCTCGGTGACCGAACATCTGCCGCTCGTCGGCGCGGTCGGCTACCAGGAATTGGCCGCCGATGTGCCCGGCGTCGCGCACCGCTGCGGGCTGCCCGCCGAGACCGTCGAACATCTGCTCGGCCGCTACGGTTCGGGCATCGCGGATCTGCTCGCCCTGATCGAGGCGAATCCGGAACTGGCCCAGCCGATTCCGGGTGCCGAGGAGTACGTGGGCGCGGAGGCCGTCTATGCCGCCACCCACGAGGGCGCCCTGCATCTGGACGATGTGCTGACCCGCCGCACCCGCATCTCCATCGAGTTCGCCGACCGCGGAGTCGAGGCGGCCGCCCATATCGCCCACCTGATCGCGGGCCCGCTGGGCTGGGACGCCGAGACCACCGAGGGCGAGATCGCCCGCTACCGCGGCCGCGTCGAGGCCGAACTGGCCGCGAACAAGGCCGTCACCGACGAGGCCGCCAACGCGGCGCGCCTGATCGCGGTCGCCTGACAACGGCCGAGCGCCACAGACGACGCCGCCCGCATCCACCTCCCGGGGATGCGGGCGGCGTCGTGGTGTCCACCGGATCGCCGAGACGGTAGCGGGAAGATCGCGGGCCTGCGGACGTGACTCGGGTCGCAGCGGCATCGCCGCGGGTATGACCGTGCATCGACGTGGCGCGGGATGTGTTGCCGGGAGCGGCATTCCACGCGGCGCGAAGTAAGCGGAGCGGCACCGCCCGTGTCAGACTGTCGTGGTTCCTGTCGATGTGGTGGAGGGTTGGATTCGATGACGGCGACCGTAGCGCAGGCGGGGCGGACCGATGCCGTGGCGCGGCTGAAGGCGCAGGAGGCGCTCGCGATGCCGTTCATGGTGTCCGCGCCGGTCCAGGTGGCGTGGTGGCTGCGCCAGCCGGTGGATGCCGAGCGGCTCGACGGGCTGCGGCGCGGACTGATCGACGGGCCGCTGTCACGGCGGCTGGTGGCCGCGCGGGTGCCCGGCGCCCGGCCCTACTGGTCGCGCAGCGCGCACGACTATCCGGTACTCGCCGAATCCGCCGTGACACCCGCCACGGAGGCGTTGGGCTGGCTCGAGCGCCAGGCCGCGGTCGAGCTGGATCTGGTCGCGGGCCGCGGCTGGGTGCTGTCGGCGACCGAACTCGACAACGGCGAATCGGTGGTGTCGCTGGTGGTGTCGCATGCCATCACCGACGGGCAGGGGATCTTCGCGGCGATCGACCTCGCGGCCGACGCCGACTCCTCCCAGGCCGCACCGGATCTCGCACCGCCCGGACTGGGCGCGGATCTGCTCGAGGCCGCCCGATACGGCGCGATGCTCATCCCCGGCGGCGCGGTATTGCGTTCGATGGCGCGGCGCGCGGCCCGCAATACCGACGGCGGACCGCTCGCGGCGCGGCTGCCCGCGGTCGTGGCGCTCGACGGCGCGGCGCTGCGTTCCGCGGCCGAGGCGCACGGCGGCACCGCGACCGGCCTGATCACGACGGTCGCCACGAATGTCGTGCACGCGCTGCGGGGACGGCCCGCCGGTGATCTGCGCGTCGCGTCCTGGGTGAGTCATCGCGAGGAGGGCGACGTCGGCACCGGAAACATGGTGAACCTGGCCGAATTCGCCCTCACCCTGCCCGGTGCGGGCCGCTATACCGATCTGGCCGAGGTCCGGGCCCGCAGCAAGGCCGCCTATGCGACCGCGGCCCCGCCGAATGTGATGGCCGTGGGCCCGGATGCGGTGGTATCCAATATCGGCCCGATGCCCCAGGGCATGCCCGGCATCCTCGGCGATGCCCGCGCCTTCGCCACCCGGGCCTGGATTCCGACCACGTCGCTGTTGCACAAGCCCTACAACTGCAGTGTGCGGGTCTTCGTCCAGACCACCACGCGGACAACGTATCTCACGTTCCAGCCGCCGCTGCCCGCCACCACCGCCCTGGCCCCGCTGGTCGTCGCGGAGCTCGAACAGTGGGGCATCGCACCCGAATTCGTCTGGTAGCCAGGGCTATCCGGTGCGGCTGGGTTTACCGTTCTCCAGGTGACCGGCGAACCGTCGCCGCCAGACCTTGTTGCCGTCGAGAGTCAGGGTCACGTCGTACCAGCCGTCCGCGGTGGGGATCGGCAGATCCTTCGACGCACCCGGTGCGACGGTGACCTTCGAACCGTCCTTGATCGCGATCGTGGCGGGCACCGGGCCCGCATTGCGGATCTTCACCGTGAGAGTCGGCTGATCGGCCGAACCCGACAGCGCCGCGGACACCGCCAGCGGCGCGGTATCGGGCCCGCCCGCCGCCTCGACGAGGAATCCGTTGGGCGCGTGCACGGCCAGATCGTAGCCGCCGCCGTCGAACTTCTCCTGGCCCTGGGCATTCGGGGCGACCACGGTCTGCCGGGCCGGAGCACCCTTGAGCTGATACGGGTAGGTCTGGAACGGCACCGCCGCGCTGCCGCGGTTGCCGTAGTGCACGGTGACCGCGTTCGCGGTGGTCTCCACCCACGCCAGCGGCTGATACGGCAGCGGCCGCGCCTTGGCATGTCCGGGATCCTGGAACGGTGGGGTCTGCGACGAGGAGTTCGGCGGCGCGGGCTTGGGCAGTTTGGTCTGGGTCTGATCGGCCTTGCGGCGCAACTCGTTCGCGTCCGGCAGCGTCGGAATGCTGGTGTCGCGCTTGCCGAAATCGAAGCAGCTGGTGAGATCCCCGCAGACCGCGCGCCGCCACGGCGAGATGTTCGGCTCGGCCACCCCGGTCCAGGTCTCGAGGAACCGCAGCACCGAAGTGTGGTCGAACACTTGGGAATTCACCCATCCGCCCCGGCTCCACGGCGAGATGACCGTCAGCGGCACCCGCGGCCCGAGCCCGATCGGCACCTTCGGACCCAGTGCCGCCGACTGCTCGGGCAGCGCGGCGAACTGCCCCAGCGGCAGCCATTCGTCGGCCGCGCCCGGCGGCGCGGTCGGCGGTACGAGGTGATCGAAGAAGCCGTCGTTCTCGTCGTAGTTGATCAGCAGAACCGTCGACTCCCACAGTTTCGGGTTGTCCCACAGGGCCTTCAGCACGCGCTGGGTGTAGGCCGCGCCGTCCACCGGCCGAGCCGCGGGATGCTCGCAGTAGCCGTAGGGCGCGACCACCCAGGACACCTGCGGCAACGTGTTGTTCTTACATGCGGTCACGAACTGCTCGAGTACGTAGTCGACGTTCTTGCCGTCGGCGTCACCGGCCGGTTGCCAGCCCGCGGTGACATTCGCGCGCTCGGCCAGCTGGCGCACGGCCGGATCGTCGGAGTTCAACGCGTCGTGATAGGCCTGGAACAGCCACAGCGGATTATCGCCGTAATCGCCGAGAAACGGTGCGCCCGAGGTATCGTCGCCGACCCGATCGTTGGCGAACACCTGCCAGCTGATTCCGGCCTGCTGCAATCGTTCCGGATACGTGGTCCAGTGATATACCGGATTGTAGTCTGCGGGATTTCCGGTGGCCGGACCGCCCGCGGTGCCGCCGGGATCGATCGTTCCGGTCCAGTGGTACAAGCGATTCGGTGTGGTCGGTCCCTGCAGCGAACAGAAGTAATGATCACAGAGTGTGAAGGCATTCGCCAGGGCGCGATGGAAAGGAACGTCGGCATCGGTGAAATACCCCATTGTCATAGGGGATTTCGCGGGAATCCACGCGTTGTAGGCGCCGTTCGCCCACGCGATATGGGTGGTATTCCAGTCGTGTGCCAGATCGCCCATATCCTGACCGTCGACCTTCGTGGTGTCGACATGGAAGGGCAGCAGATAACCGGTGCTGCTACCCGAATCGGGCTGCCGGTACACCGGATCGCCCTTGCCGGGCAACCGCAGCGCGGCCGAGTCGGCGAAGCCGCGCACCCCGGCCATGGTGCCGTAGTAGTGATCGAACGAGCGGTTCTCCTGCATCAGGACGACGACATGCTCGACCTCGTCGAGGGTGCCGCGCCGCCGTGGTTCGGCCAGTGCGATGGCCATATCCTCCGGTATACCCGCCGCACCCACCAATCCGGCGGCCAGCAGCCCGCCCAGTACCGTCCGTCGGTTTGCCGTGCCGAAACTGCGATCCATTGCCGCGCTCTCCGATCATCCAGCCACCACATCGAGCATGCTTCTGTTCGAAACATACGAAAACGTTCGGATTAACGGCAATTTAGACACGGCGTTTGCGCGATATCGCCATCGGGAATTCATATCGCGTTCAATGCGGTGCAGCACTGGTCACGCGCTGGTCATAATTCCTTCACGCGCGGCGTCACGATCAACTGCAAGTCGCGCGGAAAGTAGGTGAGGCCAGCCTCCGCAGTAATAGGGGTACCAGGTTTTACGCGCAGGCGCCACTTGCGCAGAATTGTCGCCAATGCTACGGCGATCTCGGTGACCGCGAACGAATCCCCGATACATTTGCGCGGCCCGGCCCCGAACGGCAGCGCGGCCCGGCGCGGCGCGCCCGTCATCCGCTCCCCCGTCCACCGGTCCGGATCGAAGACCTCCGGATCGGTGATCAGCGCCGGATCGTGCCCGGTGAGATACGGACTCAGCAGCACCGAGGCGCCCTTCGGGATGCGATGCGCGCCGAGTTCGACCTCCTCGATCGCGCGACGGGTGATCAACCAGATCGGCGGGCTGTGCCGCAGCGATTCCTCGATCACGCGGGTGGTGTAGTCCAGCCGCGCCAGATCGTCGTGTTCGACCGGCCGGTCGCCGAGCACCTCCGCGAGCTCGGCCACCACCCGCTGCTCGACCGCCGGATGAGCGCTCAGCAGAGCGAAGGTCCACGACAGCCCGGTCGCGGTGGTCTCGGTCCCGGCGAGCAGGATGGTCACGATCTGATCGTGAATCACGCTGTCGGACATGGTGTTTCCACCGTCGCGGGCGTCGAGCATCATGCTGAGCAGATCGGGGCGGCGGGTGTCGGTGCGCCGGTAGTCGGCGATGACCCGGTCGACCAGCGGATGCAGCCGGGCCACCAGTTCGGTCCATTCGCGGTTGCGGGGCAACGGAAGTCGATTCAGCACCGGCAGTGGGGACATCGCGCGGCGGTAGGACAAGTCCAGAATGCGCGGCAGCCGCTGCTGCACCTCGGCCGCCAGTTCGTCGGCCACTCGCGCGGAGGTGATCGCGCGGGCCACCACGCCGAGGGTGATCGCGGTCATCGCGATGCGGGCGTCGAGCACCTGCCCCGCCCGCCAGGAATCGGTCTGCTCGGCGATCTGCTCGCGCATGATCGTGAGGTATTCCGCGAGCCGATCCCGATGAAATGCCGGTTGCAGCAACAGCCTGTGCAGCCGATGCAGCTCACCGTCGGAGCTGAGCAGCCCCTGCCCGAACACGTCGCGGAAATGCTCGACCGCCACGCCCTTGTCGAACGAGCGATACTTCGCGACGAACAGCTCATGGCTCACGGTGGTGGAGGTGACCACATACGCCGACTGCCAGCCGATCTTGATCCGCACGACATCGCCTTGTGCGCGTAGCGATTCGAACCAGCCGATCGGATCATTGCGCAGCTTCAGCGCATGCCCCAGCACCGGGATCGCACCCGGCGCCGTGGGAGAAACAGTTGCGGGAGAAGACATTCCATGATTGTCCGCCGAACCGAATCGGAGCCGCAGCGGTTTCGGGCCCCGTTGTCCTCGGCTGTCGCCCCGTTGTCCTCGGCTGTCGCCCCGTTGTCCTCGGCTGTCGCCCCCGTTGTCCCCGGCTGTCCTCCCCGTTGTCCCCGGCACGCTTTTCGCCGGGGGCAACGGGGACAGCAGGTCAGCGCACCGTCACGGTGAGCGTGAACTCCTTCTTCTGCGGCGTGGGCTGCGCCCACGGCTGCACCGGCGCCGACTCCAGCACCAGTTTGGTGGTGCCGGGAGTTCCGGCGGTGAACGTCCACACCGTGGTGCCGGGCCCGCCGGGCATGAAGCTCCCGTCCGGCTTGAACTGCGGATCGCCCTCCGGATGCAGCACGTTCTGATCGAAACCGCGCAGCTGCCAGGCATATCCGGTGGACGGGGTGTCGGGCAGAGCGACCGCGAGCTCCTGCCCGACGGTCAGTGCCTGGGACTGACCGTCCCCATCGGTGCCGACGATGACGATCTGCTCCGAGTTCGTCGACGCGATAGCCGGCGCCGGGCCGGCCGCGGCGGCGGTCGTAGCGCCGGCCGCCAGGGCCGCGCCGAAGGCGATCATCAGTAGAGGTGTACGCACCACAGTCCTTTCAGAGTTAAGGGGCGCCCACACCATACCGGCGTTTCCCGGCGACGCATCCCGGCATGGGCGAAAAGGATTCGCCGCCAGCACATCCGGCGATTCAGCCCTTCCGCGCCAGCCCGCCGTACGCGCCGGAGGATTCGGGATGCTCGCCGATATCGGCCGGATTCTCCGGCCGCCACAGCGGCAGATGCACCAGCCCGGGTTCCAGCAGCGGCCAGTCGTGGAAGTCATCGGAACCTCCCTGCGAACCCGCCCGCCGGAAGGCGAAGCATCGCAATCGTATTCGAGCACCTTTCGAAATGCCTGCAGTTCACAGATCCGCGACCACCCCGCTACGATCGGTCATCATGGCGTGGGATGGGTCCGATCTCGACGGCCCGCACGCCGATCTGGCCGGGCGGTGGGCGGCCGCGCTCGGCGGCGGCGTGCGCGATCACGTCGTGCCGCTGAGCACGGCCGAGTCGCGGCGACTGCTGATGCGGCTGGCCGCCGATCTGCTGACCGCCGCGACCGGCGATGCCGCACAGGTGGCCGCGGTCGGGGCGGCGCTGGCGACGGCCCATTTCGTCGGCGACGAGGTGCTCGGCCGCAGCCTGACGGTGCTGGGCGCCTACTTCGCCGAAACCGGTGTGGCACCGGCCCGTTCGGCCGAACTGCTCGGCTGGTTCGCGGCGGGATATATGCGCGCCTTCCGCGCTTGGCTGCTCGCCGAGCAGGAAAGCGTGCGCACCGCCGACATCACCGCACGGCAACTGGTCGAGCAGCAGTTGCGCACGAGCGAGGCGCGACTGCGGGCGGTCTTCGCCCAGGCCGGAATCGGCACCGGCCTCTCGGATATGACCGGGCGCATCGTCGAGGTGAATTCGGCGTTCGCGCAGATGCTCGGATATCTGCCCGAGCAGATGTGCCGATTCGACGTCACCGACCTCAGCCACCCCGAGGATCCGCCGGGTATGTGGGAGCTCTACGACGGCGTGCTGCGCGGCGAACACGACAGCCTCCAACTGGAGAAGGCCTACCGTCACCGCGACGGCCACACCGTATGGACCAACCTCAACGTCTCGCTCGTCCGCGACGACGAGGGCGACCCGCAGTACACGCTCGTGCTGGTGGAGGACATCTCCGAACAACGGGCCCTGCGCGAACGCCTGAACTACCGCGCACACCACGATCCCCTGACCGGACTGGCCAATCGCTCCCGGTTCTTCGACACGCTCACCACCGCCTTCGCCGACCGATCGTCCCGAGTCGGCCTGTGCTACGTCGATCTCGACCATTTCAAGACCGTCAACGACACCTTCGGCCACGCCCTCGGCGATGAACTGCTGTTCCAGGCCGCGGCCCGATTGCAGGGCTGCACCACCGAACCCGATCAGCTCGTGGCCCGCATGGGCGGGGACGAATTCGTGATCCTGGTACCCCGCGCGAGCGGCACCGGCGATCTGGCCGCGCTGGCACGCACCATCCTGGCCGCGTTCGCGCGGCCGTTCGAGATCCAGGGCCACCGCCTGACCGTCACCGTGAGCGTCGGCGTCATGATCGAGCAGGCCGGGCTCACCACCACCGACGCGCTGCTGCAGGCCGCCGACACCACCATGTACTGGGCCAAGACCGGCGGCCGCAGCCGCTACGCCGTCTTCGATCCGGACCGCCGCCGCCGCGAGCACACCCGCGCCGAACTGACCGCCGCACTGCCCGCCGCGGTCAACCGCGGCGAATTCTTCCTCGACTACCAGCCGATCGTCACCCTCGCCGACCGGCAGCCGGTCGCGGTGGAAGCGCTTGTGCGCTGGCAACATCCGGAGCTGGGCGTGATCACCCCCACCCGGTTCATCGATCTGGCCGAGGACGCCGGCCATATCGCCGCCCTCGGGGCGATGGTGCTCGAACAGGCCTGCCGCGACGCGCGGGGATGGCACGACCGCTTCGGTCTGCGCGCCCCGGTGATCAGCGTCAACGTCTCCGCCGCGGAGGTGGCCGATCCGGCCTGGCTGGATCGGGTGCGGACGATCATCGCCGAGACCGGTATCGATCCGCGGCTGCTGCAGCTGGAACTGACCGAACGCGCGTTCATGCATGCGACCGGACGGCCGCTGCGAGCACTGCGCACTCTCACCGACGCCGGGGTGCGCATCGCCATCGACGACTTCGGCACCGGCTACTCGAATCTGGCCTACCTCGGCCAATTACCGTTGCACGTGGTCAAACTCGCGGGCCAGTTCATCCATCGCATCCGCACCACCACCACCTCCGACCGCGGCGATCTGCTGGTGCTGGAGACGATCGTCGATCTCAGTCACGCCCTGGGGCTGACCGTCACCGCCGAATGCGTCGAGACCCTGCACCAGGCAGATCGCCTGCTCGGACTCGGCTGCGATACCGCGCAGGGCTGGTACTTCCACCACCCGATGCCCGCGGATCGGCTCACCGAACTGCTCGGCTCGTAGGACACTTGATCAATGCTCACGGTGTACTACGACCTGTTCCTGTTCCTCCTCGAGGGCGAGCGCCTGTTCGAGCAGTTCACCGGACGGTGATCACCCGATATTGGCCGACAGATCCGGAATCATCCGGAACGCCTCGTCCTGCCAGTTGTTCCAGGCGTGGATGCCGAACGCCGGGAAGTCGTAGTTCACGTTCTTCGCGCCCAGCGACATCATCCGCACCTGGAAGGCGCGGGTGTTGATCTGCGCCAGCGCCTCGAGCCCGATGCCGTTGAGGGTGTCGATACTCGGCCCGTCGGCCGCGGTCGGACGGCCGGTGCCCGCGGCGATCCACAACCGGGTGTTGTTCTGAATCAGCCGCGGCCCGAAGACGAACGGGTCCATGCGCAGCCACTTGGGATCCCACGGCGGCGCCATCGAATCGACGTTGTAGCCGCCCGCGTCGACCATCGCGACCCGGATCGCCTCGCGCATGCCCGGTGCGGAGATGTTCAGATATCCCGAGAACGAGCCCGCGAAGCTGAACTGGTCGGGGTGGTAGGCGGCCAGGGTCAGCGCCGCGCTGCCGCCCATCGATAGTCCGAAGACTCCGTTGCGATTCGGGTTGAAGCCCAGCCGGGCCCGCAGCGCGCCGCGCAGATCGCGGGTCAGAAACGATTCCCAGTCGTAGCGGTAGCTCTTACCCGGTCCGCCCGAAAAGATCTGGGTGGCACCGGATCCCGACGTCGAACCGGTATTCAAGGTGCTGACCGGAGGGACACCGAGAAAACTCGACGGCGAATTCCAGTCGAGATAGAAGCTGGACTGACCGCCGATCGGCATGACCACGTTGATATTCGCATCGGCCATCGCCCGGGCGACCCCGGTATTGATCTCCCAGCCGCTGAGATCCTGCTGGGCGCGCATGCCGTCGAGCGCGTACACCACCCGATTGGTATTGCCGTCGGCCGCGCGGAACACGCGGGATTTGATCGGCCCCATGACCGGAGAGTCGACCCAGAAATCGAATCCCGAGGGGTCGAACGCGGCCGCAGCGGGGCCCGCCCCGCCGACCACGGCCGCACCCAACGGCATCAGCACGGCCAGGGCCAGCGCGAGCAGTTTAGGCCGGAGGCGGTCACGAACTCGCCGGGGGCGCAACAGACGCATGGAGGGGGAGCACCTTTCGTCGAACTGCGTTCGGCAACGGCGGAGACTCCACGGCTCCCCCGACCCGAGCCGGGAGTCCCAACGTGTTGCGTGTCGCGCGTAATGTCGACGAACCGACCGGTCTGCGTTACCGGAATGTGATGCGCTCCCCATGGGCATCCCTGCTCGAATAACAGACAAATAACGCGGAATCCGTCGCTAATCGGTCATGGTCGTTCCGAATAACCCACGGTCGGTTATAGATTCGATCATGATCCGCCCATCGCGCGTCGGCATCGCGCATTCGATCATGATCGTCGGCCGCCGACAGCGGTGGCCGCGCATTCGATCAGGGCCGCGCACGACTCTCAGCGGCCCGCTCGGCTGATCACCGTTTCGGAAACCCAACCGCGAATCCGACCGCGATGATAGCGGACCCAATGACGGCGATAGCGACCATACTCCACATAATGAACCCCTCATCCTGTTGTGCGACAAGCGGATTCACCCTACAGTGGCGCCGATCACAGGCGGGCTGGAATGGGTTGCTGTGTTTGTTTTGCCTCCGCTTCGCTCCGGCGGGCTCGCGGCCCTGAGTCTCGGGGGGGGGGGGCCGGGTCGGCCCGCGACCCCCCGGGCGGCTCGGCGCGGGGCCCGCGGCC
>NZ_JBITDI010000028.1:0-37674 GCF_044454005.1 Nocardia sp. NPDC051570 | reverse complement strand
TTTTGCCCCCGCGTGGGGGGGGGGGGGCCCGGGGCCTTGTCTCCGCCCTTGCCCGCCCCCCCCCCGCGCGTCGCCCTCTGCCCCGCCGCGGGCGACCGGGCGAGACGGCCGCGAGCCGTCGCTCGCCCAGGGGCTCGCTCCCTTGTGGTTGCGATACGACTGACCGTTTTGTTCGGGAGCGGGTTTGTGGGGTGGCTTTGGCTGCTGTCCCGCGCCCTGACACTACGGACCAAAATGCATTGATGCGCATATCAGCGTATCGACCTGGATAAAGCTCACTCCGCAGAGAAGCGGCAAAGACTCCGGCCCCCGCACCGAGGTGCGGGGGCCGGGTCTCGTCGAACTCAGCGCTTGGTCGTGCGGTCCCGCTTCTCGCGGACGCGGACCGAAACCCGGACCGGGGAACCGTCGAAGCCGAATTCCTCACGCAGCTTGCGCTCGAGGAAGCGGCGGTAGCCGGCCTCAAGGAAGCCCGTGGTGAACAGGACGAACGTCGGCGGGCGCGTGGTCGCCTGGGTGGCGAACAGCACGCGGGGCAGGCGGCCGCCGCGCATCGGCGGCGGGGTCGCGGCGACGACCTCCTTCAGCCAGGTGTTCAGGCGGCCCGTGGAGATGCGCTTATCCCACGACTCCAGCGCGGTTTCCATTGCGGGAACGAGCTTTTGGACGGCCCGGCCGGTCTGGGCGGAGATGTTCACCCGCTGCGCCCAGCGCACCTGGACCAGTTCGCGGTCGATCTCGCGCTCGAGCTGTTCGCGACGATCCTCGTCGACCAGATCCCACTTGTTGTACGCCAGCACCAGCGCGCGGCCGGTGTCGGCGACCATGCTGATCACCCGCAGATCCTGTTCGGTGATCGGCTGGGACGCATCGATGAGCATGACCGCGACCTCGGCGGCCTCGATGGCCCCCTTGGTGCGCAACGAGGCATAGAACTCGGTGCCGCTGGCATTGGAGACCTTGCGCCGCAGTCCCGCGGTATCGACGAAACGCCATGTCTTGCCGCCCAATTCGACCAGGGAGTCGACCGGGTCGACGGTCGTGCCGGCCACATCGTGCACGACCGAACGCTCATCGCCCGAAACCTTGTTCAGCAGACTGGATTTGCCGACGTTCGGCTTACCGACCAGCGCGACCCGGCGCGGACCACCGGTGATACCGCCACCCTCGCGCGGAGTTTCGGGCAGCACCGCGAGCACATCGTCGAGCAGATCACCGGTGCCACGCCCATGCGCGGCGCTGACCAGTCGCGGCTCGCCCAGACCCAGCGACCACAGCACCGCCGCCTCGGCCTCGAGCTTCTCGCCGTCGACCTTGTTGGCCACGAGGATGACCGGAGTCTGCGAGCGCCGCAACACCTTTGCGACCGCCTCATCGGTCGCGGTGGCGCCGACGGTGGCGTCCACGACCAGCAGGATCGCATCGGCGGTCGACATGGCCAGCTCGGCCTGCCGCGCTACCGCCTGCTGCAGTCCCTTGGCGTCGGGCTCCCAGCCGCCGGTGTCCTGCACCAGGAAGCGTCGCCCGGACCAGGTCGCCTCATAGGAGACGCGGTCGCGGGTCACGCCCGGAATATCCTCGACCACGGCCTCGCGGCGGCCCAGGATCCGGTTCACCAGAGTCGATTTGCCGACGTTCGGGCGACCGATGATCGCCAGCGTCGGCATGGCGACCTGTTCGTCGGCCTCCGGATCACCCGCGAGATCGGTGATCTCCCAATCGGATTCGTCACTCCAGATGCCGTCACCGGCGAAGGTGTCCTGCGTCATCGTCCACCTCCCATGGAAATCTGCTGCGCCACAACTCGATACAACTCGTCGATGACCTCGTCCATGGACAGGTCACTGGTGTCGACCAGCACCGCGTCCTCGGCCGGCCGCAACGGGGATACCGCGCGGGTCGAGTCGAGGGTGTCGCGGCGCTGCACATCGGCCAGTACGGCCTCGTAATCGTCGCCGCGGCCCTCGGCGATGTTCTGCTGATTGCGCCGATCGGCGCGGGCCTGCGCCGAGGCCGTCAGATAGATCTTGGCGTCGGCGTCGGGCAGCACGACCGTGCCGATATCGCGGCCCTCGACCACGATTCGGCCCGAGCTCGCGGCGATTTCGCGCTGCAACGCGACGAGCTGCTCGCGGACCTCGGGCACCGCCGACACCGCGGAGACCGCCTTGGTCACGACATTGCCGCGGATCTCGGCGGAGACGTCCTCACCGTCGAGCTCGATCAGCTCGCGACTGGGGTCGGTGCCGATGGTCAGCGGCAGATCCTTGACCGCGACCGCGATGGCGGCCGGATCGGTCAGATCCACCCCGCCGCGCAGCACGCGCAGCGTCGCCACCCGGTACATGGCGCCGGTGTCGAGGTATCGGGCCGCCAGCCGGGTCGCGAGCCGACGCGACACACTGGACTTGCCGGTGCCCGACGGACCGTCCATCGCGACGGCCAGTGGGGTCGAGTCGGAAATCTCCGCGTCGTCCACGTCGCCTCCTCGAACGTTCCGGCCCAGCATCTGCACACCGTTCACCACGACACTCCGTCCAAGTCCTTGATCGCCCAGCAAGGTCGCACTGTCACAACGACACCGCCTCGTAAAGCTTCCCGATTTCGTCACGACCGAGTACACGCATGCTGCCGGGTCGCTGATCGCCCAGCGCGACCGGGCCGATATTCGTGCGAACCAGCGCCTCGACCGGATGCCCGACCTCGGCCAGCAGTCGGCGCACGATGTGCTTGCGGCCCTCGTGCAGCACGACCTTCACCAGCGAGCGGCCCTCGCCGATCTCGAGCACCTGGAACGCGTCGACGCTGGCCGGGCCGTCGTCGAGTTCGACGCCGGCGCGCAGGCGCTTGCCGACCTCGCGCTTGACCTCACCGTTGACGGTCGCGAGATAGGTCTTGGACACCTCGAAGGAGGGGTGCATGAGCCGGTGCGCGAGATCGCCGTCGTTGGTGAGCAGCAGCAGGCCCTCGGTATCGGCGTCGAGCCGGCCGACGTGGAACAGCCGCTGGCCCGCCATCACCCGTTCGGCGACGATATCGCCGATGCACGGGCGGCCGTGCTCATCGGACATGGTCGACTGGAAGCCCTTGGGCTTGTTCAGCGCCAGGTACACCTGTTCGTCGCGGACCACGACACGCACGCCGTCGACCCGCACGATCGCGGTCTCCGGGTCGATGCGCAGACCCTGTTCGCGCACGATCGCGCCGTCGACCTCGACCCGGCCCTTATCGATGAGCTCCTCGGCGGCGCGGCGCGAGGCCACTCCGGCCTTGGCCAGCACCTTCTGCAGGCGTTCGCCCTCGCCCCAGGGCAGCTTCTTCGGTCCGGCCTCCCCGACCTCGGCGTGTTGGTTGCGAGCGGGTTTGGCGAAGCTGAGCACGGTCTGCTCGCGCCGCTGCTTCTGCGGTTTGCGGCTGGGCGCGGGCTTCGGGGTCAGCGGGCGACCGCCGCCGATGCGCCCTGCGGTGCTGTTCCCGCCGATGGAGCGGTTCTCGCCGTGCCCGCCGAGGTGTTCGGGCATCGAACGGCCCGACATCGAACCCCCGCGCGCCGAACCGAATCCGCGGCTCGCGCCCTCGCCACGGCGATCCTGACCCGCCCGGCCCCCGGCCGAACGATCGAATCCACCACGGCCACGGTCGGATCCGCCCCGGCCGCCGCGATCGTCACGCTCGAAGCCACCGCGACCGCCGCGATCGTCACGGTTGAAACCGCCACGCCCACCACGGTCGTCACGGTTGAAGCCACCGCGATCATCACGGTTGAAACCACCACGCCCACCACGGTCGTCACGGTTGAAGCCACCGCGATCATCACGGTTGAAACCACCACGGCCACCACGGTCGTCACGACCGAAACCGCTACCTCCCGCTCGGTCGTCACGGCCGGAACCACCACGACCACCACGGTCATCGCGGCCGAAACCACCACGGCCCGCTCGATCATCACGGTTGAAACCACCACGGCCACCACGGTCGTCACGACCGAAGCCGCCACGGTCGTCACGCGCGGAAGCGCCACGTCCCGCTCGGTCGTAACCGCCGCGTCCACGATCGGATCCGCCGCGGTTGTCACGGTCGAAACCGCCCTGACCCGCGCGGTCGTAGCCGCCGCGACCACCACGGTCGCCACCGCGCGCACCACGATCGGACCCACCCCGGTCGTCACGCTCGAAGCCGCCGCGTCCCCCGCGGTCTGTCTGATATCCCCCGCGGCCGCGGTCGTCGCCGCGGCCTCGGGCCGATCCGCCCGACGGCGGTTCGGCCTTACGTTTCCTACGGTCCGGTGTGCCATCTCGGCGAGCGGGTGTATTCACGTGGTCCTGTCAATCCTCGGCGCCGAGGTCGATATCCGACTCGGCTGGTTTCCTCAGCCTGGTATACCGGGGATCGGTCTCCAGGCTCTCGTTGATCTCATCGATCAGGTCGACGCCCGGAAGTAAGGGCGCCAGCGGCGGCAGATCCGCCAGTGACGCGAGCCCGATCCGTTCCAGGAACAGTTCGGTGGTGGCGTACATCGTGCCGTTGGTCTCGGGATCGGTCCCGGACTCGGCGATCAGGCCTCGTGCCACCAGAGTGCGGATGACGCCATCGACGTTCACCCCGCGCACGGCGCTCACCCGTGCTCGCGTAACCGGTTGACGATAGGCGATGACCGCCAGAGTTTCCAAAGCGGCCCGGGTCAGTTTGGACCGCGATCCGTCCAGCAGCATGCGCTCGACATAGGGTGCGTACTCGGTCCGCGTGTAGAAACGCCACCCGTCACCGACGAATCTGAGATCTATACCACTCCCCCGCGCGGACAGCTCCGCGGACATCTCCCGCAGCACCCGCGCGACCCGCTCCTCGGTGTCGTTCACCGCCGCCGCGAGCAGATCGACGGGCGCGGGCGCGTCGACGACCAGCAACATCGCCTCGAGCGCCGAGCGGAACCCGTCGTCGTCGAGCCGTTCCTCGATGACCTCGGCCGCCTCGCCCGAATCCTCGGCGCCGGGCTCGAGTGCGGCGAGTTCCGCCGCGCCGGCGCGCTCCGGTTCGGGCTCCAGGGCCTCGCCGAGTTCGATATCCGCTGCCGTCATTACCCGTAGTCCTCTTCGATAGTCACTGTCTCCGTTGACTTCTCGTCATCCCGCTCGCCGACCCAGCTGACCGCCAGCGGCCCCAGCTGATCGGGCTGATCGAATTCGATCGTCTTGCCTCGATACAGTTCCAGCAGCGCCAGGAAGCGGGCGACGATCTGGATCGGCAGCTCACAATCGGCGCATATCTCACGGAAGGTGGTCCAGCCACCCACCCCGCGACTCTTCAGCATCTCCAATACGAGCGCGGCCTGTTCGGCGACCGAGATGGCGTGGGAATGCAGATGATCCAGTCCCACCTTCGGCACCGGACGCGGCCGGAACGCCGTCGCGGCGATCTCGGCGAAGCCGACGGCGTCGACTCCCAGCGTAACCTCCGGCAGCAGGTCGAGAAACCGATCCTCCAGCGAGACCGCGCGCGGATAGCGCCGCAGCGCCGCCTGCTCGAGCTCGCCGAGCAGCTCGGCCACCTGTTTGAACGCCCGATACTGCAGCAGCCGCGCGAACAACAGATCCCGCGCCTCCAGCAGCGCCAGATCCTCCTCGTCGGTCACCTCGCCCGAGGGCAGCAACCGCGCGGCCTTCAGATCGAGCAAAGTCGCGGCGATCACGAGGAATTCGGTCGTCTGATCGAGGATCTTGTCCGCGCGCAGCGTCGTGTCCTGGCCCAGGCTCGCCGTCAAGGCCTTGGTGTAGGCGATGAATTCGTCGGTGACCCGATGCAGCGCCACCTCGGTGACGTCCAGGCGACGCTGGCTGATCAGCTGCAACAGCAGATCGAACGGACCCTCGAAGTTGGCCAGCCGCAGATGGAACTTGGCCGATCTGTCCGGATTGTCCGGAGCCTCGGTGGTGGTACTCCCGCTCACCGGCCCGACCGGTGGATGACTTCCCGTGCCATCGCCCGATACGCCTCGGCGCCACCGGATTTCGGCGCCCAGGTCGTGATCGGCTCTCCGGCCACGCTGGCGTCCGGAAAGCGGACCGTACGGGCGATCACCGTGTCGTAGACCAGATCGCCGAAGACCTCCACGACCCGGGCCATCACCTGCCGTGAATGCAACAACCTCGCATCGAACATGGTGACCACGATGCCGTACAGGCTCAGCCGCTGATTGAGCCGGTCCCGCACCTTCTCCACCGTATCGGTGAGCAGCGCCAGTCCGCGCAGCGAGAAGTATTCGCATTCCATCGGAATGACGACGCCGTCGGCGCAGGCCAGCGCGTTCACGGTGAGCAGGCCCAGCGACGGCTGGCAGTCGATGAGGATGTAGTCGTATTGATCGCGCAGCGAGGTCAGCGCGCGGCCGAGCGTCTGCTCACGACCGACCTCGTTCACCAGCTGGATCTCCGCGGCGGATAGGTCGATGTTGCTGGGCAGCAGGTCCATCCGCTCGACCTTGGTGCGCATCAGCACATCGCGGGCGGCGGCGCGACCGCCGATGAGCAGATTGTGCACGGTCAGGTCGAGATCGTGATGGGCGACGCCGAGGCCCGCCGACAGCGCGCCCTGCGGATCGAGGTCGACCAGCAGCACGCGGCGGCCGTATTCGGCCAGGGCGGCGCCGAGATTGATGGTGGAGGTGGTCTTTCCGACGCCACCCTTCTGATTGCACATGGCGATGATCAGGGCATCGCCCTGATGTGAGACGGGAGGAGGTTCGGGGATATCGCGCAGGGGGCGACCGGTCGGTCCGATTTCCGCGCCGCTCACCACGATATCCTTCGCCTCCCACAATGTCTGGGCCGCCTGCTCTATCCGGGGGGCGGACCTTCCCGAAAGCGGGTCTGCCGCAGCACTCCTCGGCGGCTCGGCCGCACCGGCTGTCGTCATATCCGCTGCTCCTTCAGTGTTCTGCGCCCAATTGCCCCGCCGAGCGCTGCGGGGCAGCTCCCACTCGATGCCACCCGAACGGTGACATCAGGACCCCCCATAGACGCTACCGGTTCGGAGCGCAAGACCTACGCTCGGACACGCTTTGTGAGCATGGCATCAGTGCGTCGCGGCACCGATCTGTGCGCAAAACGTGGGCCAGCATACCGCCGGGACAACGAAACAGGGGGAGGCGCAACACCTCCGGCGCGTCGTGTCCTACCGCGCGCGAGGATGGGCCGTGGCCCAGACCTCGTGCAGGGTAGTGACGGTGACGAGAGTGTAGATCTGTGTCGTGGTGACCGAGGCATGTCCGAGTAATTCCTGAACCACCCGGACATCCGCACCGCCATCGAGCAAATGGGTAGCGAAGGAATGGCGCAGCGTATGCGGGGATACGGCCGCACCGATACCCGCGCGATCGGCGGCGTCCTGCAGGACCTGCCAGGCGGTCTGGCGCGAGAGCCGCCCGCCGCGATGATTGAGGAACAGCGCCGCATTTCCCTTGCCGCGCAGCGCCAGCGCGGGCCGGCCACGCACGAGATAGGCGTCCACGGCCGCCAGCGCGGGCCGCCCGATCGGAACCATGCGCTGCTTACCGCCCTTGCCGTGCAAGACGACCGCGCGTTCGGCGGTATCGATATCGTCGACATCGAGGCCGATCACCTCGGAGATGCGCGCCCCCGTCGAATACAGCAGCTCGAGCAGGGCGCGATCGCGCAGCCCGCGCGGCCCGCCATCGGCCTCCCCCGAACCACCCGCGGCCTCCAACAGCCTCGAGATCTGTTCATACGGAAGGGCTTTCGGCAACCGCCGCGCCGGAGTGGGCGGCTTCACCGGATGCGCGACATCCCCCGCGGTCATGCCCTCGGTCGTCGCGAACCGATGCAATCCCCGCACCGCCACCAGCCCGCGCGCCGCCGAACTGGCGGCCAGCGGCGGATAGCCATGCCCGCCCGCCCGCAGCGCCACCACGAAATCGGCGATATCGCTTTCGGTCACCCCATCCAGCCCCCCGATCCCCCGCCGCACCAGAAACTCCTGATACCGCCCCAGATCCCGCCGATAGGCGCTCAACGTATTCCGCGCGGCCCCACGCTCGACCGTGAGGTGATCGAGATAGGCCGCGATCTGGCGCCGCAACCCCGCCGCCGCGGAATCCGAGTGCGGTCCTGCGTCATCCACTCGACCATCATGTCAGCCGATACCGACAGACCCGCGACCGCAACGCGGGCCCCTCATGTTCCCCACCCGGCGCCCTCGTTCCCGCCCAGGCCCTCTCATGTTCCCCGTCTTCCGGCCCCCAGGGCCGGAAGACGGGGATCACCGCCTACTTCCCAGCAGCCTTGCGGTCCAAGAACTTCGTCGGCATTCCCGGCCACGGCGCATCGGCCGAGCGCAGCGGCAGGCCGTTGCTGCGGGCCGTGGACAGGGCCAGCACGCCCGCCACCGCCGTCGCGTTCACGATCTCACCCGCCAATGCCGCGCGGACGGCCTCGTCGACCGGCACGCGCAGGATCGCGAGGTCGGCCTCCTCCAATTCCGGGTCGGGGCGGTCGGTTTCGTAGAGGTCGGTCGCGAAGTAGATGCGCAGCGCCTCGTCGGTGAAGCCCGGGGACAGGGCGACATCGACCAGGACCGACCATTCGCGGGCGGCCAGACCGGTCTCCTCGGCCAGTTCGCGTCGCGCGGCGGTGAGCGGATCCTCGCCCTGCTTGTCGAGCAGGCCCGCGGGCAGCTCGAGCAGGCGGCGGCCGATCGGATGCCGATACTGGTTGATCAGCACCAGATTCCCGTCCGCGTCGACCGCGGCCACCGCGACCGCGCCGTGATGCTCGATCACCTCGCGCTCGACCACCCGCCCGCCGGGCATCCGAACCTGATCCAGCCGCAACGCGAGAATCGCGCCGGAATACACCACGCGGCTGGACACCGTCTCGAAATCGTGGGTGCCGGGACCGCTCCCCTGCGGACTCATGACGAGACCCGCTCCCCCTCGCCGACCTCGACCTCACCGGGCATCTCCACCGGAAGCCGCTCGGCGAGCTTGTACTTCAGCGCCGCCGCGACGAGCCCCGCGAACAGCGGATGCGGCCGAGTGGGGCGGCTCTTGAGCTCCGGATGTGCCTGGGTGGCAACGAAATACGGATGCTTATCGGCGGGCAGCTCGACGAATTCGACCAGATGTCCGTCCGGGGAGGTGCCGCTGAACTTCAACCCGCTCTTGGCGATCCGATCGCGATAGGCGTTGTTGACCTCGTAGCGGTGCCGATGCCGTTCGGACACCTCGGTCGTGCCGTAGGCCTGCGCGACCACCGAACCCTTCGTCAGCACGGCCGGATACGCGCCCAGCCGCATGGTGCCGCCCAGATCGGCCTCACCGGCCACGACCTGCTGCTGATCGGCCATCGTGGAGATCACCGGATGTGTGGTGTCGGGCTCGAATTCGGCCGAGTTGGCATCGTCGAGGCCGACCGAGCGGGCCGCCTCGATGACCACGCACTGCAGACCCAGACACAGACCCAGCAGCGGAATGCCGCGGGTGCGGGCGTAGCGGATCGCGCCAACCTTCCCCTCGATACCGCGAATGCCGAAGCCACCCGGAATCAGCACGGCGTCCACATCCTGCAGATGATGCTGCGCGCCCGTGGGGGTCTCGCATTCGTCGGACTGCACCCAGCGGATGTTCACCTTGGCCCGAACGGCGAATCCGCCCGCGCGCAACGCCTCGGTGACCGACAGATAGGCATCGGGCAGATCGACGTACTTGCCGACCAGTGCGACGGTGACCTCCTCGCGCGGGTTGTGCACCCGATCGAGCAGGTCGCCCCACACCGTCCAGTCCACGTCGCGGAACGGCAGGCCCAGCTTGCGCACCACATAGGCGTCGAGGCCCTCGCGGTGCAGCACGCGCGGAATGTCGTAGATCGACGGCGCGTCCGGCGTCGAGATGCAGGCGTCGACATCGACGTCGCACATCAGCGCGATCTTGTTCTTCAGCGGCTGCGGCACCTCGCGGTCGCAGCGCAGGATCAGCGCATCGGGCTGGATACCGATATTGCGCAGCGAAGCGACCGAATGCTGGGTGGGCTTGGTCTTGAGCTCACCCGAGGGCGCCAGATAGGGCACGAGGGTGACGTGCAGGAAGAAGACGTTCTCCCGGCCCACCTCGTGGCGGATCTGCCGCGCGGCCTCCAGGAACGGCTGGGACTCGATATCGCCGACGGTGCCACCGATTTCGGTGATCACCACATCCGGCGCGTGCCCGTACTGATCCGGGGACGCCATCGCCAGGACGCGGCTCTTGATCTCGTCGGTGATATGCGGAATGACCTGCACCGTATCGCCGAGGTATTCGCCGCGCCGCTCCTTGGCGATCACCGTCGAATACACCTGCCCGGTGGTCACATTCGCGTCCTGCGTCAGCTCCCGATCCAGGAAGCGCTCATAGTGACCGACGTCGAGATCGGTCTCCGCGCCGTCCTCGGTCACGAACACCTCACCGTGCTGGAACGGGTTCATGGTGCCGGGATCGACGTTGAGATACGGATCGAGCTTCTGCATCGTCACGCGCAGTCCGCGCGAGGTCAGCAATTGGCCGAGGCTGGAGGCGGTAAGACCCTTACCCAATGAAGAGGCGACACCGCCGGAGACGAAGATATGCTTAGTGGCCGAGCGCGCCGGAATCCGTGATTGACCCACGGGACTTCACAGTAACACGGAAAACGGTTGCGGAACGAATGCCGCTCGGCGTGGCCACGCGCTGGCCGGGACTGTTTCGTCACATCCGCCCCATCCGGTGTCCGGCGCAACATCCGCCGCTGGTTACTCCGCAGCAGCCGCGAGCTCCTCGACCGTCCCGGCCATGATCGTGGGCACGTGCGCGGTGATGCGCGCGAGCGGCCAATCCCACCACGCGATCTCGAGCAATCGGGCGATCTCGCCCGGCTCGTAGCGGTAGCGGATGATCCGCGCCGGATTGCCGCCGACGATCGCATAATCGGGCACATCGCCCACCACGACCGATCCGGTGGCCACGATCGCGCCGTGGCCGACGCGCACGCCCGGCATCACCGTGGTCCGGTATCCCAGCCAGACGTCGCTGCCGATCACGGTGTCCTCCGATACGGGCAGATCGCCGAGCAGGCCGACATGCTCCGCCCAGTCCCCGCCCATGATCGGGAACGGAAAGGTCGACGGCCCGTCCATCCGGTGATTGGCCCCGTTCATGATGAACCGCACCCCCGCGGCCAGCGCGCAGAACCTGCCGATGATCAGCTTCTCGGGACCGTAGTGGTAGAGCACGTTGCGCGTCTCGAACGCGGTCGGATCGTCCGGATCGTCGTAGTAGCTGAACTCACCGGCCTCGATCAGCGGCGAGGTGATCAGCGGCCGGAGCAACACCACCCGCGCCTGATCGCGCTTGGGATGCAGCGCGGTCGGATCCGGGATCACGGGCATCGAGCCATGGTCGCAGCCATTGTTTCGGGGCGCCAACGATTTTCGCGGCCGCTAGCGCGGCAACGCGACCACCGTGAGCGAATTCGCCTTGGGCCCGGTGCCATAGCGGCCCGCGCCGCCGCCCAGCTGTTCGGCCAGCCCCAGAGCAGTGGTGATGCGGCCGATTTCGCGGTCGATGTTGTCGACGGTGGTGACCGCGTTGGCCAGCTGCCCGTCGGCGCGCACCACCGCGATCGGTCCCGCACCGTCGGCCGCGCCCGCCCGCCCGGCCAGCACCACCCCGGCCCCGCGGCCGCGCAGCCCGCCCGCGAACCGGCCGATGATCGAACCGCGGTTGTTCAGATCGGCTTTCGCGCCGTTGCCGGTCACCACGACCGCCAGCTGCGCCGGTTGCACATCGCCGTAGGTCAGGAATCCGCCGCCGCGCAGGGTGTCCAGGATCAGCGTGCGCTCCTGCGGGGTCGCGCGCGGCTGGCCGTTACCGGGATCGACGAGGAAGGCCAGGCCCAGCAGATCGCCAACCAGACTGCCCTGATCGACCGCGCCGGTCTGCAGCTGCGCCCCGGCGGGAATCATGTTGGTGGCCGCGGTCCGCAGCCGATCACCCTGGCCGGAATCGACGAAAGCGTCTGTGAGAGCGATCCTTCCGGTGACGGTCGCACCGGCGGTCGACAGCGTCTTACCGACCGCGTCGACATCGCCGTTATCGGCGTCGGGGGTGGTGAACAGCAGCACGCTGCGACCGTTGAGGGTACCGCCGAGAATCTTCGCCGAGGAGCGCGCGATGAAGCCGTTGGCGGCATTCAATTCGTCTGTGAGACGGCCGTTCTGGGCGGTCAGTGTGTCGGCGCGCTGTCGATCCCCACTCTTGGACCAGGGTGCGCTGGGCGCCCCGCCGTCGAGCAGATGCGAGCCGAGCAACAGCCCGAGCGCCAGCGCCAGAAAGACCGACGCCAGCGAAATGGCGTGCTGCCGAAAGGAAATCACCGAGCCCCCTCGCGTGTGCCGTGTAACAGGTCGTGCACGGTCGCCCGCGCGTGGTGCCATGCGGAGACGGACCAGTCGAGCACCTCGTTACCCATATGCGAGGCCAGTACCGCCACGATCAGCGCGAGCAGCGCGGCCAGCACGACCAGCGCCGCCGCCCAGCCGGAGGTCCGGTGCTGATACAGCGTCGCGACGGCCTTGGCGTCCATCAGCTTCGCCCCGGTCTTGAGTCTGGTCAGGAAGGTCGCGGGGGTGGACTCGCGGCGGCCGCGATCGAAGAAGTCGTCCAGCGACGCGGCCGCGCCACAGGTGACGATGAGCGACGCGCCGTGATGATCGGCCAGCAGCAACGCCAGATCCGCGGCAGACCCCGAGGAGGGGAATGTGGTCGCGCCGATGCCGAGATCCTGGATGCGCTCGAGCCCCTTGGCATGGCCGTCGGTATCGGCGGGCAGGATCACCTCGGCGCCGCATTTCAGGGTCGAGGCGGTGATCTCCTCCGGATCCCCGACGATCAGATCCGGCCGATATCCGCTGCGCCGCAACGTATCCGCGCCGCGCCCGACGCCGATGAGGATCGGCGCGTACTCCTTGACGAAGGGTTTGAGCGCCTTGAGATCGACCTCGTGATCGGGTCCGTCGGCCACCACCACCACATGCCGGTTGCGCATGGACAGATCGAGTTCGGGCACGCCCAAACCGTCGATGAGCAAGGCACTTTCGGTGCGGAAGAATTCGATCGTATTGCCCGCGAACGCCTCCAGATGATCCGCCAGCCCGGTGCGGGCCTCGATCATCCGCTCGGCGATGGCGGCCTCGGTCAGCTCGACCGCCTCGATGAGCGGCTCGGGCTCCTTCTTGGTGAGCTTGTCGGCATAGACCACACCGTTGTCGATGCGAACCTTACTGCCGTCCTTGATTCGGGTGAACACCTCCACGGATACGGCGTCGAACAGCAGAATCCCGTTGGCGACCAACACCTCCGGGCCCATATTCGGATATCGGCCCGACATCGACGGGGATGCGTTGATCACCGCCGCCACGCCGGCCTCGACGAGGCGGTCCGCGGTCAGCCGATCCAGGTCCATCTCGTCGAGCACCACGATGTCCCCCGGCCCCACCCGCTGTAGCAGACGCCGCGTATTGCGGTCGGCCCGGACGATCCCCGCCAGTCCGGGCAGCGTGGCGGTATTTCTCGACAACAGCGCCAGCACCTTCATGAGTTCTGATGATGACCCCGAACTCTCGACCCGTGCTGGAGGCGCGCCGAACCGATAGTGATAGCACATTCGGACCTGTGATGCCAGCGACTGACGGTGACGTCCGATGTGTCGCAAGCGCTATGCTCCGGCTCACACGTCCGAAGGAGATTCGCATGGCCCGCACGACAGTCGATGCCGTCATCCCCGCTCCGCGCGAGCAGGTGTACAAGCTGTTCACCGAACGGGACAGCTTGAACTCCAGCATCGCGATCACCATCACCCTGAAGCAGCCCGGCTCCCCCGAGCCCAGCGGTGTCGGTGCCCGATATCTGCTCGGCCTCGGCGGTTTCGGCGTCACCGAGGAGACCATCGAACTGGTACCGGGTGAGCGTTTCCAGTACAAGATCGTCGCCGGCGCGCCGGTGAAGAGCCATATCGGCACCGTCACCTTCGCCGACGCCCCGGGCGGCACCCTGGTCTCCTACACGATGGAGTCCTACCCGAAGCTCCCGATCCCCGATCGCGTCACCGAACTGCTGCTCAAGACCCTGATCAACCAGTTCCTCACCGCGACGCGCAAGGCCGTGTCGAAGTAGCCGTCCGCTCAGCCCGCCGCCGGGGCGGCACCCTTCTCCGCGCGGGCGGTCTCGAGCAGTTCCTCCGCATGGGCGCGGCCGGTCTCGGTGTCATCGAGACCGGCCAGCATGCGGGCCAGCTCCTTGACCCGCTCGTCGTTGGCCAGGGCGTGCACGCCGCTGTTGACGCCCTTGCCGTCGTCGACCTTGTCGACCACGAGGTGGGTGTCGGCGAACGCGGCGACCTGCGGCAGATGGGTGACCACGATGACCTGGTGGGTGCGGGCCAGCCGCGCCAGGCGACGGCCGATCTCGACCGCGGCGCGGCCGCCGACACCGGCGTCGACCTCGTCGAAAACCATGGTCGTCCCGTGGTCGGAACTGGCCAGCACGACCTCGAGCGCCAGCATCACCCGCGAGAGCTCACCGCCGGAGGCGCTCTTGCTCAGCGGCAGCGACTGCGCGCCGGAATGCGCCGCCAGCCGGAACTCCACCTCGTCGATACCGGTCGAACCCGCGTGTAAATCCTTGCCGCCCACCGTGATCGGGGCCGAATCCTGTGCGCCCGCGGGCACCGGCCGCACCTCCACCTCGAGTGTGGCCCGGCCCATGGCCAGCCCGCCGAGTTCGGCGCTGACCGCGGTGGCCAGCTTCTTGGCGGCCTTGGTACGCGCGGCGGTCAGCTTCTTGGCCGTCTCGCGCACCTGATCGGCCGCGACATCAACCTCTTTGGCGAGCCCCGCCAGCGCCTCCTCGGACACATCGAGCGAATCCAATCGGCCGCGCGCATCGTCGGCCCAGGCGAGCACGCCGTCGATATCGGGCGCGTACTTGCGGGTCAGCGTCTTCAGCTCGGCCTGGCGGTTGAGCAGCGAGTCCAGCGCGCTCGGATCCGACGGCAGATCCGACAGATAGGCACTCAGTTCGGTGGTCAGATCCACCACGACCGAAATCGCCTCGCCGAGGCGCGGGGCCAGCTCCCGCAGCGCGGCATCGTCGGTCGAATCCAGCCGGGCGCGCGCGGTGCCGAGCAGATCCAGTGCGCCCGAACCCTCCCCCGGCGCATCGGCCGGACCGGCCAGCGCGTCATGCGCGGCGGTCGCGGCCTCGCGCAGCGAATCCAGATCCGAGAGCCTTCGCACCTCGGCCACGATGCGATCGTCCTCGCCGGGTTGCGGTGTGATCGCGTCGATCTCGTTCAGCGAGTACTTCAGCCGGTCGGCCTCGAGCGCCAATTCGCGGCTGCGCGCGATGCGTTCGAGCAGTTCGCCGCGCGTCTGTAACCAGGTGCGCCGCGCCAGTTGATATCGGCGCAGCAGCCCGGCGACGCCGTCGCCCGCGAACTGGTCGAGCGCCCGCAGCTGCTGATCGGGGCGTTGTAGCCGCAGCTGATCGTTCTGGCCGTGCACGGTCAACAGCGGCGTGGTGAAATCGCTCAGCACGGCCGCCGGCACGCTGCGCCCGCCCAGATGCGCGCGCGATCGCCCGTCGCTCGAGACCGTGCGCACGGCGATCACACTGCCGTCGTCGTCGCGTTGCGCCCCAGCCGATTCCAGCACCTTCTCGACCTCGTCGCGGGCATTGTCGTGCACCTCGTCGAGGGTGAAGCGGCCCTCCACCACCGCCCGGGCGGCACCGCGACGGACCCGGCCCGCATCGGCCCGCGCGCCGCCGAGCAGATGCAGACTCGTCACCACCATGGTCTTACCGGCGCCGGTCTCACCGGTCAGACATGTCAGCCCCGCATGGAATTGCGCTGTGGCGGTGGATATGACGCCAAGGCCGTCAATCCTGATCTCTGTCAGCACTCGTGCTCTCCGTTCGGCCGTATTCGACCTCGCCCGCTGCCGCCTCCGCATCCGACCGTGCCGGTCGGCGGCCCCGCCAGCCCGTCACGGGCAACCGGAACTTGCGCACCATCCGATCGGCGAACGGCGCGGAATCCAACCGCACCCAGCGCACCGGCTCGGACCCCCGGACCGCCTCGAACCTCGCACCCTTCGGCAGGGCGAGGGTGCGCCGACCGTCCAGGAAAACTACCGCGTCATGGCCTATCGCAACGGTTTCCACGGCGATCAGCGAATCGGGACTGGTCACCAGCGGACGCGCGAACAGCGCATGGGCATTGCTCGGAATCACCAGCAGCGCCTCGAGCTCGGGCCATACCACCGGCCCGCCCGCCGAGAACGCGTAGGCGGTGGATCCGGTGGGGGTCGAGATCAGCACCCCGTCGCAGCCGAACTGCGAGACGGGACGGCCGTCGACCTCCAGGACCACCTCCAATACACCCATCCGGGCGGCGTTTTCGATGCTGGCCTCGTTGAGGGCCCATCCGCGTTCCACGATGACATCATCGACCCGGATACTGACATCTATCGTCATCCGCCGCTCGAGCCGGTAATCCCCGCGCACCACCTGGGCCAGCGCATCGTCGAGATGTTCGGCCTCGGCCTCGGTCAGAAATCCGATGCGGCCCAGATTGATTCCCAGGACGGGCACCCGCGCGGGGCGGGCCATCTCGGCCGCGCGCAGGAAGGTGCCGTCGCCGCCGAGGGCCAGCACCATCTCGCAGCCGACCGCGGCATCGGGTCCGTGTTCGACCACCTGCACCGGATAACCGTCCGGCTCAGCGGATTCCTCACAGTCGATCTTGGTGCTGTAGGCCTCGTCCTCGAGCAGCCGCAACCCGATTCCGGCATCGGCGAAGATCTTCGCCACGCGCTGGGCGGTCTCGATGAGCTCGGGACGACCGGGATGGGCCACGACCAGGATCTCGCGTTTCACTGCGGACCCTCCTCGACCGCCTGCTGGATCAGGGCCGCGACGTCGACATCGGGCGCGGCGCCCGTGCGCAACCACAGAAAGTATTCGACATTGCCGGACGGTCCGGGCAGCGGGCTGGCGACCACGCCGTGGGTATGCAGGCCGAGTCCGGCCGCCGCGGCCGCCACCTCGCGCACGGCCTCGGCGCGCAGAGCCGGATCCCGCACCACACCGCCGGAGCCTACTCGTTCCTTACCGACCTCGAATTGCGGTTTCACCATCGGCACCAGATCGGCGTCGGGCCCGCAGCACTGGGCCAGTGCCGGAAGCACCAATCCCAGGGAGATGAACGACAAATCGGCCACCACGACCTCGACCGGACCCTCGATGACATCGGTGGTGAGGGTGCGGACATTGGTGCGATCGACGACGCGCACCCGCTCGTCGTTCTGCAGCCGCCACACCAATTGGCCGTAGCCGACATCGGCCGCGACCACCTCGCGCGCACCCCGCGACAGCAGCACATCGGTGAACCCACCGGTCGACGCCCCGGCATCGAGGCAGCGCTTACCCGCGATACTCAACCCCCGCGGTTCGAAGGCCTCGAGCGCGCCGAGCAGCTTATGCGCGCCGCGCGAGGCCCACCGCACCTCATCGGGTTCCTCCCGCACCAGCAGCGGGGTTCCAGCTTCCACGGCCGTCGCCGGCTTCGACGCGACCGTGCCGTTGATCAGGACGCGGCCCGCGCCGATCAGCTCGACCGCATGCTCTCGCGATCGCGCCAATCCGCGGCGAACCAGTTCGGCGTCCACCCGAGCCCGCCTGGCCACCTCAGATCTTGTCCACCGTCGCCAGGGCCTGGACCAGCACATCGTGTGCCTGCTCCAGGATGCGGGCGCGCCGCGTGATGTCCACGCCGGCCTGCTCGGGATCCGAATTGCGGGCTCCCGCAGTCAATTCCGACAGCAGCGCGTCGACCTCCGCGCGCACCTTCGCCGGATCGGCGAACTCCACCGGATTGGCCCCGGGCAGATGCTGACCCGGCACTGGCATCCCCGGGTTCGGCCCGGATGCGTGCGGACGAGGAATCGGCGTAGTCATGGTGCCGACAACGCTACCGGAGTTCGCATTCGAACACACGTACCAGGCGGGTTTCGGGGCGAGCCCCACCCCGATTTCCGGTTCGTATTTCCGCACTGTCAACCAAGACATCGCCGAGTCCCGCACCCTGCTCGACGAACTGTTCCCCGGCTACCCATTCGGATCCGGCCACACCAAACCCTGCCTGATCTCGATGACCGCCAGCGGCCTGCCCTACATCGACCACCTCGACGAACACACAATCATCGCCACCGAAGGCGAACGAGGCGTCATGGCCGCCGACGAAATCGGCCGCCTCGCAACCGGGCTCGCGATCGACGGCCGATGGACCGACAGCATCCCAGCACAGAACTTCCAAATCTCCCCAGCACACTGAAACCGATCGACGACCTGATCCGCACCGACTCTGAACCCGGGGACAATCCAGCCTGCCGGGTCCGGTTACGTGCGGCCGAGCCCGACGCATTACGAAGGGCGGATGTTCGCGACACTCGGAGCCGAGCATCGCACCCGGGGTATTCGGTCGGGCCCGACCGTAGACCGAATACTGCGGACGCACGGTATTCGGCACATGCGCGCGTTGGGAAGCCGTGTCTACCAACAGATCTGGGCGGATGACCAACGCGCGCCACGCGGCTACCCGCTCTCTCGACTCAACCATGGTCAGCGTCCGGGGTGGCTCGGCGGAATCACGCGCTAGACACGACGGACCGACGAGTTCCGCTGCTTCGCAGTGGCGGAACATACATACCTGTATCTGCGTGAACCAGGACGCGCGACTCCAGGATACCGGCACGTTTTCAACTTATCGAAATACCCATAACGGACCGAACGCACATGTAGTAGCCTCGCTCAGGATAGTTCCTATGCGTCAGCGCAGCGGGGCACGTCCTTTCTGCCCGGGTGATGGGGCCTCCGCCCGGTTCACTGCTGTACGGCACTTTGAGCGTTCACCAGCTCGATAGTTTCGGAAGCGACGAACAGGAAGGAGGACGAAATGGGAGAGTTCGACGGATTATTAGGATCGGGTTTAGTGTTATCCATCGCGACCCTTGCATTTACACCGGCGATCGCTACAGTGCTCTCGTTCTTCCCGGGCGGCCCCATCCTCTCCATGCTCGCTTATCCCGCCGCAATTATCGTCAGTCTCGGCTTCTTACTTGGCAGCGGTGCGTTGTAAGGGGTACCGGCAGCAATCGCCGAAGGTGTTCGCATACAGCGGATCCGGCCGAGGGCCCGAGGTGTGCAGGACCGATCGTTTATCGACACCTCGCCGAGGCTGTGCGTATTCGGGTAGCTCTTCCCACCGCTGAAGATGAACGGCCCTGGATCGAGACGACTGGCGGATGAGGAGGCAGGAGCCACCGTCGGACAAGATCCTTCGCGTGTGCCGACAATTTGCGGCCGACCTCAGCCCGACCAGCACGGTCGAAGCGGACTCCGTCGACTGACCACAGGAGGAGATGCCACAAATGGGGAACAAGACCGACAAGAAATTCAAGACGGTTCTAGGTCGGCGGATGGCCTATGTCGACACCGGCAACCCCGGCGGCCACCGCGAGACGCTGGTGTTTCTGCACGGCAACCCGACCTCATCGTACTTATGGCGGAACATCGTAGCGAGCTTGCGTACCCAGGCGCGCTGTGTCGCACCAGATTTGATCGGAATGGGCGACTCGCAGCCACTGTCGGACTCCGGGCCGGGCCGCTATCGGTTCGTCGAGCACCGCACCTACCTCGATGAGCTACTCGACAGCCTCGACCTCGGCGACCGGGTAGTCCTCGTTGTCCACGATTGGGGCTCGGCACTCGGTTTCGACTGGGCGAATCGGCACCGCAACCGGATCGCCGGAATCGCCTATATGGAGGCAATCGTGCGCCCGATGACCTGGGACGAATTTCCGGCAGTCGCACGAAAGATCTTCCAGGAATTCCGGTCCGACGCCGGTGAGGACATGATTCTCAACCACAATTTGTTCGTCGAACGTATCCTCACCGGCTCCGTCCTGCGCCCCCTCGACCCGGTCGCCCTCGAGGAATACCGACGGCCCTACACCGAGCCCGGCGAGAGCCGGCGTCCCACCCTGACCTGGCCACGGGAAATGCCCATCGACAACGCCCCCGCCGACGTCTGCGCCATCGTCGCCGACTACGCCGACTGGCTCGCCGCCAGCACAGTGCCGAAACTATTCATCAACGCCGAGCCCGGCATGATGCTGACCGGCCCGCCTCGCGAATTCTGCCGCTCCTGGCCACACCAACGTGAGGTGACCGTCCCCGGAGTCCACTACATCCAGGAAGACTCTCCCACACAGATCGCCGACGCCATCGCGGACTTCCACCGACAAGACGTGATGGCTGCACCGAGGGTGTAGTACCCGCAGGGCCGCCTGGCGATCGGCGTCATCGTCCTCGGCGGTCCGGCCGCCTCGCTCGTCATCACGCGTGGCGGGACCCGATGCGTTGCAATAGCTTCCGCGAGCTGCCCGGATGTTGGATACTGGCGTTCAGTGAGTTTCGGTGGCGCCTGCATTCGCTCTCGCACAGTGCCTTTGGACTGTCACAGCTGGCAGTGGTGACCGGCTCCGCCGTGACTATTCCCTTCTTACGTGCGGCAGGGGGAGCTTATGGTGGCGAGTGGTCCAGCGGTGACCAGTGGCCCCGCAACGGTTCCAGGGCGACAGGCGGAGTCGGATCTGCGTTCGATCACCCAGGTCCTCGATGAGGTGCGGCATCTGGTGGGACCGGCGCATCGAGCGGTCATCGACGAGCTGCCACCGCCTTTGGCCCGTGTCGCCCGCTACCACATCGGCTGGTCGGATACCGATGGCCGCCCAATCCGGCAGGGCGGTAAAGCGATTCGCCCGGCGCTAGCGCTGTTGTCGGCACGTGCGGCTGGTGGTGAGGCGCGGATTGAGATGACAGTGGCCGAGCAGCGAAGGTGGCCCGGTGGGCCGATCGGGTGGGGTCGGCTCGCGCGAGCGGAAGGTTGAGATGCCCCGCCCGCAGCGACCGGTGCATGTGTCGGAGGAGCGAGATGGTCACTGAAAAGATCCCCACCGAACGTGGTGCGGAGTCGTTGGGCGGCACGACTTGTGATTTGTCTGCCTCGGTCTATGACATCGCCGCTGTCTCCCTGGTTCCGGGTCCGCAGCAGGACAGCTGCGTGCAGTGGCTTGTCCACCACCGCGCGACCGACGCGGCGTGGGGGCCGCCGGTAACGGTGAATTGGTATGACGCGTACTTGTCTACGTATTCGGCGGCGGTGGCGATGCGCAATGCCGGACGGCTCGAGCTTGCCGATCGGGCTGTGGCGGCGTTGCCGGCCTGGTTCCCGCTGTGCCGGGCGGTGTGATGGAAACGCTGACGTTCGGGGGTTTGGTAGAGGCGCTGGACCGGTACAGCGGCCACCGCGGATGGCCGATTCCCCCGCATCCAGCTGCGGTGCGGACGGTCGTGGACCGGGAAGCCGCCAAGTGGACACGGATGCGGGCGTGGGACCGGTTCCTGGATCCGGAGTGGTCCATCGCCGGGTATTGCGCCGAGCGGGTGTTCGGGGACACCGATATCGATGTCGGTGAGTTCCTGGCGGCGTTCCAGACGGCCAACGGCTCGATCGCCAACGCGCCGGGCGCCTCGGCGTTGTTCCTTCTCGAGGTGGAGCGGCGTGGCGAGCCGGTGGCGACCGAGCGGGTCGAGCGACTGCGCGGGTACCTGCACACACGGCGGGCGGCACAGATCGGATATCTGGATTGGGTGCCGCACTTCACTACGTCGTGGACCGCCATGTTCGAACACGAGTTGGGGGGTGTGCCGGAAGTCCCGGCGCCAGTGGCGGATCTGTTCCGTGCCGACCTGAATCACCCCTCCGGGCTGATGGGCTCGATCGGTACGGCAGGCGACACCACCATCCCCGGCGACGTGGACAACACCGCCTGCGCCATCCTGGCCGCCCGAATCCTGGGCCTACCGTCCCCGTCGTCGGCCAAGTTCGAGCAGCTCTACCTCAGCGAGCAGGGCTGTTATCGCACATTTCTGTTCGAGCACGACGCGTCGTTGAGCACCAATATCCATGTGGCCGCTGTACTGGCGCTGGAGGACCGCACCGATCGACTGACCCGGGTGCTGGATTGGCTGACCCGTGCAGTCGTCGGGGACGGTATTGCGTTGTGCAAGTGGCACGTGTCTCCGGTGTACGCGATGGGTGAACTGGCCCGTGTCGCGGCACGTATCGACCATCCGCTGGCCACCGATCTTCGCTCGACGGCGACCGCCCGCTTGCTGGCGCTGCACAACACCGACGGAGGTTGGGGAGTGCACGGCTCGACGGCCGAGGAAACCGGGTATGCCGTACTCGGTCTGGCCGCCGGCGCACCCACCGGCCCGGTTCCCGATGCCCTCCGACGAGCGCATCATTACCTCGATACGCACCCACCCCGCGAGATCCCCCTGTGGCTGGGCAAAACGCTGTACTGCCTGCGCACGCTCGTGCCCGTCCTGCACCGCACCGCCCTCGCCCGGATCGACCAACTCGCCCTGGTGTGACCTTGTCAGGAGGACCCGTGGACACCTACAACTTCACCATCCCGGCCGGCACGGTCTACCACCTGCCCGAGATCCGCACCGACCTCCCTGAAGACTGCCACCCCCGGTGCGGCGAACTCGAGGAACACGCCAACGCCTTCGCCCGCCCTTACCTGATCGCGTACTTCGGTGACGAGGACCGCGCCGACCGCTATCTCGGCCAAGGACATCCGCATTACGCCTGCACGGGATTTCCCCGCACCCTCGAGGACCGAGTGCAAGCCCTGTGCGACTCGATCCTTCCGGCCACCCTGCTCGATGACTCCTTCAGCAAACCCGGCCTCCAGGACAACCTTTCCGCAGCCAGGGAACACCACGCGCGCTGGAGTGCGATCTTCGCCGGCGAACCCCCACTACCCGAGGCCGACCCGGAGTTCTTCTTCGTGCACGAAGCCCTGCAAGCATGCACAGCCCACGCATCACCGGGTCTGGCAGTCCGCCTGCGCGCTGGCTGGCAGGACGTGGCCGATGCCTTTCTGGAGGAGGCAATCCGCCGTCACCGCAACGAGACTCTGGACCTCGAGAGCTACGCCGAGCGGCGCGTGAAGGTCCATTTCCGTCAGTGGATGGTCGCCCATCTCGAGTTCTCGCTCGGCATCGACCTCGGCGCACTCGCCGACCATCCGCTGATCCGATCCGCCCAGAATCACACCGTCTGGCACGTGGCACTGACCAACGACTGCCACTCGCTGGTCAAGGAACTCAGCGCCAACGAATCCACGAACGCGATCATCGAACTGATCCGACACGATCGGATGGATCTGCAGGCCGCCGTCGACAAGGTCGTCGCACTGATCCACCAGGCCGAGCAGGACTACCTACAGGTCCGAGACGATATCCGCCGCAACGCGATCGGCGACAACGCCGACGTCATCGCATTCGTGGACGGACTCGCCTTCCTCGCCTCCGCGAACCTCCGCTGGTGCCAACGCACCACCAGGTACCACGGTCTCGACCATGACGGCAGCCAGGTTCTTCCCGGCCCGGTGACCATCAAATACCTGCCCACAGTCCACACGCCACGGGAAGAATTCGATCACTGAGCACACGGAGGTCTCGGTCATGGCACAGGAATTCACCAGGACCACGGTGCCAGCGATCCTGCCACCGGTGCAGCACACGCTGCAGATGATGCGAGACCCTCTACGGTTCTTGAATTCGCTACCGGCACACGGTGATCTGGTCAATATCTGGTTGGGTCCGATCCGCGCCGTGGTGGTATGCCATCCGGAACTACACCGCCAAGTCATGTTGCGCGACAACGTGTTCGACAAGGGCGGATTCCTCTACGACCAAGGGCGGGAGGTACTCGGTGACGGCCTGATAGCATGCCGGCACGTCAAGCACCTGCGGGATCGGCGACTTGCCCAGCCCGCCTTCCATCACAGCCGGATGCCCGACTACGCGCGGATCATGCTCGATCAGATCACCGCGTACGCCGACACCTGGCAGCCCGGCGCCGTACTCGACCCGGTACGCGAAATGACGGCGGTCACCGCACAGATCACGGCCGCGACCATGTTCGGCGATCGGATCACCGCGGCCGAACTCGATGCGCTCAATGCCGGATTCGCGGAACTGGCTCGCGGCTGGTATCTGCGGATACTGCAGCCAGGACCGATACGCCGACTGCCGATCCTGGGCAACCGGCGCTACAACCGAACACGAGACCAGCTGCGTAGCACACTCACCCGGATGATTACCGCGGCGAAACACGACGGCACGGATCATGGTGACCTGCTGTCCATGCTCGTCGCCGCAGCAGACGACGACGGCACCGGCTGGACCGACGACGAACTGCTCGAACAAGTGGTGAACTTCTTCATCGCCGGCGTCGAAACCACAGCCAACCTGCTCGCCTGGACATGGCAGCTACTGAGCGAATACCCGGATATCCAGAACAGACTCCACACCGAGGTCGACGCAGCAGACCGCCCCCTGCAGGCCGACAGCCTGCCATGGACCCGGCAGATCATCACCGAAACCCTACGGCTCTACCCACCGGCATGGCTGCTGACCCGACAAACGACCACCGATACCGAACTGGGCGGACACCACCTGCCGGCGGGCACCACAATGATCGTCAGTGCCTACCTGCTGCACCACCGACCCGACCTGTTCCCCAACCCGGAACAGTTTCGACCGCAGCGATGGGCCGACACCGACCCCGCCCGCGACGCCTACGTCCCGTTCAGCGCCGGGGCACGCAAATGCATCGGCGATTCTGTCGCCATGACCGAATCCATCCTGGTGCTGGCCACCATCGCCGCCCGCTGGCAACTCGAACCGGCCACCGGCCGCCCCATCAAACCCGCCCGCAGCGCCGCACTCAGCCCACACGCCGCCCGCATCCGTATCACCGCACGGGACTGACCATCTGGGCTCCTGAACCGACTCAGGATTCCAACCATGCCCCGCCGATGGAGTCAGCCTGGACATCGCGGCCACAGCAGCATCCACCGATACCAGTCATCATGGAGCTGGACGAAGCCGCATCCTGATCCCCGACTTCGCAGCAGGCCCCGTCCCCGACACCTTCTGGTGCGAGACGGGGCCTGTTTCGTTCACGGTCAATTCGTCCAGCACGACGAGGTTTCCGCCACAGCGCTTGGCCTCATACATTGCGTTATCGGCGCAATTGAGCAGGTAATCGGCGGTGAGCCGGTGCAAGGCGCTGGTACCCGAACCGTCGTAGACCGCGACACCGACGCTGGCGGTGATCGCCGGTTCGTTGGATTCGGAGACGGCGCCGCGGAGCCGTTCCGCCTCGACCCATGCGGTCGCGGCGCACATGTGTCCGATGACGACGAACTCCTCACCGCCGACGCGGGCCACCACCGCATGCGGCTGAGCCGCGTCCCGCAGCCGCTGCGCCGTGCGCACCAGAACCTCGTCGCCGATGTGGTGGCCGAAAGTGTCGTTGACGGTCTTGAACCGGTCGAGATCGAGGCTGATGACGCCGACCGGCGGATCGCCTTGCAGCATCTTGACCAGCTGATATTCCAGACCGCGCCGATTGACCAGCGTGGTCAGCGGGTCCGACCGGGACTCCGTCCGCAGCAACCAGTAGGCCATCTGTAGCATGGGCAGTACGACAGCGATAGTGGCCACGCTGGTGAGATCTACCCCGATCGCCGCATACGCGTCGTTCCCCTCGATCACCATCCGTACCGACAGCAGCAGTACCCACAGCAGCGACCAGAAGGTGTGCAGCGCAAGCACTTTGGCGCTGTGGAAGAACGTCAGATAGCCGCCGGTGACCACCAGCAGAGTCAGTCCGGTCGCACCGTACACGCGGTCGGTGGCCTGCGCACACGTCACCGCGATGGCGAAATCGGCGCCACCGATCAACACCAGGGATTCCGTCGCGCTGGGCCACGGCAGCAGCCCCCAGCGAAATGCCCAGAACACGGCGAAGCCGATGACGATCAAGTCAACCGTCATACCGAAACCGGACTGCGGGCCGTAAGGCGAGAGCACCGTCACAATGCCGATGGCCGCCATCAAAACGCCGCCGGAGGCCATGATCAGCCTCATCCAGCGCAGTGCCGAGTGGGATACGAGTGTGTGGACCAGCCAGTAGTAGTCCGCTGAGTCTCGCCACCACGCCTTGAGCGACGGGAAAGCCTCGAACATCGGGCCACCACCTAGCGTCGACAGAAGATTCCGAATCCTTCCCTAACGCCTAGCGCGAGACTGCGTCGTTGGAATCTCACCAGGTCACTTGGGCCAGTGTATTGGTCAGTCGGTTTGATTGCCAACGGTTGTCTGGCCGAGTAGCACAGAGCGGCTGCGCATTGGTCGAGATGTCGGCCTGTTGCCCACACGCGGGGCCAGCAGCGCCCGTCAACCCTCCGCCTCGAGATCCCACCCGCCGACCGAATACTCTGGCGCCCGTTGGTCGGCAACATCCGGGAGATCCCTTATGGCAAGTTTTATTTTCGATGTGGATGATGCGGCCTTCGAGAGGGATGTACTCCAACGGTCGGTCGCAGTGCCGGTAGCGATGCTTCACTGATTCACTGAGCAATGATCAGGACCTGTGGATGACGGGAAGTACTTCTATCTCGGTTGAATGTTGTACTTCTGGTGTGGGTTTCGGGTGGTTACCTTCGAATCAGATTGTGGTGCAGTCGCTGTCGCGCAGCTGCGCCGAAAGTCGGTCGGCAGTAGTGATGTCGGCCGCCGACTGCGTGTCCGGTCATCCCCGCGATCATCAGCACCGCACCGATGATCAGGATGATGTCTCCGGTCGGGGCTCGGAGCAGAGCAAGAGATTTTGTCCAGGAGGCTGTCGACGGCGGCCAGCGAGGAGCCGCTGTCGCGACATGACAGTTCCCGGGAACTGGTCGGATCTGGCGACAAAGGTGTGTTCGGTCGGCGACAATCGGACGTGGAAGGCCGGACAAGCGGATTCGGTCCGATCGGCCGAAAAGGCTTGGCGGTCGATGGTGTTCTGTAGTGGCACAGCGTGATTCGTCCACGACCAGCCGTCAGCGGACGAAATCACCACCGGGACACCCTATTTCGCCCCGCCCCGCCCCGCCCCGCTTCGATTGCGCGCACCCGCACATATCCCTCGCTCGCGTCAGCCCGAACGGAAATCGCTGCTCGGGTGGCTGAGCCATCCGGTAGCAAGGGCTCGGTAGTACTCGTTGGTGGTCAGTAGTTCTCGATGATCGCCCGCGGTGACGACCGTGCCGTGGTCGAGGACGATGATGTGGTCGGCGGCTTGTACCGTGGAATATCGGTGCGCGATGACCAACAGGGCGCATTCGGTGGCGATCCGGTCGACTGCGCGGTGCAGCGCTGCCTCGTTGACGGGGTCCAAATGGGCTGTCGGCTCGTCGAGCAGCAGCAGGCTGGGGTGGGTCAACAGCGAACGGGCCAGGGCGATCCGCTGACGTTCGCCACCGGAGAGTTTCATACCGTGCTCGCCGACTTCGGTGCCGAGCCCATCCGGTAGTCCGGCGATCAGCTCGCCGAGGTTCGCCAGCTCGATCACCCGCGCAACCTCGTCATCGGGTGCGTCCGGGGCGGCGTAGGTAATGTTGTCTCGCAACGTGCCGTACAGCAACGGGGCGTGCTGCTCGACGAGTCCTATCTCGGCTCGATGGCCGGAGCGACTCCTGAGGCGAATATCGTTGCCGTGGAATAGGATTTGGCCTCGATCGGGATCGTAGAATCGTTCGGCGAGCGCGAAGATCGTGGATTTTCCGGTGCCCGAGCGGCCGATCAAGGCGACATGACCCCGGTGCGGCACGCGAAAGGAAACCCCGCACAGCACGGGTTCCCGGGCGTCGTAGCCGAACCACACGTCACGAAACTCCAACACCGGGTGCACACGCGCCGGGGGGTCGTCTCTCAGAACCGCTACGCCCGCACTGCCATTGGCGTGTCGCGCCGGCGCGACGGAGATGCCGTCGGGTTCGCGGGGCAGGGCGAGGGCCTCGTTGATGCGGTGCAGAGCGCCTGCGCCCTGCTGTATCGTGCTGACCGCTTGGAACATCGAGCCAATCGTGCCGGCAAAGTAGCTCAGGTAGAGCATGAACGCGACCAGGTCGGCAACGGAGCTGGTTCCGGTGGCGACCCGAACACCGCCGACGAGCAGGACCACGAGGAACGAGCCGTGGACCACCAGCTGGCTGGCCGGGCCGATCACGGCGTCCAGCTTGGCCATCCGCACAGCCGCAGTGTAAGTATCTTCGGCTCGCCCGGTCACGCGGTCGGTTTCGCGTTCCTCGGACCGGCTGGCACGGACCGTGCGGATCGCTGCCAGCACGCGCTCCAGGTCCGCGGCCAACGCGCCGGTCGACTGTTGGACGTCCAGCGAGGCCGACCGGATCCCGCGCAACACACAGGCAACGATGAGTCCACCCACGACGACGAGAGCGACGATGATCAGGAAAAGCGCCGGGTCGAGCCAGATCATCAGCGCCACCGTGCCGGCCAGTCCGATGCCGCCGGTGATCACGCCGACGAAACCCACGGCGATGACCCGGCGCAGCGCGGCGGTGTCGGTGCCGGTGCGGGAGATCAGATCACCGATCCGGTACCGGTCGTAGGCAGGCATGGAAAGCCGCAACAGATGCTGGATCAAACCGTGCCGGACACCGAGCACGATGCCCTCACCGGTCCGGGCGAGCACATACTGAGCGACCGCCTCGATGAACGCTTGGCTGACGAACAAGACGATCAGCCCGGCAACAGTGGTCCAGGGGATGCGGGTAGTCGCCCCGTCGATGACGTGCTTCACCAGCAAGGGTTGAGCCAAGCCCAGCGCCGAGCCGGCCAATGTCAACATCACCGCAAGGACTATCCACCGGTGCTGTCCGCGCATGAGGTGCCACCAGTCACGCAGCCGGGCCCTGTTGCGGCCGGTCGTGTCCTGCTCGCCGGCCGCGTCAGCCACGATGTGGCGGAACGGTGAAGAAGACGCGGTAGTAGTCCGGCGGGTAGGGCTCGTCGACCATGGCTCCTTCGGCCTCCACCCAGGCGTGTGCGTCGAACGGCGGCACTCGTCGCGCTCCGACACACCAGACCGGCCATTGCCCTCGGGATCGGCAAAGCAATGCCGTGGCCAGCGACCGGACAACACATCCTTTGAGGCCTGCACATGCCAGGCTCACCGCCACCACGGTGCGGCGCGCGGTAATAGCCTGCTCGAAACTGGCCGGGGGGACGCCTCGACTCAGCCAACCCAGTACACCGCGAATACGTCGCGGGGAGCGAGTCGCGAGCAGTCGAGCGGCCAACACCACCAGCCGGACGACGATCCGGCGTGGCAACGGCACCGAACGTGGTTGGTACCTCACCGCTTCCGGCGCGCTCATGAAGTTCCCTTCCGTATCGCCCATCGGTGACGCGGGGTCGGCTCGGCGGGCACTTCACGCACGACCAATCCCGTCGAGCACAACTCGCGGATCAGGTCCGCCACGTCGTGGCGAGCGGTGTCCGCGTCGACCTCGTACTGCTCGGTCAGTTCCCGAATCGCGTGGTCAGGGGTTCCGTCATTCAGCAAACTGCGCAGAATCAGGACGCCGGTGGAATTGAGGTCGTAGTACTGACCGCTGTCCTCGTCCAGCAGTGCGACCCCATCGTCGGTTTCGGCGACGAAAACGCCGTTACGCAGTGTGAATGTCATATCGTCAGCCCTCAACCATTTCTACTGGAACCGGTGAACCTTCCAACGACCGCAGCCATACCTCACACGCCAGGGTCTGCCGGAGCGAGTCTTCGCCCAGCTGCGCCGGTAGGGGGCCACGACACAGCTCGTGCAGCGTCGCGGCGTCGATCAGGCCCAGCCGTGCCAGCCGCGAGTCCTCCCACAACGCCAGCAGGTCGCCGCGGTGACGGCGGAACCCATTCACCTCGTCGGAGGTCGAAATGTCCTTGGTCTGGCGGGTCAGGGTCTCGTCGGGGACGATGCCGCGCATCGCTTCCTTGATCAGCGGTTTGTACCGCCACGGCGATACTCGATCCTGCGGCCGCACGGCCAGAGCCGCTTCGATGACCCGATCGTCGTAATAGGGCAGGGCGAGGGTGACCCCGAGCCGCTCGACCAGTTGACTGTACTGACGGAAGATGCCGGTAGTGATCTGCAGATTGTTCAGCTCACTGTGTGCCCCGCGCCGGGGTGCCAGCGGCTCAGCGGTACGCGCCGCGGCGTGGATCAGATCTCGCACCGCGGCGACCGCGGCCGGGGTGGCCCAGGGCGGCAGTCGCGACGGCAGTCCCCAATTCAGCCTTGGCGTCTGCTCCGTGGCCCGAGGCGCTACGAGGTTGTCGGCGACCCCGGCAAGCCAGGCCCCGTAGCCGTGGGTGTCCCACAGCTGTCGGAGCACCAGCCGTCGGGGCCACCGGCGCTTAGCGGAGAAACCGCGGATGTCCCGCCAGGCGGCCACGGGGTGGGTGCGTATCAGCCCGTGCAGATACGCGGGCGAGCCGGACAGCAGCTCGTCCCCGCCGAAGCCGGCGAAGTGCAGCCGCGAGCCACGAGCGGCTGCCTGGCGCACGACGAGCAGGCCTCTGTTGCGATCAACGACGACCGAGCACGGATGATCCAAAGGATCGTTCATGTCCAGCAGGCCGTCGTACAGCAGCGGCACCCGGTCTCTCGAGATGACGTGATGCTCGACGGTGCCCAATCCGGCGAGCGTGCGGGTCGCCCAGGCAACGTCCTCGCTCAGTGGGCTGTGTCCCGTTCCGGTGTAGGCGACAACTTCGGCCCGTCCGCGGGCGGCCAGACAGCACAGCGATGTCGAGTCCAGTCCGGCCAGGTCACAACTGAGCAGTGTGCGGCCCTGCCCCCGCACCTCGACCGCGGCGGCCAGCGCGTCCCGCAACACCGGCGCGCCCTCAGCCATCGGCACGAGCGGCTCCGGCGCTGACCACCACTTGATCGTCCGCGCGGGCTGCTTCGCCTCGAGCACCACATAGTGAGCGGTCGGTACGAGCGTGACACCACGCCAGACGGGCGTACCGCCCAATGGGTATGGCGAAAACGGATCGAGCAGATAGCTTGCCAGCCGCTGTTCATCGATCTCCGCGCCGAGCATTCCGGCCAGGACGTCGGCCCGATCCGCGGCGACGTCTACGTCGTCCACCCGGGCATGAAATACCTGCCGAAGCGCACCGATGGTCCCCTGTACCCGCACCCGGCCGGCCACCGAGGCCACCAGATGGAAACTACCCGCAGCCGAGGCCGCCAATCGATCGACGTCGGCGACCGTGCGGACCCGCCCTGCTGCCCGGATGAGCTGGTCGGTCGTGACCGCGTGTTGCCCGAACATCGCGATCCTGGTGTCTCCCGCCTCGCCGATGGTCACGGCACCGTCGGCCAGGCGCCCCAGCAGCCAGGGGCGCCCCGAGGGATGGCTGATCTCCCGGGTCGCCTGGACACGTAAGGCGGAGACGAGTGCAGTAGCCGATGGGTGATCGGGAAGAACGACGAACCACGACGGCAGGGTATTCAGTACGGCAAGATTGATCACGGTCGATCGGCTTTCCACGGCGAACTGTAAAATTCATCGAGACTTATGGCGGCGGAAGCGGAAAAGATTACCACCGCCACAAGTCGATCCAATTCGGTGACGACGGTCGGTGGCCGGCCACGATTTGTGGCTGCGGTCTCATCTCGCCGTCAGAGGTTCACTGCGCGTCTAGTCGCAACACCAAGACGCCATCGTGGGCGCCCGCGACGAGAGCCCCTGTCTTCTCGACGAACGAGCCAATCGCCCGAAGAGTCGGACGCTCATAAGTCTCACGCATACCTTTCACCTCCTTTCTCGTACTAGGAATTGCCGCCTGAATGGGATCAGGCGGAACCCATATCTGATACGTCAACGGAAATGTCATAAACGGAGAGGGTGCGCGCAAACCTCCGGAATAGGTGCCGCCATATCGCGGTCAGCTATACCTTGATGCGGACTCTGCACTGTTCAGGGCCCGCAAGCTGATTCATTCAGCGGCTCCCTCTACCGGTCGAGATCGGCCACTGGCCGAGCAACTCCGTACATTCTTACCTTATGTCCGGTCCATGCGAAATGTCAACGCCCCGGAGCGTCGTGGCGAATATGTCGATCAATGCCCGACAGTACCTTCGAGCGGGGACTGTGAAATGGCCCAAGGCTGGCTGGAAAGAATTTATCAACCAGACCAATAATGGACCGTCGAGTTCGTATCGTGATTTGCCGGCTCCCCTGCACGTGAAGCGTGTTATACCACTATCGATCAGCTCCGTCGCTTACGCCCGGTTACCCTTTGCCCGACCATTCGGTTCTTTTATGAGGGGGGCTAACCGTCCAGTTTTCCGTACATTTATCGGCTACATTTCGTAGCAGTCGTGAACGGGATATGGTATCGTACTCCGCTTCGCGCCGAAGCCCATTACACCAATGCCGGGACAGTAAACTTGGCGTCTGCGTCCAAACGCTCAGAATGGTCCGGTCGTGCGCGAGTAGTCATTATCATGCCGGTATGGCGAAATCGCTCTTATTGTCCAACGATCGCTACGACGAGATTTTCTACACCTACGCCGACTACCCGATCTGCGCACCGGTGAGCCTCGCCAGCGCTGATCTCCTGCTGCGGCGGGCGGCGTTACCGGACGGGGCACGTATTCTCGACCTGGGCTGCGGCGCCGCGGGATGGACCCGGCGAGCGCTGCGGCACTATCCCACGGCAATCGCCGACTGCATCGATATCTCCGCCGCGGCACTGGCTATCGCCCGCACTGCGGTCTCGGCAGACGGTGTCGCCGAGCGAGTTCGCTTCCACGAGTGCGACGTCACCACATTCGAGCCGGGCGACCGCTACGACTTGGTCCTGTGCGTGGGCGTCAGCTCCTTCCTCGGCGGGCTGCGATCCACGCTCGCCCTCGCCGGGCCGTACGTTCGCCCCGGAGGGCTGATACTCACCGGGGACAACTTCTGGGAGCGCGAACCGCATCAGGACATACTGGACATTCAGCCTCGAGTCCGCGAGGAGTGCCTCGACCTGCGTGGTACGACCGATCTCGTCACCAAGGCAGGCTGGTTGCCGGTCTACGGCCACGTCAGCAGACTTGACGAACACGACGACTATTGGTGGACGACAGTCGGAGCGGCGAACCGTTGGGCACTGGACAACTCCGATGACCCAGCCGCTTCAGAGGTTCATGACATGGCAGCCAAAGCACTCGACCAGTGGTTGCGCCTCTACCGGGGCGTAATCGGATGGGTCGACCTACTGCTGGCCCCGGCCGGACGTCAGTAGGCAAGTTGGTGGTGGTCGGGGTGGACGCGCTGGTGTTCCCGGGTGCTCGATGCACTCACCCCGGTCTGTGAACCCGCCGCCGACGGCGCGGCCACCACCGCCTTCGGCAGCCAGACCTTCCCCGCCTTCTACCTCATCGGCCCCGATGCCGTCACCACCACCGGCACCCACGCCGTCCGAAAACTCCCCAACACCACCACAACCCCCACCCCAGCACACCACTGACGGGGCGAGGGTATTCCCGAGATCTGTTCCGGGACTTCCGGTTACAGGATTCAATGCCGGCTCGACCGAAAGAGCTGGACAGAAAGGAATTGGCCGTGTGGGTCAAGGCAGTGACAATCACCGTCGCCGCGACGGTGACAGGGTTGGCGTCGGCAGTGCCGGCATCCGCGCAACCGGTGGCGTTGGCGCCCCACGAACGCGTCGACACCACCCCGACCGGAACACAATTCACCGTCGGCCACAAAGACGAGACGATCGAGCAGGTACCCGCACTCAACCAGACACCGACCTCGCTGGAGATGTTCGTCGGCAACACCAGCTACGGCCACATCACCGGACCCGGCACCGGGACACTCAAAACCGGGTACCTCCTCGGCTGCGCGGTCAACCTCACCGCCGTCTCCGTCGGCCTGCTCGGTCAACTCGGCATCGCACCCGGCCTCACCCTCGGCGGCGGAGTCGCCCCCTCCATCACCATCGGCCCCCAACTCGATGCCGGACCCGAACTCACCGTGACCCTGGCACCCGGAGCAATCGCCGACGTCCAGGGCGACACCCGGCCACTGACACCCGACACCGCCGAATACCTGACCCACCGCAACACCCACCTCATGCTCAACGGCTGCCTCGGCGGCGCAGCCATCCGCTCCTACACCACCATCACCATCACCACACCGGAAACCAACGACGGCGACACCATCTACGGCGACCCCACCCACCTCAACTAGCAGGCCCCTTCGAGACCACCGGAATCGACTTCGGTGGGACTACCGAAACCGCTGAAAGACTGACGTTTCCGGTAGCCTGGGAACCAGGGGGGATCGGATGGACACGCTCAGCGGTGGACGGTCGCGGCTGTCGCAAGGCATTACGGCGGTGATCTTCGGTCTCTTCAGCCTGATTTGGTTCGAATGGGGGCAAGAAGCTCCGCCTGGGTGGTTGAAGGTCTGGCTCGACATCGGTGCGGCAGTTGCCGGGCTCGTTGGAATTGCAGGTGCCGCAGTCTGTTTCCGCAATCGGTCCGCTGACGTACCTGTGCAGGATCCCGCAGCACGCCGCCGCCAGGGCATAATCGTCGGCACCGAGTTCGCCGTAGCCGGACTTCTCGCAGCTGTTCTGGGCATGACCGGGAACCCGACATTCATTCCGGTCGCCATTGCAGGCGTGGTCGGGGTGCATTTCTATTCGCTCGCAGCACCTTTGAACGATCCCGGCCTCCGGCCTCTGAGCGTTCTCACCTGCCTGGTCACGATCGCTGGCCTAATCACAGGTCTGACTTCGACTGTAGCCCCGAGCGCCGTTGTTGGTCCGGGTGTCGGGATCCTGTTGACCGGCTACGCCGCGCTTGGACTCGTAACACCTCCCTGGTACAAACCAAATCGGCTTACTGGGAAGAGCTGATAGTTCGTCGGCATGACGACCAGAACTTCACCAGTAACTGCAATGCCGTTGCTTGACATCGCAAGTGGTTCGTCGTGGTCGTGATGACATGTTGGTGGTGCGATCTTGTATCGGTCATGCATCCTTGGACCGGGTTGTCGGATCATGTGTGGTTGGGGGCGATGACCCGATGGGTGACTCCCGAGTTGATCTCCGATGCGCTGACCATGTGTGGTGTCGGGGACAACTGGACAGATGAATTCCGACACCGGTTGCAGCCGAATGTGGGATGCCACTCGCTGCCCCGAACGGCGATCTGTCCAGACGAAATTTGACATCACTCAGGGTCGCCGCGGCGGCAGGACAGCAGCTTGGCGGCGGTGGCGGATTCGGCGCGAGACAACTCCACGGATGCGAGGCTGAGCCCATGTCTGTGCGCAACACGGTGCAGGTGCGAACGCGACTTGCCGCGATCGCGGTCCTGGTCAACTTGATCGTTCCGGTCATCTTCACCGGGTTCCTTTTGTTCCTGGCACCGGGCCAGTTCTCGGCTGGGGAAGTGGCCAAACTCCAGAGCCGTGAGATTTGGGTCATGGCGGTGTTCGTCGTCGCGGCGTCGGTGATCGGTGGATGGCTGGTGGGGTGGCGGCCGTTCACCCCGATCGCGCGGTGGCTCACCGAGGGCCGTCCGCCGACGGGCGCCGAGCGCGAGCAGGTCCTCGGGTATCCCCGCCAGTGGGCGCTCAGAACGCTCGTCGCCTGGGCGTTCGGCATGGTCGTTGCGGGTGCCGTCGGGGCGACCGTGTCGCCGGTGGCTGTTCTCGCGACCGTCCTCGCCGTACCGGCAGCCGCAGTCGCGTGCGGCGGGATGGCGTACGTGATGGTGGAGCGGGTGATGCGTCCGATCACCGCCCTGGCGCTCGCCGACGTGGAGCCGCCGGAATCTCGTTCTCCTGGAGTCGGTTTGCGGTTGACCGCCCTGTGGGCGCTCGGCTGCGGATTTCCGCTGCTGGCCATCGCGGTCCTCGGTGTCCTCGACCTCAGCGGTGTCGGTTCCGGCCGGGAACGCGTGGTTGTGGCGGCCGTATTCCTGGCCGTGGCAGGGCTGCTGGTGGGGTTCGCCGCGACGCGATACGCCGCCCGCTCGATCGCGGATCCGCTGACAGCGCTGCGGGTGGCGCAACAACGGTTGCGAGCCGGTGATCTGACCGCGCGTGTCGAGGTGGACGACGGCAGCGAGATCGGCCTGCTCCAAGCCGGGTTCAACCACATGGCAGACGGTTTGGCCGAGCGGGAACGGCTGCGTGCCGCGTTCGGCGCCTTCGTCGATCCCGGACTCACCGAGCGCGTGCTGCGCGAAGGCATCGATCTCGCCGGTGCCGATGTGGAGGTGTCGTTGCTGTTCACCGACGTGCGCGGCTTCACCGCCTTCGCGGAAACCGCGGATGCGCGCGACGTGGTGGCGGCGTTGAACGAGCTCTACGGCACGATCGTGCCGATCGTGTTGCGCCACGGCGGCCACGCGAACAAGTTCATCGGGGACGGCTTGCTCGCGGTGTTCGGTGTCCCCGACCGCCTCGACGACCACGCCCAGCGATCCGTCGCCGCGGGCCTCGAGATCGTCGATGCCGTGCACGTCGGCGCTGCCGGCCTGCGGGTCGGGGTCGGCATCAACTCGGGCAAGGTCGTCGCGGGGACGATCGGCGGTGGCGGGCGCGTCGATTTCACCGTGATCGGCGATGCCGTCAACACCGCGGCCAGGATCGAGGCGGCGACCCGGCAAACCGGGGACGATCTGCTCATCACCCATTCGACCTGGACACAACTGCACGACGACCACGCCTGGGTCGAACGCGAACCGGTGCCGCTGAAAGGAAAGTCGCAGCTGGTCCGGATATACGCACCCTCGATCAAACCAGGCATACAGATACCCACACCTCGCTGAGACTGCCTCGGGCGTCTCAGCGACGGCGAGGGCTGCAGCGATAAGTGCGTCAAGCGTTGCGGGAGTGCGGAGCCGGGGTCGGTGGCCGCGAGGAGCGAGGTTGCTGCGCGCAGGCTGTCGGCGAGGGCTCCGGCGGTTAGTACGCCGGGATTGGTCGTGCGCGCGGTGACGGCCGCCTGCAGTAGGTGGCGAATGCCGAGAACGCGAATCACGATTGCCGCTTGTCGATTCCTCGGCGACTGAACTGCTCTGTCGGCGAACAGGTTTGCCATGGCCAGGTAGGTGATGTCGACCATCGACCGCGCGAGCAGGAAGGGAGTCATCGCCTGAGTCTCCTGGCCATCGTCACCGTCGCCGCGACGACTGCACCAGCGGCAGCACCCACCACAGGGCGATGCTGCGAGGCCCACAACTGGGTGCTGGTGTCGCGGGATTTGTCGTCGAAGGCGCCCGGTGTCGCCGAATTGGCTTGGGCCAACCGGGATTTCCTGATCCGGGCCTGCCGGTTTCTCGCGCACGAGGCGGGGATCGAGCAGTATCTGGATCTCGGCTCGGGACTGCCGACCTCGGAGAACACCCACCAAGTGGTACAGCGGATCAGGCCGAATTCGCGGGTGGTCTATGTGGACAACGACCCGATGGTGCTCACCCACGCGCGGGTATTGCTGGAAGAGAACACCCGGACCAGCATCGTCGAAGCCGACATCTTCCGCCCGCTGACCGTGCTCGGTCACCCGGCGGTGCG
>NZ_JBITDI010000027.1:0-83759 GCF_044454005.1 Nocardia sp. NPDC051570 | reverse complement strand
TTTGGACAACTCATCGACCACAAGTCGAACATCATGCAGCACAACCGGATCCGACGCAGCAGAACCGAATCACAACCACGTAAGACACGGTCTTACAGCGCATTGAATGACAGCACCCACGCTGACCCCATCGGCTACAACGATCCGGAACAGCTTCCCGACACTCACCATCGGGAACCGCCACCGGAGAAGAGACCGTCGGATTTGAGCTGACAATCGCTCCGCACGGCGCCTGCCGGTGACAGATGCGGTGCCGACGTGGGGCGTAGGTGCGGGCCCGGATGTGCTCGACACCGGAATCGCGGATAGTGGCCATCCATTCGATGTGGTGGATCTCCTCGTGCGACTTTCGGGGCCCGTAATGCCGATGAGCGGATGTCGCCCGCACCTGGACCAGTAGGGGGCCGACCGGAATACGAGCGAAAGGGGCATCGAGGTTAGCTCCGGGAGGTCATCCTCTCGGGGTGACGGCCGGCCCGCCGGTCGCAGCCACCCAGCGCCTATTTCGAGGAAACCCGCTCAATCTTCGTGACCGCTGGATTACCGAACTTCTGATTGCTGGCCTCGACCGCCTTTTCCTCTGCCGCCGCAGCTTGATTGGCAAGTTCGACGTCGTCAGGTGCGGCGGCGGCGTTGTCGAGGGCATCGGCAGCAGCAGCGGCAGCAGCAGCGACGGTACCGGCGTCAGCGCCGTCGTTGGCGGCGGCGGTCTTGGCGTCGTCGGTCTTGGCGGCGATCTTGGCCGCGGCCGTCGCGATGACCACGCCGCCGGTGGCAGTGGCAGCAGCATCAGAGGCAGTGGCGGCAGCGGCAGCGGCCTTGGTAGTAGTCACGGTGGCAGCAGCGGCGGCAGCGGCGGCGGCGTTTGCGGCGGCCTTGGCGGCTTTGGCGGCGTTACCGGCCTTGGCATTGACCTTGGCGACCTTGTCGGAAGCAGCGGAAGCGCGGGACTTGGCGCTGTCCGCGCAGGCCTTGTACAGCCTGATCAGGTCTGGTGTGGTGTTCGTGGTTGTCTCGCCGACCGCATGTATACCGGGCACAGGGTCGGTGAGGTCTCGAGCGGGCGCCACACCGGCTCCAGACAAGAGCAGGGTGGTGCACCCAGCGGCAACCAGCGTGAATCGCAGAACGAGCATGAGGCCTCCAAAGGCGATCAGGATCCGTGCGGAACAATCGGGCCCGGTGGTGCCTGAGTCAATGCCGGAAGAGCCTAACTCGGTACGGCGGCAACTCCTGACAATCGCCGGAAGGTCCGTGTCGCAATGCGTGACGGACCGGTACCCACAACATATGTCGATCCGATATTCGTTGCCGCCGAAGATCCGGATGGTAGTCGGCTCCAGCCGACTACCGATGCCCTTCGGATATTGCCCCGACGGTTCCGCAACTTGACTTTCAAGTGCGCCACGAGCGCGGAAGGGAAGGTCGATGGGCAGGTGACGCCTGCACTGCCGTCCGCAGCAGGTGCACTACCGGTCTGCAATTCGGGAGTAGTGGGGCGTGCGGATGGTGTTCGGCTTCGATCCCATCCAGAAGGAAGATGGCTACGAATGTACCTGCGGAGCCTCGTTGTGATCGTGCGGATACCGCCTGTGCCGATGGCCGGGCGAAGATAAGTGGAATGTCCGTTACAACCGTCAGGAGAAGGATGGTCCGGCCTGTGAGCGGGGCCTTGCCGCGACGGCGCTGGTACTTCCTGTCCCGTCGGCACGGTCGGCCGACGGCGCACCCTACACCAATACCTGTAGCGCGACGGGAGCCATGGAGTGGGACCCAGCGGTGACGACCCGCTCGAGCACCCCCACCGGCGCCGCCCAAACCCGTCTTCCAAGTCCGTGGTCACCGGGGAGACATGATCACCGCCCAGCCAGATTCCACGTAACTTTCATTCTGCTCAAGAGACAGACGTACGCACGCGCCGGATTCCGGCTGCTACGAAGCGGATCCTGCTCGGATGGCCTCAACGACCCGAAAGTACGGCAGAGCCGAAATTCTGCACTCTCGGGTATGAGGAGCGAGGCGGGTCAGTGTAAGTGCGCTCACGCGATGTTCAAGGCTAGGAGGTTCCGTGATTGTTCATGAGGGTCGGCAGGTCTATCCGGGATCATGCTGGACGACTCGGCCCGGAAGAGCGCGCACCGAATGTGTTAAGCCTTCTGAATGGCAGGCGGACAAATGAATTCACTTTATCTCGCCGCCGCGCTCGTGACGAGCCAAGGCATGATGCTCATTGCCAGATACATCCTCGGTCCCGTCGACGACTGGTTCTGGGCGGCAATGTGGATTCTCGCCGCAACGGTCTCGACAGGGGCCTGCTGCGCCTTCACCGGAGATCCGCACGGCCTGGCGGTTCCTCTGACAGCGAGCATAATGTTCGGTGTTGTTGCTCGCGTGCTCATCCCCGCCATCACATCTTTCGGTGCGGGTGTTCTCGCTTCGACGATCTGCATGCCGTCCGCCGGGCTGGTGGCTCTTCACGGCACGGTGGAGCGGATGCAGCCGACGGCACCGATGTGGATCGCATACTACGTGGCCGCGGTCCTGATCGGTTGCGCATCGGTGGCCGTGACACTGTTCCGCCTCATCTCCCCCATCGCCGAATTCTGCATCCGGTTCGCGAAACGCGACGCAGCCCTTCGGGTCATGCAGACCCCGAGCCCGAGGCGAACCCCGAAAGTCTCGATTCACGTCCCCTGCTACGCGGAGCCGCCCTACTTGGTCATTGCGACTCTGGACGCACTCTCCCGCGTGCGGTACCCCGACTTCGAAGTTCTTGTGATCGACAACAACACCAAGCATCCGGACCTGTGGGTACCAGTGGCCCGGCGCTGTGATGCATTGGGTGACCGCTTCCGTTTCTTTCACGTCGATCCGCTCTCGGGAGCCAAAGCAGGCGCCGTCAACTTTGCTCTCGCGCACACCGCTGGCGATGCCGAGATAATCTGCGTAGTGGACGCCGATTACATCGCTGAACCCGATTTTCTGGAGCGATATACCCCGCTCTTCGAAGACCCGCGGACCGGATTCGTACAGACGAGCCACGATTACCGCGATTGGGAAGCCAGCCCATTTTTAACCGGCGTGTACTACGATTACATGGTAACCCATAAACTGCTCCAGCCCGCGACAAACGAGTTCGATAGCGCGTTCATTACCGGAACGATGTGCCTGGTAAAGCGGGAGGCGCTCGAGCGAGCCGGTGGGTGGGCGGAGTGGAGCTTGACCGAGGATTCGGAATTGGCTGTTCGCATCCATGCGCTCGGATACGTGGGCCACGTCTTCAGGGACACCGCCGGACGCGGGCTGATCCCCGAGACGATGGAGGGGGTCAAAAAACAACAGTTCCGATGGTCGTCCGGACCGATGCAGCAATTCATGGTCCACTGGCGCGTGTATCTTGGATACGGCTCCAGGGGCCGTCTCAGCTTCCTCCAGGGCATGCTCGAACTCAATCACAGCTTTGCTCGCATGCCTACTGTGCTGATGTTCGTCGCTGAACTCGTCGCGTTCCCGTTCTCTCTCTACCTTATCTGCTTGAACTCGGTTCCGACGGTCCCGGACGCGGTCTGGGTGTTACTCATCGCGACCGGCGCGAGGTCGTACGTCGAGAAGTGGATCGCCGTCCGGCGGCTCGGGGCCAGCGCATTCAGTGACTTCGCCCTGAGCCTTCTGGCAGGAGCGGCACTCAGATGGACCTACATCTCCGCCTTCATCGCACCGATGATCAGCTTCAAGCAGCCGTGGCACCGAACGGACAAATTCGAAAAGTGCAGCAACCTCGTCCGGGCCTGGCACTGCTCGCGCACTGAGACCGTCGTTTCCATTGCTCACTTCATAGCCGCGCTTTCACTGCTTCCTTTCGCAGATTTCCACCGGTTCGACCTCGTGGCACTTATTTCGCTCGCGTTGCTGCTTCAAGCCTTCGGATTCTTGTGTACCCTCATCGCCGCGGCTCTCAGCGAAGGAGTTCTGCGGGCCAAAGCTCGCCGCGGCTCCCTTCCTCGTCCACTCGGAGCGTCTGATCATGCTGACTTCCTCACTTGAATACCGTCGTGAGTCTCCGGAGCACGCCGCGGAGCTGCTCGAGCACGCGTCGCGCGCCCCTCTTCTGATGTCGGGACAAGACCACCGGATTCCGCTACTTCCGGACGCGAACTCGTCAGCCAACCCGCTCGAACCGGCGATAGCAGCGGTCCGCCACGCGCTCTCCGCTCCTGGCAGGAAGGTCGAGGCCACGGGCGTGGAGCGGCAAAACTACCTCGAGCTCATCGACGGGGTCGTGGAGTACTTCAGGAAGTTTCAAACGCCTACGGGCAGGATCATCGATCCGTTCCTCCATAAGGAATACCAATACAGCACCCCTACCTACGCAATGGCCGCCGCACTGCTGGTCAACAGCGGCAGAAGGCCGGAGCTGCTCGCCAGCGCGAGCAGTGCGCTCGAGAGTTCGCTCTATCAGCTTGCGTCGGGTACGACCACCGATCGGCACGGAGACTTCTTCATCGCGCCAACGATGATGGCATGGCGGTATCTCAGCGATAGGACCGACGCCCAAACTCGCGATCGATGGAATCGCTATCTCGAGATGATCAGACCTGATCGAGCCTATTCCGATCTCATCGGCGCCGAACAGCAGAACGTGATCAACTGGAACACCAGTGCGATCGCGGGCGAATTCCTGCGCCACAAGGAGGGATTCACCGATCTGGAGTTCGTCGAACGGTACATACGTGCCCAGCGACCGCACCTCACGGCTGAGGGCCTTTACTTGGAGCCTGGCGCCCCGCTGACCTACGACGCGGCCGCGCGCTTCAACTTCTCGCTGATCTTGACCGAGGGCTATACAGGCGAACATGCTGACGCTTTGGACGCGCTGATGGAACGAGGTGCATGGACCTCGCTCCTGACCCAGTCGCCGCGCGGCGCCGCCCCGACCGGTGGCCGAAGCGCCGAGCACGTATGGAACGACGCGCTCGCATGCGCGATGTTCGAACTATGGGCGACGCGCAGCAAAACCAACGGCGACGACGTCGCAATGCGGGCATTCAAGCGCGCAGCACACCTGGCGGCCCAATCCGTAGCCCGCTGGGTCAGGCCGTCCGGCGAGTTCTGGATCGTGAAGAACCACTTCGATCCGGCGGTTCGCCATGGCTTCGAGGACTATTCCTCGCACTCCCAATACAACCTGCTTGCCGCTTCGTATTTGGCTTTCGCCTGGTCATACGCAGATGAGAGCATCGGCGAGAGCGAGGCACCCGCGGAGACCGGCGGGTTCGTGTTCGAGCTGCCATTCTTCGACAAGATCTTCGCCAACAGCGGCGGCCATCACCTCGAGATCGACACCTCCCCGGATCCCGGCTACAACAGCACGGGCTTGCTCCGCGTCCATCGGCGCGATCTCGACGAAGTGCTTGGACCGGGCGGGAATGCACCGGCTTGCGATGTTCCGCTTGCCGTTGGCGTTCAATGGCTGGTACAAGGCGAGTGGCAGTCGCTTGCGCAATGCGCTTCCTCGCAAGTCACCGCGCACCTCACGCGGAACGACGCTGGGCGCGATGAGGTTTCGTTCGAGGTCCATTACCAGCTGAGCGGAGCCCTCATCGAGGGTCTGACGGAGCAGTACCTGCTGCGGCCCGGTCACTGTGAGATGCGAGTCCGGCTCGACGGCCCGATCGACAGATGGAGGGTGCGCTTCCCGGCATTCGTCTGCGATGGGAAACGCACGGGGCTGGTCGATGTCGAGGCCGATACCGCAACGGTGAGCCTCGACCGCTGCTGTCAGCGATTCTCGGTCACGCAGCCAACCGGCACCACTCTGCACAGGACAGGCCGTCTAGTGGCGACCCGCAACGCGTACTACGACGTGATCGAAGGTGAGGGACATGGAAACACCGTTGCCTATCGTCTCGGCGAGTAGCGCGTACTCCTTGCCAGGGCGGCGCCCGGACTCGGATGCAGCGCGCGGCAGTCGCCCGCGCGTGGTCGAGGGGATCGCCACCCCGGAGAGCAGCACGCCACTCGAGGCGGCCACGACGCGGATCTTGCTCGCGGCCGCTGAGGGCGTCACAGGCCTGCGCCCGCTGCGGGGCCACTACGAGCGGTACTACCGCCATCGAGCAGCTCGGTCCCCGCACTATGCGCAGGCCTACACGGCATTTGCGAATACAACGCAGGGCGCTGCCCTTCGCATCGCCCGGCAGGACTTCACCTCACTCGCGATACCCGGTCGACGTCACCTGCTGCAGCTCATCCGCATGAGCCCGAACGGGCAACAATTCGAGGACGTCTTCTTTCAGGAGACGTTGGCGATCTTTCTGAAGACCGATGCGTGGTTGCAGCTGGGCTATCAGTCCTGGGAAGGCAGTGCTCGGGGATTGGATTCCTACCGGAGGCGAGCATGAAGCGCATTGCCATCGTCGGCTCCGGCATCGTCGGCACTGCCCTCGCGTGTCGCCTCGTCGAGGCGGGCCATTGCGTCGATGTTTTCGAGTCCGGGCCGGACATTCCGTACCCGCATGCGCCACAGTACGAGGATCAGGTGCTCTACAAGAGCACCGTCCCGCCGTCGCCCGAGACGGATCGAGCCCAGCCGCCCGGAAGACCGACCGGAATATCGCAAGCGGGCGACTATGGCTGTGACATCGGGGGCGAGCGCGTGATGTGCGTGGGAGGTAAGGCGACACGCTGGTTCGGAATCTCGCCGCGCTTCGTGCCCGGTTCCTTCCGTCCCAAGACGCTGTACGGCTATGGGGACGACTGGCCGCTGACGTATGACGATCTGGAGCCGTACTACGGTGCGGCGGAGAGGCATTTGGCGGTTTCCGGATCGTCCACGGACAACCCCTTCGCCGCGCCGCGCTCGACGGGGTTTCCCCTTCCACCGTTCGAGCCAGGATTCACCGACGTTGAGCTTGCCCGCAGGCTCGAGGCGCAGGGGATCGTCGTTCACACGACCCCGCAAGCGCGGACGAGACTCGCCATCGACGGCCGGCCCGCATGCGAGAACTACGGTGTCTGCGAAACCTGCCCCACCGGCGCGCGATACAGCCCGAATCACCATCTGCGCCTGGCCGAAGCGACCGGGCGCCTGACGGTTCATGCCAACGCGCACGTCCGACGAATCTTGATGAAGGGCAAGCGCGCGACCGGATTGCTCTACCACCAGGATCATGCCGCAGTCGGCAGCGAGCACGCCGCGGACGTCGTGATCGTCGCCGCGGGTGCCCTCGAATCGGCCAGGCTGCTGCTGCTTTCGGAAGCCGACGGCTCGCATTCGAATGGGATCGGCAACGCCTCCGGACTTGTCGGCAGGAATCTCACCTTTCACCATGTCTGGCGGGCGCACATGGAATTCGCGGAGAGGATGATGGCCGGCAGAGCCGGCCCGCCTACGTTGCTGTCGCACCAGTTCGCCAATCCCCCAGGGCGGCGCAATTTCGGCGGTGTGGGTGTGGAGCTTTTCGATAACTACGGGCGTAGTCACCTCACGGAGATCGAGCGCACTCGGTGGGCCGACGGCAAGAGCATCGTCGCAGCGTTGGAAGCCGTCACTCGTTGTCGCAGCCTCACGTTCCACGGAGAGAGCACGCCGGGCCCCAGCAAATACATGGAGCTCAACGGAGCCAAAGATCGATATGGGGATCCGTCGCTCCATGTCCACTACGAGCTCGACGAGTTCGACTACGAGACGTACGCCTTCGCCGAGAGTGTCGGTGCGCAGGTGGCGGGCGCGCTGGGAGCGAACGCCTGGCACATCGACCCCATCAAGCTGTTCTGGTCCGCCCACCACCACCTCGGGACATGTCGCATGGGAGAGACAATGCGCGAGAGCGTCGTCGATTCGTTCGGCGCTGTGCACGAGACGGTGGGACTCTATGTCTGTGGGGGCAGCACATTCGTGGCGGCCACCCCCTACCAGCCAACCCTCACCATGGTCGCACTCGCACTTCGGACCGCCGAGTACGTTCAGGGTGGACTCGCACGATGACCAGCGACCAACGAGACGGTTCCATACTTCTTCGCTCGGCGGACGCCACGACTGGCACGCGACCGTCACCAGCGACGTCCGGTCCGCCGCCCGACACCACGGAGCCGCCACCGATTCGCTTGCGCGGCGTTGTCAAACGCTACGGGCCGGTCGCCGCGGTGAACGGACTCGACCTGGACGTGCCGCTCGGCACATGCGTCGGCCTGCTCGGCCCCAACGGTGCCGGTAAGACGACCACGATGCGGCTGCTGACCGCGCAGTCGATCGCCGACGCAGGGGAGCTCGAGGTCCTTGGCCACCCGCTGCCGGGTGATTCCAAGCGCGCCCGCGCGGACATGGGCGTCGTGCCACAGGTCGACAACCTCGACACGAGGCTCACGGTCGAGCAGAACCTCATGGTATTCACGCGCCTCTATCGCATCCCGCGCCGCGAACGATCAGATGCGATCGACCGTGCTCTCGACATCGCGAAGCTTACGCAGCGGCGCACCGCAAAGGTCGACGAGCTGTCGGGCGGCATGCGGCGGCGGCTGTTGATCGCCCGTGCGCTCGTACACCGACCGCGGCTGCTGCTACTCGACGAGCCCACGGTCGGTCTCGACCCCCAGGTCCGCCAGGAGCTGTGGGCGTTGCTGGACCTACTACGCAGCGAGGGCACGTCGATCCTCATGTCGACGCACTACATCGAAGAGGCGCAGCGGCTGGCGGACACGGTGACGGTGATCTCGGCCGGGCGGGCTGTTGCCTCCGGCCCGCCCGCCGAACTGGTTGCGGAGCACGCGGGACGCGAGGCACTCGAGGTCTACGGGCCACCTCCGAGGCTGCGCGAGCTCGAGAACGAGGCGCTGTCCAACGGTTGGAGGACGCGGCGCACCGGCACGTCAATGACGTTCCTGCAGGCCGAGACCCTCGACGGACGCGCGCCCGAGGGAGTGCGGCGCCCGGCAAACCTCGAAGACGTCTTCGTGCTGCTGACCGGCGAGGAGGTGGTCTGATGGCCGTGCATGCGTCCAATCGTCGTCGGCTCGAGCGTGCGGCGCTGATTGGTGTGCTTGCGCGCGAGGTGGTGAATTTCACGCGCTATTGGCGATCGACAACGTTTTCCTCGACCGTCGAGCCGACGATCTATCTGCTCGCGTTCGGGTTGGGCTTCGGGGCGCTGGTCCCGCGCGCCGACGGACTCGACTACGTCCAGTTCGTCGGCACCGGCACAGTGGCTACCGCGGTCCTGTTCTCGTCGGTGTTTCCGGGGATGTACGAGACGTTCATCAAGGGTGAGTTCCAACGAACCTACGACGCGATTCTCGCCGCGCCAGTGGATACCGAGGAGCTGGTGACCGCAGAGGCGCTGTGGATCGCCGCCCGTGCGGGGACATACAGCTGCATGCCGCTGGTGGTCTCGATGGCCTTCGGCCTGCATCCGAGCTGGGGCATGCTGACAGTGCCGTTCATCGGCTTCGTCACGGGATTCGGGTGGGCGTTGTTCGGCATACTCGTGGCAGCGGTTTTCCGGTTGATCGAGAACTTCAACTACATCATCAGCATTGTCGTGACTCCGCTGTTCCTCACCGCCGGCACGTACTTCCCGATTTCCGCGCTACCGAAGTGGGCGCAGATGGTCGCCAATGTAAACCCGCTCTATCACTGCGTCCAGCTCGTCCGGCACGCGGTGTTCGGCTTCGACGGCCCGGTCGACCTCTTCCACCTCGGCACTATCGCCGTGTTCGACCTGACCTGCTGGTGGCTGGCAGTGAGGCGCATGGAGCGCAGACTCATCGACTGAATGTGTCCGGAGAGTCGTCCCCGGCGGGACACTCGTCGGGTTATGCATTTGGTATGGAGGACGGGAGCTCGGCTGGATTGCGGGGCGGTCGCTGTCGAGCGGCCGCGCCGGAACCGGTCAGTAGTAGTGGCGTCGGCCACCGATCGCATGTCCGGTCATTCCCGCGATCATCAGCACCGCACCGATGACCAGGACGATGACTCCGGCGGTGATGAGCAGCGGGATGCCGAGCAGGAATCCGGCGACGAGAAGGACGATTCCGAGAATGATCATGAGCAGATACCTGATTTCGGTGATACGTGAGATGTCACGCGGCAAAAAGGTGGATCGCCGTTGGGGCGGGGCTATCGACGTTGATCGCCTGGTAGGGCGTCGGCCGGAAGGAGACCGGCCGAGGTGCGGCCGAACAGCTGTCCCAACCGGTGCCCACGCGGTATAGGTGGGTGACCGGTTGTCTGCCGGACTGCGGTGCCGGGTGCCTCGGCTGCGACATCAGCAGTGCCGGTGTGGGTGTCGTAGGCAGGGGTGTCTCGGCGAGTGAACTCGAGTTCACGGCGGGCGGCGCGTCCGCGGCGGGCAGTGCGGCGGGCACCGGCGAGCAGCATGCCCAGTCCTGCGATTCCGACACCCCCGACCACGATGCCGTAGAGGAACAGCACCCCGGTAGAACCGGTGACGTGGTAACCGAACACCGCGAAATGGTCGGTCAGGGCGTGGGCGTTGCCCGAGTTGGCGAAGACGCCGATGACGCCGACGATGACGGCGGCCATGAGGATGACGAGTCCGATCATGACGATCATGGTGATCCCTCGGATCTGTTGGTATTCCCAGTAGACGTCACCCCCGCCCTAATGTCAACACTGTAGGTCTACGCCTTAAAGTGAGGCGCGGCGGAAGCTGCCTTGACACCCCGTGTCGAACCAAATAACAACCAGTGCAATAACATTCGGAGGCGCTCTCATCCGGCGCCCCCTTTCTCCGCTGCGTTGTTTCGGGGCCATATGCGCGGGTAGCCGCGCCGTGTCATGGCCACATGCACGTCCAACAGGGAGAACGTTATGAGCAACCCAGGTCAGGAATTGTCGGCGGAGCCGCAGTCCGAACGTGGCGCGATGGGATCGCGCGATACCGGATCGGGTACGCCGGGTGGTGGACCGGCCGACCGCCCGGTCGGCGCCATCGATGACAAATCGGTTCCGTCCCACGGGGAGCCGGGTGACTCCGCAAACTACGCCAGTGCCGGAACCCTTCCTCCGCAGGACACGAAACCCGCGGTACCGCCCTACGAGGGGCGTAAGGAAAGTGCGGACGTCGCGGCCGAGCGTCCCGGCGCCGGCGCCAGGACCGGTGGCGCGGCGGGTCCGGTGGCCGATTCCGACTACAAAGCGCCGCGACCGGGTGCGACGCCGGGTGGGGCCACCGCCTCGCCGGCCGATGAGCAGCCGGCATCGGAATCGCCTGAGACTCAACGCGACACCGATCAGGTCGGGCCGGCTCACGTGTCGGGTACGGGACGCGCCGAGGACAAGATCTGAGCCGGTCACCGCACGCGGGACAGTTTCGAGGGCCGCCCCGTACATCGAGATGGGACGGAGGCTTCAGCCGTTGCCTTCAGCGTCGCAGGCAACTGGCCACTGGTCGTTCAGTCGCGTAATGCTTGCTCGCGCAATGTTTTGAGGGTGTTGGACAGAATGCGTGAGACCTGCATCTGTGAAACACCGATCCGTTGGGCGATCTGGGCTTGGGTGCGGGATTCGAAGAAGGTCGAGATCAGTACGCGGCGTTCTCGTTCGGGCAGTGCGGCGAGCAACGGTTTCACCGCGAGGTAGTTCTCCACAATGCGGTATTCGGGTTCCTCGGCGCCGAGGAGATCGAGTAATGATTGTGGTGCGGTGTCGTTTTCGGTGTCGGTCACGGCATCGATCGCAGTGGTGTGGTAGCCGTTGTTGGCGATCAGCGCCTGGGTGACCTCGACCAGGTCGACACCGAGTTCTTCGGCGATCTCTCTGGCTTTGGGTGCGCGGCGCAGCCGTTGTGTCAGTGCCTCGGTGGTCGGGCCGAGCATCTGCTGGATTTCCTTGATACGTCGGGGAACTCGCACCGCCCAGGTGTGGTCGCGGAAGTGGCGGCGGACCTCGCCCATGACGGTCGGTACCGCGAAGGCCACAAAGGGTGCGCCGTGTGCGGGGTCGAAGCGGTCTACTGCGTGCAGGAGTCCGAGTCGGGCGATCTGCAGCAGATCGTCGAAGGTCTCACCGCGGCCGGTGAACCTGCGGGCGATATGCTCGGCCAGCGGTAGACATCGCCGGATCACCTGCTCCCGCAAGGCAGTTCGGCGCGGATCGGTGGCATCGTATCGTGCCAGCTCGGCGAACAACGGTTCGATGTGGTCGTAGCTGTCGCTGCCGCGATGCCCGCGTGCTGCGGGCACGGGTGGCGGCGACGTACCGGCGTGGATGCGGTGGAGTTCCGCGACGGCACTCATCGCCGACCTCTGCGACTGTGTCAGCGGTTCACCGTTGATGTCGCGTTGTTCGCACTGATGGGAGCTCTGTACGGGGTTACCCGTGCTGTCGACGGACTGGAATTCGGTGTGCACTTGACACCCTCTGTCGTCGCGTTGATGCGATTCGACTGCCGGGGTCAAGGACAGGAATATCACCTGGAGTGCACGGCGTCTCGCTGAACCGTGTCCACCATCCAGGGTAACAGGCTCCTGTTCAACAAGATGTCATCGCGCATCGAGTGATGGGAGCATCGTCTCGCGGATTATGAGCAGTAGCGCCGCGGCGACCGGGATGGCGAGCAGGGCGCCGACAATGCCGAGCAGCGCCGCTCCGAGAAGGACGGATACGACGGTCACGATGGCCGGAACCTGAACCGCCCGGCCGATGATCCGGGGGACGAGCACGTAGTCCTCGACCAGACGCAGAACGACGAAGAAGACGATGGTGGCGATGGTTACCGGCAGCGACACGGTGAGGGCGACGAGCGCGACGATGATTCCCGCGACGGTGGAACCCACCACGGGGATCAAGTCCAAGGCAGCGACCAGCACGGCAAGCAGCAACGCGTAGGGCACGTCGAAGATCAACAGCCACACGAAGGTCAGCGCCGCGGTGATCGCCGAGATGAGCAGGTTTCCCAGGATGTAGCCGCCTACTTTGACGAAGATCTCGTCGCCGATCAGGATCGCGCGCGGTCGGCGGGAGCGGGGGAACAACCGGTAGGTGGCGGCTCGGAGCTGCGCGAAGTTGGCCATGAAGTAACCGGTCAGCACGGCGACGATCACTGTTCCGCTGATGATGCTGAAGACGAGCTTGCCTGCGCCGAGGACTCCCCCGGCCAGGGTGGAGGGATCGGTACCGAGCCCGTGTCGGAGGCGGTCCTGGAGATGAAATCTGGTGTCCATCGTGCCGATGACCGGATACCGCTGGGCGAGGTGATGGAGGTAGCCGGGGGCGTCGTGGGCCAGGGCAGTGCCCTGGGTGATCAGGGGTGGGATCGCGGCGGCGAAGAAGCCCGCGAGCAGGCCGATCGCCACCACGAATACGGCGGTGACCGCGGCCCAGCGCGGAAACCAGGGCCGGACCAGCCATGACACGGCCGGTTCCAGACCGATGGCCAGGAACAGGGCGATGGTGATGAGGACGAGGACCTCGCCGGCGGCGAGTACCGTCTGGATCGCACCGTAGGTCACCGCGACTCCGGCCGCGCCTGCCATGCCGATCATGAACGGGGAACGCCGGTCGAATCGACGTCCCGGCCTGCCCAGCGGGTTCTCCGCGGTCCGTGCCGCCGCCGCGGCCGCTTCCGCGGCGATGATCGGTCCGCCCTCATCGGCGCTGTGGGGTTGTGCGATGGCCCCGTCGTGACCGCTCTCCGCGGCGGCGACCATCCGCTTGCTCCGGGATGCATCCGATGCGTCGGACGCACCCGTCGTTGTCTGCTCGGTAATCGCCGGCCGCCTGTCTTCGATCGTGGTGCCGAGGCCGTTGCGCAGGTCAGTGTCCTCGGCAGGATGCTCTCGACCGGCTACCCGGGCACCGGTGGTTCGAAACTGGACGGTGCGGCGTGTTTCGGGGCCGTACTGCCGGGTAGTAGCGCCAATGCCGCGCAGTGGCCCGTGGTTGTTGCTCGACGGTTCGCCACGATGCCCGACTCTCTGGCCGACACGAAGGAAATCGACTATGTGTACTGCCCACGTTGTCCGCCCGCACGAACGGGGCAGCACCACACCATCGACGAGGATCGCGCGCCCCCGTGGTCGGATCTCGGCGGAGATCATCAGAGCGCTTACCGAATTTCGGCCGGGCACAACGACATTCACCGAGGAGTTGGGGTCGGCCGACCCGCTCGGCGACGACGTCCAGTTGGGTTTGCACCTCTGCTACGAATTGCACTACCGCGGTGTCGGTGGCGCGGATCCCGACTGGGAATGGGACCCGGCGTTGCTCCGGCACCGTGGCGAACTGGAATGGGCATTCGAATGCACCCTGCGCGGGCAGACGACCGGCGATTGCGACGCCGACGCCGCGATGGACGCGGTCAGTGTGGAATTCATCGATGAACCCGGCCTCAGCCACTACCTGCGGGACGACGCGACGTGGTCGCAGCTGCGGGAATTCTTCGCGATCCGGTCGATCTACCATCTGAAGGAAGCCGATCCGCACGCCTGGGTGATCCCGCGCCTGCGCGGCGCCGCGAAGGCGGCGCTGGTGGCGGTCGAGTTCGACGAATACGGCAGTGGCCGGCCCGAGCGAATGCATTCGACCCTGTTCGCGAATCTGCTGAGGGCCGCCGAGCTCGACGACACCTATCTCGGCTATCTCGACCAAGTGCCCGCGGAAAGCCTTGCGGCAGTGAACTTCATGTCGCTGTGCGGACTACATCGACGCTTGCGGGGCGCGCTGGTCGGCCTGTTCGCCGCCTCGGAGATCACGACCGCTCCTGCTGCGCGCCGAACCGTACAGGCACTCGAAAGGCTCGGTGCGCCCACCGATTGCGTGCGTTTCTATGCCGAGCACATCGAAGCCGATGCCGTGCACGAACAGATATTGCGCCACAACGTGGTCGGCGAGATGCTGGCTGCCGAGCCCGCGCTCGCCGAGGATGTGGTGTTCGGCATCGAGGCGTCGAGCTGGCTGGAAAATCAACTGGCACAACGGATGATGACGTCGTGGTGTCGCGGGGAGAGCTCGCTGCTGACGGTCGCGCCACCGACCACGATCGGGACCTGACTCCCCGCGGTCGGTCGGCACCCAGTCATTGCCGGTTTCGCCGGCACCGGCGCCGATGGCTGGTATCGCAGAAAGGATAGATGCTGCTGCGCCGGCAGCCGCACAGTGCGACGACAACGCGATCCGAGGAAGCCACGGTCCCGTCCGGTAATTCCACCTGGACCGGCCCTTCCACCATGATCGGGCCGCCCGCGACGATACGAACCCGTCGGTCCTGTCGCGCCGACGTTGAATCATCCTGCGTTCCCAGCTCTTCGGCTTCGTCGTTCACGACCGTGCTCCGTTGCGTAGTGGGTCCGCTGTCGGTGCGGCGCACGCGGCGCCGCTGTCGGTTGATCGCTGGCTCCGCAGGCGAAACGCGTCGACGAGATGATGTGTCCCCCGCTGTACGGCGCGGCGTTGTCGAGCGGCACCGGTGCCGTGCTGTTCCAGCGCGATCAGGAGCCGCCTCGCCACAGCGGTATCGCCCGCGTCGTCGAGTTCGTCGGCGATCCAGGCGATGAGCTCGCCCAGCCGGTGTAACGCGGACACCCGGACCTCGGCGATCGGATCGACGGCGGGACCGCTCAGGCCGTGTCGGGCCGCCGACCACACCGCCGCGGCCCCCACCTGCTCGTCGATTCGCGGGCCTTCGATTCCGGCAGCCAGTTGGCGTAGGGCGGTCTGGACGAGACCACGGGTGAGGACCGCCTGCAGGACCGCGTCGTCCACCGTCGCAGCGGTGTCCGCCGCGCGCACCTCTACGGTGGGGTACACCTCCGAAGGCCGGGCGAGCCAGAACGACATGTGCTCATCCACGAGTGTGCCGCATTCGACGAGGGCGGCGATCCGGTTGTCGTAGTCGTCGGCCGACAGCGCGTAGGGCGGTAGGCCCGATCCCGGAAGCCGCGCCTGCTCGACGATGCGCCACGAACTGTAGCCGGTGTCGCGCCCATGGTGGAACGGCGAATTCGCCCCGACCGCGATCAACGTCGGCAGCCACGGTCGCAGATGATTCACCACTGCCACAGCAAGATCCGAGTCCCCGACACCCACATGCACATGAGCACCACACGCGGTGTAGTCCCGGATCATCTCCCGGTACCGATCGTGGATCTTCGCGTACCGTGCGAGCGCACTGGGTGCCGCCGCGGACCGGCTGGGCATCGGGGCCGTACCGATCGGCAGGACCGAGAGCGCACAGGCGTCCCCGGCCTCGGACAACATATCTCTGCCGTGGCACAGATCGGATGCCAATGTCGTCATGCACGTGTGCACCTCGCTGACCGCTTCGATCTGGACCGGTTGCAGCTCGGGCTTGAACCGGCCGGACTCGGCGGGATCGGTGTTCTCGGTCAACCATGCATGGAGGGCGTCGAAGCGTGGTAGCAGGTACCCGGCGGCATCGGCCAGGAGAAACTCTTCCTCGACACCCACCGTCAGAGCCTGCCGCATCCGAACTCCTCGCTGAGAACCCCAGGACGCCATACCCCGACATCGAGTTCGGAAACAGCCCGGTACCCGGCGTTCGCCGATCATCGGTCGGGTTGCGGTGTGCGCCAGCGACGTTGAAGTAGCGGAGGCTGACCGCGCCGAGCTGCCCGTCTGGGCATTGGGCCCTGGCCGGGAAAGCTGAACCCACCGCCCACCGGTCCTGATCCTCGGGCCGATGCTCGATCCGGTCGCCAGGATTCGTCGGCACGCTCGGCGCCCCGGTCCTACTGGGCCATGATCGTCTCAGTCCGTTCCCACACTCGGTGACGGCCGATCGCCTCCGACAACTCGGTAAGGTAGGTCTTGGTCACTCCATCAGCGCAGAGCACTCCCGCAGCCTCGATATCGATTCCGGCCGTGCGCAACACGTCCTCGCCGTCGCCCCAAGCACCGAGCACTTTGCAGTGCCGGAACATCTCGTGCAGCAGGATGCTCAACTTGACGTCGGTGACATCGGCGCCATCAGCGACGACGACGGCGTCGAACTCGATGGATCGAGTCGTCAGCAGGGTTCGCTCGACGATTTCCTTCGTGCGCCCCTTCTTCAGCACGCCACCGGACGAGGCGATGACCCGCAGCACGGCTCCCTCTGCCTCGATCGCCGTCCGCAGCTCAGCGATTCCGGCGAGATCAGCCGACTGGGAAGCGATTACGCCGATAACCCGCCCGGTGATCGGCCCGGACGCTGCCGGGATCTGCGATAGGGCAGGCGATGGCGACACCTCGGTGGGGGGAGTGCCCGACGGTGCCGTCAGGCCGAGGCCGGCGGCCACCGCGGCGCACAGCTCCGTATCGACTCGAGCGAGCACACCGAGCATGCGTTCCCGGATCGCCTGTTCGAAACACTTGCCCAGCTCGAAGGCGAAAGCCTCGATGATGTGCACCCGTTCGATGTCGGACATGCTGGCCCAGAACATCGCGGCCTGGCTGAAGTGGTCGTCGAAAGACATGGGAGCTTCTCGCACTTTCGGTCCGCGTACCTCGCGCGGGGTGTGGACGTAGCCGCCCTCCGCGGCTGCGGCGGGCTGCGGCCCGCCCTCTTCGAGGCTGTTCGGCAGATAGGGTGCGCGTCCCTGGTGAATAGCGTTCTGATGCATGCCATCTCGCAGATTGTCGTTGACGGCGGCGTGCGGGCAATTGATCGGCAGCTGGGTGAAATTCGGGCCGCCCAGCCGGGTCAACTGCGTGTCCAGATAGGAGAACAGGCGGGCTTGCATCAGCGGGTCGTCGGTCACTTCTATACCGGGCACCAGATTGCCGGTATGGAAGGCGACCTGCTCTGTCTCCGCGAAGTAGTTGGTCGGATTGCGGTCGAGGGTGAGTTTGCCGACGAGTCGAACCTCGGCCAACTCCTCAGGGACCAACTTGGTCGGGTCCAGTAGGTCGATGCCCGCGAAGGTCTGGTCTTCGGTGTCGGGCAGCAGTTGCAGACCGAGTTCGAACTCGAGTGGCGTTCCCGCGGCGATGGCATCGGCCATATCCCGGCGGTGGAAATCCGGGTCCATGCCCGCCGCCAGCTGGGCCTCTTCCCACACCAGCGAATGCACCCCGGCCACCGGCTTCCAGTGGAACTTCGCCAAGGTCGTCGCACCGGAGTCGTCGACCAGCCGGAAGGTGTGCACGCCGAATCCCTCCATGGTTCGGAAGGACCGGGGAATACCGCGATCCGACATCGCCCACATCACGTGATGGGTGGCCTCGGTGTGCAGGGAAACGAAGTCCCAGAACGTATCGTGGGCGGTCTGGGCTTGGGGAATCTCGCGATCCGGATGCGGTTTTCCCGCATGGATGACGTCGGGGAACTTGATGCCGTCCTGAATGAAGAACACCGGCATGTTGTTGCCGACGAGATCGAAGTTGCCTTCGGCGGTGTAGAACTTCGTCGCGAAGCCACGGACGTCGCGCACCGTATCGGCCGAACCTCGCGAGCCCAGCACGGTCGAGAAACGCACGAACACAGGGGTCGTGCGGCCCTCCTGGAGGAAGCCGGCCTTCGTCACCTCGGCCGCGTTGCCGTAGGCCTCGAATCGCCCGTGTGCGGCAGCGCCGCGCGCGTGCACGACCCGTTCCGGGATGCGCTCATGGTCGAAATGAGTGACCTTCTCGCGCATATGGAAGTCGTCCATCAACGTCGGACCGCGCGAGCCGGCCTTGAGTGAATGATCGGTGTCGGGAAGCCGCAGACCCTGCGCGGTGGTGAGGTAGCTGCCCTCCTGGGCGCTGGGACGGCCGCCCGGCTGCTGATCGTCGGTCTGCCCGGCAGCGGTCTTCGATTCCGACTGGCTCTGCTGGCGCTTGGGGGGCATCAGGTTCTCCTCGGCCGAGGGGTTGGTCGTTGCGTTGCCGAGCTACCCGTTTGCGGAGGTGTGAATCAGGTGGAGAGCGCCGAGGTCCGCAGCGGTCGGCAGCGGCCTTCGAATGCGCAAGGCGACTCGCCGACCGCAGGGACGATGATCGGTGGATGCCCGCCGGAGACTGCTACCCGTTGGAGTTCCCCGTGGTCGCACTGGTGGCCTCCGCAGGCGGGCTCGAAGCCCTCACCGCAGTGCTGGCACCCCTGCCCGCCGACCTGGCCGCGGCAGTCCTGGTGGCACAGCACGTGAGCCCGGACCACCCGAGCCGACTGGCGGCCATCCTCGATCAGCGCACAGCCCTGCCCGTACGCGAAGCCCGGAACAATGACCTACTCGTCCCCGGTACCGTGTTGATCGCGCCGCCCGCCCGGCATCTGCTTGTCACCTCGCAGGCACGCTTGGGGCTCATCGAGTCCGGCACCCTGCCCCCGGCACGACCGTCGGTCGACCTGCTCCTGGCCACCCTTGCGGTGACCTGCGGTCCCCGCGCTCTCGCCGTCGTGCTCACCGGCAAGGGCACCGACGGCCAAGCCGGAATCCGCGCCATCGCCCACTGCGGCGGCACCGTGTACGCCCAAGACGTCACCACCTCTGCCCACTACGGCATGCCCGGCGCCGCTGTCGACACCACACTGGTCGAACAGGTTCTCACGCTGCCTGATATTCCTCCGGCAATACTTGCCCACATCGACAATGCCCCTCGCTGACCGACATGTCACCAGGCCGGTTGAGCGCATATCGGGCTCCAGGCCCGGAGACCAGCCGTCGATCCGGAATGGGCAGCGCGCCCTGCACTGTGACGACATCAGACCAGGATGAGCATGACGGCGAGGCCTGCGATCAACGCGATGAGCATGTAGGCGACGTAGGCGTCCAGACGACCGTTCTGCAGACGCTTCGCTGTCCGGACGAGTGCGGTGAGCGGTCGGAGCAGGGGACGATAGAGGAATGTTTCGACGGCCTCGAGGACGTCGCTGGTGTAGCCGAGGTGAGCGGCACCGGCGTCGCGGCGGGGGTCGTCGTCCATGCCGCCGGTGCTGCGTTCTATGGTACGCAATTCGGCGCGGGTGAGCAGGACGTTGGCGAGGACCTTGCGGGTGGGGTTGGTGAAAGCGGAAGGCTTGTACTGGTTTTCGCCCTCGACGCCGCCGGAGGCCGAGCGCCAGGCGGGGACCCGGCGGATCGCGAGCATGCGGGTCCCGGCCAGCGCGAAGCATCCTGCGGCCACGCCGGCGAGCAGCAGCGGCAACATGATCGCCAGCCAGGACGGTGACAACACCGAGAAGTCGGGGTAGACCGGGCCGAGGACCCAGGGTTGCGCGAGCGCGGCATCGACGGTGCCGGCGCCGACCAGGGGTGTCAGTCCTGCCGCGATCACGCGGATTTCGAGCGGGCTCAGCACGGCGACGACCAGGCACCCGGCGGCGAGGGTGAGCACGGCCAGGCGTGCCAGCGGTGAGCGGTCGCGGGTGATTTCGGTGTCGGCGCGGCTGCGGGGGCCGAGGACGGTGAGGCCGACGATGCGCACGAATGCGACCGCGGCGAATCCCGTGGTGAGGGCGACGAGTGCTCCGGCGATGGCCAGGGGCAGCGTGTATTGCAGTGGGGAGAGCCGGAATTGCTGCATCAGCGATTCGAGCAGGAACCATTCGGAGACGAATCCGACCGTCAGCGGCAGGCCCGCCAGGGTGAGTGATCCGATGGCGAGTCCGGTTCCGTACCAGGGGAGCCGATGGCCGACGCCGCGGAGATCGTCGAGTTCGGTTGTGCCGGTTGCGGTTTCGATGCCTGCGGTGGTGACGAACAGCAGGGTTTTGGCGAGGGCGTGGGCGATCATCTGCAGGGTGGCCGCGAGCAGGCCGACGGCGGTCAGCGGGCCCAGGCCGGTGAGGGCGCCGATGAGAGCGACCGCGTAGCCGACGGTGATGAGGCCGCTGTTTTCGACGCTGGAGTAGGCCACGACTTCCACGAGGTCGATTTGCACGGTGGCGTGGGCGATTCCCAGTAGCGCGGTGGCCCCGGCCAGCAGCAGGATCACCACGGCCAGCCAGGGGGGTGGGCGATGCAGCAGGTCCAGAGTGCGCCACAGTCCATAGAATCCGGCGTTGACCGCGACTCCGGCCATGATCGCCCGCAAGGGTCCCGACGCGGCGCGGTAGCCCCGCGGCATCCAGATGTGCACCGGGATCAAACCGATCTTCACGGCGAACCCGGCGACGAGTAACGCGAAAGCCGCGTCGCGCCAACCTGTTTGAGGGAGCTGCTGGAACGAGGCGAAGGTGAAGCTGCCCGATCGCGCAGCGAGTAGGAGGAACCCGATCAGCAGGGCGGCGCCGCTGCTGCGGCCCATCGTGGCGGTGATCACCGCGGCCGTCCCGGTGCCGACTCGCGTCTTGTCCACCGCGGTGAGCAGGTAGAACGCGACGGTCAGTGACTCCCACGCGAACAGGAATACGAAGATGTGATCGGCGGTGAAGATCACCGCGAGTGCACCGAGGGTTAGTGCGTAGGCCGTGCCGAGTCCACGACCGTGCACCTGTTCGGATCGGGCGGCCCAGGCAGCGCACGCCAGTGACGCGGGTACCGCGACGGTGAACGCGATCACCAGGAACAGTCCCGACAGTCGGTCCACCGCCAGGTCGGCGGAGCCGAAGCCGAGGAAGGCGTCCAGGCTCGACCGCACCGTCCGTCCGGTCAGCGCCACCGCGCCGACGATCACCCACAGCAGCGATGCCGCCGCGCCCAGCAGGTAGGGCAGCGTCCGGCGCCACCCGCTCGCGACCCCGACGATCAGGTCCGTTGCCAGCGCGGCGGCCAGTAGACCCAATGCGACCCACACCAGGACAACCATCACCGGTTCACCTCCCCCGGGTCCCGGAGTCGCCCGGTGCCGCGCAGGATGGCGTGCAGCAGCGCGAACGGTGTCGGTGGCGAACCGGGCACCCAGACATCGACGGGTAGTAGTTGGCCGACACCGCCGTTGGTGGCATACGACGGTGAGGTCAGGCCGCCGCTGATCGCGTCGGTACCGGCGGCGATGACGACGACCGGCCGGGGCATGGCGTTGAGGGTGCGCGCCAGTGGCAGGGCCATACCGGCCGCGCCCGCGCCGGTGACGAGCAGGATGTCGGCGTGGCGGGGGCTGGCGGTGAAGAAGATCCCGAGCCGGTGGACGTCGTAGATCGGGTTCAGCAGTGCCTGGACTTCCCATTCGTCGGCGCCGTCGGAGCCGGCGTCGACGTGGCGGATGTGCACCGAGCGGCGCAACGCCCGGGTGCGGTCGGCCAGCCGCGCCCGCAACTCGCGCAGACCAGTGTCGGTTTCGGCAAGCGACGGCACGATCAGCGACTCACGACCGAGCCGCATGGTTTCCGAGCCGGTTTCCCAGTCGAAGACGTCCGGCCTGGCCCGCACACAGGCGCCGCAGCCGATGCAGCGGCCCTGATCCAGCCGCACCTGGCCATCACCGCGATCGATGGCCGAGGTCGGGCACAGGGCATCGAAGCCGTTGTCCCACTGTGTGTCCGGTAAGGGCCGAGCCACCGAACGCACCCCCTGGTCGGCGTAGTCGTCGCGGTGTTTCGGGTATCGGGTGGTGACGATTCCGTCGCGCAGTGCGCGCAGTATCCACGGCATCTACATCACCACCCCGGCGATCGACAGCCCGAAACTGGCCTCGATGAACGGGAAGTCGGTGAGGATGTCGCCCTGGAAGGTGTGGCCGAATACCGACAGGTTGTGAAACGACGCCGACCGGGGTGCGCACCGGGCCAGGCGGCCGCTGTCATCGAGGCGGATCAGATACAGCACCTCGCCCTGCGGGGCTTCGGCCCACCCCACGGCCTGTCCGGCCATCGGTTCCACGGCGACCCGCAGTTCGTCTGCGGAACCGCTGTCGAGCAGATCGACTGTCTGGCTGAGTAATTCGAAGGATTCACCGACCTCGTCCCACCGCACCCGGAGCCGGGCCATCGCGTCTCCGCCGTCGTGCCGCGACGCGGCGCGGCGGGTCAGTTTCGGATATCCGTCGTAGGGGCGTTGCCATCGGGCATCGTCGACTTGCCCGCTGGCGCGGCCGATCGGGCCGAGCAGCCCGTGGGCACGAGCGAAGTCGGGCTCGAGCGGCCCGGTGCCCCGTAACCGGTCCAGGAACGACGCGGTCTGCATGAGCGCGTCGACATCACCGAAGACCTTGCGTCGCAACATCTCCAGCCGCGCGTTCAGCGTGTCCGCGGACAGCCCGGGGAGGGCGTTGATTCCGCCCGGGGCCACGACCGCGCGGCCGAACCGGTTGCCGCACAAGCCGGAGACGAGACGCAGGGTGTTCTCCTTGTGCAGGCCGAAACGCGCGGTGGCGACCGCCAGACCGGCTGCGTCGCACAGGCGCGTGGCCACGTCGAGGTGGTTGGCGATGCGTTCGAGTTCGGCGTGCAGCACCCGCACCAGCTGCGCGGGGACCGGTATCTGGGCTCCGGCGAGGTCTTCGACGGCATGACAGAACGCCAGCGCATGCGCGACCGAGGCGATGCCCTCGACCCGTTCGGCCAGCAGCACCGCCCGCTCGGTGGTCATGTCCTCGAATCGCACCTCGAGGCCGCGGTGTTTGAAGTGCGGGCGCACGTTCACGTGCGGGATGTCTTCGCCTGGTGTCTCCACGACGTATTCGACCGATTCGAACACTCCGGAGCGGACAGGCCCGTGCGGGATGCTGAACAGTCCGCGCCCCATCACGTGGCTGGGCAGGGCGCGCTCGTCCGGATCCACATGTTCGGGATGGCCGGACGCGCCGGGGCTGGGTAGCTCCGCGACGTTGGCACCGCGGTCGCGGTGGGGTAGCACGAGCGGGTCCAGCCGTGGATGTCCCTGCGGCACAATGCCGTACAGGTCGTGCAGGGCGCGCTCGTACCAGAACGCGGCGGGCACGTCGATGGTCAGTGCGGGGTAGCCGGAGGTGCCGGCGGGCAGTTGCACGTCGATCGCGTCGACCGTGGACTCCCGGGCCAGCAGACCGTGCAGGGTCAGCCCACTGGCAATGTCACCGTCACCGACCAGGCCGGCGAACCGTGCACCACGATTCCAGCCGGTCAGTAGTTCGGCCCACATATCCTCGGCGACAATAGGTTCGCTCATACAGCGCCTCCTACCTCGGCCACGCCTCTGGTGATCAGGTCGGTGAAATCGCCGGGTGGATGCACGCCGAGCATCACCAGCACGACCAGCCCGGCCAGCATCGGCGCCACCATCCAGCCGCTCGGCTCACCACGGACCGGGGTGTCGGCGCCACCCACGAACAGCATTCGAGTGGTCGCCATGGACAACCCCAGGAACGCGACTGTCACCAGGACCACCAGGACGGCGGCCACGGCGGTCCGCGCGGAGCCCACACCGCCGGCCACGATCTGAAATTCGCTGCGGAACAACCCGAATGGTGGCATCGCCGACAACGCGAGGACGGCGGTCAGGAACAGCGGTCCGGTCCAGGGCAGGGTCGACAGTGCCGAGCGGATCCCGGCGATGTCTTTGGTGCCGTATTTGTGGACGAGCACTCCGGCGCCGAAGAATGCGTTGCCTTTGGCGGCCGCGTGGACCACCACATGGAGCAGCACTCCGGCCACCGCCAGGGGTGCGCCGAACCCGATGCCGATGGCCATGATCCCCATGTGCTCGACACTCGAATACGCCAGCAGCCGTTTGAGATTGCGCTGATCGAGCAGATACACCGCGGCCAGCAGCAGCGACGCGATCCCGAACACCAGCAGCACCGTCCGGGGAAAGGTGGCGCCGAGGGCGGCGACGGCGATCTGGTAGTAGCGCAGCACGGCGTAGAAGCTCACCGCCAGCAGCGATCCGGACAGCATCGCCGAGATCGGTGTGGGCGCTTCGGAGTGCGCGTCGGGCAACCAAGTGTGCACGGGAAACAGCCCGACCTTGGTGCCGTATCCGAGCACCGCCAGCAGGAACGCGAGCTGAACCGCGGTGTGTGGCAGGCTCTTTCCAGCGGTGAGCAGTGGGGCGAAGGCCAGATCGTAGGACGAGCCGAGCGCTTCGGCACCGGCGTAGTACATGAAGATCGTGGCCAGCAGTCCGATGCCGAGGCCGGCGGAAGCCAGTAGCACGTATTTCCAGGCGGCCTCGGCCGCGGCGTTCGTGTCGTCGAGCGCGACCAACAGCGCGGACACGACGGTGGTGATCTCGATCGCGATCCACAACAGTGCCAGCCCGTCCATCAGCGGAGCGCACACCATCGACCACGCGAACAGGTTCAGACCCACGTGGAACCGTCGCGCGTAACGGGCGTAATCGTCGCGATGCCGTTCCCCGCGCAGGTATCCGATCGAGTAGATCCCGGCCGCGGCATACAGGAAGCTGGTCGCCAGCAGGAACACCACCGACACGGCATCGGCCCGCAAGAATCCGATCCGCACCGCGGCGCCGGAGACCGCGGGCACGAGCGAAACCGCCAGTGCGAGAACCACGATGCCGCAGACTGCCGTCGCTGCCGCAGTGAGGCGGCCGCGACCGGACGTAGCGGCCAGCGCCGGAATCAGCGGCACCGTGACGAGCAGTATCAGAACGGTCGGCATCCTCAGCCCCGCAATCTGGTCAGTGACCGGGTGGACAGCGATTCCGCGCGGCGGTGATGCAGTTGCATCAGCACCCCGAACACGACTACCGCGACCAGCAGGTCGAACAGGAACGCCACCTCGAGGATCAGGGGCATCCCGGCCGCGACCACGAGACTGGCCAGTGAGACACCGTTCTCCAGGGAGAAGAATCCGATGGCCTGGGACACCACATCGCGGCGCACGATCATCAGGACGAACGCCACCAGCACCACCGCGATCGCCAGTCCGAGCGCCGTGGTCGGCAGGGCGGGGCTGGTGATGTGGAAGCGGCCGGTGGCGAAGAATCCGAACGCCGCGACGATCACCGCCAGCAGCACCTCGCTGGCCACCCCGAGTGAGCCGCTGCCCGCGATCTCGGTATCGGCGTTCCGCAGCATCCGCAGCACCAGCCACGGCACCGCGAGCACCTTCAACGCCAGCGACAATGCCGCCAGCACATACAGTTCCGGCACGTGCCGGTCGACCGCGACCACGACCGCCAGCACCGACACCAGCAGCGACTGCAGCGCGTACATGCGCACCTGGCCGCGCAGCAGGGCAGTGCGCAGCATCGCGAATTCGGTGAGCAGGATCAGCACCGCCAAACCGTTGGCGATCCCGGCATAGATCGACGGCGGCGCGACCGCGGCCGAATCCCCGCCCGCCGCAAGCAGATCCGATATCAGCATCTAGCCTCCTCCGAAGTAGAGGGTGAGCACCGCCAGCACGGCCAACAGGAACGCGGCCGCGACGAACTCGGTGATCTTGAACAGCCGCAACTTGGCGAACGAGTCGTCGATCACCGCGATCACCACACCGAGCAGCACACACTTGACCAGCAGCGCGACGATCGCGATCCCGACCTGCCCGGCGCGCGCGGTCGACGCCATCCCCCAGGGTGCGATGAAGACGTTGAGCAGGATGACGAACAGGACCATCTGCTTCATCGCCGAACCCCACCGCAGCATCGCGAAATACGGGCCGGAATGCTCGAATCCACGCGCCTCCTCGATCATCCCGAATTCATTGGTGCCCGTGTGCGTCTCGACCGGAATACGACCGGTCTCGTACAGGATCACCATGAAAAGCGCTGCCGCACCGAGCAAATGAGCCGGGCGCACGATCTGCTCGGCCGACGACCGCACCGTCTCCCCCAGGGCGTACGGCAGATCCGTACCGGTCACCAGCGCCACGGTGAACACCACGAACAGCACCACCGGCTCGGTGATCGCCGCGAACGTCTTGGCCCGACTCGCACCCATCTGCGCATACGGCGACCCGGTCTCCGCCGCCGCCACCGCGATCACGAAGCTCGCCAGCGCCAAGATGAACCCGCCCCCGAGGATGTCGCCCATATAGCCCAGCGGCAACGGATAGGTCGTCAAAACCGGAATCAACAGCGGCACAGTCAGATAGCACGCCACCGCCAGCAGCGGAGCGACGAGAAACACCCACGACGCGCCGTATGGTGCCAGCGCCTCCTTACGAAAGAACTTGCCCAGGTCGTAATACGGCTGCAGCACCCGCGGCCCGCGCCGACCCTGCAGTCGCGCCTCCACCCGGGCGATCACACCCGACACCCCCGGTGCGGCCACCAGGACCGTGAGCGACTGCAATGTCTGCACCAGCGGAATGGGAAGCATCATCAGCGCGATCCCAATGCGCTTGCGGTACAGCAGTGTTCGACAGGCTCGGCGATCTCACCCATAAATGCTCCTCTACCGGCCGGGCCCGCGCACGGGCATCGGGGGTCGGTAGGAGCCATCAGCACAAGCCAGCGATTCGGCCTGCCGGGAGTCAGGACCCGGGCTCGTGCGGTTGAGGCGAGCTCCATCGCCTACACGATTACCTATGTGATCACAGACACACTCCGCGCGCAAGCCGACACAACGGACCAACCGCCGATGCTTGACCTTCCAACCGGGCAGCGATCTACTGGAAGTGGCGATGGATCCCGCCTGGAACCTCCGAACCGCCCGCACCGGGCTGATGGGTCCTGGTCTATCGCGGCATGCACGAAGCCAGCGACACCAGGAAGGGCGGCCCGGTGAAAACGTCCGGCAGGCAAATACGACTGTCGATCTTCGTCGGCGAGAACGACATCTGGCATCACCGGCCCGTCTACAGCGAGATAGTCCACCGCGCACACAAAGCCGGACTCACCGGCGCCACCGTGCTACGCGGCGTCGAGGGATACGGCGCCAGCTCCCGCATCCACACCACGCACCTGCTCCGACTCAGCCAGGACCTGCCCATGGTCATCGTCATCGCCGACACCGAGGACCGCATTCGCGGATTCCTCCCCCAACTCGAAGAGCTCGAGCTGTCCGGGCTGATCATGCTCGACGACGTCGAGACCATCCAATACCGCACCCGACGCCGCTGACATGCTCGTGAGAATCCGCACACCGGAAATGATCTACGCTCGGACCCCGCTACTGTGAAGTGATGTGGCGGTGGGGCTCGCCACCCGGGTTCCCGGAAAACCGTGATCGCTCGATCGCCAACAGTCCCTACTTGACCTGCACCTGTGCCGATCGAGTAGGAGTCTGTTTTGTCCGAAGTGCACATCGCCGAAGCGATCGATCCCGATGTCGACCTCCATATCCCCGGCCAACGCCGTGAACTGATCCGCCAGCACGGCGCCGTGCTGGCGGTGATCTCCCTCGGTGGCGGACTCGGCGCGCTGGCCCGGTACGGCATCACCCAGCTACTGCCGACCCGGCCCGGACAGTTCCCCTGGGGAACCTTCGTCACCAACGTGTCCGACTGCTTCGCCATCGGCATCCTCATGGTGCTCATCACCGAGATCTGGTCCGCCCATCGGCTGGTGCGCCCGTTCCTCGGTGTCGGCTTCCTCGGCGGCTTCACCACGTTCTCCACCTACACCCTCGAAATCCGCGGCCTTCTCCAACCAGGCACCGCCACAATCGCTTTCGCCTACCTGTCCGGAACTCTGGTGTGCGCCATGCTCACCGTCCTCACCGGTGTAACCCTGGCCCGAATCACGTTCCTGCGCCGCACCGTTCGAGGAGACCAGCGATGAAACTCACCGGCTACGCCACCCGCCTGCAGATCTTCATCGGCGAAGGCGACACCTGGCACCACAAACCCGCCTACCACGAAATCGTGCGCCGGGCCCGCGAAGCCGGCCTCGCGGGCGCCACCGCGCTGCGTGGCTGCGAAGGCTACGGCAGTCATTCCGTCGTCCACACCACCCGACTGCTCGACATGGCCGAAAACCTCCCCGTCCTCATCGTCATCGTCGACACCGACGACAACATCCGCGCTTTCCTCCCTCACCTGGACGAAGTCATCGGCGAAGGCACAGTTTTGATCGACGAAGTCGAGATCATCCACTACCGCGCGAAAACACCGTCATGACAGTCGCGCTCGTCTTCCTCGGCGCCGCACTCGGCGCCCCTGCCCGCTACCTCACCGACCGGGCCATCCAAACCCGCCACGACAGCCTGTTCCCCTGGGGCACCTTCACCGTCAACCTCGTAGGCTGCCTCATCCTCGGCGGCCTCACCGGCGCCGCAGCCACCACACCCGCACTCACCCTGCTCGGCACCGGATTCTGCGGCGCGCTCACCACCTACAGCACCTTCAGCTACGAGACACTGCGACTACTCGAACAACGCGCCCATTTCTACGCCGCCATGAACGTTCTCGTCAGCGTCATCGCCGGACTGGGCGCCGCACTCCTCGGCTACGCCGCCGTGCACGCGATATCGACGTAGGCAGCCACTCCACCGCCAGCACACTCCCAAGCCGGGGCACCATCGCGCAAAGGCGTAGGTCGGTTCTCGTTGCCATCGACAGTGTTGAACATGTATCGCCAAATCTTCCAGCTCTGAGAAGAGTTGCGCAACAAGACGATTTCACGAATACGCTGTGCCGACTGTTCACCGGTCGACAGATCGACCACATCGGCATGGCTGTCGGTCCGCACCCACGCGAACCCACCGATGCCGATCACGTCCTCGGCAGTCGACCGTGCGCCCGGCAGGATGCGGATACTCGCCAGCGTCTGCCGATAGACATCAGCGTTCGCCTCCTTACCCGGCACCGTCGGCAATCCGGCAGGCAGATAAGCCGCCTCATCGGCATGGTACGAAAGGATGGCGTCCAGATCGGCTGCTCCGAATGCGGCGAAGTAGGAGAAGACGATATGCTCGCCGGAACACCGAGGCCATCGCCGTCCTCACTGACGCCGTCCGCGAATTCGCGAGCGAGAATGCCCGCGGCCATCTCGTGACGACACAGCGCATACTCGGCGACGCACACCTCCTTGCGGGGCACCATGATAAGGCCGAAACCCTGTTCCGGGCCGCACTCGACTATTTCCGTAGTGTGGGCGATCCACGGGCGGACGAGATCGAGCGCACCCTGACCGATCCGCAACAGTAAGGCGAGCGTCGTGGATCGAGGAACGTCCATCCTCCGATTGCTTACTTCTTCGAGGTCTAGTTAGGATCTGGTCCCGTGTCAGCCGTTCAGCACCAACATCACGACCCCTCGTCTCGATGGTCAACCTACCCGAACAGCCATCGAGTACTGGCGGTGGCGCACAACACGACGGCGACAACCCGATTGTTCGATACGTTGGGGATACTTGCCCGCGATCCGCGTATCCGTATCTATTTCACCCGACCGCAGTCGTCGCCATTCGACACCGATACACGCGAGTTCCTCGCCACCCACGGCGCCACCGAAATCGAGTGGCAGGACGCCGTAGCGCTGGACTTCGATATGACGATTTCGGCGAGCTACGGCGGCGAACTACATCGATTACAAGCTCCCCTTATTGTTATACCCCACGGAATGGGATACAATAAATATCAGAACAAAGAACAAAGAACAAAGAACAAAGAACAAAGAACAAAGAACAAAGAACAAAGCGTCTTCGGCTTATCTCCGGATTGGCTGCTGCATGATGGGAAAGTCGTTCCGTCGGTCATCGTCCTGTCACATACTGAACAACGCGAGCGACTACGTCGATCCTGTCCACAGGCTGTATCCAGAACGCTGATCGCCGGTGATATCTGCTATGACCGACTGCGGGCCAGCCGGCCGTTCAGGCCGAGCTATCGCCGGGCATACGGATTACGCACCGCACAGCGGTTGATCGTCATCTCGACCACCTGGGGGCCGGATTCCATTCTGGGCACGATCTCCGATCTGCCGCGGAAACTGGCCGCCGAATTGCCCGTCGATGAGTACCGTATCGCACTTGCGCTACATCCGAATATCCGTTCCTTTCATTCACGATGGCAGGTTTCGGAATATCTCTCCGATTCGGCACGAGCCGGAGTCGAGGTCCTCGACGACGTCCAGGACTGGCGTACCGCGGTCGTGGCAGCCGATCTGATCGTGGGCGACCACGGTTCGATTCCGTTCTACGGCGCCGCCCTCGGAATCCCCCTCCTGCTCGCGACGGCTCCCGTACAGTCCGTAGCGCCGGATTCACCGTCCGCCCAACTATTGGGCACCGCACCGAGACTCGATATCGATGCGGACATCCGGCAGCAGATCGAACGAACAATATCCGAACATCGGCCCGATCATTACACCGATATCGCGAGACTCACCACGTCGGCGCCGGATGAGGGTGCGGCATTGTTGCGGACAGTGATGTATCGCACATTGAATTTACCCGAGCCCGCAGAGGCGGTCGATATCACAGTGCTTCCTCTTCCCGCCCAGACGCTCGACGGGCCGGATTCGCATCTGGTCCGTGTCCGACTCGGTGCCGACCGCTCTGCCGACATCACCCGTTTTCCCGCGGAGCGCCTGCACGCGTCGCTCGACAACGGTCCGGAGACGCATCTGTCCGTCGGTATGCGAGAACCGCTGCGGCACTGGCTGGACAGGGCTGATGTCGTGATCGGAACGTCCGGACCGGACACTGATCAGTGGATCTCCGACACGTTGTCACGATTGCCCGGCTGTGCTCTCGCCGCGGCGCCGACGCCCTCCGGGGACTGGCTGCTCGGTGATCGCGCGACTGTTCTGCGACTCACCGCCCGGATGCCCGCTCCCCGCTTGTTCGCCTCACTCGCCTATCGTTTGCTGTGCGAGCACAGTGGCCTGGTCGAACTCGTCGGCGAGTGGACAATCCGCTGTGGCGCTGACATGTTCACGGTTACCGCGGCACCCGCCGATCACTCTATTCCAGCCCCGCGGCCCTGATCGCCGCGTCCACCGTGGCGACGAGATCGTGGAATCCCCACTCCGCGTAGATATTCCGGGCCGCACGATAGTGTTCCAATGCGCGAGCGCTATCTCCGGTAGCCGCCGCGCATTCGCTCAACGTGACAAGGATTTCCGCCTCGTCGAACCGCCGGCGCCTGTGCCGCATGATCGCCAGCGCTTCGGTGAGCAGGCGCTCCGCCTCGGCGCCGGGACCCAGTTCGAGCAGTTTGCGTCCCCGCCACGCGAGCGCCTTCGCCCGGTTGTCGGGTTCGTCGGCATGCTCGAGATAGGCATCGGTCAGCGCCAGCAATTCCAACGCGCACTGCGGCGGTTCGACCTTGGCCAGATGCAGAGCCGCTATCGCGAGGCGACGCTCGTCATCGATGCGGCGAGCGAGTTCGAAATTGTGCCGCAGGGTGATTCGCGCCTCGGACACCAACCCACCCACCAACAACGCCAGCCCGAGGCCTTCCAGCGCCGACGCCTCCAACTGCAGGCTGAGCGGCGATGATGGACAGGACCGGGCTGCCTGGAGACCGCGTTCGAACGCCGCGGCCGCCTGTGCCGCGGCGCGGCGCCAATAGTGCGGAAAACCGCGTTGTGTCTGCAGAAAGCTCGCCGCCGCCGTCATGCCCGACCGCTCGACCGCGGGAACGCCGAAATCGTGCATGGTGAGCATCGCGTCGATCCGCTTGTCCTGTTCCTGAAACGGCCACAGCAGGACGCACCACCGAACGACGAGCTGGTACCGACCGATGTCGAAGGCGTACTTCGCGGCGGCGAGGATATTGTCGTGTTCGCGACGCAGCCATTCACGCGCACCCTCGGCATCCGTCTCGGCGAATTCACCCGTGCCTGGACCCGGGAACACGGAACTGGGCCACAGCAGATTTCGCCAGGGGCGGTTCGGGGCGATCAGCGTGTCGGCGGCGGCCAGCCCGCAGTCGTAGTAGGCGAGGAGGTGGGTCTCCCGACGATTCCTGGTCGCGTCATCGTCCTGGATACCGCGGGCGTGCACCCGCACGAGGTCGATCACGGCGTAGCAGTTCGCGCGTTCGGTCACCAGATGCAGATTGGCCAATTCCAGCATGGACCAGGCGATGTCAGCGGCGGGCAGGTCCAGGATCGCCGACAATGCCGCGGTCGATACCGTCCCGTCGTGTGCTCGCAACCCAAGAACGCGATAGCACCGCTGTGCGGTTTCCGACAGCGAGTCGTACGCGGCGCCGAAGATCTCCGGCAGCGACAACACCGCCGACCGGCGGTCGTCATCGCTGAGCAGATCCGCGAGCTGGCCGATCCGCTGCTCGCAGCGCTGTGCCAGCATACTGCCGACCACACAGAGTGCGAAGGGCATGTTGCCGCAGAGTATGCGGATCCGTTCGACCGCTTCGGGTTCCGCCGCGGCGCGATCCACGCCGACGATCCGGACGAACAGGTCCCGAGCGTCGGCCGACGGCAGCGGACCCAGCTCGAACACGCGACCTCCTCTACTCAGATCCGACGCTGAATTGCGACCGGTCACGATGACCAGGGAGCTGCCGTCCGCAGGCTCCAACCAGGCCACCTGCGCGGCGGTGACGGCGCCGTCGATCACCACCAGCAATCGACGACCACGGGTCAATGTCAGATAGCGATTGCGCCGGGCCTCCGCCCGATCCGGGACACCGTCACGCGGATCCCCCAGCGCCACAAGCACATCCAGGAGCACATCAGCCATGACGGTGGACTCCGTGAGCTGGCAGAACAGCTGGCCGTCACGGTAGTTCCCGTGAAAGCGATGCATCCACTCGGTGACCGCGGCAGTCTTACCCACCCTGGGCATACCTTTGACTACCACCGTTACGTTTCCGGTGGTAGCGGTCACATAGTCGCGCACCGCCGCGAACACGGTTTCACGGTCGACGAAATTACCGTTGCGCGGCGGGATCTGACTCGGTACGGACACCACACCTCCCCTGCACCGTCCGCAGGATACCCGACCGCGACTCCACACGGAATACCAGCGCGCACAAACGATCACCGCTCCGAAGGACGGCCAGGCCAGGCTCCCACACGAGAACACCTCTGCCTCAGCATTTCCGGAGAGCGCGCTGCGACCGACCGTATCCGGTGGTGCAATTGCAGCCATGTTGTCACCGAAGAGCTGGCCCGCGGCCGGCATGGTCCTGGTCGCATTCGCGGCGGTGGTCTGGCTGACCTATCAGGTACCGCTCTGGTTGGTCCGAGATACCAAGGGCGCCGACTCGTTTCGCGGCGCATTCGTCCAACTCATCGGCTACGGAATAGCTCTTGCCGTCGCACTGTACGGCATCAAGAAATACTCTCTGGACAAGGAGAAGCAGTACACCGACAGCTTCAGCGCAGCGATCGGCCAACTCGTTTCCGAGAGTTCGACGGTACGCGCGGGCGGGATCCTCGGGCTCGAACGGATCATGTCCTTCTCGCCGAGCGATCATATCCGAGTGATCGAGATTTGGGCCGACTTCCTGCGTGAGCACACCGCGACACCTGGAATCTCGATCGATCCCGATCAGCCGCCCGCAGATGACATCGCGGCAGTACTTGCTGCGTTCCAGCGACGTAAGGCAATTTCCGGAGAACCTCCGCTCCGCCTCGCCCACATCAGAATTCCACATGCCCGTTGGGACCGGGTTGTCCTTTCCCGCGCGGACGTCACGGGCGCGGACTTCGGTCACGCTCGACTCCGAGGCGCCGTTCTCACCGAAACAGTCGCCGTAGACGCCGAATTCGTCCGGGCCGACCTCACCGGGGCCGATCTGCGCGGGGCGACATTGAACGGCGCGCGGTTTATCGCCGCGCACCTGAAGGCAGCGGACCTGCGCGGCGCGGATCTCAGCGATGCGGTACTCATCGACGCGGATCTGCGTGGGGCGGATCTGCGCGAGGCGGTGGGACTCACCACAGAACAACTCACGAAAGCTCGCACCGATCAGACCACGCGCCTGCGGTAACCGCCCCGGCCGTCAGCCTGGGCCGGTGCGCGCCGCGCAGAGCGACTCACCCCACGACCACGGTGCCGAACAACGTGTTCAGGTCGCAGCCAGCCGGGGCAAGGTCGGGTCGACTCACGCGTGGACGGGGACTCAGGCGCTATCCGAACAACGATCGCGTGGACTCGGATCCGGTATCCACGGATCGGTAGGTCGGCTTCGTCGCGATCAGGACACCGAGCACCGCACAGACAACCACTCTGATCGACACGGTGGCCGCCTGAATCGAGCTGGCCTCCTCGGCCTTCGTGACGGTTGCTTCACCGGTCAGTCGGCCGGCGGTCCGAGCGAACTCAGCAGCGCTACTGCCAAACCCGCATACAACGCGATGATCACGAGATCGGCCGCGATACGACCCCAGCCCGATCGCGGCCCCTCGCAGGCATCGGAATCCGATGGTCTGCTCGCGCCTCGACGGTCATGGAACTCATGCCTGAACCGATCCCCGCGCGCACCCCGATCACGGTCGGCGCGGTGCTCCTTGTCGTGAAACTGCTCGACAGCATCCGCAATGAGGATTGCCACGGGCACGAGGAACACCGCACAACCACACGCGCCCACCACGATCGCCGTAACCCCGCCGATCGTCATCACACGATCGCCCAGATCCCGGCCGCTGATCCCCTGGTGATCAAGTGGCCGGCAAACGAATTCGCCAACCGAGCCGCGTGGCCTCGTGCGGCGCAACCGAAGCCACCCGGCCCCGCGCGCCGCTCCAGCTGAGCAGGCTTCATCACTGCTGTCGCAGCACGGCCACAACAGATCACGCGGACTGGGGGGCGCCCGATTGTTTGATAGCCCAGAGCCCCCGATGCATGCACAAAGCAATTGTTGCATAACACTATCGTGTTGGTCGGCGCAGATCACCGCCGGATCAGCGCCCGCCTCGTGCGCGGCCTCCGACAGCCGCATCCCGACCGCCCACTCGTACTCACTGCCCAGCACATGGGCGAGGGTGAGTTACCGCCACCGCGTGGGGTTGGTCTCCTCTGCGAACCGCAGTCGTATCGCCGGGTCGGCCAGCGAGGCCAGGGTCCGGTCGAGGTCGGCGGTACCGAGCCAGTCGGGCAGATCCGCGCACGGATGCTGCATCCTCGCAGGTAGGGGTAGTGATCGACCGAAGCGGCGCCGGTTCAGCCCGGAGTAAACTCGCGATCGTGGCCGAGTACGACCAGTTGACCGAGCCGGGTGCTCGGGGTGCGCTGTTGCGGCGGGAGGGCTTGTATCACTCGCATCTGATCGAGTGGCGCCGTGCTCGGGATGCGGGGGCGTTGATGCCCTGTCCGCCAAGCCTTCCGGGCCGAAGCCGACCAAGACTGCCGCGGACAAGGACAACGAGCGCTTGGCCGCGGAACTGATTGCTGAGTGGACCAGACGGTGAACCCACCATCGCTGCACTGGGTAATCAGCACGCTTTGCGGACGTCGACGGGACACAGATCTCGATCAGTCCGGTTCATCAGCCTCGTCGCCGGACCCGTAGTACGCCGTCTCGAACCATCCATCGAAATGGAGTCGACTGCCTTGCTCCACATAGGACGTCGAGAACAGCGCCGGTATCACCTGGTCGTCTTCGCCGTTCAGCTCGTATTCCCACTCGTCCCAGTCCTCGGCAGCCGAGGAGTTGGCGGTTTCGGCACTGACCATGCCCAGCTCGAGGATCAGATGAAGAGCGAGATGCTCTGCAACCGAACGGGTCAAATACCCAATACCGTCGCCTTCGGGTCGCACCGAGCCCAACATTGTTCGAATGAAGAACTGGGAAACAAGCATTCTCAGTCGATATGAGGTCAGCGTGCAGGCGTCGGCGCATTGGCACCAACGCCTATGGACGTGGATCGCTAACCCACTGGAAGAACCGGTAACCAGATGTTGAAAGCCGTTGCATTCCCCCAAGGGGGTTTGGGTGAGCACAGAAGAAGAGCGAACTCACACAAGTTGTGACGTCAGTGAGATTGATCGGCGCATTTGATGATTGGGCACACGGAGGGGAACCATTCCGGGGAAGAAGAGAACCGTCCCAGCGTTGGGCCCGAGGCTGAAAAACTGTTTGCATTGCTGGACGCAATGGCGAGAGACTTACAGGGGTGGGTTGCAACTTCGCAGCGATCCAGCCTCGATCCCCACGCCCGAAGCCACCCCGGACGTCCAACCGGCTGATCGATAGCTGGCCATGTACCGGCCACAATGTGGTGAACCCACCTGCAAGGGGTACAGGTGGGGTCCGGTGCGGAAACCAACCGACCCCACACGAATCGTGGCTCCACTCACCGCTTTTCGATGATGGTACGGCACCGGCTCTCCGCAGTCGAGCCGAAACCACAAGCGCCTAAACTTCTTATGTTCAGCAGTACTGGCTAGCCCATCGGATCGACGCGATAGACCCAAGTGCCTCAGGTACTAGGCGGTCTCTTTGTCCAGGGCCGCCAATGGAGCAGCCCATTGTGTGCGTTCGATTTGAAGTACTTGCCGCCCATCACGGTTGGTCTGATATGTCAGATGCACCACGCCTGGCGCCAGTAGTACTCCGCGAACGTCGGAGACCTCGATCCGCTGATTATCCGCCGAACCCGACATCGTTGGTAACTCCGCGAGCATTCGGTGCCGATCCCATCGTCGACCAGATGCGCCAACCTCCATGAACTCTGGATCCAGCAGCGCTTCGGCAAGTTCGCGTGATCGTCGGACAGCCGGGTCGAGTAGTTGCATCTCCGCAGCGACAGCTTCCCGTACTTGTTCGTCGGCGTCGCGTGCGGTTGGCGGAATCTGTGGTTCGTTCATCGGCTTCGCCTCTATCGAGAGTTCGACGCTGAGTCAGCTATGTGTTTCTGTCCAAGTCGACCGAGGTCCTGTTCACGGTCGGCCTGAGCACAGGGCTACTGCTCAGCAGGGCCGTCATCGCCGCTGAAACCGCCGGATGGAACGCGACCTCGGCGGGGTCGCGGTAAGCAAGTTCGGTCGCCTTGTCGGGTTCTTGCAGCTCAGGCTGACCGGAGACGCACGGTGCCCGGTAGAAGTGACCGGTCCAGAAAACGCCGTCGAACTCGTAGTCACCGTGATGGATTTCCTCGATTTCCACGATCGTCAGGCCCGTCTCCTCCTGTAATTCTCGGGCTGCGGCCGCTGCGGGCTTCTCACCTGGCTCGACTTTGCCGCCGGGCAGATTCCAATATCCGAAGTGGTCACGGACCAGCAAGACGTGACCCACGGGATTCGTCACGATTACTCGGGCGAACGTGTTCTGATGCGGACCCACGGCAGAACTCCTTCGTCGATCAGTCGTACGAGCTACCCGGGATCAGCTGGCGCGGCCAGGGCGATGGCCAACAGGTCCCGTACTGGCAGGGCGGTTTTCACTCGGCGGTGATCCAGTGGATCTCATGGACTATGTTGTTCTCGAGCAGGTAGCGGTCCATCTCGAGGTCGAAAATCGTCTGCGGATCGTTCCGATCTACTCGGTACTCGCGTGCTTGCACGCGCCCGTCCTCGAGAGTCCGCACGTTGCTGAAGCGACGGATCCCCAGCGGTGTTTCGTACTCCTGGTACATCTTCCATCCGGCCTCGGCGGTTTCGCCTCGCATCTCGGCTGCTCCGAGTTCGAACAGGCGCTGCTGCTCACCTGGTTCGAGGTCGTCGAATGGGTCTGTCTCGTCCATGGCGGATCCTTCGATCGAATTACTACTCAGCAGCCTTCGCCAACGCAGCACGGATCTGCGTCGCGAACTGCGTCATCTCCGTGTCGTCGTAGTCGAGGATGCCGTTGGCCGCGTCGACGGCGTGAAACTGTTGGTGGGCATAAGGGATTCCGGGCGGCAGCGGGGCAATGTGCCAGTGGACGTGGGCATTGCCGAGCTTGGCACCCATCGACATCACGTAGGTACGCTCCGGATCCATCACCGCGGCAACAGCACGGGCGACCCGGTGCACAGCCGACTGCAAGCGCAGGTACTGCTCGGTCGTAAGGTCGCTGACCACGTCTTCGACGTGGCGGCGCGGGACCACCAGCACAGCGCCGGGCAACGTGGGGTACCGGTTCAGGAACCCGACATGTTCGCCGTCGTCGAAGACCGTGTGGTGGGCGTAGCCGGGCTCGCCTGCCAGGAAGGAACACACGAAACACTGCTGCGAGCGCACCCGCCGGTCGTAGTCGGCCATATCCATCGGAACCCGGCGCCGGTCGAGGCGAGCGCTGATCTGCGGTGCCGCTGGGGGTTTCTCCGCGATCAGATGGGCGAAACGAGCCGTTTCGAGGTAAGGGTGTCGATCGGCGAGCAGGTTCTCCAGCCGCAGCAGTTCGGCGAAAAACCGCGGGTCGTGTTTAGCCTCGTCGTCGCTGATCAGATCGCACACAGCGCGCACCCCGTAGCGGGCCGGTCGGCCCATGCCGGCGGTGACCATGTCGGCGGCCAGCTCGGTTGCGGTGACCACCTCGACCTCGACGTCGTAGGTGAGCGAGGCCCGCGTCGGAGCATCCAGAAGCCGGATCGCCTCGGCGAGTTCCCCGCGCCGCACGGCGGCGATCAACGGGTCGCTGACGGGATTGGGTACGAGCACCGACAGCACACCGCCGGGTGCCAGTACCCGCACTGTCGCCGCGAGCGCTTCAGCCTGGTCCGGCACGTATTGGAGCACATTGTGGGCCATGACCAGGTCGAAGGAGTCTCCTGCGGCCACATCGGGCAGGGCCTCGATGTCGGCGAGACAGGTCTGGATCCGTTCCGCGCAACCGTGGCTCGCGGCCAGCGTTGCGGCTTCGTCCAGGGATGCCTGCGATGGGTCGACGATGGTGACCTGGTGGCCCTGGCCAGCCAATTGGAGCGCGTCGAGGCCGTTGCCGCCGCCCACGTCAAGGACTTTCAGTGGACGGTCCGGTAGGTGGCGGGCGAGGTTGGTGGTGACTTGCTCGTAGCGCAGTCGGCCCCACGGGGTCTCCTGGTAGCTCCGGAATGCATCCAAGTGCCGATCGAATGCCGAGACCATGGGGACCTTTCTACGCGAAAGTCACTGCTTGTCGAACACGAATCAGCTGGCGCGTCAGCGACGCGCTCACCAACACGCCCGGACGCGGTGACCGCGGCGAAAGCACCATCAGTCTTGGGCACCGACGATCGGAAGCCACGGGACAGCATTGGGCCGGAAACTCTGCCGCTCGGGCACCAGACCCGTGTGATCATCGAGGCTCATCATCGTGACACCGACCAGTTTCGCGTCACCATCGTCCTGGGCAGCGACAGAACTCCCGCAGATACCACAGAAGCCACGCTGCGAATCGGGAAACGTGTTGTACCACACCGGTTCTCCGCCTGATCCGGTCCACTCGAACCCCTCCCGAGGGAAGTCGACCCACGACATCACAGGGCCACCAGACAATTTCTGGCAATGTGTACAACTGCACAAGTGCGGGAAATCCGGTGCGCCCGTGGCGCGGTAGCGGATGTGTCCACACAGGCAACCACCCTCGTGCATGCTCCATCCTTTCGAAGTTGTTGCGGCGGTGCGATATTGGTGTGCCATGTAACGATCATGCGGTCTTCCCCGGGGAGGCCGATCGCGATGAACTGACCTGATATCCCCACTTGGCGACCCCCGCATGACCGTAGTCCCGTCCTGCGGTTCGGCAGTGCTGTTTGGCGGTGACACGGTGTGGGCTGCCGTGTCAGGTGCCGCAGGGATCGGCGGCGTTGATCAGTGTCCACTCGGTACGGGTGTGCCACCTGGTCCATTCGGTCGTGAGCAGGTCCCGGTCGGCCGGGGCGAGCACCTTCCTCAGCTGGGCGATGGTGCCCGACATGCGCGTCCGCAGTTCACCGAGCCGGACGTCCATGAGCGCAGTCACCGCATCGGGCAGATCCGCGGATGCGGCAGGGGTTCGGTCGAGGAGGGCGAGCATATCGTCGAGCAAGGCGAAAGCGGAGTCCTTGAGGACAACGCGGGCGGCCCGGACGTCGCGATACGGTGGTCCGTCGAGGATCTTTTCCAGGGATTTGAGGGTGTAGTCGAGGGCGAAGTTGCGGTCGACCCACAGTTGCGCGTGCTCCGACAGCACCCCGATGCGGGGGTCGGCATAGTCGGCGTCGAGTCGCCCCATCGACGGCCGCGCCGGGCCGGCGAGACCGGCGGCCTGGACCTGTTTGGTGTAGGCGGCGCCGATCAGGCATTCCATCGACACGAGCATGTAGGAGATGGCGCTGTAGAACGCCCGCCCGACGCTGTGGGCGGCGACGAAGCTCTCGTCACGGACACCGTCGACGATCTCGGCGACCGGCAGATCCGGCAGCGGGCGCAGGATCAGATCGGTGCGGGCCTGGAAGTCGCGGGTGGCGTGTAGTTCGGCGGCGGTCATCAGGTGGTCGAAGGTGATGTAGGTGTAGCGGGTCGGGACGCCGAGGGCGGACAGGGTGCGGATCGCGAGGGCGTTCTGGTCGGCGGTGGTTTCCTTGTTGAAGCGGGTGAGGACGGAGGTGACCCCGGATTCCACGCCGAACAGGCAGCGACGCAGTCCGTGCTCGCAGAGGCGCCGCCACATCCGGGCGCGGTCGAGGTGCCATTCCCGGTCGGCGTCCAGGCGCACGACTTGGTCGATGCGGCAGGACGTTTCCCAGGAGAACCCTCGCTGATGCAAGGTGTCCGCGACGGCGACCGCGCGAGCGACGGCGTCGGGGCCGCGGCCGATGAACTCCTCGTCGACCAGATACAGGGTGCGCGGGATGTGGGGGTAGCGGTCGAACACCTCGCTCATCGCGGTGACGACCCCCGGTAGTTCGTGCGCTGGCACGCCGGACCAGGTGCCTTTGTGCCCGCGGGGGCAGAAGCTGCAGAAGTTGGTGCAGCCGCGGGAGGATTCGAGCTGGGCGACGCCGTGGCGATCGAATGTCGCTGCCAGTAAGTCGAGTTCGGGAAAGATGTCGGTGCGGGTGCGGTTCGGGACGGTCGCGGTGCGGCGGTAGCGGCCGATCGACAGGGTGCCTTCCCCGCGGGCCGCGCCGGTGTAGCCGAGCCCGCGGATCTCCTGGAGGCGGAGATCTTTGTGCCAGAACGCGACCGCGTCGGCGAGGGTGGGTTCGCCCGCGCCCCGGGCCAGCAGCAGCCACGGCCACCTCTCCAGCAGGAGGTGTTCGTTGCGGGCGGTGAGGCTGCCGCCCGCGATGACCAGGGGCCGGTCCGGCATCGGCTCGATGGCCTCCAGTAGCGCCACGAGCAGGTCGTGCTGGCCGAAGGTAGCCGAGACACCGAGGATGTCGGGGACATCGGTGCCGATGGTGGTGAGGATGTCGCCGAGGGTGACGCCGAGTTGCATATCCGTCAACGCCACCTGCCCGGTCAGGGTGGCGCGGGCCGCCCGCGCGAGATCGCTGATGGCCAGCGGGAACCTGGGCAGGGGGAAGTTCTCCGGGTGATAGAGCGCGGTGAGCAGCGTCCTCGGGCGGGTGAACCGGAACTCGGCGGCCGGGGCCAGGACCGCGGTGCTGAGCCAGGAACGGGGCGTGTGGAACTCGACGCCTTCGCGGACCCAGTCGGGCCAGTTCCGTTGTGCCAGTGGTTGTCCGGCGAGGTCGGCGATTGTCCAGGCGTGGTGGTCTGGGTGCTCGGTGAGGATCAGGCGGTGGTCGAGGGTGCCGGTGAGCAGGACCCGGCCGGGCAGGACGCGGGCGAGGCCCTCCCGCAGCGGGTTGGGTTCGCTGGCATGCAGATCGGCCAGGAGTGCGCGGGCTTTGTCGGTGTCGCCGCCGGTTTCGGTGACTACGGTGAGTAGGCGGTGGGCGAGGGGGCTGTCGGTATGCATGGTGGTGCCGTTCGAAGAGTGGACGCGCCTGTTTTCGGCAGCACTGGATCGCAGCGCGTGCCGACCTGGCGTGTCGGGCGCTGAAATGCTTTGGAAGCGAAGGGGTTAGATGCGGATGGTCAGCGTGAGGGCGGAGTGATCGCTCAGCTCGTTCTGCCGCGGCCGGTGCTGATAGGTGCAGGCGTGGACGAGGTCACGGTGCTCGGCGGTGACGAAGCAGTGGTCGAAGCGATACCCGTTGCGGGAGCCGTCTTTCGCGGGCCGCCCGTACCAGGAATGCTCGACCCGGTGAGGGGACTGCAGCCGGTAGGTGTCGACGAACCCGCTGGCCGCGAACGACCGATAGAAGTCGTATTCCCACGCCCTGTACACCGAGTAGCGCGGAACATGATTGGGTTCAACCACATTCAGGTCACCGGTCACGATGCAGGGGACCGTGGCGCTCGCTTGCTGGGCCAGTTTCGGCAGCAGATCGGTCACGGCCTGCTGGAATTCCCGTTTGGCGACGTTACGGTGCTCGGCCGGGCCACGCGAGGGCACATACAGTCCCGCGACCACGAATTCGCCACCATCGGCGTGCAGCACGCGGGCGGCGGTGAGCCGGTGCGGCATGACGGTGAGCCCGGTATCGACCGGAGTGAGGAAACCCCGCGCGGCCAAAAGGACCCGGTATCGGTCGGCGCCGGGGGCGGGGTCGGGAAGCTGGATGCTGTATCCGGCGTCGGTCAGGTCGCGGGCCATGCGATCGCCGGTGGGACCGGCCGATACCTCGGTGAGCACCACCACATCCGGTGCGACCCGCCGCAGCCAGCCCAGCTGGTTCTGCGCGCGGAACATGCTGGCGTTCTGCACATTCCAGGTCATCACCTGCACCGTCGACCCCACCGGACTCATCGCGACGCCCCCGCCGTCTCATCGACGAACACCTCACCATCGGCATCCAACCGTTGCTGCACCCCCGCCATGATCAGCCGCGCCTGCTCGATCAGCTCCTGCTCGGGGCGTGCACCGAGACAGAACAGGTTGGCATCCACCTGCGCCGGGTTGCTGAACCCGACCAGCACCGCCGCGTTGTCCGAGCGGGACAAACACGCCCACAACGCGATTCGCACCAGATTCCCCGGCTCCGGGCCGACAAGAGCGCGGACCTGGTCCAGGCCCTCGTTGATCACCGCGATCGCTTCTGCGGTGAACCAGCGTTTGCGCGACCGATGATCTCCCTCACCGAAGACGCGTGGCCGGGTCGGGTCGTAGGTGCCGGTGAGCAAGCCCTGTGACAACGGTTTGTTGATCAGCACCCCGCACCCGTGGGCCTCGGCGAAGGAGAAGATGCCGTGCGAGCGATCCGAGGGGGTGAGCAGGTTGTCGCGCACGGCCAGCACCTGCGGGCCGATCCGGTCGAACAACTCCCGAAACCGCTTCTCCTTGTCGGTTTTCGGTGCGCCACTGACCCGGTCCGGTGCGTAGCGGTGCGGACCGCGCATGCCGATCGCACGGATCAACCCCTCTTCCCGGAAGCCGTTCATCGCTTCCAACGCCAGCTCCAGGCGTTCATTGCCCGTCCCGAACTCGCTGTGGTGGAAGAAATACACATCCAAGTGGTCGGTGTCGAGGTTGGCGAGGGACTGCTCGAGCTGGCGGCGCATGTGCCCGGCGTCGTAACCGTGGGGTGCGGTGCCGGCGAAGTACCCGACCTTGGACACCAACCGGATCCGATGCCGCGGCACCTGCGCCACCAGTTCGCCGAGCAGCCGTTCGGAGCGGCCGTGCCCGTAGACGTCCGCGGTGTCGAACAACGTCACGCCGGACTCCCACGCGTGTTCCAACCCCGCGATGGCGTCACGGTCGGCGACCGGTCCCCACCCCATCGGCAGACCGAGATTGCTATCGGGTCCGCCGATCGCCCAGCATCCGAGACCGATCCCGGACACCTCGATACCGCTGGACCCCAGAACCCTGCTGATCATCGCCCGCCCTTCCGGTCCGTGGAAACTGTTCGTTCGACTCTCTCGCACGGAAGGATTCGACGGAACATCCTGCCGTGTGACCAGCGTGCGGCTACCGTGTGCCTAGCGTGGCTAGGGCGGCTCGCACAGGAGAGCACACGATGCTGGGACAGGAGTGGACCGGGTTCGAAGCGACCGCGTTGCAGAGCGTGACCCGCAGCTCGGTTCGTGAATTCGCCGCGCGCCTGGGCATCAACCCCACCGCCGTCACCAAATGGCGCAACCGCGGCCGCACAATCCGCCTGCGGCCCGACACCCAACAACTGCTCGATATCGAACTGTCCCGCGCCAGCGACGACGAGAAAGCAGCCTTCTACCAGCTCATCGCGGCTCACCCAGCGCACGAGCGCCTCGACGACCGAGTTCCCTCACCCGAAATCGGGACGAACGCAACGGTTGCCGACGCCGCCAACCCGGTCGATACGCGGACTCCCGATGGCCTGCGGCAGCGGCTCATCAGTTGTCAGGAAGACGACGGTGAACACGGATCCGCTGCCGCTCTGGTCACGGTTCTCGGTGTCCTCTCGCGCATTCACCAGCGCGCCAGTGCGGTCGGGGCCTCGCAGCGCCAGCAGTTGCTGTCGGTGGGTGCCGAGGCCGCGGAGTTCGCGAGCTGGCTGTATCGCGACGCCGACCAGCCGGGCCGGGCCTTCTTCTGGCTCGACCGCGCGACCGAATATGCCCAAGCCGCCACCGACCCGGTGCTCGAGGGCTACATCCTGCTCCGCAAAGCCCAATTCGCTTACGACCGGCGCGATCCGCACCACATGCTCATCCTCGCCGAAGCCGCCCACACCCGTGACTGGGGACTCCCCCACCAGGTCCGCGCCGAAGCCACCCAACAGCACGCCCGCGCCGAAGCCATGCTCGGAACCAGCCTCGACACCGTCAACCGCCGACTCGACCGAGCCTGGAAACTCCTCGAAACCACCGCCACCCCCGACCCCCGCCTCGGCGGCCACTACACCGGCGCACTGCTCACCATGCAAACCGCCCTGTGCTACCTGGAAGCCGGACACCCCAAACGCGCTGTCCAACTCTACGACCGGGCACTGACCACCACCGCGTTCTCACCCCGCGATTACGGATTCCACCTCGCCTGGAAAGCGCGAGCGCTGGCCCTGTCCGGGGAACCCGACCACGCCGCGACCCTCGCCGTCGACGCCGTGCGCCGTGCAGCCGAGACGAACTCGCGGCGCACCTTCACCGTCGTGCGCGAGCTCCTGACCATCCTCGAACCCTGGCGCTACCACCCCAGCGTGACAACGCTGCGAGAAGCACTTGCTAACTGACCGGCCCGGACGCGCCCAGCCAATCGCCCACGGCCGCAATCACTTCGGCCTGCCATGCCTGGGTCTGTGGATCGGCGTAGGTGGGATCGTCGTGCACGGCCAGACCGTGCTGCGCGCCGTCCAGTTCGAGCAGCCGGTGCTCACACTTCAGCTCCGCCACCGCCCGGCGCGACGAGTCCACCGGAATGAAGGTGTCCCCGGTGCCGTGCACGATGAAGGTGGGCGCGACGATATCGGCGAGGACCTCTCGCGGGACGATCCAGAACACCTCGTTCAGAATCGCCCGCCCCAACCGGAACGTCGGTGAATGCTCGAGGAACCCCTGCTCGGACAATCGTTGCGCGGCGTCTTCGGTCAGGAAATCGTTATCCCAGAACGGCTTCTCGTCGACGAACCGCTTCTTGTAATCCAGCAGCGGATTGAACAACACCAACCTGTCCAGACCAGCGGGCCGCCGGGCCGCGTAGTAGGCCGCCGCGCCACCGGAGAAACTGGCCGCCAGCAACGACGGCCGGGCGACCCCGGTCCAGGACCGCAACGCGCCCAGGGCCGCGTCCATCGCGTTCAGCAGGGCGGCGAGCCCCAAGTCCTCCTGGCGCCCCTGGCTCTCACCGTGCCCGGGAAGATCGAAGCGGAGAACCGCGACACCTCGTTGCGCCAGGCCGTGCGCGAGGCGGGTGAAGAACCCGGCCTCGTCCCGGGTCACCCCACCCCCATGCACCAGAACCACACCGCCCTGGACCGGGGCCGACGGCGTGGTCAGCGTCGCCGCCAGCCACAACCCGTCAGGGGTACGAAACGATCGGTCCGCCTCATCGAAAGCCACGAGATCGCCCACTTCCATCGCCGAGGATCTGCGCCCCCGACGCTAACACCCCCAGCCACCACACGCCGGGCCAGCGCTGGCGCACAACAGAATCCAGCGACGCAGAGTCTCGATCACGCCGGCACCGAGACATCCACCCCCGAAGCACCTACAGCCCTGACCCTTACGCCTTCTCGGGGATCGGTACCCAGTTGAACTCCGGGCAGAACCGCGCGTAGGTGACCAGCTTCCACGTCGCGTAATCATCCATGCGATGCGCCGACCGCAACAGATGCTTCACCCAGGTGTGCGCGACTTGTTCCGGCTCGGTCATCGTCGCCTCGATCTCCGACAGCATCCGGCACGACACCGCGAAGTCCTCCTCGGTGAGCGCACTCAAATCGACCTCGACACCGTCGACCTCGAACGCGAACACCAGGCGCGTCGTGGAGAACCGGGTATACCGCTCACCTTTGAACGCCGTGTGTGGCGTCAACGCGGCGACCAACCCGTCCCGCTGATCCACCGGGTAACCGATCCCCAGATCCAGGTCACTGGCCTCCAAATTCAGCCGCAGCCCGAACGAGCCGACATCCCGCGACTCCCGCCCCGTCCACTGCCGGATCAACTCTGCGGCCCGGCAGCGTAGCCGCAGCAGACGATCGTCGTGGGCGCGTCGCTCGCGCCAAAACTGTTCAGCACGAGCATATTCCGACACAGGAAAAGTGGATGGATCCGCCCAACGAGCAGCCATAATGGCGTCGAGATCCAACTCCGAAGGGATCACCGAACTCATCACCGCAGCAGACTACAACCCCACCCCCGACGACACACCCAACCACATCCGATGCGCCTACCACGAGAGTCGCCAGCAACACGATGCACAGTCCCGGTAGGCCCCGCTTCGGCAGTCGCCGATGCCATTGTGGTGATCTGGGGGTCAGGAGTCCCACCAACCACGACGGTCCGACCGCCTCAGCTGTTCGGCCAGGGTGCTTGCCGGTGGTAGGCCATCGTTGTCGAGGATGAATCGATCGATGCCCTTGGCGATGCGGGGCGAGTGCAGAGCTTCGGTCGCGGCGGCACGGGTGTGCGCTCGGGTGAAGTCTGTTGCCCAGTCGATGGTTACGGCTGTGTTCGAGTCGGCGCATCGCTGTGCAACGAAGTACGTGTCGTTGTGCGAGGGCGCGATCACCGGCGTGACTCGGTGGTACAGCGCTTCGAGTGTTGAAGTGGCGCTACCGTGACACAGCAGTATGTCGGCCTGGGCCAAGTGATGCCCCAGGTTCAACTCGCTACACACCTCGATGACGGAACCCGTTGAAGCGCTGAGATATTCGGCCCAATCGTGCAATATCGCTCGCGACGTGGGGTTGCGGATCTTGATCGTGATGGTCGCGATTCCGGCGTCGATGAACCCTGATACGGCCTGCTTCAGCATCGTTGGCGGCGGTTCGGTGATGAAGGTGCCGAAACTGATCAGCGCTCGTGGTCGCGCGACCTGGGAGTGTGGTGGTGGCGAGGTTGGTGCTGATGGCTGGTATCGGTAGCACCGCAGTGGTTCGGTGGGTTGCTCACCGTCGGTGAAGACTGTCGGCTGCCAGCGTCAGCGTGACACCCACGAGGGTGTCGGGGCCGGTGCACAGCGCCAGAACGACCAGGCGCAGGGAGTACGGACGAGGGGTATCGGTTGTCAGTTCGTCGCCGATCAGGGGCAGCAGCAACAGATATCCGCTGACGAAATACAGCAGCAGCTCGGTGTCATGGATCCACATGTGAGTGGCCATGGCCTGTTGAAACCCGGTGAGATGGGTCAGAACGATCACCGCGACATACAACGGGACGGTGAACCACAGCGACACCAGGAACCGCAACGGGCTTCGCAGCCGCAGCCGATCGACAAGCCGAGCGATCTGTGGCCCACCGGTGTCGTGGACGAGACGGACGGGTTGTGCCCACACGAAGAACGCGGGCGCGACCATGATCATCAACAGGTGCACGATCATGTGCACGCTGAACAGGTTGTGGGAATACACGGCCAACGCGCTGCCGAGACCGATTGCCAGGCAGATCAGTCCGAGGTACCAGCACATGATCCGGCCGACGGGCCACCGTTGGCCGTGCCGTCGCAGCCGAAATGCCAGCCACGGATAAACAACCGCGCCCACGAGCAGCACCGCGATGCCGACGGCCGGCAACCGCCAGGTCGTCAGAACGCCGGTGAGCGTCGGTGCGGTACTGCTGACACTCATCCACACAATGGCAGTATGCAACAGTTGTCGAGTGCTCGAGTGTGAGGTGGGTCATTCGTGCCCGCGTCGTGCCCGTCGGGGTTGCCGCCGATGGCCTGCGTGTTCGGGACTGCCGGCTCGAAATGCCTTGTAGTACGGGGATTCAGCGGGTAAAGCCCGCGGCACCGATGGCTTGAGGAAACCGACCGGATTGACCGAACTCAACGGTCTGTCCATATCCGAATAGCACTATGCAACAATTGCATAGTGCATCTATAATGGATGGCGGAGGGGGATGCACGACAGGAGGTAACCGTATGCCTCTGGACGTTCTTGCCGGCGCCCTGTGTGTGGCAGATCTGGCGGCCGTGGTCGCCATGCTGCTCATCGCACTGGCCGATATCGCGAGTCCCGACCGCAATTCACCGCCGCGACGGAAGCGCCCACCGGATGGCAGGTAAACCATTGCGCCGCATCGAAGCCGAACGCTGACATCCGCTCGGGGCAGGGTTCGTCCTGACTGTGGGTGTGATCGACTCGGCGCGCCGCCCGTGTGCGTAATCGCGGTACGCAACAGTTGCTCACTGCACGTATACTTCGTGGCTGAGTCGGCCGATCGACGATCGAGTTTGTCGCCCACTATGTTTCGGTGTTCTGGACGGAACGGACCGTTCGGTGATTCGGGCGTCCGAGTGCTGGAGAACGTGTGGACGAGCGAGGGCAAATGCCGGGCCGATTGGACCTGCTGGACGAGTTGATCACCGGTTTGTCGGAATTGACGGCGTTGGTGTCCTCGACACCTGACATCGAGAGTTCTCTCCACGATGTCGCGGAACTCACCTCTCGGATGCTGCCCGGGCGCCCAACGGCGGCGGTCGCGTTACGGCGGGACGGTGGCGCGGTCACCGTCGCCTCTGCCGGCCCGCACGCGCGACTGATCGATGAATTCCAGCAGCGTCAGGGACTGGCGGTGATTCGCGAGGCGGTGAATACGTCACGGGCGGTGGACATTCCTGATCTCACCGTCGAACGACGCTGGGGCGAGTACCCGGCGCGAATGCTCGCCCACGGCATACGCAGCGTCCACGCTCAGCCGTTGGTGGTCAACGAGACGGCGATGGGGGCGCTGAATGTCTACGGTGTGCGAGCGCACGAATTCGATCAGCGCACGCTGCAAGCGATCTCACTGACCGCCGCGCATGCCGCGGTAGTGCTAGCCGCGGCGAACAACGCTGTCCACCAGGCCGAATTCGTCGAGCACAGCGAGCGACTGGTTCGTCATCTGTTCGACGCCGGGCTGCGCCTGGATCGCCTGCGCCGGGAGTATGGGCGGGAAGCCCCCATACCGGTGGAGGTTCGGGCGGCCGACGACGCCGTTTTCGCAGACCTCGACACCGTTATTCGCGATGCGGGCCTGGCAATGCTGGCTCTGGCAAAGGCGCAGCTGCCCGCGTGGGTGGCAACGCGATCGTGGCATTCAGCACGGTAATGAAACCGGCGATGATTCCTCAGCGGTATCGGAAGCGACCACCGCGGCACCCGCCAGCGCGGCAGCAATGGCGGTGTTGCCGGTCCCGGCGCCGACATCCAAAACCCGCATACCCGGAGCAATCCGGCACGCAGCCACCAGATGCGGCCCGAGCCTCGAGTGCTCGGCGAGCCCGATCGACCGCGGCGTCGGTCGGGTAGGGGCGCCTTCCGCCATGGCTCGTTGTCGTGGTGCCGCGGGTCGAACACGGCCCGTCCAGCGTTATGGCAGCGGTCGGGAGCGTCGGCTGTGAGGCCTCGACGGTGTTGTGCGCCGATAGTGGTCTGACCATCTGTGCTCGGCCGCGCCGACTGTGCGGCGAACTGGAGGAGTGCCGACCAATCCGTTGCCAGCGCGGCAACCCAGTTGCTATGCGGCCTCGAACCAAGATCTTTCCGAGGCGCCGTCTTCGAAACCTTGGACAGTGCCACGCGAGAGGTCTTGGCTGGCGCCGCGCAGGCGCGCGTTGCTTCTGTCTGCTGTCACAACGTGAACCGCCTGTCGGGATCCGGGTGGTGCGGTGACTCTCGATCACTGTGCGGCGCGGAGCAGCGCGGGTGTTTCGGTATCGGCCGGGGTTGTTGCCTTTCCGGTGGGGTCGAGGATGCGGTAGGCGAGGATTTTGATGCGGTCGCTGGCCAGTGCCCAGATGATGGCGTAGCCCCAGACGAACCCGGCCCATCCCCAGCCCAGGGGTGTCATGAACAGTCCGTAGACCGCGATCAGCGTCGCGATAGTTTGGGTGCCGAGTACGGCGAGCAGCAGGATACGGGCGGGGCGGATGGACCAGAACGGTCCGCGGGTGCGGGTCAGGAAGATGGTGAGATGTCCCGCCACGGACAGCATGAGGTACATCAGGGTCTGCACGCGGGGATGACCGAGGTCGAAGACGCGGTCGCCGAGGTAGAACAGGCCGAACGCGGCGATCGGGCCGATGACGCCCAGGACGGTGGCGATACCGAGCACCAGGCGCATGTTCCAGGCTTCGGGCTCGTTGCGGTAGCGGACATTGTCGTAGGCGATCGAGAGGATCGCGCCGTCGTTGAGCAGCGCGAGCATGACGATCATGATCGCGGTGAGCGGGTAGAAGTTGAGGATCAGGATGGCAGCGGTGATGAACAGCAGCACCCGCAGTGTTTCGGCGATGCGGTATATCGCGTAGCTGTTCATCCGCTGAAATATCTTGCGGCTCTGTTTGATCGCGTCGATGATCACCGACAGTCCTGGGGTCAGCAGCACGATGTCGGCGGCCGCGCGGGCGGCATCGGTGGCGCCGTCGACGGCGATTCCGCAGTCGGCTTTCTTCAACGCGGGTGCGTCGTTGACGCCGTCACCGGTCATGCCGACGATGTGGCCGCGTTTCTGCAGCACGTCCACGATGTGGTATTTGTGCTCGGGAAACACTTGGGCGAATCCGTCGGCCGATTCGATGGATTCGGCCACCGCCGCCGATTCGGTCTTCTTCACATCACCCAAGCCCGCGGCGTCGAGAATGCCGGTGCCCAAACCGATCTTGGCGGCGGTTTCCTTCGCGATGGCCAACGCGTCGCCGGTGACCATCTTCACCGCCACCCCCATCGCTCGCGCGGTGGAAATGGTGGCTGCGGCGTCGTCGCGGGGCGGATCGAACAGAGGCAGCACCCCGAGCAATCGCCAGTCGCCGTCGCCGTCGGCGCGAGCCACGCCCAGCGACCGGAACCCGCGCGCGGCGAAGTCATCGACCGCTGTGTCGACCGCAGGCTTGATCTGCACGGCGTTGCCTGCCAACGCCAGGATGACCTGCGGGGCGCCCTTGGTGACCGTGAAGGTGGTGCCGTCGGCGGCGGCGGCGGTGGCCTCGGTGCGTTTGTGGACCGGGTCGAAGGGCTGGAAGTGGGTGATCGTGTAGTCCCGCAACACATCTCGGTCGGGAAGCCCGCCGAGCACGGCGAGGTCGATGGGGTCGTCGTTGTCGGCGCGGGAGGCCAGCGCGCCGGCGAGAACGACTTCGGCGGCGGTGGTGTCGAGGGTGAACGGGTCGCCGAGCGTCAGCGAGTTCTGGGTGAGAGTGCCGGTCTTGTCTGCGCACAGCACGTCCACGCCGGCGAGTTCCTCGATAGCGACCAGCCTGCTCACGATGGCCTGCTTCTTGGCGAGCAGTCGCGCGCCTACGGCCATGGTCACCGATAACACGGTCGGCATCGCGACCGGGATTGCGGCGACGGTGAGGACGAGGGCGAATTGCAGGGTGGTCAGGATCGGGTCGCCGCGCAGGATCGAAGCGATCACGATCATCGTGACGAACGCGACGGCGAGGATGATCAGGTAGTTGCCGATCTTGAGGACCGCGCGTTGGAAATGGCTGACCGTGTGCGCGCTCTGGACCAGGTCGGCGGTTTCACCGAAGTAGGTCTCGGTGCCGGTGGCATACACGAGGGCGCCGATCTCCCCGCGCCGGACGATGGATCCGGAGAAGACCGCGGCGCCGGGTCCGCAGGTGGCGGGCAATGATTCTCCGGTCAATGCGGATTGATCGACCTCGATCTCGTCGCCGTCGAGCAGTCGTGCGTCCGCGGGGATGATGTCTCCCAGCCGCAGCCGGATGACATCACCGGGCACCAGTTCGCGCGCGGGCGGGGTAACCCATTGGCCGTCGCGCACGACACGGGCGTTGATCGCGAGCTTGGCTTTGAGGGCATCGATTGCGTTGCCCGCCTGGCGTTCCTCGGTGAATCCGACCAGACCGTTGGCCAGCAGCAAGACCAGGATGATGAAGAAATCCGGCCAATGCCGTACTGCGCCGGAGAGAATGACGGCGATCTCGATCATCCAGGGGATCGGACCCCAGAAGTAGCCGAGGAATTTCAGCAGCGGGTTGGGTTTGTGTTCGGCGATCTCGTTCGGCCCGTAGCGCGCCAGCCGCCGTGTGGCCTCGGCTTCGCTCAGCCCGTCGGTGGAGGTGTCGAGTTGTTCCTCCACCTGCGGGATCGGCAGCGACTTCAGGTCGGGCTGACCGGTCGGGGGCGGGGCGGTGTGGGTGCTCATCGGTGGGGTTCCCATGTCCAGTCGCGTATTTCGGGTAGGTCCTGGCCGTGGGTGTTGATGTAGTGGTTGTGTTCGACGAGCTTGTCGGCCATCGTCTGTTTGAGGTAGTCGCCGGTGGCGCCGAGTTGCGGGAGCCGGTCGATGACGTCGGTGACGAGGTGGAAGCGGTCCAGCTTGTTCTGCACCCGCATATCGAAGGGGGTGGTGATGGTGCCTTCTTCGTTGTAGCCGCGGACATGCAGATTGTGGTTGGTGCGCCGGTAGGTGAGGCGGTGGATCAGGGTCGGGTAGCCGTGGAAAGCGAAGATGATGTGCTTGCCGGTGGTGAACACGGCGTCGTAGTCGCGGTCGTCGAGTCCGTGCGGGTGCTCGCTCGCCGATTGCAAGCGCATCAGGTCCACGACGTTGACCACGCGAATCTTCAACTCGGGCAGGTTTTCTCGCAGTATCGATACTGCTGCCAGCACCTCGAGGGTGGGGGTGTCGCCGCAGCAGGCCAGGACCACGTCCGGTTCGGCGCCCCGGTCGTTGCTCGCCCATTCCCAGATACCGATGCCCTCGGTGCAGTGCACCACCGCGTCTTCCATGCTCAGCCACTGCGGCATCGCGCGCTTTCCGGCGACGATCACGTTGACGTAGTGGCGGCTACGCAGGCAGTGATCGGCCACGGAGAGCAGGCAGTTGGCGTCCGGTGGCAGATAGACGCGCACGATATCGGCCTTCTTGTTGACCACGTGATCGAGGAAGCCGGGATCCTGATGAGTGAAGCCGTTGTGGTCCTGCTGCCAGACATGGGAGGCGAGCAGATAATTCAGCGAGGCGATATCGCGCCGCCACGGCAGGGCCGCGGTCACCTTCAGCCACTTGGCGTGCTGGTTGAACATCGAGTCGATGATGTGGATGAACGCCTCGTAGCAGTTGAACAGCCCGTGCCGGCCGGTGAGCAGGTAGCCCTCGAGCCAGCCTTCGCTCTGATGTTCGCTGAGCATCGAGTCCAGCACTCGCCCTGCGGGAGACAGTGATTCGTCACCCGCGACGATGCGGGCGTCCCACTGCCGATCGGTGACCTCGAACACCGCGCCGAGCATGTTCGACAGAGTTTCGTCGGGGCCGAAGATCCGGAAGTTGCGATGCTCGGTGTTGAGCGCGACCACATCGCGCAGAAAACTACCCAATACCAGCGTGTCCTGCGCCATCACCGCACCGGGCGACGCTACCGCCACCGCGTGCGTGCGGAAATCGGGCATCCGCAGATCACGCAGCAGCATCCCGCCGTTGGTGTGGGGGTTGGCGCCCATCCGCCGCTGCCCCACCGGTGCCAGTGCGGCCAGATCCGGGAGCAGACGCCCGGATTCGTCGAACAGTTCGTCGGGTTTGTAACCGCGCATCCAGGCTTCGAGAAGTTCCACGTGACCGGGATGGGCTTCGTCGACCAGCAGTGGCACCTGGTGGGATCGGAACGTGCCCTCGATCTGCAGGCCGTCGACGATCGCCGGTCCGGTCCAGCCCTTGGGGGAACGCAGCACGATCATCGGCCAGCGGCGCCGGGTGGTGTCACCGGTGCCGCGGGCCGCGCTCTGGATGCGGCGGATATCCGCCACGACCAGATCCATGGTGGTGGCCATCAATTCGTGCATCTGCTGTGGGTCGTCGCCTTCGACATAGTGTGGCTCCCAGCCGCAGCCGCGCAGGAACTGGTCCAGTTCGGCGGGCTCGATGCGGGCCAGCACCGTCGGGTTGCTGATCTTGTAGCCGTTGAGATGCAGAATCGGCAGCACCGCCCCGTCACCGACCGGGTCGAGGAACTTGGTGGACTGCCACGCCGTGGCCAGCGGCCCGGTTTCCGCCTCACCGTCGCCGATGACGCAGGCCACGATCAGGCCGGGATTGTCGAACACCGCGCCGAAGGCATGGCTCAGTGAATACCCCAGCTCGCCGCCCTCGTGGATGGACCCCGGGGTCGTCGGTGCGACATGACTGGAAATGCCGCCGGGGAAGGAGAACTGGGTGAACAGCTTCTTCAACCCGGCCTCGTCTTGGCTGATGTCGGGATAGATCTCGCTGTAGGTGCCTTCGAGGTAGGTGTTGGCGACCAGCGCGGGTCCGCCGTGACCGGGACCCGCGACATAGAACATATCCAGGTCGTAGGTGGTGATCGCCCGATTCAAGTGCACATAGATGAAGTTCTGACCCGGTGTGGTGCCCCAATGCCCCACCACCAGCGGCTTCACATCCGACAACGCCAACGGGCGCTTCAACAACGGATTGTCGTAGAGGTAGATCTGGCCGACCGACAGGTAATTCGCCGCCCGCCAGTAGGCATCCATGCGATGCAGTAGTTCCGGTTCCAACGTTCGGGTCATGATGCGGCGCTCCTCGGCCGACTGGATACAACGGGGCTCACGCTTTTCAGATTGCGGCGACCATGCACTCTCCGTATTTTTCGAGATGCCATGGCTTGCAGAGGAATTGGTCATCGGTTCGAGACCGGCTCTCTGTTCTCCGGCCGCCTGGGCAGGCTTCGTCGGGACGGCGCGCGACCGTGCGGTTGGGTCGGTGCGGGCAAGGTCTGCGGCGCGGTGGTGATGGGTCGAGTGATCGGTTTGTCGCTTGTCAAGGTGACCGGCTGGGCATGGTGGGTGATGTGCAGGGGCGCACCGTCTTTCAGGGTGTAGGTCGCCGCTGTCGCCGAGATGTCGACGCTGAGCCGTTGTTCACCCGTCGTGATGGTGAAGGCGAGCCGGGTCAACGCATCGGGTAGCCGGGGAGCGAAGGTCAGTGCGCCGTGGTGGTTGCGCATGCCCGCCAGCCCTTCGATCAGTGCGATCCAGCTGCCGGCCAAAGCCGCGATATGCAGGCCGTCGCGGGTGTTGTGTTCGAGATTCTCGAGGTCCATGAGAGCCGCCTCGGCGAGGTAGTCGTAGGCCAAGCGCGTGTGTCCGATCTCGGCGGCCATCACCGCCTGTGTGCAGGCGGACAGGGACGAGTCACGGACGGTGAGCTGTTCGTAGTAGGCGAAGTTGCGGGCCTTCTGATCGGAGGTGAATGCGTCGCCCTGTCGATGCATGGCCAGCACCAGATCGGCCTGCTTGGCGACCTGTTTGCGGTACAGGTCGAAATACGGGAAGTGCAGCAGCAGCGGATACTGGTCGGCCGCCGTCGCGTCGAAGTCCCAGATCTGGTGGTCGGTGAAGCCGTCGGCCTGCGGGTGGATGGCGAGGGCCTCGTCGTAAGGGATGTACATGCGTTTGGCGGCGTCTCGCCAGCGGGCGGTTTCTTCCTCATCGATACCCAGGTCGCGGGCCACGCCGGGGTGACGGCCGAGGGCGTCGGCGGCGGCCCGCAGGTTCTGCTGCGCCATCAGGTTGGTGTAGACGTTGTTGTCGGCGACGGCGCTGTATTCGTCGGGACCGGTGACTCCATCGATGCGGAAGGGGCCGCCAGGGCTGTCGTGGCCGAGTGAGGCCCACAGGCGAGCGGTTTCGGCGAGAAGTTCGCAACCGACGGCGCGTTCGAATTCCTGATCGGCGGTGGTGTCCACATAGCGGACAACGGCATCGGCGATGTCGGCGTTGATGTGAAACGCGGCAGCACCCGCAGGCCAGTAACTCGAGCATTCCTCACCGTGGATCGTGCGCCACGGAAACGCCGCCCCCCGCAACCCGAGCTGGGCGGCCCGCGCGGTCGCCAGCGGCAAGGTGGAATGTCGCCAGCGCAGCGTGTGGGCGGCGGCCTCGGGCGCAATCTGGGTCAAGACCGGCAACACATAGGCTTCGGTGTCCCAGAAGCAATGTCCGTTATAGCCCGGTCCGGTCAGACCTTTCGAAGGAATCGCCCGTCCCTCGGCCCTGGCGCTGGATTGAAGCACATGAAACAGGGAGAACCGCACCGCTTGCTGGATCTCGGGATCACCGTCGAGTGCGATGTCCGCACGCGTCCAGAACTCGTCGAGATAGGTGCGCTGCTCGGCGAGCAAACTATCCCATCCTGTCTGGCGCGCGGCGGTCAATGCGGCATCGGCCTGAGCGTGCACCGAGGGCAGGGAGCGAGTTCGGGACCAGCCGTAGGCGGCGAACTTGTCCAGCCGAAGGCGTTGTCCCGGTTGCAGTTCCGTGGTGACGGTCACCCGGCCCAGGTCCGGGAAGCTTTCCGATTCCACCAGGGTCGCGGAAGGTCCATCGACGGCATGATCCATGGTGGCTGCGATGTAGAGCCCGCTGCGCGCGGTGGCATGCACCAGGCCGGCCCGGGTGCCCTCGGCCGCGTGGTCTCGGCTGATCAGCGGCGCCTGATCCGCGGCGGCTCGCGGATCACCGTTGGATGCGGGCAGTTCTTCGTTGGCGACGAGTTCGGACTGCACCACCACACGCACCGGCCTGCCGAGAGCCTCGACGCTGTAACGGATCGCGCCGATCGCGCGTTGCGTCAGCGAGACCAGGCGTGTCGAGGACACGCGGACTGTCGATCCCGCGGGGGATCGCCAGTCGGTCCGCCGATGCAGCACCCCGCCGGCGAAATCGAGGCGCCACTCGTGGGCCAGCACCTCGCCGTAGGTCACGTCGAACGGTTCGTCGTCGACGAGCAACCGAATCAGCTTGCCGTTGGTCACGTTGATGATCGTTTGCCCGGACTCCGGATATCCGTAGCCGCGCTCGGCGTACGGCAATGTCTGCAACTCGTGGACGCCATTGAGGTACGTGCCGGGCAAGCCGTGTGGTTCGCCCTCGTCGAGGTTTCCGCGCCAACCGATGTGACCGTTCGACAACGCGAAGATCGATTCGGTTTGTGCGAGCACGGTCAGGTCGAGGTCGACCGCACGCAGGCACCAGGGTTCGACGGTGAAGTCGGGGTGGTTGATCATCGGCTGTCCAACAGCTCGGCCAGATCGGTGACTACGCGGTCCGCGCCGTGCGCGATGAGTTGCTCGCGCTGACCGACCCGGTCGACTCCGATCACGTAACCGAATTCGCCCGCCCGACCGGCGGCAACCCCGGCAAGGGCGTCTTCGAACACCACGGCAGCGCATGGCTCGACGCCCAGAGCCCGTGCGGCGGCGAGAAACGTGTCCGGTGCCGGTTTCCCGGCCAAATGCTCGCGCCGGGCGGTGAGGCCGTCGACCCGCTCCTCGAAGAGGTCTTCGATATGTGCGGCGACCAGGACATCGCGGCAGTTCGTGCTCGACGACACCACCGCGCGCCGCAATCCGGCGTCACGAACCGCCCGCACATACGCCACCGAGCCTGGATACGGCTCCACCCCGTCGCGTCGGATCAGGCGAAGCATGATGGCGTTCTTGCGGTTTCCCAGACCCTGCACGGTCTCGGCACCGGGCGGATCCTGCTCGTGTCCCTCGGGCAACTCGATGCCGCGGGAGGCCAAGAAGGCGCGCGCACCGTCCTCGCGGGGTTTCCCGTCGACATATGCGTCGTAGTCGCCGAGGAGGTCGAATGCGACGAACGGTGCGTCGCCGCGCTCGGCGCGTGTCCGCAGATAGGCGTCGAACATCTGCTTCCATGCCGACGCATGCGCTCGTGCGGTGTCGGTGAGAACGCCGTCGAGATCGAACAGGCACGCCGATATCGAGGCGGGCAGCGCCACCTGTGACATCGCTGGATTACCCACCGGCATCGGAGGTCTCGCCCCAGTCGCATCGTCGTGGTGGCTGTTCGTTGTCGATTCGATCGTCACGGTCGGCCCACTCTCGGTGTCTCGGTTGACGCGACGTTTTCACCGGAGGCAGTCCGGTTGCCGCTGCCGTCGAGCAGTGCGGCATCCACGTTCCACCGCTCGATACAGCGTTCACCGTGGTAGTCCCCGATGACCGAGATCGAGGCGGTGAGGCTGGCGAACAGGCGCCCGGTCTCGGCAGCAAGCCCCAGCGCCCGCGCGGCCAGGATTCGGGAGAAGTGCCCGTGGGTGACGACGACGACCGGCTCGGTGGAATGGGCGAGGTTTGTCTCGAGAAAGGAGTCGGCGCGCACGCCGACGCTCTCGGTTGTTTCACCGTGGGGGCATCCGTCGCGCCAGATATCCCAGCCGGGTGCCAGCAGGCGGATCTGGTTGCCGGTGAGGCCCTCGTAGTCGCCGTAGTGATATTCCGCGACGAGTGGATCCACTGTTATGTGCCGGCCGGGGAACGCGAGAGCGGCTGTCGCGGTGGCACGTCGGCGAGGGCTGGAAAACACCGGCGCGCTCCGGCCCGACAGCATGCGTTCGACCAGCGACGCCAGCGACGCGGCCTGCCGATGACCGTTCGATGTCAGAGGCACATCAGTGGTGCCGGTATACCGGCCCGACAGAGACCATTCGGTCTCTCCGTGCCGAATGATGACCAGTTTCATCATTATTCACCGTCGTCCCGGCGCTGTGGCCTGGTAGAGCCGGTCGTTGCGTGACGCCCGCGCCGGGTCGTTCGGGCGGGACGAAACGTGGGATTGTCGTTCGGTGTCGGGCCACGGCTGGCCATCACGTGGGAGCCAGGACTGTTGTGCGCGCGTACTCACCGCGACGGGCGTCCTGATTGTTCTGGGCCCGGTGCCGGATGGCGCTTTGGGCGCCGTCCGCATTCGTGTCCTGGCCGCCCCAAATGGTCAGGGCGGGTTGCTGGATCGCTCGGCCGAAGGAGAACCCCACCGGCCACGGCAGTGGTTGCCGGTCTGCGGCGTTGATGGCGTTGAGTCGTGTCGTCGCGAGGTCGCCGGATTGGCCACCGGACAGGAACACGATCCCGGCGACCGCGGCGGGGACGACCCGGCGCAGGCAGGAGATCGTGGCCTCAGCGACCGTCTCGACGGTCGGCTGGATCGGGCAGGCCGAGCCGGGAAGAACCATATTGGCCTTGAGCAGCGTGCCCTCCAACGCGACACCTTGAGTATGCAGCTGGGAAAAGACTTCCCGGAGAACATCTTCGGTGACCGCACCGCACCTGGTGACGGTGTGCTCGCCGGTCATGAGGATTTCGGGCTCCACGACGGGAACCAGGCCGGCCTCTTGGCACAACGCCGCGTAGCGGGCCAGCGCGTGCGCGTTCGCCTGCACGCAGCCGCGGCTCGGTAGCGTCTCGCCGATGGTGAACACGGCCCGCCATTTGGCGAATCGTGCCCCCAATGCGACGTATTGAGTCAGGCGTTCACGCAGCCCGTCGAGGCCCTCGGTCACTCTCTCACCCGAGTGACCGGCCATCGGCTGGGTACCGCGGTCCACTTTGATACCGGGGGCGATCCCCGCGTTCATCAGGACGGTCGCGAACGGGTCACCGTCGGTGGTGTGTTGGCGGATCGTCTCGTCGCACAGGATGACACCGCTGATGCTGTCCGCGAGGCGGGGCGTGGTCACGATCAGTTCCCGGTAGGCGCGGCGGTTCTGCTCGGTCTGAGCGATCCCGAGCCGGGCGAATCGGCGGTTGCAGGTGGGGATCGACTCGTCGATGGCGAGCAGGCCCTTGTCGCCGGCGACCAACGCGTTCGCCGTGCTCACCAGGTGCGGCATGCTCGGCGCACCAAGCGAGCTCAGCGGCGCCGGGAGCGCAGATGTTGTCATCGTGGGGTCACCCTCGACTTGCCTGTGCCACGATGCTGAGTTCTTCCGTAGCCTGATCGGCTGGTACTTGTCCAGCGCGGTCCAGGCGCACCACTGATCGGGGGCGTCCTCGAATCCAGGGGCTGCTGCCGCTACGCGGGCCACGTGCTGATCCGTCGCGACCCGCGTCACCTGCGCAGCCCGACGGATTCAGCCGCTCGGTAGCTACGGGCGCGTCATGAACGATCGCCGTATGTCCGGGGGTTTTCGGGGGCATTGAACGGGCTGAGAAGCTGTGTGGGACAGTCATGGTGATCCTGGTGTGCAGATGATCACCGGTGTGTAAGGGTTTCGGAGCCGACGCTCCTCGAGTTCTGCGGCGGACAGCCGAACTCATCCCGAACCAGCTGAGGTTCTCAGCGCCATTCACCTTACACCCAGTGGGGAACCCACCGCGCCGCATACCGTTCGAGGGAGCCCGCTATCTCGAGGGTTGCCGGGTTGCCGGTGGTCGCCGGGACCGAGCGCGAGCTGGCGCCGCTGTGACCGCCGCTCCGGCAAGCCATCTCGTGGTGGTTGCACCACGAAGATGTCGTCGGCTCGCCAGGCGGGGGCCCAAAACAGAACTGTGATGCGTTGATCAGTGGGTCGCGGTTCGACGCTTCGGATATCCACTCGTATGGCGTTGCGTTGGGTCTGTGGTGGTTCCTGAGAATGATCGGTCGCCTACTCCAGTGCTACGTCCTCGAGCCGAGCATGGTCGAGGACTGCGTTGACGGCCGTACGGTCACCTCGGTTGCGGCTGGTACGAGACTCAGCAAGCTCTCGCCTGCGTGGCCGGCCAGGATCCGCCGATACAGTGCGACGTGGTCGCGGGCCATCCGGTGCATGTCGAATCGCCGTTCGGCCTCGGCTCGGCAGTCTGTGCGATCGATGCTGTCGATCAGCTCGATCGCGTCGAGCATGTCCTGGGTTCCGGTGCACAGGAATCCGGTGCGGCCGTGGTCGACGATCTCCGGCGCGGCACCGCGGGGAAAGGCCAGAACCGGTGTGCCACATGCCAATGCCTCGGCCATTACCAGGCCGAACGGTTCGGGCCAGTCGATCGGATTGAGGAGCGCATCCGCGTGCTGCAGCAGGCGTACTCGGTCCTGCAGCGGAAGTTCTTGCGGTTCGGGATCATCGGGGCCCAGCAGTGGCCGGACGTGTTGCTCGTAGAACGCCCGCTCATCATCTTCCCGGATTTTGGATACCATCACCAGCTTGCGGCCCGCCGCGCGGGCGAACTCCATGGCTCGGTGCGGACCCTTCGCCGCGCACATCCGCCCGATCCACATCAGGTACCCGCCCCCACCCGGGCCGTAGCGGTAGGTGTCCAGGTCTATGCCGTGGTGAATCACCGTCGCGATCGGGATCGGGTCCGCGAACCGCTTCTGCGCGTGTGAAATCGCCACGACCGCAACGTGATCGGCGAACGAGGCGATATTGCGTGAGTTCATCGGATCGAACGACCCGTGGCAGGTCGATACCACCGGTGGTCCGTCGAGGTGCGGCCCGATCAGCGGTCCCAGCGCTGTGTGGTCGTGAATGATGTCCACATCGGTCAGTGCCTCGTAGGCGGCAAGCACGTGTGCGGCCTCGGGCACCGTGATCCCGATCGGGCTGAAGGCGTACTCGTACAGGTGCTCTCGGTCGACGGGACATGTGGACTCACCGACGGTGAACAGTCGTACGTCGTGACCGAGGAGGGCCAGACCGCGTGCGAGGTTGTCCACGACGGCCTCGGTGCCGCCGTAAGCCGGCGGTGGAACAGGAACCCAGGGCGGTGCGATCAAACCGATACGCATGACAAAACTCCTTCCGAGCATCGGCCTGTGCACCCCGCATGCGCAGCAGACCGAGAAAATGGACCGCATTCCGAAGGAGGGTCGCAGCGGTGGAATTCGCGGTCATCACAACAACATCGGCATGCTCGCTGTCGCCATTCGTGGTATCCGCGCAGCGGCCGAAGGATCGCACTGACATTCATATCGCGGTTGCTGCCATGAATCAAGAACACCGCCGGTCCTCTTCGCGTCGATGAGTCAGAGGTCGCACAGTGTTGGAACGTGTTGACGGCTGATTGCCGTTTCATCGCATCGCCGCGAGGAGACGGGTGGCTTCGCTGCCGAATTCTGGTGTGCACACCACGTCGTAGTGCTCTGCGGCCAGTGTGGAGACCGAGGAGAAGTCGCGCCGGCCCCGGGTGGCCCAGTGCCCGACGTATCCGAAGACCGCGCCCCACACCGTGCCGATGAGCACAGCGCCGATGATGACGCCGAACCATGCGGTGCCGAGGGTGAATATGCCCAGCAACAGTCCGATGAACAATCCCCACCAGGCTCCGGCGGCCATGCCGATGACCGCGGCCCGCGCTGTGGTCATCCGGCCGGTGACGGCCTCGACGGTGCTGATGTCGTGCCCGACGATCCGCAGATTCTCTACCGCGAATCCGGAGTCGGACAGATAGTCCACGGCGCCTTGCGCGGCGGAATAATCACGATAGCTGGCGATGATCTGATATCCGGCATCGACCGGCGCCGCGTGGATGTGATCGTTCAGTGGGGGTCCGGAATGAATAGGCATGATGTACTCCTCGGATTCGTGAGGGACCGGTTTCGTCTGGGAAATTTGCAATTCGGCCTCGCTGCTGGAATAGAAGGGGCGAGCTGTCACTATGGGGTGCGTTGTCGATCGAGTTCGTAGCGTGTCTGTGTCATGGGGCTGAGTCCTTCAGCAACCTGATGAGCTGGCGCTCGTCCAGCGCGGTCCAGACGCCGCGGACGGCGCACCACTGGTCGGGGTCGTCCTCGAGTCCGATGGCAGCCGCTGCGCGGGCCGAGTGCTGATCCGTCGCGGCCATCGGCGTCACCTGCGCAGCTTGTTGGATCAGCCAGTAGGTGCTCCACCCAATCAGTGGGATGCACAGCAAAGCGATGATCACAGCGGACTCGCCGGAGTGGGAGTTCCGTTGCCCACCAATGCGGTCGACTCCGAGACGGGGGTCGGTGGCTGCGGCCCGGCGGCAGCGACGCCCTCACGGGCCAGGAAGGTTCCCAGTTCGGTGATCGTCGACATCAACGGAGCCGGGAAGACGACAGTGGTGTTCTTGTCGACGCCGAGTTCGACCAATGTCTGCAGATTGCGTAACTGCAACGCGAGCGGGTGGGCCATCATGGTGTCCGAGGCGTCACCCAGCGCGGCCGCCGCCAGCGATTCACCCTCGGCGGCAATAATTTTCGCTCGTTTCTCCCGCTCGGCCTCGGCCTGGCGGGCCATGGCGCGTTTCATGCTGTCGGGCAGCTGGATATCTTTGAGCTCCACCAGGGTGACCTGCACGCCCCATTCGATGGTGGTGACGTCGAGGACGGCGCGGATGTCGAGGTTAATCTTGTCGGTCTCCGACAACGTCTCGTCCAGGGTGTGCTGACCGACCACCTTGCGCAACGTCGTCTGCGCGATCTGATCGATCGCGGCGTAGACATTCTCGATCGCCACAACCGACTTCACCGCGTCGACGACCTTGAAGTAGGCCACCGCCGAGACATCGACGCTGACATTGTCGCGGGTGATGATCCCTTGCGACTGGATCGGCATCGTCACGATCCGCAGCGAAATCCGGTGCAGCACATCGACGAACGGGATGATGAGCCGCAGCCCGGGTTCGCGTTCGCCGACCACGCGGCCCAGCCGGAACAGCACGCCGTTCTCATACTGTTTCACGATGCGAACCGACATCGGTAGCACCAGCAGCACCAGTATGACCAGGACAATGATGACGATGACCAGCGCCTTCATCGCGCTACCCCCGCCGGGTCGGTTGGCGAGCCGTGCCGATCAGTGCCTACGGGCACGTCATGGAGGACCGCTGTATGTCGGGGACGTGTCGAGGGTGCCGGACGGGCTGGGAAGGGGTGTAGGACAGTCATGGTGATCCTGGAGTGCAGACGATCACCGGTACGTAAGGGCCTCGGAGCCGACGCTCCTCGAGTTCTGCGGCGGACAGCCGAACTCATCCCGAACCAGCTGAGATTCTCAGCAGCTCCAACGCTACACCCCTTGGGAATCAACCGCGCCGAATGCCGTTCGAGGCAGCCCACGATCCCGAGGCTTGCCGAGGTTGCTGGTGGTCCACGGATCCAGGGGGTGAGATCGCGCCGTTGTGGCCGCCGCTCCGGCAGGTGCTCCAGAACTACCGGGCGCCAGTACGCTGAATGTGACAAACCCTCCCGTGGCGGTTGCGCCGCGGGTGTGTCGCCGGTTTCCGGCTATTGGATGCCGGGTTCCGGGCTGGACTATCGAGTGCAGGGACACAGAGTTGACGCAGTTCACCGGAGGCGTCCGCAACACCTCAGCCGGGCCGCTGACCCCGGGGCAGGCCAGCTCGGACCTCTCCGACTTGCAGGCCGCCCTCGCCGACTTGGCGGGCCTGGTCGCGGGCAGTCTCGGGTTGCCCGAGTTGCTGGCCGAGGTGGCGGCGTTCGCGGTGCACGCGATACCGGGCGCCGACGGTGCCGGAGTGACCCTGTTACGGGTCGACCGGATGGACAACATGGTCGAAGCGTTGGCGGCGAGTGCGCCGTTTGTCGCAGAGATCGACGAAATTCAGTACGTCACCCTTCACGAGGGCCCCTGCATCACTGCGGCATTGGAGCGCCGGACGGTGCGTTCCGGGTCGTTGGGCGGGGAGAAGATGTGGCCGCGGTTCGGTCCGCGAGTGGGCAGGCTGGGCGTGCACAGTGCGTTGTCGCTACCGCTGTTGCTGCCGGACCAGGTGGTCGGGGCGATCAACGTCTATGCCCACGGTAAGGATGTCTTCGACGAGCACGCGGCTGAACTGGGACAACTTTTCGCCAAACCGGCGGCGGTAGCGGTACACAACGCTCAGGTCCTGTCCCGGGCGATGGCGTTGACCGCCCAGTTACAGACCGCGCTGTCGACACGACCGGTGATCGATCAAGCGATCGGCATACTTCGGGGCCGCAGCGGGCGCAGCGCCGAAGACGCGTTCACGCAGCTGCGCGCGATCAGCCAAACCGAACACCGCAAGCTGGCCGACGTGGCCCAGCGCATCGTCGACGAAGCCGTCCGCCGCGCCCGCGCCCGACACACCCCGGCCTGAGGCCGCATCACTGCGCCGGGTAGTGGCTGCCCGGCCGGGCCGAGCGTAGGTTTGGCTGTGGGGGACAGTTCCGGAACGGGGTCCTGACCCGGCGGCCCGGATCTCCCACCGTGCACGGCAATGCGCCCTGTTCGGACTCGGCACGGCTCGATCGGCGCTCGGGAGCGCCCAGCGGAGCAACCACCTCGTGAAGATCACCGCTGCGATGGCCGCCGCATTGAACACCCTCACCGAAGCACTCGATGAACCCGGCACCGACATCGCACACAGCCTGCATCAATTGACACTCGACGCCGCGGCTGCGGTACCCACCTACCTCGGTCTGAGTGTGGTTGTGGCCCAAGGCGATCCCCCGATCACCCTTACCACTCTCGCCGACGGAGTCGTTACCGGCGACATCCGCACCTCACTGCGGGTTCTGCTCCCGGGCATCGGTGACGGCGACGCCCCGGCGCCTGTGGCTCTCATCCTGTACGCGGGGGCACCGGGAACTTTCGTCGACCTCGCCGCGGAACTGGCCTGGCTCATAGGACAACCACTGACCGACATCACCCTCGACCAGCACCTCACCCTCCCCGCTGCACCGGACACCACCGATCGACTACAGGCGGCATCGGATATCAACCAGGCTATCGGCGTCCTTATCGGACGCGGTGACACACCCCGACAAGCCCGCTGGCAGCTCGACAACCTTGCAGCCGACAACGGAACCGACCGGCATACCGCCGCGCACCTGGTCCTCGACACGGTTACCCCCAGTGACGAGTGTTCAGAAAAAGACTGAAATCGCCCTGACAGCTCTGTGACAACGAACATAGATTCGAGAAGGGAGCCCGGTATGGAGGTATCGGTCGGGCCGCCGGTGGTGTCCACGCATTTCGACGATGAGGTCGTGGTGTGTGAGCCGTCGGGGGAGATGTCGAGCACCAGGGAGCAGGGGTACTTCACCGCCGACACCCGCCTCGTGTCCGGCTACCGGTTGAAGCTCGGCGGTGAGCGACCGATCCTGTTCAACGGGGCGGCGCCCGGGCACCATTGCGCGCGCTTCGAGTTCACCAATCCGGTGCTCATCGGCGGCGACGGCCGCCCGATCACCGAACACTCGCTCCACCTTCGCCTCGATCGCAGCGTCGGTCCCGGGATCCACGAGGACTACGACCTCACCAATCAGGGTCGAGAGGATGTCGTGCTCGACCTCGAGGTGAGTATCGAGTCCGATTTCGCCGACATCTTCGACGTGAAGGCTCGCCGACGCGTCAGGCGAGGTTCCATCCACAGTTTCTGGGACGACGACAAAGGACGGCTCACCACCCGGTACGTGAACGGTGTCTTCGAACGCTCGCTCGTCCTCGAAGTGGCGAACAACGACTCGCCACCCGCATTCGCCAACGGCGGCATCCTGTTCCGCATCGAACTCGCCCCGGCCCGCTCGTGGCACTGCTGCGTCTGGTGGATGCCGGTGATCGACGGCGAGGAGCGCCGGGTGACCCGCCCCTGCCACCAGCTCCTCGAGACCGACTCCGAACCCGAGATCGCCCGCAGGCGCTGGGTCTCACAGGCGACGAACTTCGAGACCTCCAACCCGGGCGTGACCGGGTCGCTGCGCCAAGCCATCGACGACCTGGCCGGACTACGCCTGCATCATCACGACAAGCTCGCCGCAGGCGACCCCGGCAACGAGGACCTCGACGCCTGGGTGCCCGCGGCGGGCATTCCGTGGTTCGTCGGTCTCTTCGGCCGCGACGCGCTCACCGTCTCGTTCCAGACCCTCAGTGTGTCGCCGCGCTTCGCCCTCGGCAGCCTGCACGCCTTGGCGGCATTGCAGGCCGACTCCTACGACGACCGTAGAGACATGCAGCCGGGCAAGATCGAGCACGAAGTGCGCCACGGTGAGCTCGCGGCGCTGCACCTGATCCCCCACACCCCCTACTACGGCACCCACGAGGCGACCACTCTTTATGTGCTCGTCGCCGCGTGGGCCTGGCGCTGGCACGGGGACCGTGAGGCGCTCGATGCCGTACGGCCCCACGTCGAGCGGGCCCTCGCCTGGATCGATCGCGACGGCGACCCCGATGGCGACGGGTTACAGGAGTACCGGACGCGTTCCCCGGACGGTTACTACAACCAGGGCTGGAAGGACGCCGGTGACGCCATCGTCACCAGCACCGGGGCGTCGGCCACGCTACCGATCGCTCTGTGCGAGCACCAGGGGCTCGTCGTCGCGGCGAAGCGCGCCTGGGCCGAGGTCGTCGAGATCGCCTACGGTGACCGCCGCCTCGCCGTTCGCCTTCGCTCGGAGGCCGACCGGCTGGCCGAGGTGATCGAACAACGGTTCTGGTGGGAGGAACAAGGCACCTATTACCTCGGCCTCGACGGCGATAAACGCCCGATCGCGTCGGTGTCCTCCAACCCTGGCCACCTCCTGTGGCAACGAGTCGTCGATCCCGACAGGGCGGCACAGGTCGTGAGACGCCTCATGGCACAGGACATGTGGAGTGGCTGGGGTATCCGCACCCTGTCGGCCGACCATGCCGCCTACGATCCGTTCTCCTACCAACGCGGTTCGGTGTGGCCACACGACAACGCTATCGCGGCCGCCGGCTTTCGAGCCTATGGTTTCGACGACGAAGCGACCACGGTGGCAGCCGGCATCTTCGACGCCACCTCGAAGTTCGCCTTGCAGCGGCCGCCCGAGCTCTTCGCCGGACTGACCCGAGATGCCGGCTCGTTCCCCGTCCAGTATCTCGGGGCCAACGTCCCCCAGGCGTGGTCCTCCGGCGCACTCGTCCACCTCGTCGCCACCCTCCTCGGCCTCGACGCCGACGCCCAGGCCGGAGTGGTTCGCCTGCACCCGGCACTTCCCGCGTGGATGTCGCAGGTGACCCTTCGACAGCTGCGGGTGGGCGACGCATCGATCGATGTCCGCGTCGTCCGCCGACCCGACGGTAGTCACGGCGTCGAGGTACTCGCCGGCGAAGGAGATCTCGAGGTGCAGATCGTCAACTGAACAAGACCGGTCGGACGGCGTGATGTCGACGTCGACGCGGAGCGGCGCAGCAGCGTAGATTGGTTGATGCTGAGACCTTCAGCCAGTCCGGGATGAGGTTCGGCCGTCCGCTGCCGACCCACAGAGCATTCGCTCCGCGCCGTGCACACATGTGACCGCGACTCATCGGGATCACCATGAACGTTGCACTCGCTGCGTTACGGACGGTGACGTTACGCGGCCGTGGCTGGCACAGCGACCGTATCTGGTTCGGGCTGCCCTCCCGGTGTTCGCCGACTTCCCGCTCGTTCGAGTTCGCGGCACAGTTGCGTCCTGCGCGCACGTGGCCGATACGGCCGGAATGTGCCTCGTCTCGACCGAATCATAAGCACACCTCTGCAAACAGGAGCTTTCGATGATGGCACCGAACACGTCCGCTTTGAGCAAACTGAGCGACACCGGCAAGACGGTCGCAGATTCTGCCGAGGACGTCCGGGGGCGACAAGTGAAGGACAAGGACGGCGAGGTTGTGGGCAAGGTTGCGGACCTGCTGATCGATGATCGCGACCGCAAGGTCCGCTTCCTGCTCGTTGAACACGGCGGCTTCCTCGGTTTCGGTGAGACGAAGTCGTTCATTCCGGTCGCGGCGATCACTCGGATCACCGAAGACGAGGTCGATATCAACCACACTCGTGACCACATCGCCGCAGCACCCGGTTACGACCCGGAACTGGTGAACGATCAGACCTACCACGCCGACATCTACGGCTACTACGGGTATGCACCATTCTGGTCGCCCGGGTATAGCCCTCGAGGCTTTCCCGGCTGAGACAGGTCGCATGTGCTGCGATTGCCGACCGATGCCCGGCAGGTTTTCGCCGAGGAAGAGATGTGATCCGGATGTCTGATGCGACCACTGGCGTGGCGGACCTGCTGGTGATTTTCGGTGTCACCGGCGATCTGGCGCGCAAGATGACATATAGGGCGTTGTACCGGCTGGAGCGGCGCCGGCTGCTCGACTGTCCGATCGTTGGCGTCGCTGATGACGACATGACGGTCGAGCAACTGGTGAGGCGGGTCCGTGAGGTGATAGGGGATGCGGAGGAGATCGTCGACGACGCGGTATTCGACCGGTTGGCAGCCCGCCTGAGCTATCTGTCCGGTGACATCACCGACGAGGCGCTGTACGAGAGGCTGGCCGAACAGGTCAAGGGGCATCAGCGGCCGCTGTATTACTTGGAGACACCACCGGCACTGTTCGGCCCGATTGTCGAGCACCTGGGCAAGGCCGGCCTCGTCGAGGATGCACGGGTCGCGGTGGAGAAGCCGTTCGGGCACGACCTGGATTCCGCCCGCAAGCTCAACGCTCAGCTGCATCAGGTGCTCACCGAGCGGCAGATCTTGCGGGTGGACCATTTTCTGGGCAAAGAGCCGGTCATCGAGCTTGGAGTATCTGCGCTTCGCCAATCTGGCGCTCGCTGAGATCTGGGACCGTCGCAGCGTGTCCTGTGTGCAGATCACCATGGCCGAGGACTTCGGCGTCGAGGACCGCGGCAAGTTCTACGACGCGGTGGGCGCCTTGCGTGACGTCGTGCAAAATCACCTGCTGCAGGTGCTTGCGCTGGTCGCGATGGAGCCGCCGGCCCGAGCCGGCGGCGAGGAGCTGCGTGACAAGAAGGCCGAGGTGTTCCGGGCGATACCCGACGCTGATCCTCGGCACTACGTCCGCGGGCAGTACGACGGGTACCTCGAGGTGCCCGGGGTCGCGACACGGTCGCGCACCGAGACCTTCGTCGCCTTGCGTCTGGAGATCGACAATTGGCGATGGGCCGGGGTCCCGATCTTCCTGCGAGCAGGTAAGGCTCTGGCCGAGCGTGCCACCGAGGTCCGGCTGGTTCTGCACCGCACACCGCGGTTGTCGTTCCTCCCCACGCCGACACAGGTCGAACCGAACCAGATCGTGCTGCGCATCGACCCCGATCCGGGCCTGCGAGTGCAGGTCGCCGCGCGGGCGGGCGATTCGTGGCGCGCGGTGCATCTGGACACTCTGTTCACCGACGAACTCGGCGAGCCGTTGGAACCCTACGAACGACTGTTGCACGACGCGCTGATCGGCGACCCTCGCCTGTTCGCCCGACAGGACAGTGTCGAGCAAACCTGGCGCATCATGCAACCGCTGCTGGACGCCCCTCCGTCGGTCCGGTCGTACCGGCGTGGCTCGTGGGGACCGGCAGAAGCAGACACGCTGCTGCACAACTCCCCGCGCTGGCGCCCTCCGTGGCAGGCCGGCAACTGAAGAACGACATCGACTCGTCCGACGACAACGCTAGGAAGGCGTCATGCAATTGGGAATGATCGGCCTGGGACGCATGGGCACCAACCTGGTGCGCCGGCTGCTGCGGGATGGCCACGGATGCGTCGTCTACGACCGGGACACCAGCGCGATACGGGCGCTGGCCGGGGAAGGGGCGACCGGTATCGCCTCGATCGGCGAGCTGGCCGACGAGCTGACCGCGCCGCGAGCGGTGTGGGTGATGGTGCCCTCGGGCGGGCCAACCGATTCCGTGATCGGCGAACTCGCCGCTGTGCTGCAGTCCGGTGACACGGTTATCGACGGCGGGAATACCTACTACCGTGACGATATCCGGCATGCGAAACAGCTGGCCGAGCACGGTATCCGGTTGCTGGACTGCGGTACCAGCGGCGGTGTGTGGGGCCTGGACCGTGGCTACAGCTTGATGATCGGCGGCCAAGCGGACGCGGTCGCGCAGGTCGAACCCGTCTTCGCCGCACTTGCTCCCGGTATGCGGTCCGCGGCGCGCACCGCCGGCCGCGACGGTGCGGTTGCGCCGTCAGAGCAGGGCTATCTGCACTGCGGGCCCAGCGGTGCAGGGCATTTCGTGAAAATGGTCCATAACGGGATCGAGTACGGCATGATGGCCGCTCTTGCCGAGGGATTGAACATCCTGCACAACGCTGACGCCGGAGCGCGCGCGGCGGTGGCCGGGGACGCCGAGACCGCGCCGATGGCCGACCCCGAGTTCTACCGTTACGACCTCGACCTCGCCGAGGTCGCCGAAGTATGGCGGCGCGGCAGCGTGATCGGCTCGTGGCTGGTCGATCTCACTGCCGCGGCGTTGTGGCAGTCGCCGGACCTGGGCGATTTCGGCGGCCGGGTATCCGACTCTGGAGAAGGCCGCTGGACCGCGATTGCCGCGATCGAAGAAGGAGTGCCCGCTCCGGTGCTCAACGCCGCACTGGACTCCCGCTTCGTATCCCGGCACCTGGACGAGTTCGCCGACAAGGCACTGTCGGCGATGCGTAAGCAATTCGGCGGCCACAACGAGAAACCCGCCGAATAGGGGCTGCCGCACGCGGTGTGGCACGTCCACCTCGAACCTGAGATCACCATTGCCTGAGTGGCGCCGCCGATTATGCAGCCCGTTGCTCGACTGGGCGCAGTACCGTGAGCATTGTTCCCAGGCTTGCGAAAGGGAACCGATGGGTACCGAAGCGAGAGTCGCGTCGTGTTTGATGCGAGTGTCAGACCTGGATCGTTCCGTCAATTTCTACTGCGATGTGTTCGGATGCCGCATCGCAATTCACGAATCGGACGCGGCGCTTCTCATCACGCCCGATGGCTTCCAGATCTACTTGCGCTCGCACGAGGCGTCGAGCACACGCGGCATCGGCGACGTGGGCGTCGAGCAGATCATCTGGTCCGTTGACAGCGATGACGAACTGCAGCAGATCGAGCAGCGGCTGCGAGCCTACTATCCCAGTACGTACTCGAATACGGTCAACGGAATCAGTTTCGTCGACAGTGTCGACCCGGACGGCATTCGCGTGCTGGTCACTTACCCGACCCCCGAGCAGCTTCCGCGTGAGGTCATCGACAAGCGGCTGCGGTAGGTGAAGTTCGGCGGTGAGCAACCGATCCTCTGTGCGGCGCGCCGATGTGCAACGACGACTGTCGACAACTCGCGAGTTCCGACTGCTGGCTGGATCGCGGAAGTCCGCCCCTTCGGGGGTCGGATTTCAGAAACCGGTCGGAAGTTGTTCTGTCAGTCGGCTGCGCGGTTCTCTTGGTGTGCTTCTGTCAAGGGCGACACGAGATCGTATTGTCGGTTGCCAGGGGTAGGGTGTCGATCGATCAGCCGCCTCGAGTGGCTTCGTGCCGATTTCGCAGCAGGCTCACAGCGCGGGTGACACGATCGTCGCTGGTGTGGCCGCGACCGTTCAGCTCTACCTACCTCCGCAACATCTGCATCGTGTGCGGCAGGCGAAGTCTCAAGCTCCAAGTGCCGCCGCGAACACCTTCCACCGGGTTGAGGTCCTCGTCTATGACAAGATACTGGGCGATCGGCAAGATCATGGCCGCCCTTCTCTCACACCCCGTCGCGTGATGTCAGCGTCACCTATGCCAGTGACGATCGTTGCCGTGGTAGGGAAGTCGGACTCGCGCAAGATGAGACCGGTTGCCCCGCAACTGCTTTCCCTCGGCCGGGACCACGAGGGGGCGATAGAATCGGTACTACTCGGATCCCATCGAATCGGTGGCAGGGCGCCGAGGGCGGTGGTGCCGGTCGACATATCGTCGCGGGCCCGAGCGGCACGATCGTTTCCTGAACTCGTGGTCGCGGGGCGATGATGTGCGGAAACAATGATCCGGCAGCCGGTGCCGGTGCGGGCGGTGACTCTCTTCGACAGTGGACGGTGGTGGCCGCGGTGCTGGACAGCGATCGTGTCGGGCTCCTGCCGGCCGGGATAGTGGTGGCCCCCGAACTGGATATGGCGGCCGAGCAGGTGTGCGCTCATCTGCCGGTCCCCGAGGCGCAGGCCGGTGCCTGCTATCTGGTGGCCACACCCGCTGTGATCGAGCCGGATACGGCAACCGGTCGCCTGGTGACCGACAGCCGGTACACGTGGGTCAACCGGGTGTCCCGCGAGGGGGCGGACTGGACATTGAGCGAGTGGGTTCCCGCCGAAGGCCGGCTGCGGCTGCTGGATCCGGCTCGCTGGCGCGGCGGCCAACCCGACGCGCCGGGCCGCCGGTGACCGGGCCTCACGGGCGCCACCGCTGTCGTCGATGACCCCCTCTCGGTGTCGCGCCGACCGCCCGGCCACCCTCTGGAGGTTCCACTCGGCACCGAGGCAGGTCGCCCGCCCAACGACCGGCTACATCCACCCCCGTTCAGCCATCGGGGGTGGACCAACAGAGATTCGGCTCCGCCGGCACCAACCCCGATGCCCCGCCCGGCGCTACCAGCTCGAAGTATGGAGTAATTCGCAGGTGGTCCAGGCGTAGCCGTTGTCAGTTTCGCGGGCCGCGATCGAACTCGTGCCCGGACAGCTCGAGCTCGACCCCTGTGCGGTTACTTGCTGGGCCGGGGCACGTCGACCTGGCAGTTGCCGACGGTGGGGTGCATGCCGAGGTAATTGAGCGGTCCGGCGACAATGGTCGCCGCGATCGTTCCCGTCCTCGCAGGTGGTCGGTGCGCTGGAGTAGTAGTGCCGCTGCCCACCGGCGATGACGCCGATGATCAGCCACACGAACACCAGGATCATGACAACGCTGGCCCAGTGTGCGGTGACCTCCGGGTATAAGCCTGATCTCGCCTGGATAGGATCTCATCTCTGTCTCCGTGTAGTCGAAGGTAGTGCGGGTTACTCGAGTCGGTCTCGCCAGCTCGGGTAGGTGCGGATATGGCGTGCGCCGCCTGCGTTTTCGGCGCGATCACGGCCGATCGCGGTCTCCCCGGCCTGTGATCGGTGCCGCGGCCGTCGCGCTGCGCTGCCGAGGGCGGGTCGCTGATTGCCGGCCGAGAAGCGGTTCAGTACGGCCAGAGCGATGACGCAGAGCGCGATGCCCGCGATCAAGACGATGATGATGGTGTATATGACAGCTCCTGAGCGAAGGGTGGCGCTCGGCGGGTGACGGCGCAGTCGATGTCGAGCCGCTGTGCCGGGTGCCGGTCAGTAGTAATGGCGTCGGCCGCCGACGGCGTGCCCGGTGCGGCCCGCGACCATCAGCGCCAGGCCGATGAGCAGAACGATGATTCCGGCGGTGATCAGCAGCGGGATGCCGAGGATGAATCCGGCGACGAGCAGTACAACTCCGACAATGATCATGACGGGTTACCGGATTTCGGATGGACGTGAAATGTCACGCGGCAATCGGGCGAGTTTGCCGATGCGAGCGCGGTGGCCAACGGTGGCCGGCACGAGGGGACCTCAGCCGGTCACCGACCGGCTGAGGCGTGACCGAACAGCTTGTTGCCCAGACTGGGTATGCCGGGCGCGGGCTGGCTGCCGATTCCCTGCCCGGCCACGGTGCCGGGTGCGTCGGTGCCGGGTACGTCGGTGGCGACATGGGTGTCGGCGGCGACATCGATGGTGCCCGTCTGGCCTTCATAGATAGGGGTGTCCCGGGCGGCGGTTTCGAGTTCGCGGCGGGCACCGGCCAGCACCAGGCCCAGCCCGGCGATTCCGATGCAGCCGACGACGATGCAGCAGAGGAACAGCACGCCGGCCGATCCCGTGACGTGGTAGCCGAAGACCGCGAAGTTGTCGGTCATGGCGTGGCCGCCACTGATGGCGAATACTTTGGCGAAGACGACCGCGAAGCCGACGAGTGCGGCGGCGACCAGGACGACGAGCCCGATGATGACGATCATGACGATCCCTCGGATCTGTAGACCCTCTCAGTACACGCCGACCAACCACTGATGTCAACACTGTAGGTCTACAGGCCATGGCAGCAGCTGCCCTCGACCGCAGACGGGGAACGTGACATATACCGGCGAGAATGCCCAGATGCCAAGGGTGTCGACAATCGCGAGTTCTTGGACCCTGTTTGTCGACCGGCCACGCGGGGGATACTGGAGATATCGAGCCAATCAGCGGTCGTACCCTTTTTCGGGTGAGCATCGATCGGCTGTCTGTCCCGGAGCCGACAGGTTCGAGGGCCAATCGAGGAGGGCGCGATGAGCGCCGAACATCAGCCGCTGACAGCACCGGGCAATGACCCTGATCGACATGGGTGCCAAGGACTGGGCCGATGACGACGAGACGCCTCTGTTTCCCTCCCTCGCGGGCGGTTGGCGCGATCCTCACAACTTCGCGCGAACCTGGCGAGACGCGCGGGGTTCGGCCTATGCCTGGATCACAGCGCGGACGATGCGTCGAACCAACCTCACCGCCGTCGCCGAGGAATACGGTACCGAGCAGGCCAGCCGACAGGGCGGTCACGCGGTCATCAGCACCGGCGCGGACATCACCAACCGGTACCTGGACAGACCGCTGCAGGCACCGGACTCGACCTCAGCTCTCGAGAAACTGCGATAGCCCGCCGCAGCCGTACGGCCGCGATCCGGCTGCGGCGTACCTCCGCGAGCGGGCCACGCTCAGAAAACGAACCCCGAATCGAACAACAAGGAATGCGAGGCGAACCATGGGGGATCAAACAATGGGGGAAACCATGGGGGATGATCGAACAGAAACAGGTCAGGCCCGACGCAAACCGGTCCTGACCTGCGTAAACTGTGGAGCTAAGGGGACTCGAACCCCTGACCCCCACACTGCCAGTGTGGGGGCCTGCCCGAATCGGGCCGGTTTGGGTGTTGGATTTGTTTCCTTCGACTTTTCCAACACCAATCGGGGTAGAGATCGCGACCCTCGATGTCGAGCATTGACTGTATGAGAGCAGAACCTCAGGGAAGCCTCGGGCGCGCGCCGACTGGATCGGAACCACACCAGCAGCACCAGTCGGTCACGTACGCCGCCGCCCCGTGACGGATCCTCCTGCGTTGCCCACCGGAAGCCGGGGTCGCCCGATGCCCAAGCTTCCTCTGTCGAAGCCGGCGAGACGGAGTTTGCGACTTACCGCACCAGCAAGCGGATCTCGTCAGACGGGTGGCAGGTACTGATCGACGTTCAGCGCCCAGGCATATGGTGATCAATGCTTTACAGCACGGCGGGGGTGGAAGCACTTGGGGGATGGCAGAACTGGACGACGGATCGACGTCCCTCGATCTCTACCAATCCTCACCATTGAAGAGCCGTGACGCGCACCGCGATGACTCAACCGGTCCGGCTGCCCTGGGGCAATGCTCAAGATCCCGCTAGGTCCCAGGCCGATCTTCGCGATGCCACTTCAAACCCGAAGAGAGAATAGGAATGAACGAACCAATGGACAGCAGACCTGCACTGACGCTGATTGCGGGAGGCGATGGCACCCCGCCCGGCGATGACGGGATACCGAGCAAGTACGGCTATCAACCCCACGAGGACAGGTACGACCGATTCGGTCGGCTGCTACCGAGCTGGGGAATATTCGATCGCCGGAAGGTGAAGAACAATGGTGGCGGCAACTGGCGTGCCTGGTACGTCGACACCGATGGGGAGCGGTTCACCCAGGATTTCAGGTTGCAGCACGACGCCCAGGACTGGGCATGCGGTCACGCGGAAGCCTTGTACCAGTTCAGCTATGACGATTACCTGCTGCAGGCGACAGCCGAGGAGATCCATCGCGATCTGTTCGATCGCCAGTACACGATACTCGACGGCTGGACGGGCTTCCATGGTGGGCACGACCTTCACGCGGCTCGGCGCAATGGTGACGGGTACGGTCATGAGACTCCCCGGGGGATCCTGGTTGCCGCCTGGGCGGCGGCGCGCGGAGTCACCGTGCGGTATCGCGATGATCGGGGCAGGATTCGCACCGCCGGGCCCGGCATGACATGGAATATCGACGGTAACCTGCTGGAGGTCCTCAGCCCGTTCAACAGCCCGGGCGCGGTCATGACCCGCATCGACATCGACTCCGTGATCAGCATCGAGGTCTTCGCCGACGACAACTGGGATCACATGCGCGAAACTCCCCACGCCACCTCAGGACGAAAGCTAGCTCGATGATCCCCTCCGAGGTTCAGGAGACTCGAACCCCTGACTGCCAGTGTGGCGGTGCGCCCGACTCGGGGTTGAGTTGGGTGTTGGATTTGTTTCCTTCGACTTTTCCAACAGTGCCCTGGGTGGAGATCGCGGCGTCCGCTGACGAACATCGAAACCATGACGGCACACCAGATCGCAACGCTCGACCGAGCGTTTCCAGGCGACGTGGCTCACTCGGTCTTCCCGCGACTCACCACGCCCGGAACATCTTTCGGCTCCAGATTCCACGATGACCGGCTATGACCGTGCCGTCCACACCGTTTCCTGCTTCGCCGAACTCGATGCCACATCACGTCGACAGCAAACTGCCGGTGCCGATCCGACGCGCATCCCGCCACTGGGTGATAGTAGAGACACTTCGGGGTACCGAGTCTGCCTCGGTGATTGCCGATGGCGGCTATCGCCGTAACTTTGCCAACCTCAATCGGGTCACCATCGCCACCAGTGCCGCCATCGCTCGACGCCTTCGTCCGCTTGTCGTGCGCTCCGCGATCTCCAGGAGCACGCAATTCGACGAGATCGCATTGTCTTCCGGGGCGGCCCTCAGGATCCTCGCGGTACCAGTCTTCGGACCCGCGGGCACAGTGTTCGGGGTGAGCCTATGGGCTGGTCCTCCGGACGCGAACGATCTCCAGCGACCGACGGTCGGAGTGATCGAGTGGGATCGGGTAACCGGCCGAGCCGCGGTATCCACCACCTTGGGCCGACAACTCGAACTGACATCGACCGAAGATCTTTACTTCACACCACTTCCCAGGCTGATGTCGTGCTTCGATCGCTGGGATGACCGAGCGGGCTTCCTCTCATTGTTCGATCACGACAATCCCACCAAGAACTGGATCGGTACGGCGACAACGCAATCCCGCTCGGGTGCCCGCCAACTCCTGCGCATAGCCGCGAAGGTGTCACCGACCCAATCAAGTGTCCGAGCTATCGTCTGGAACTTGCCCGACGCCGACTCGGCCCCCGCGCCCGATTACCTCTCCGCAGCTCTACGGTCACTCCCTCTCGCGCCTGACCATGCGATCGGGATCATGGATCTGAAATCTTCCCTCATCCATGAGTGGGTTGATCCCAGCCGCAACCTGTCCTCGCAACGACACCAACCACCCTGGATACATCCGGCGGACCGAGCGACAACAACTACGACATGCCGCCAACTCCTTGCCGGACACTCGAGAATCACAAGCCGATTCCGGATCACCCGAGACCACGACGAATGGATCACCGTCCGCGCGCACTGGACACTGATCTGCCCCGGTACCCGTCCCCAAGCCCTGATCGATATCGCACCCCGGCACGGACGCCGCCGATGAGTTAAGCGACGGCCTTCTCGTACGCCGCCACCACGTTGGCTTGGATCCGTCCACGAGCCGAGACGCTGAAACCGTTCTTGCGAGCCCAGACACGGATCTCCGCGGTCTTCTCCGATTTGGTCGTCGGCCGGGCCGGAGCCTTGGACCGTGAACTGCGGCCTACCTTGCGGCCGTGTTCGGTCCACTGTTCGAAAGTTTCGCGAAGTTTGCCCGCATTGAGCACCGACAGGTCGATCTCGTACTCGACACCGTCGAGCGCGAACGACACCGTCTCCTCAGCTGGTGAAGTGCCGTCGAAATCATCGACGAGCTCGACAACAACCTTGCGCGCCATGGGAAATCCCCCTTCGATCGATACTGCAATTCGAACGCATAGTAACCAAGAAACCTCACCCAGCCACTGCACCTGGTGGTGGGGGGGGGGGGGGGGGGGGGGCGCCCCCCCCCCCCCCCCCCCCCCCCACCCCCCCCCCCCCCCCCCCCCCGCCGCTCAGAACCCCAATCCGTCTGCCGATGTCAGCAGAAGACACGACGAAGCCGGCTTGGCTGGTGCCACCTCACGGGCCGAATCGACACCGCCATCGATCGAGTCCTGACGCGAAGAGTTCTTGAGGTACTTCGAAATTCGCTTCGCGTCCTTCTCCAGCTGGGTCGTGTCGACGCGCAGATACAGCTCCGTCACCCGTGGATCGGAGTGTCCGGCGATCTTCTGCAGCCGATGCAGCGGGACACCGGCATCGGCGAACCAGGTCAACCCGGTGTGGCGCAGGGTGTGCCGCACCAGATGGTCGTAGCCCAGGTTGTGGACGACCTTGTCCCAGTTGGTGGCTCGGCGCAGACTCGCGGTCGCGATGCGTCCGCCACGCCGGCCCAGGAACAACCGGGCATCGGGATTTCCTCGACACGCGGCGATACGGGCCAGGATCATCGGGCGGATCTCTTCGATGATGGGAACTTTGCGGGCCCGGTTGCCCTTGGTGCCCTTGTCGATGAGGCCGCCGCGAGCCATGGTGGTCTGGCGCCGCACCGTCCAGACCCAGGACTCGGTATCGATGTCACGGAGCCGACAACCGGACACTTCTCCGATTCGCGCGGCGGTGCAGGCGGCGAACATCACCACATCGCCCCAGACCCGATACTGGTCGAACGATGCTTCGACCAATGCGTCGCACAACTCGACCAGTGCGTCCCAGTTCGGGATCGCCAGTGCCCGGGGGTCTTTCAGCTCGTCTTCGATTTCTTTGTAGAGATCTTGCCAGCCACGGATCCGGGCCGGATTGTCATCGCGGAGCCCGTCGCGCCGGGCTTGTTCCATGACCCGGACCAGAACGGCGAGAGTGTTCTTGACCGTCGACTTGCTGCGGCCGCCGTGCTCTTCGATCCACTTCACCACGGCCCGGTCGATCATCCCGTAGGTGATCGAGGTGATCGCGACGTGTCCCAACGTGGGGACGACCCGTCTGCGCCACCCGGCCAGATAGGGATCCAGGGTCTTGGCTTCGAGCCCGCGCAGTGCGAGATCCAGCGTGGACTTCTCCGAGTCCAGCGGAACGAGCTCGGCGTACTCGAGCAGCGTGAGATTGGCTCGCACCGGGTCGATTCCGCGGTCGGCGAGCCGCCTCAGTCGGTCGACCCAGTCCTGTGCCAGTTCTCGCGTCTCGAACGTGACCGACTTCGAGTCACGCGTGTGCGTGTGCGGATTGGTCCATCGTGCGCGAGACCGAAAAGGCTTGCCAGATCGGCACCGGGAGATCTCCTCGATATCGAAGGTCACCTTCAACCCGACCGGAACATCCAACGCCGTGGTCATCGCGCCCCCCGGACAATCGGGAGCAACAACATCGAGATACCGCTCAGGCTTCGGGGACCACATGTCGCGACTGCAGGAACGCTTCCAGATCGCTCTGCGGATACAGCGCGACACGGTCGGACAAGCGAATGAAACCGGGTCCCTGAGCGGGGGTAGCTCGCCGCCATCTGCGCACCGTCGAGGGGTCGACGCCGAGGATTTTCGCTACCTCGCCGGTGGTGTACATGCGTTGATCGAGTAGCTGGTGTGTGCTGGTGGTTGGTTGCACGACGAACCTTCCGTCCGGAACACCCGTCGCGCCAAGGGAACCGAAACGATCGGGCCCGAGAGTGCGCGACGGTGTGTGCGGAATCCGCTGCGGCTGAACGCGATTGTTGTTCGCCGCTGGCGGCGTCATCCGGCTCCGCCAGCGCGGTTATCGGGAATGCCCGGCAAAGCGGGCGCTCCCCCACGGTAACCGCGGTCCCAGCGTGCCCGCAACCGCCCGGTATGTCCTCGTGGAATCGGTCAACGCCGCACCGACGCGGCGGCACCGGCAGTACGCGGTGATGAGAAGGAAGAGCCGATCGCCCGCTGTGCTCGACTGCGACCGCTCTAGCTGAAGGACCCGTCAGACCCGGGCTCTCGCCCGTGGTCCACATTTGGTCCACAAAACGTGACCAGCAGAGGGGTAAAACCCCCTCTGACCTGGTCGGGCTGACAGGATTCGAACCTGCGACCCCTTGACCCCCAGTACGGGCACGAAAGGGTAATCGCAGGTCAGGAGGCATTCCGTTGTGTGCGGTTCGGTCAAGTGGACTGGGGTTGTTTGGCGGCGGGTATAGCGTGTGGTCCCGTTCTGGTCCCGCTCATTCGGGGCGTTCGGAAGATCGATGACTTGACGTTATGTGGATCTCGGGCGCAGGGATCACTTCTCCTTGCTGCGGGCGGCAGTCTTCGAAACGCAGGATTGGTGGTCTGTGGATACCACGTACCCGTCCTTGCATGCCGAGACGTAAGGCTTCCCCTTGCGACAACTGACTCTGCTGACATGGGGGATGGCCGTTGCATCGACGCCTTGGGAGGGCGTGTTGCTGCCGGGAGGCGGGAGAAGGACGCCACCGCAACTGTCAAGTTGTTTCTGTGTATCGATGCACTCGGTCTTGTTCGTGCCTTCGGTCCTGGCAAGTGATTCCCCTGGGCGACAAGTTGGTGTTTCAGCTGCGGCACGCTGGGGTGGGATGAGAGTGAGGGATGCTACTGCTGTCAACGCCGCGAATCCGGTGGCCAGGATAGAGATGGTGGGCCGACGTCGGCCGCTGCCGCCGGGCAGGGCTTGAGTGGCACCAGCTGGCACCGCCGTTGCGAACGGAAGAAGTACCGCCCCGCTGTACCTGTGCACCATGGTCGTGTTCCTTACTTGTCAGAAGTTATGGTCGTCGGTTCCGCCTCGGACGGGCAAAAGCAGCGGACACACCCACGAATATTCGTTTCTACTGATCGGTACGGATTGGTCCAGGAACAGTGCAGACGAGCGAGGGAGTTGGCTCGGATTGCCAGTCTCGGTTGTTAGACCCCACCGGTCCGAACCGCCCGAAACTACAGACGTGTCATGTTGCTATATGTGACCCGGAATCATTGGGAGACACACTAGCCGCCGCTTACGCATGTCTGGGGACTTCCGTCCCCCTGCTTCCTCGTCCTGGCCATCCCTGAGCAGAGGGAGGGCGTGTCAAGGGCGTTCTTTCCCTTGACTCGTCCGAGTGAGGTCAGACAATTGGGCCACGAGGAGGCAGGGATCTACGCAACCCAAAGGCCCACTACCTCACCGGGGCTTCCATCGCATGCTCGCCTTCGCCGACCGGGACCACAGCCAGTCGACTGGCTGTGGCTGGCCGATTCGTGATCAGGCTGCGGGAGAGCAGGTTGGGCACGACTACAGCCGTGCCCAGCACTGCTCGGTCGTTGCAGAGGTGAGCCGATCAGTATCCAGGCGTTTCCTGCGTGTGGCGCGTGCGCGGTGCCGACGTGCCGACGCGCCGCGGCGACGCCCCTTCAGCTGCGGTTGCGTGTCGCCGCGCGGCGGCGGCGCGCACGCGCCGCCGCAAGGCGGCGCTCTTGATCCTGTATGGCTGAATTCGGCAATGGTCCGCGCTGTTCGTGGGGCATGGCTGGAAGTCGGGGACGGCGCTGCTGAGGAGGCCTGCTCATTGAAGCGGCCGTCCTGCTTGCGCGGTGCGTCGGAATCGGTTGCGGTTCAACGATTTCGGTCGGTGGCCTGGCGTAAGGTGGTGACACCTCCGGCCGAGGGGCGGTGGACTTGGTCCACACACCGCGCCCAGGAAGGAGGTGGTGGGGATGGCGAATCATCGCCGGGAAAAGAGCAAGGCCCCGGTCGACTACGGCATCTGCCTGGCAGCTGCTGCTGTAGTCGCCGGAGCGCTTTTGCTGGTCCGCTGGTTGATGCGGGCTAAGTAACCCATCAGGTGGGGCGTCGTTGGAGCGGCGTCCCACCGCCAGCATCACTCGCGTGATAGATGCGAGTGTACGCGTTGATCAGGCAGTGGGGGAATACCCCAGCGAGACGCGCTGGATCACTGCCCCTTGGGATGAGTGTGACTACAGAGACTGAATTCGTGATGTCGCCGGGCTTGACGCTGTTGCGGGCTGGGTGGAGTACACCTGTTGGATGAGGTATCCGCAAGGCGGTGGATT
>NZ_JBITDI010000026.1:0-87683 GCF_044454005.1 Nocardia sp. NPDC051570 | reverse complement strand
GGTCGCCCCGCCATACCCGACGACCCGGATACCATCGAAAAACCAATCCGAACCCGATCAAGCCAGGCCGCTACCGCCCTGCAAGATCGAGGTTAGGGTCGGTGGAATAGGTGTGGTCGACGGCGAAGTGGCCGTTGCCATCATTGAACAGGACGCTGATGCTGGCCAGGTTGGTGACGACCAGATCCAGGTTTCCGGTGCCGCGCAGGTCTGCGGCCTGCACCGCGTTGGCGCCGATGTCGGTGGCGACGTACTGGGTACGACTCAGCTGCCCGTTGCCGTCCCCACGCGAGATGGCAACTCCGCCCGCGGTGTCGACAGCGGCGATATCGGCGTTGCCATCATGATCGAAATCGCCTGCGGCGATGGTCTGGGATCCGAGGCCTTGGCCCGCGGTGCCGACCGGGTACTGCACGGACTCGCGGAATATCGGAGCCGGGCCGGGGTCGGACCACGAACCGGTCGGTGGTGCCGCGCTCGCCACGGAGCCTGCTGACCCGGCGACGAGCACGGCCGCGGCCGCGGCGGTGCACAAGCGTGTAGTGAGCATTCTTCTCAGATCCCCGCCGGTCCGACCTGCACTGCGGCACAGGTCGGCGCCACCGCATGGTCAGGGTCGAGGGCGTTGCGTACCAAGCGGATTGCCACGGGATCGGACGTGAGCAGCATGTGCTCGGTGACGTCTCCGGGGCAAACATCCTGCAACAAGATGTTGGTGACATCGGGCCCAGGGGTAAGGAATCCCGTCGTATACGGGGTGGCGAATTCGTCGGTGCGGGACGAGACAACGGTGTACTTGATACCAGGCAGCACCTCACCACCGCTGTTGAGCTGCCGGATGAACTCCGATGTCGCCAGCTGTTCGACGCAGGACGGGCACACTGCGGCGGTCACCGGTGGGGCGATGGTTATCGGCAGATTGATGACGCCCCAGGTGGTTCCGTGATTGTCCGGGGCCAGACCGACGAGTGCGTTGACCTTGGCGGCGCCGCCAAGGTTCTTCAGGTAGTACCGCGGCAGCATGCCGCCCTGGGAATGGCCGACGATGTCCACTTGCCGTGCCCCGGTCGCGGACAGCACACGATCGACGAAATCGGAGATCTCTCGCGCGGACGCAGCCATCGGACCGATGCCGGACAGCGCTCCGCCCACCGTCTTGCCGTAATCGAGCGCAAATACGCAATAGCCGGCCTGTGCGAGCGCAGGCGACACCATGATCCAGTTGTCCAAGCGGTTTTCGAAAGTGCCGTGCGCCAAGACGACTGGCCGCGGATGTTCGGAGCTGGGACGGCAGGACCAGTTGTTCGCGCCAGGCGGTGGCGGGATGAGGTCCAGGCCGGCCGACCCGGAATCGGCAAGTGCGATGGGCGGGGTGGCCAAGGCGAATATCAGAAACACAATAGGTAGCAGGAACTTACTCGGAACAATTTTACGCATAGTACTCGGCATTCTTGGTCTCTGATCATGTTGCATCCTGATACCTCATCACCCGGATGCCGGAGGTTCTGCTGCAGGAGACTAGTCAAGAACGGCTCGCATCGCAGGTCCGTATGAGTCCAATCACAGTTAAGTAACAACTAATAATTACATTACACAATTGCGCATTATCTGATTTGTCATATTGCACAACAGAGTTTTTCTGGGTCAAGCAAGCGCGTATCGCGTTCAACTTCCGAAGGGCGACACCGACGTCACCACGGCGCTGCGGAATCTGGTACACCGCCTGAGCGCGCCAACGACCCGGTCCGGCCGATCTGCTCGGCTATCCCTGATGGGCGACTTTGGCGGCGATGTATCGGGATTCGGCGTCAGTCGGTGTACGTGCCCGCGACGTAAGCTCCCTTGGTGGTCAGTGAGGGTCCAGGTACGCCGTTATCGGCGTCGTAGGCCACCAGTGAGGTGTCCATCTGCAGCAGCTGTGCGAAATATGCCTCTTCCGACGTCCGCGATTGGCCGGTAGAGGGGGTCCAATACAGCAGCGGGATACCTTGCTCGATCATGCTGACGTAGGCCATCTTTCCGTCTGCTGAGAAGCCCGCGTAGACCTTGCGGTTCGGTCGAATCATGACGGAGGTATCGGATCGGGAGCTCCGGTCGGCGCGAGGAGTTCTAGGCCGATCATGCTGCGGGACAGCCCGTCCCAGGTGCGCACGTCCCAGCCGGTGAGGTCGTGCCAGCGATCGAGGCGGTACTTCACCGTATTCGGGTGAACGTGCAGGGCTCGGCCGGTGGCGGCCAACGACATGTCGTGGCGGGCGAAGCATTGGATTGTTTCGGCGAGTTCGGGGTGTTCGGCGGCAGGTGTGCGGCATGGCTCGAGCAGCGCGGACAGTCGAGCGGCGTGGGGCAGCACGGTCGCGGCCAGCCACTGCTCGTCGAATCTCGCGGGGTGGCCGCTGCGCTGCGCCAAGGGCAAGACCTGCTGGGCGTCGGTGATGCTGGCTGCGGCGCCGGGCAGGCCTGGGCGCGGCAGGCCGATACCGATCGGCGAGCCCGGAACGAGGCGGTTCATCTCGTGGATCATCGTGTCCAATGAAATGCGTTGGATGAGGGCAAGCATGATCGTGCCTCGGTTGACGCAGTGCACTGTCCCCCGCGAGCGGCGCAGGGCTGTCCGCAGGGCCGCGAGGCTCTCGTCGGACCAGCACCGCGCGGGTGCGCAGACCGCCTGGAACTCGCCGGCGGGCTCGAAGCCGAGCGCATGCGCGAGTGGGTCGAGGTCAGCGCTCGACGCACGTCCCGCGATGAGGACGTCGAAGAAGCGGTAGGTCAGGGCGAGTTGGGCGGCGTCTTCCGCGCGGACCGCCTCGCTGTAGGCACATGCGGCCGCGGTCGTCGCGTGCTGCAGCCACACAGAGGCGGTGCCGCCGAGTCGCGCCAGGTCCGCGACCAATCGGGGATCGCGGGCGTCGGCGCGGGTGAGCAGGATGTTCCACATTTCTCGATAACCGACGTGGTAGGCACCGATCAGCGATTGTATGGACAAGCCCACACGCGCCCGTGACCGGCCCAGCTCGCGCGACGGATCGATCTCCTGCGGCGACGGCAGCCGTCGCTCGCCGAGCCCGATGAGAACCCCTCGATACTGATCGGTCACCGCCGCGATGTGTTCAACCAGATCCACCACGTGATATCCGGGAACCTCACGCCGGATGACCGCCACGATCTCGGGCACCAGCACAGGCAGATCGGCAAATATCGAGTCACACAGTTCAGTGATCGGCCCCCACTCGGATTCCACAGCCCCACCTCCATTCCCATTCGTTCGAACAGTCTTGTGGCCGGGGCTCATTTTTGATGATTCCATCTAAATCGGCCATCGTCGCAGTTGAATCATGAACGGTGATCTACGTCTCGACGTGCATCGATGTTGGATGCGCGAACCCTTCATCGAGCGCGGCGACTGTGGTTTCCGCAGTCGAATTCTCGCACACTTTTAGGTTTGCGTACTAGTAGCCGTATACATCTGCCCGGATGGTTGAGAGCAGGAGCCCGCCGGGAACACGCCCCTGGAGAGGATTAGCCATGAGATTGCAGTTTTCGCGGATCGCCCTGGTCATCGGTCACCTTTGCCGGTCGACGTTGCCGACGAACTCGGATCTACCCCGTCGTGTGGATATCAGGCGGTGACTCGATGACCCACAGCCCATTGACGTTTCGTTCCTGGTGGCAGGACCGAGTCGACTACCGCTGGCTGGTCGACACCCTCCAGACCCAGTCCGCTTTGGCCCGCACGAAGTTCATCGTCGGTGCGGGCGGTGCGGTGCTGTACGCGATCGCCGTGCTGTCGATGGGATCGCAGGCCTACCTCCACACCACGATCGGCACGGCAACCTGCGCACTCAGCGCCATCCTGGCCGGGCTGTGGGCGCTGCGCTGGTGGCTGTGGGCCTGGCCGAGCGAAACCGAATCGCTCATCTGGCTCGCCTGCGCGGATATCGCCATCACCGCTACCGCCCTGACCAGTCAGAACGGCCTGTGGGGAGCGATCGCGACGGCGCTTCTGGTCGTCCCCGGCGCTTACGCGTGCTTCCACGGACCTCCCGCGCTGGCGGTGCACATCGTCTGGTCGCTGGCATCGACACTCATGGTCGCGATCCGTCTGGTGACCGGAGATCCCGCGCGCGTCGCCGGCACGCCCCGCGACTACACGATGGGTCTCGCCGCGGTTCTACTGCTCGGGGCCGTGACCGTCGTCGCCTTGATGACGGTGCAGACCTACCACTGGCTCTGGCGGCTGGCCGCATTCTCCGATCCGCTGACCGGACTGTTGAACAGACACGGGCTCGACTACCACCTGTCGCGCATTGTCGGTCTCTGCGACCACGGGACGATCTACGTGGCCACACTGGACCTGGATCGTTTCAAGACCGTGAACGACACCTACGGGCATCCCGTCGGCGATCACGTGCTGAGGCAGACAGCCGGTCGCTTGCGGGCTGCGGCCGACCCGGATGCTCTCGTCGCACGCACCGGCGGCGAGGAATTCGTGGTCGTCGGCCGCCTCAGCGGTGACCAGGCTCGGGTGGTCGCCGAACGGCTGCGCTGGGCAGTGCGGACGATGCCCGATGTCCCGGTCACGATCACCGCCAGTGTCGGAGTCGCGGTGTTCGACGTGTCCCGCTCGATCGACTCTTCGACCCGCCACGACATCCTGCGCTGTTCGGATTCCGCGATGTATCAGGCGAAACGACTCGGCGGCAACACCGTAGTCATTATCGAGACCGACGACACGCTGGCGTTCTGACACAGTCCCCCGAGCAGGTCGCGGAGTTACCGCGCGACAGCTCGGGCAACCTCGACAACCTGACTCTCGCTCTGGAAGGCGCGCCATGATCGACTGGGAATTGCCCCGCAGCGCGGTGAGCGTATTGCTGATGACGCGGTTCGGGGCAGAACGTGGCGTGACAGCTCCAGAGTGCCTGGCCGACACCGGCATCGACGCTACGGTCCTCGACGACCCCGAGACCACGGTCACCCCGCACTCTGAACTCCAGGTCACGCGAAACATCCACCGGTTGTGCCGGTCCGACCCGGACGCGGCGATCGAACTGGGTACCCGCTATCACGCGTCGGTCCTGGGCCCGTGGGCCGGCGCGATGTCGAGCAGTGCGACCCTCGGTGTGGCAGTTGATGTGTCGTGCCGCGATTTCGGCAGGGCGTTCGGCTTCGGGACGATGCTGCTCGATGTGGCGGGCGACGGCAGCGTCGTGGTGCGGATCGACGACAGCGAGTTGCCCGCCGACATCGCCCCGTTCCTGGCGGATCGGACGCTGGCCGCCGCGATCACGGTCTATCGGGAGTTGCTGCCGTTCGCAACCGGCCCCCGCCTGATCCGATTCCGGCACGAACGACCCACCCGCATCGACCGCTTTCACGAAATCTTCGACTGCGACCTGGAATTCGGTGCCGACGCCAACGCCATCGTCCTCGACGACACAGCGCTTGACCAGCCGATGCCACAACGCAACGAGCCGGCTTTCCAAGCGATGACCCAACACTGCCGCCGGCTGCTGGACATGCGGTCCGATCGTGTCGGCGCGGCGGGCGCCACCCGTGCCGTCCTGCTGTGCAACCCACACCATCTGCTCGACCAGGTCGCCGTCGCCGCGACACTGCGGATGAGCTCGCGCACGCTCTACCGCAGACTGCAAACCGAGGGGACCACCTTCCGGGAAATCGCGGAACAGGTACGCAAGGAACTGGCCATCGGCATGCTGGCCGATCCGCACTTAACCGCCGCCGAGATCGCCAGACGCCTCGGTTACGCGACGCCGGCCTGTTTCAACCGGGCCTTCAAACGCTGGACCGGCTCCTCACCCGGGCAACTACGAGTTCACCGATCGAGGAACCCAGCCGCATGAACCCGCTATCAGTTCGTCGCATTGCGAGGTTCGCGTTCACCGCAGACGCGGACCTCACGGTCGAGCGTGATATGCGTGTGCGCTTTCGGTGCGATTAGGATGCCGCATTTCGTGCTCGACCGGGAACGCGCGAACGACTGGCACCTACGTCGTCAGGAGATCCGGCTTACCGATCCACAGATCGTCGGGGATCTGATCAATCATGCGTGCGTCGTTATTTCGGACGTGCAGGACGCGGTCGTCGCCTGTCGAAACGGGCTGATCGTCGCGGCCGCGGGAATTGTTGTAGGAGAGAATTTCATGAATCTGGCCACACACGGTCGGTTGTAGACCCTTCCGAAGGGTCTCCGTCTCCCGGTAATGGACATCCTATTTGCATACCACATCGTTCCGGACGTCGGACGGGATTGTTTTATGTCGTCGATTCAACACGGCATTGCCGTGCGGTATGGCCGCGCGGGAGGAAATAGCAACACACCCACGACGCTGCGCGACGGGTCCCACTCCTCTCGCGAGCCATCACTGCGTGTCCTCCAGGGCGAGGGCCAGGTCGTCGAGATTATCGGAGATCTCGCGCGATAGCCGCGCGATCTGGTCGGGACTGTGATTGCGTGCCGCGCAGGCGATTTCGATGAGCAGCCGTCCTCCGAAACTGAATACGAAGTAGCAGACGTTGGGGTCGCGGACTTGTGGATCGAGGATGACGAGCCCCCGGAAGTCCAGGTACTCGATGCCGGCGGGGTGGGCGAACGGCGCGATTACGCCCAGGTTCGAGATGAACCCACTCGACGGCTCCACCAGCTCCTCGCCGCGCACGGATTCTTGGGCCTGGTCCAGCATGATCGCCAACCCCTGCCCGCTCTCGATACGGTCGATGAGCTGCTGTTTGATTTCTTTGCCGAGTCCGACCATGTCGGTGTCGGGGGCGCACATGACCGCGGTAGGACCGAGGCCGAGTGCATTGGTGACCTCGCCCAGCTCCGCCGGCGGCTGGAGGTGGGCACGCAGATCGATGACATGCATTTTGAGCATCGGGAGTTCCTCGCCCTCCGCCTCACCGGCCAGCGAGACCATCGCACGCTCGGCGCGGATGATGGCCGCGCTCACCAGGGCGTGCAACGTCGTGCCCTGGACTCGTGCGTACCGGACCAGCCGATCGGTCGCTTCGACGGATTTGCGGATCCGCGCCGTGGGCGCCACCCGAAAGCCGAGGCCCTCGGATTCCACAACGGCGGGGACGGTGAACAGACCTCCGGGATTTCTCAACTCGAGCTGCGGGATGTCGAAATCACGCGCGGCGCACACGTCCTCGATCCCGCGCGGATAGACCGGTGCGGTGTCGGGCGGTGCCATATCGGCGCCGAAGGCGAAGAACCGGCACAGGTCCCGAAGCATCTGAAATCCCAGTCGCCCATCGGCCACGGCATGGCTGACCTGCAGGCCGATCGCGGTGTTGTGGCCGTCCTGGACGACCTCGAGACGGGCCAGCGCGCGGGTCGGATCCATCGGCGCGATGCCGTGCTCCAGCCAGGCCGGGATCGGGCCGTCCACCACGGTCACCGCGGCGGTGGGATGGGCCGTATCCGGAAGACGGAGGTGGCATTCGCCGTCCACCAGTTCCAGGTGCCCGCCCAGCATGGGGTATTTGCGACAGAGTAGATCGAAGGCTTGCCGAAGGATTTCCACATCGACCGGTCCCGAGCAGACAAGCGCATAGCAAATTGTCGCCCTGGTCAAGGCCCAGTAATGGTCTATGGCGCCGATCTTGTATTTCATGAATACCTCCCAGCCGGTCCATCTGGAACTGCAATAGTCATGCGGAAGAGCCACTGTACTGCCGCAGAATACGAGCGAACAAAGTGATGCCATGCACAACCGTTCAACGACTCCGATTACCCGATACAAGGCTCCAGAAAATATCGTACAGACCCTCGATAGCCATTTCGTGCCATATTATATTCTCATTCTGTGCCATTTACGGAAATGCGCGGTGACGCACGTCACCAACGCCCGATCAGGGGTTGCAATAGCGACGGCAGCGAATTAGAAATGGGTCCTGGTTCCCAGAGAATTGCCATATGGGATGCAGTTTCCGGAATGAATGACGAGTACGGCGGCCCGGCCTGTATACGGGTACCGCATACGACCTACATGATTCGGCGTTCGATCGAGTAATGGTCGAACCGGCAAGGAGCTGAGAATGGCGAAGGAAGCGCAAGAGCCGGTGTCGGCGTTGCCCCAGGCACCGATCGCGATCGTGGGGGTGGGCGGGTTGTTCCCGCAGTCCCATGACGCGCGAGAGTTCTGGGCGAACATCCTCGATGCCCGTGACTGCATCGAGGAAGTGCCCGAAAACCATTGGCGGATCGCTGATTACTACGATCCGGACCCCGCCGCCGAAGACAAGACGTACAGCAAGGTGGGTGGGTTCTTGCCGACGGTCGATTTCGATCCGGTGGAGTTCGGGATCCCGCCGTCCATGCTCGGGATCACCGACGCGGCGCAGCTGCTGAGTCTGATCGTGGCCAAGCGGACCTTCACCGATGCCGGCGCCTTCGACTCCCCCTGGTACGACGCCGGCCGCACCGGGGTAGTGCTGGGCGCCACCAGCAATACGTCGATCGCATCGGCGTTCAGTGCCCGGTTGGTGACCCCGCAGATCCGGGAGGCGGTGCTCGCGTGTGGGCTGTCCGACCGCGACGCCGACCACATCGTCGCGAAGTATTCGTCAGCGTTCGCGCCGTGGGAGGAGAATTCGTTCCCGGGCATGCTCGGCAACGTCATCGCCGGCCGCATCGCGAACCGCTTCGACCTCGGCGGTATGAACTGCGTGGTGGACGCGGCCTGCGCCAGTTCACTCGCGGCGGTCCGGATGTGTGTCGACGAATTGGTGTCCGGCCGTGCCGATCTCATGTTGACCGGCGGCTGCGATGTCCAGAACACGATCTTCAACTATCTGTGCTTCTCCAAGACCCCGGCATTCTCCAAGACCGACCGCATCCGCCCGTTCGACCGGTCGGCCGACGGGACCCTGAGCGGTGAGGGGATCGGCATGCTGGCACTGCGGCGGCTGGCCGACGCCGAACGCGACGGCAACCGGATCTACGCCACGCTGCGCGGCGTCGGCGCCGCCAGCGACGGCCGCTACAAGAGCATCTACGCGCCCCGGCGCGAAGGCCAGGTCACCGCGCTGCAGCGCGCCTATGCCGCCGCGGGTTTCGGCGCGGATCAGGTGGCGCTCGTGGAATGTCACGGCACCGGTACACCGGTCGGCGACGCCACCGAGCTGACGGCGCTGCGCGATGTCTACGCGGGCGCCGGTGCCGGCTCGGTGGCGGTCGGAAGCGTGAAATCGCAGATCGGACATACGAAGGCGGCCGCGGGCGCGGCTGGACTCATCAAGGCGGCGTTGGCACTGCACCACAAGGTGCTGCCGCCCAGCATCAATGTGGACCAGCCGGTGACCGATCTGGACGGATCGCCGTTCTATGTGAACACAGTCGCCCGCCCCTGGATCCTCGATCCGGGCCGGGCCCGGCGACGGGCTGCGGTGTCGGCCTTCGGATTCGGCGGCACCAACTTCCACTGTGTCCTCGAGGAGTACACGGTCGCCACCGCGGAAGCCCCGGTGTCGCACCGAGTGTCGACGGTGCACTGCTGGCATGCGGGCACTGTTGCCGACCTACTCGAGCAGCTCGAGACCTCCCCCGAGGGCAGCGATGCCGCCGAGCCGATCCCCGCGCACGCGGCGCGGCTGACGATCGTGGCCTCGGACCCGGGCCGGTTGACCGCGCTGCGGACACAGGCCATCGAGGCCCTGCGGGCGGACGCCGAGGCCGCCGAGTTCACGATCGACAACGCGGTCTTCTACCGGCGCCAGGCATATCTGGGCACGCCGATGGGCGGCAAGATCGCGGCCCTGTTCGCGGGGCAGGGCAGCCAGTATCCCGGCATGGGGGCGACCGCGGCCATCGCGCTCACGCCACTGCGGCTCGAATTCGACGCTGCCGCATTGGCTTTCGAGGGGTCCGAGGCGCTGGGTGCGGTGGTGTTCCCGCCGCCGGCTCACGACTCGGCGCGGCACGGTGACCAGGTCGCGGCGCTGCGCCGCACCGAATACGCGCAGCCGGCCATCGGCGCTCTGTCGGCCGGGCAGTACAAATACCTGACCGAGCTCGGCTTCCGGGCCGACGGCGCGATCGGGCACAGTTTCGGTGAGCTCACCGCATTGTGGGCCGCCGGTAGCCTCACCGATGCCGAATTCCGCCGCCTCGCCGGCGCGCGGGGTGCGGCGATGGCTGCCCGTCCGGCGGGCAGCTCCGATCCCGGCACGCTGGTGGCGCTGTCGTGCGATCTGCCTCGCGTGCGCGAGCTGATGGCGGGGCACCCGGACGTCTACGTGTGCAACATCAACGCGCCCGATCAGGTGGTGGTCGGCGGCGGATCCAACGCCGTGTCCGCCTTCACCGGCGTCTGTGCCGCCCACGGCGTGACCGTTCAGGAACTGTCGGTCGCCGCGGCGTTCCACACGCCATACGTCGCGCACGCGGTCGAGAAGTTCCAGCGGGCCGTGTCCGAGGTGACCGTCAGCGCGCCGGACATGCCGGTGTACCCGAACATGGCCGATGCGCAGTACGGCGCGGATACCGCCGCCAACGGCGACATCCTCGTGCGACAGCTCACATCAACGGTGTACTTCGCCGCGCGGATCGCGCAGATGTACCAGGACGGATACCGGATTTTCGTCGAATTCGGTCCCGGCACAGTGCTTTCCGGACTGGTTCGCAGGACGTTGCGCGACCGCGACGACGTCGTGGTGCTCAGCGCCGACGGTGGCCGGACACAGGATTCCGACCGGCAGCTCAAGCAGCTGGCGGCGCGACTGCTCGTACTCGGTATGCCGCTGACCGCGATCAACCGCTACACCGCGCCGGCACCGCCCGAGGAGCAGGGCCATCGCATGCGTGTCCCGATGGACGGCGCGAATTACGTTCCGCCGAACCGGCTCGAGGCCCACGACAGATTGCTGCACGACGGCTACGTCGCCGGCGGCGCGGCCACCGGCGCCTCCCCTGCCATGCCCGTACCTGCCCTCTAGCGATCACCGAACGGGTCAGCGTCGCCCCGTCTCCCCCACCCCTCATTGAAATTGAACGGAGTTACCATGACCACCTCGTTTATTTCGAAGAACGGCCAGTCCCACGGCATTTCCCTCAACGGGAGCAGCCCTGCCACCGCGGCCCAGACCCCGTCCGCGGCGAGCGCCGAGCTGCTGGCCGACCATCTCGCGGCGCACCGCGACTTCCTCACCACCCAACTGGATTTGGCCAAGCAGCTGACCGCGCTGTTGAGCGCCGAGGCCGCCAAGGAGAGCCCGCGCAAGGAGGTGCTCGACAGCATCGGCGCCACGGCGTGGAACAGTGCCGCGCTCGGCCAAGCCCACGCCTCCGCCAACAACGCACTCAACACCCTCGCCGGCGGCTCCGCGGCGACACCGCAGCCGACCGGCACCGGATCCGTGGCAGGCCTCGATCTCGGCGCGGCCCCGGCTGTCACCCCGCCCGCCGCGACCAGCACAGCGCAACCGGCGCCGCTGGCCACCGAAACCATTGCGGCAACCGTCATTCCGGCGCCCGCCGCACCCGCAGTCGCTCCGATCACCATCGACACACCGGCAGCCGCCGCGACGGCTGTCGCCCCGGTCACCGCGGAGACGACTGCCGCAGCGACGGCGACAGGCACGACGGCCGGTATGGATGCGGACACGGCCCGGTGGATGCTGTACGACATCGTCGCCGAGAAGACCGGTTACCCCGCCACGATGCTCGAGCCGTCCATGGACATGGAGGCCGATCTGGGCATCGACTCGATCAAGCGCGTGGAGATCATGGGTGCGATGCGGGACCGGTATCCGTCGGTGGCGCAGGTGCCGCTGGACGAGATCGGTGAGATGCGCACCCTCGACGATGTGGCGGGCTTCCTGGCTCGGTACGGCGGCGCGGCGGACTCGGCCCCAAAAGCCTGATCGGGCGGAAGTTCGCGCGCCTCGGCGAACTTCCGGCTCCCGATCGGCTAGAGAGCGGATTCCGTGAGCAACCCAGCGCCCTGATCACGGGCGCCACAACCGACCTGTCCACCGGCCTCACCGCGGCGCTGCGGTCGGCCGGCTGGCGGGTCACCACCGACGAATCCACCGAGGATCCGGACCTGGTCGTCTGGTTCGCACCGACCGAACTGTCGCACCGTAGTGCGGCGGTCGCCGCGCTGAGCGAGGCCTTGCTCCTGACTCGGCAGGTGAAACCCGCCCTGGAGCGGGCCGCCACCCACGGTCGAGCGGGCTTCATGGTGGTCACTCAGTTCGACGGGACGTTCGGCCTGACGAGTGTCGACACTGACGAAAACGCCATCCTCGGTGGGGTTTTCGCCCTGGTGAAGACACTCGGCATCGAGGCGCCGACGCTGTTCTGCCGCAGCATCGACCTGGCGAGCGGACAGGACCCGGCGCGGCTGCTTGCCGAACTCTACGATCCCCGAACCGATCTCACCCAGATCGGATACGACTCGACCGGTGTGCGCCGCACCATCGAGTTCACCGAGGATCGGTCGGGGCCACTGCTCGACGATCCCGAGGTGGCCCAGCCCAATTCCGAGGATCTACTGGTGTTCACCGGTGGCGGCCGCGGTGTCACCGCGGCGTGCGCGATCGAGGCCGCGGCCCGCTACCGCTGCGGCATGCTGCTGCTCGGCCGGACCGAACTCGCCGACGAACCCGACTGGTGCGCAGGGGTTCCCGACGACAAGCTCATCGCCGCGATCGCCGCTCGACGCCAGTCCGAGGGGCAGCCGACGCCGCCGCGGGAACTGCGGGCCATAGCCGGCACGCTGGTCGCGCGGCGGGAGGTCCGGGCGACGCTGGCCCGGCTGCGTGAACTGGGAACGACGGTCGACTATCTGGCCGTGGACGTGACCGACCCGCATGCCGTCCGCACCGCGCTGGCGCCGTACCGGGATCGGATCACCGGAATCGTCCACGGTGCCGGGGTTTTGGCCGATCAGCTGGTCGACCAGCTCACCCCCGAGGCGATCTCGACCGTGCTGACCCCGAAGCTCGACGGCTGGTTCGCGCTCGTCGACGCCGTCGACACCGGCCGGCTCCGCCACGCGGTGATCTTCGGTTCGGTGGTGGCGATCTACGGCAACCGCGGCCAGGCGTCGTATTCGGTGGCCAACGAGGCGCTCAACCATCTGGCCTGCGCCCTGAAGTTGCGTCATCCCGGCATCGCGGTGACCTCGATCAACTGGAGCGCCTGGTCCGGTGGCATGGTCGGCCCGGAACTCGAACGCATGATGATCGGCCGCGGCATCACCCCGATCCCGCCCGCGGACGGCGCGGTCATGTTCGCCGACCAGTTGGCCGCGCCCCGCTCACGCGATCTGCTGTGCCAGATCGGGCCGTGGCGACCGATGTCCGAGCCCGTCGCGGTCGTCCCCGGCCGCGAGGTGCGGATGAGCCGCGACATGGGGCAGATCGCGCAGAGCCGCGCGATGGGTGACCACATGATCGACGGCAAGCCGGTGCTGCCCGCCGGGGTGGCCCTGGGCATGATCCTCGACGTCGTCGCGCAGACACATCCGCATCTGGATATCCGCTCCGCCTACGACTTCAAGGTGTTCAAGGGCGTCATCCTCGATGCGACGACACCGCGCCTGCATTTCACCATCCGCGACACCGGCCCGGACGAGGTGTCGGTGACGGTCACCGATGACTCGGACCGCCCGCGGTACCGCGGACTCGTGAGCTCGGCGCTCGCGGAATCGATCGGCCCGGACCATTACCCGGATCTGCCCACGCTGGCCGTCGGGGCGGCGGTGCCGTGGTACGACGACAGGGCGCTGTTCCACGGACCGTCGATGCGCGGACTACATACCGTCCTGGAAGACGGCGATCGATTCGTGGTGTATGCCCAACTACCGGAGCCGGATTGGGCGGTCGGCTACTGCGGTACCTCGCGGTATCGGGCATTGACTTCCGATGTGCTGATGCAGGCCGCGGGCATCCGGTGCCGCAACACCACCGGGCTGCTCAGCCTGCCCGCCGGGATCGCGGCGGCCGAGCTGCTGGGACCGCTGCCCGACGCCGAGCCGTTCTATGTCGTGGTCAGCCGGGTCACCGTCGCCGAACCGCGGGCCTACTGCACGATCGAGGCCTGCGATCCGACCGGACGGGTGCTGCTGCGTCTGCGCGACGCCGAAATGATCAGCAGCGCGGGCCTGGACGAACGATTCGGTCTGGTCGGAAGGCACGCCGATGCCTGAGCTGCTCACCATCCGGATAGCCGGAACGGCGTCACGACGCACCGAGGCAGGACCCGACGCGTTGTCGGTGGTCGGCGACAGCGCGCTCGCGGACGCGGGCATCGATCCGATCGATGTCGCCGCGGGATTCGAGGCCGACGGTATCGCGGTCCTCGCCGCCGGGGCCGATATCGATACGGTGTGGCGTTTCGCCCGCGATCGTGGTCTTGCCGGTCCCGTCGAGTCGCTACCCGCGACCACCGCCGGATCGGTCGCATTGTTCGATCGCGCCCGAACATTGTTGGCCAACAGGATGATCGACGCGGTCCTCACCATCGAGTGCGGGCCCGTCGAAGCGGCCGCCCTGGTGCTGACCCGTGCGGGCACCGACGATCTGCGCTACGCGCGGCTGGATGCGGCAGTCGGCGCCTCCGGCGCCGACGCGATCGGCACCGCGGCCCGAGTCGCGGTGCGGCACACCGGAATCCATCCGCGCGATATCGGCTGGCTGACGGTGGCGGGTCCCGACGACAACGGCCGCATGCTCGCCGAGGTCGCGCCGGAGTACCCGGCGGCCGATCATCCGCTGTCGACCGTCATCGGGGCGCCGGAGCAGACCGTGCTGGGTGCCGTCGCCGCCGCCGCCCGACACGTCTACGACGCCCGGCTGCCCGCGACACCGTCCGGTGTCGTCGCCGACGCGTCGAGTGCGCTGTGCCGCGCGGAGGGTGAGCAGCCCTGGGTGTGGCCCGGCCCCGCGGGCCGCCGATGGGCCGCGGTCGCGGCATCCGACGGAGAAACGGCCGCGCACCTGGTGCTGTCCACCGGCGCGACGAAAGGCCGTGACGCGCCCCTTGATTGGTTCGGCGCCGGTGGGGCACTGCTGCTCGTGCTCAGCGGCGACGGCGGGCCCGAACTGGCGCAGGAGGCCCGCGACTGCCTGACCCGGTTGGCCGGCGGCGCTGATCCGATGGATCTGTGCCGGAACAGAGCCGCCCGGACCACCCCGGGGCGTTACACCGCCGTCCTCGTGGCCGCCGACCGGGCCCGGCTACGGTCGGAGCTGCGGGCGGCGATCCACGATCTCCCGGAAGTCATTGCCCGCCACGGCGAATGGGTAACACCGTCAGGAAGCTACTGCACCACCGCACCGCTGGGACCCGACAAGCCGGTCGCCCTGGTCTATCCCGGCATCTTCTCCCTGTATCCCGGCGCCGGGCGAGACCTGCTGCGACTGTTCCCTGCCCTGTCCGCCCGCCTCGACGACAGCGGGCAACACGAGCTGCTGCGCCAGGACCTGCTGTATCCGCGATCGGTCGCCGGGCTCGACCGCGAGGCCCGCACCCGGCACGAGGCCCGGCTGCTCGACGACATTCCCGGCCAGCTCGGCACCGCAGTCACCCTCGCGATACTGCACACCGCACTGATCCGGGACATGCTCGGTATCCCGGTCGACGGCGCCTTCGGGTGCAGCCTGGGCGAGGTCAGCATGCTGTTCTCCCACGGGGTGTGGGATCACAGCGCGACCGTGGATCTGACCCGCCCGGCGCCCGGCCTGTTCACCGAGCGCTTGGGAGGCCGCAAACAGGTGGTGCGACAACCATGGTCGATCCCGGACCATGTCCCGGATCAGGACGTGTGGACGACCATGACGGTGATCGGTGACAGCGCCGAGGTCCACGCGGCCGTCGCCCGATTCGACCGGGTGTACCTCACGCACGTGAACACACCGCGGGAATTCGTGCTCGCCGGCGATCCCCGTCAATGCCGAGAATTGGCCGCGCAGTTGGGCTACCCGTCGGCGCGGGGGCCCTCCGCCCTCGTGGTGCACTGCGCACCCGCCGAAACCGAGGCCGCGGCGATCGCGCGCCTGGTCGACCACCCGATCATGGTGGCCGAACCTCCCGGCACGCTGTTGACCGGCTACGACTACGGCAGCGTCGATCTCGGTGACCGGCACCGTCTCGCCGAGCACATCGTGCGGATCATGTGCGAACCGGTGGACTTCCCGCGCCTGGCCCGGGCAGCGTATGACCACGGATTCCGGTACTTCATCGACATCGGCCCGGGCGGGTCGTGCGCCCGCTGGCTGGAGGACTCGCTGGCAGACGTCGACCATCTCGCCGTGGCAGTCGACCGCCGCGGCATGCCCTTGGGCACGGCACTCGCCCGCGCCGTCGCCCGCCTGATCAGCCACGGCCTGCCCATCGACCCGACCCGGCTGCTGGGCGACGCACAACCTACCGACCGACCAGCGAGCGGTCGTGTCCACCTACGCACCCGAAGGCGGTCTGCCATGCTCGATTCAACCCGTGACGCCCTGATCACCGTCGACGGTCATCCGGCGGGCAGTGTCGCCGCCGTCTCGGTGACCGATCCACCGACAGCGGCGGTGTTGTCGACGATCGTCCCGAATACTGTTGCGGCCCACCAGACTTTCGTGGCCGCATATCCGGCAATCGAACAGCTGCTGGGCGGCCGAGCGGCCGAGCCCACGCTGGAACCGGATGTCACCGATCTCCATCGGTTCGTGTCCCGGGTGATCGAGATGCGCGGCGCGCCCGGCGTACTCGACACCCCGGCCGGGATCACCGCCGAGTACGACATCCCCGCGAACCCCTGGTACACCCGCGACGACATCGCCCCGGCGAGCATCCTGCTCGAAACGACGCAGTGCCTGGCGCTGCTGCTGGAAGAGCTCGGCGTCGACCAGCGATCCGGACAGAGCCTGCGGTTGCTGTCGGCGGATCCGGTGTTCCACGACCGGCTGCCGCGCGCCGGGCAGACGCTCCGCGTCGATCTCGACGTGACCCGGTTCGTCACCTCCGATTCCGGTGTGCAGGTGCACTTCTCGTACCGATGCCGCCTCGGCGACACCGTGATCATGGACATGGCCGACGCCTGTGCCGAATTCGGCACCCCCGCCGACCTACCCTCGGGGCCTGTCGCGGCGACCCCCGCGAAAGGTAAGCACCGGCGTGATCCGTTGGCACCGAGGGATTTCAAACCGCTCGAGCGCACCGACCGGATCAGCCTCACCGACACCGACGTCGATCTGCTGACCTCGGGCAATCTGACGGCGGTGTTCGGGCCGGCATGGGACCAGGGCGCCGAGGGCTGCAATTCCTCGATCCGCCTCGCCGCCGGGCGTATCCGGATGCTCGACGAGGTCACCATGATCGAGCGACTCGGCGGACCGCACGGACTCGGCGAGCTCACCGCCAACCGGGCCGCGGATCGGCGCAGTGTCCCGCCCGGGACCATGATCACCGAGGGTGCGGCACAACTACTCGAGATCTTCGCGATGTATCTGGGTCTGCATCTGGTGTTCCCCGACGCGGAATTCCAGCCCGCGTTCGGTATCCGGGAAACCGTGCACATCCTGGGGTCGATGCCCGCGCAGGTGAAAACGCTGTCCTACCGCGCCGAGGTCACCGACATCCTGCTGCTGCCCCGGCCCACCGTGATCGCCGACGTCACCGTGTACGCCGACTTCGCGCCGATCATGCGAATCACCGATGCCGCGATACAGGTCATGGAGAAACCGGGCACACCGGTCGGCCCGACCGCGAGCGGCATCGTCCCGTTCCTCGGACGCCGCAACCACGACGGCGAGGCCGCGCTCGCCACCGAATTCAATATCGCGCACGCGGCGCTCGGCGACATCGTCACCTCGATGGGGCCCGATTTCGCCGTCTTCGCCGGCCGGCGACTACCCCGCATGCCCAACCGGATCTTCCAGTTCGTCGACCGTTTGCAGCGCGTCGCCGGAACGCGCGGGGAATTCACCACGGGCAGCGAGGCATCGACCGAATTCGTCTCGGCACCGGAATCCTGGTACTACCGCGACAACTGCTCGGATGCCATGCCCTATGCCGTGCTCATGGAGACCTCGCTGCAGTCCGCCATTCTGCTCGGTTTCTACCTCGGCGGGGCCCTCGTGCTGGCGGACGAGGATGTGTACGTCCGTAATCTCGACGGTGTCGCCACCGTGGTGCGGCCGATCGACGTGCGCGGCAAGACGATTCGACAGGAAACGATACTGGTCTCACACCAGGCATTTCCGGGCGCGGTGCTGCAGCGGTTGTCCTATCGGCTGTTCGCCGACGGCGAGGTCTTCTACGAGGGCGAATCGTTGTTCGGCTTCTTCGGCGCCGACGGGCTCCGCAACCAGGTAGGACTCGACGGCGGCGCCTACAAACCCTCCTGGCTGGAACAACATCCGAACCCGCCCGGGGCACGGACAGTGCCGATCGGCCCCGACAATCGCTGGTTCACTCCGCAACCCGGAACCGGATTACGGCTCGCCGACGGGCATCTGCGCCTGATCGACCAAGCGACCGTGGTGCCCGACGGCGGAGAGTTCGGCAAGGGGTATGTGCACGGTACTCGTGCGATCGACCCGCAGGATTGGTACTTCCAATACCACTTCTTCCAGGATCCGGTCATGCCCGGTTCCCTCGGCATCGAAATGCTCGTTCAGGCCCTGCAGCTCTATGTGATCGACAACGATCTCGCCGCCGATATGGGTCCGGTGACCTTCGAGTCGGCGGTCGACGTGCCGATGCGGTGGCGCTACCGAGGCCAGGTTCTGGCCGACGACAAGGAGATCGCCCTCGACGTCACCGTCAAGGAGATCCGCCGCGAACCGGAACGGTTGCTCGTCATCGCCGACGCCAACGTCTGGAAACCCGGAATGCGCATCTACCAGGTCGACGACATCGCCATCGAAGTGCGCAGCCGCAACGACCAGTAACCCCTGTCCATCCGCGTGAGGAGAGCCCCATGGTCCACGTATTCGATCTCGCCAGCACCGACGCCGCCCTCGGCGACCGCGCCTTCACCGCCGCGCACGACGCCCTGCAGCACCGGATGCTCGCCCAGCTCGACCAGGTGACCCGTCGTTCGACCGCCCCGCGAACCGGCCGGTATCCCTTCGTGTCACGCGTGCTCGAGATGCGTGGTGAGCGAGGCAGATTCGAGCCTCCCGCCTCGATCACCGCCGAATACGATGTCCCCGCCGATGCCTGGTACGCCCTCGACGGCACCGTCCCCGCCGCCGTCGTCCTCGAGACGACACAATGCCTCGGGCTGCTCCTCGAACATCTCGGCATCGAACCCCAACCCGGACACGAGCTTCGACTGCTGTCCGCCGACACGATCTTCCACGACCGGACACCGCGCACGGGGCAGACGATCCGCGTCCGGCTCGAGGTGGACCGGTTGGAAACCCTCGATTCCGGTGCGCGGGTGCACTTCTCGCACCGCTGCTATCTGGGTGACCGGCTGATCGCCGAAATGCCGCAGGCCTGCGCGGGATTCGGCGACCCTGACGAAGTACTGTCCGGGAGCGAGTACTTCGGCACCCAGCGAGGGCACCGGCGACGCCACCCGAAGGACCCGACCAAGTTCAAGCCGCTCGAGCGCACCGATCGGGAGTGCGTCACCACCGACGACATCGATCTGCTCACCCGGGGTGAACTCGCGGCGGTCTTCGGACGGTACTGGGACCAGCGGGCCGATGGCTGCAACCCCTCGATCCGCCTCCCCCGCAGCGGGATTCGGACGCTGACCGAGATCACCGACATCGATCGGACCGGCGGATCACGGGGTTTCGGGAAGCTGACCGCGACCGCGGCCCCGAGTTCGCTCGACGTGCCGGGGAACTCGCTGTCGCCCGTCGCGCTGCTCGTCGAGGGCGCGGCGCATGTGCTGCAGGTGTACGCGATGTATGCAGGGCTGCACCTGGTTTTCCCGGACGGGGAATTCCAGCCGGCGTTCGACGTACCCACCGGGATGCACCTGCTCGCGCCGCTGCCCACGGCGGCGCGGACGATCACCTACGGGGCCGATGTCTGCGACATCACCCTGATCCCGCGCCCGACCGTGGTCGCCGACGTCACGGTCTACGCCGACGGCGCCCCGATCATCCGGCTCACCGATCTCGCGGTCCAGGTCCGGGAGAAGCCCGGCACCGCGATCGGAATAGGCGCCGACGGCGTCATGCCGTTCCTGGGCCGCCGCAACCATGACGGCGAAGCGACCTACGCCAACGAATTCCACCTCGCCCTCGCGGGGGCCGGTGATTTCACCCAGGCCATCGGCAGCGAGTTCAGCGAAGTCCTGGGCGTGGGCAAGCATATGCCCCGGACACCGGGCGGTGACTATCAGCGGATCGACCGGATCCAGAGCGTCGACGGGAAGCCCGGTGAATTCGCCGAAGGCGTCACGCTGGTCACCGAATACGATTCGTCGCCGGACTGGTGGTACTACCACCACAACTCCACCCCGACGATGCCGAACTTCGTCTACATGGAGATCGCACTCCAATCCTCGCTGCTGCTCGGCTATTACATGGGTGGAGCCTTCCTGTTCCCCGAGGACGATCTGTACGTCCGCAACCTCGACGGCTACGCCACCTTGACACGACCGGTCGACCTGCGCGGCAAGACCATTCGACAGGAAACGGTCATGCTCACCCGATTGCCCGGTTCCGGTGTGCTGCTGGAGCGATTCGGCTTCCGCCTGTTCGCCGACGGTGAGCTGTTCTACGAAGGACAGACGCTCTACGGCTACTTCCCCGGAGAATGGCTGAAACACCAGAAGGGCATGGACGCCGGGAAGTATCGACCGTCCTGGTTGGAGGAACACCCCGATCCGGCCGGGGCCCACACCGTTGCCCTCCGGTCCGAGGATCGCTGGTTCACCCCGCAACCCGGCACCGGGCTGCGGCTGGCCGGCGGGCGGCTGCGCCTGATCGACGACGTCACCGTGGTACCCGGCGGTGGCGCGCTCGGTCAGGGGTACGTCCATGGCAGCCGGGCGATCGCGGCGAGCGACTGGTACTTCGACGTCCACAACGACCTCGACAAGGTGATGCCGGGAACACTGGGCATCGAATCGCTGACCCAGGCCCTGCAGGTGTATGTGATGGACACCGGCCTCGCCGCCGATATGGGGCCGGTCACCTTCGAGTCGCCGGTGGGCGTGCAGACGCGTTGGAGCTACCGCGGCCAGGTCGAAATCCACGACGGACAGATGACTTTCGAGGTTCACATCAAGGAGATCCGCCGGGAACCGGGACGATTGCTGGTCATCGCCGACGGCAGCGTCTGGAAGCCGGGACTGCGGATCTACCAGGTCAGCGATATCGCGATCGAGGTCCGCTCCCTCGAGGAGTCGACGCGATGACGGTCGAACTCGTCCCCGACGCCACGGCGCACCGGGCGCCCGAGGTCACAGATCCATATGCGGTGCTGAGCCGACTCGAGGTGCCCTGCTATGTCGTCGACAGACCCGGCGGCATCGCGGTGACCGCCGTGGCGCCCGCGGGCACACCCCTCGCCGTCGCGGCGCCGCTGGCGCCGCACACGCTGGGCGCCAGCAGTTTTCGCCACACCCACCGGGTCCGGTACGCCTATATGTCCGGCGCGATGGCGGGCGGCATCGCCTCCGCCGATCTGGTGATCGCGATGGCGAGGGCAGGATGCCTGGGATCGTTCGGCGCCGCCGGGCTTTCCGCAGACCGCATCGACACCGCATTGACCCGGTTCGCCGCCGAGATACCCGGTCTGCCCTACTGCGTGAACCTCATCCACAGCCCCCACGAACCCGCCATGGAAGCGGCCGCGGTCGACCTGCTGCTCCGTCGCGGTGTCGACTGCGTGGAGGCCTCCGCGTTCATGGACCTGACCCCGGCGCTGGTCCGCTACCGGGTGGCGGGGCTGTCCCGGGGATCCGACGGCGCAGTGCGGATCGGCAACCGGGTGATCGCCAAGCTGTCGCGCCCCGAGGTCGCTGCCCGGTTCCTGCGTCCGGCGCCCGAACCGCTCGTCGCCGAACTGCTTGCGCACGGACTCATCACGAGCGAACAGGCCGAACTGGCTCGGCTGATACCGGTCGCCGACGACATCACCGTGGAGGCGGACTCGGGCGGGCACACCGATCGCCGACCGCTGTCGGTGATCATGCCCGCCATCGCGACCCAGCGCGACGCCATGGCCCTCGAGTGGCGATATCCGCACGCGGTGCGGATCGGAGCCGCCGGTGGCCTCGGCACTCCCGCCGCGGTCGCGGCCGCGTTCGCGCTCGGCGCGGACTACGTCGTCACCGGGTCGATCAACCAGGCCTGCGCCGAATCGGGAACATCCGATGCCGCACGGAAACTGTTGCGCCAAGCCCAGATCAGCGATTGCGAGATGGCGCCGTCCTCGGACATGTTCGAACTCGGCGTCGAGGTGCAGGTGTTGAAACGGGGAACCCTGTTCGCGGCCCGGGCCAAGCAGCTGTACCAGCTCTATCGCCGCTATGACGGCATCGACGCGCTGCCCGCCGCGGAGCGCGCCAAACTCGAACAGCAGATTCTGCGCCGGCCGGTGGAGGAGGTCTGGTCGGATGTGGTCACCCACTTCCAGCAGCGCGATCCGGTTCAGGTCGAGCGGGCGGTCGGAAACCCCAAGCGCAGAATGGCTTTGATCTTCCGCTGGTATCTGGGTTTGTCGTCGCGCTGGGCCAGTTCCGGCGACCCCGACCGCCACGCCGACTACCAAATCTGGTGTGGCCCCGCGATGGGCGGGTTCAACGAATGGGCCCGCGGTACCTACCTCGAGCACGATCGCCGGGCCGGGGATGTCGCGATGCAGTTGCTGCGCGGCGCCGCCTACGACTCACGGATCCACCAGCTGACCTTGCAGGGCGTCCGACTGCCGCATTCACTGCGGCACTACCGGCCCGACGCACCGATCGCGGGACCGGAGGGATCATGACCATCGCCAACGAATACGCGAGCACCCGCAGTGCCGCCGTCGCAACCGGATCCCGGCGCCACGCCATCGCGATCATCGCGGCCTGCGCCACCCCGGCGTTCATGGTCGCCCTCGACAACCTCGTCGTGAGCAACGCCCTGGTGGCGATATCACGCAGCCTGCACGCCGACGAAGCACAGCTGCAATGGGTGATCAACGCCTACACGCTGGCCTTCGCGGGATTACTGCTCACCGGCGCCGCACTCGGTGACCGGTACGGACGCCGCCGCATCCTTGTCACCGGAATCATGCTGTTCATGGCAGGATCCGTGCTGTCCGGACTGTCCGACACGGTGCACGTGCTGATCCTCGGCCGAGCGATAGCCGGCGCGGGCGCGGCCCTGGCGACGCCGGTATCGATGACACTTCTCGCCGAATCGGTACCACCGGCCAAACGCAGCGCCTCGATCGGATTGTGGAGCGGCATCACCGGTTTGGGCGTAGCGCTCGGTCCCGTGATCGGCGGTGCCATCACCCAGGGCCTGGCGTGGCAGTGGATCTTCTGGATCAACGTGCCCGTCGGCGCCGTCGCCGTCTGGCTGATCCGGTCGGTGCTGCGCGACAGCCGCGGACCGGACCGCGGCCTGGATATGCCGGGTGTGCTGCTGGGATGTTCGGCCGTCGTGCTCACCGTCTGGGCGATCGTCGAAGGTCACCGATACGGGTGGGGCTCGGGGCGGATCCTCGGCGCATTCGCCGCCGTCGCAGTACTGCTCACGATGTTCGTATTGTGGGAGCGCCGAGCTGTGGATCCCGTGCTGCCGCTGCGTTTCTACCGGATACGGGGTTTCGTACTCAGCAACATGGTGTCGATGACCATGTACTTCGGGCTGTTCGGATCGAACTTCCTGCTGGTGCAATACATGCAGATCGCATTGCGCTACAACCCCTTCGACGCCGGGCTCCGCACGCTGCCGTGGTCGCTGGGACCGATGGTGGCGGCCCCGCTCGCCGGATTGATGACCGACCGGGTCGGCGGCGGACGGCTGATGACGCTCGGACTGACGCTGGACGCGGTGGCCCTGAGTTGGATGGCGCTGATCGGCGGCCCCACCCTCGATTACACCGACGCGATTCCGCCGATGCTGCTCGGCGGAATCGGTATGGGATTGGTATGGGCTCCGGTGAGCGCGCAGGTGCTGTCCTCGGTGCGACCCGAGGAATTCGGCAAGGCCTCCGGCGCCAACAACACCCTGCGGGAAGTGGGTGGCGCACTCGGCATCGCGATCTGCACATCGGTCGTCGCGCACTTCTCCACGCCGATCCGGTCGTTCGCCGACATTGGTCCGTCCTTCACCGATGGCATGCGCCCGGCGATGTGGCTGTCGGCGGGCGTGCTCCTGGCCGGTGCGGCCGCCGGCGCAGCCATCCCCCGACATCGGACGAACGCGGAATCGAGCGGTCCGAGAGGTTCGCATGAACACTGACAACAGGGACGCCATATCCATGGAGCAGCCATGAGAGTGCCGCAGTCGCGGATCGCCCGCTCGGCAATCATTTCCGTGGTGCTCGCCGTTGCCGCGATGTCCGCATCGACGGGCGCGGCGACAGCCGATCCGGTCCCGGTACCGGTGCAGCCGCTGTTGCCCTTCCCGATCCCGCCGATGCCCCCGGAGCTCGACCCGGGCTTCTACAACCCGCCCGCGGACCTGGTGGCCTCGAAGCAGCCCGGTGAGATCATCGCGGCCCGCGAGGTGCACCTGGCCTTCTACTCCGTGCTCCCGATCGACATCGACGCCTGGCAGCTGTCGTTCCGCTCCAACGATCATCTGGATCACCCGATCGCCGCGGTCACGACCGTGATGAAACCGCGCGGCGGACCCGGCGATCAGCCCTGGAACCTGCTGTCGTACCAGTTTCCGATCGATTCCGGCGGCCACTACTGCGCGCCGTCATATCTGCTGCAGCAGGCATCGGTGCCGGGAAACTATCTCGGCCAGCCCGATATTCAGACCGAGTTCCTGTTCACCCTGACCGCGCTGGGCGCCGGATGGGCGGTGAACATGCCCGACTTCGACGGCCCCAACATGGCATTCGGATCGGGTCCGCTGAATGCGCGGATCACCCTGGACAGCATTCGCGCGGCGGAGAACTTCGGGCCCTTGGGCTCGAGCGGGCCCGGGACGAAGACCGCGCTGGCCGGATACTCCGGCGGAACCATCGCGACCGGCAATGCGGCGGAACTGCATGCGTCCTACGCGCCCGAGCTGAACATCGTCGGCGCCGCGGAGGGTGGCATCGCCGCCGATCTGCGCGCCATGGTGCATTCGGCCAACGGCAACCTCGGTTCGGGCCTGTTGTTCGCGGGAGTATTCGGTGCCTCCCGCGAATACCCGGAGCTGGCCGCCTACCTGGATCAGCATATGGGCCCGATACTGCGGGCACTACGACCGGTGAATACCTCGCTGTGTCAGGTGTTTTCGGGACTTGCGCTGCCATTCCTGCCGTACGAGCAGATGTTCGACATTCCCGACCCGTTGCACGGCTCGGTCCCGGACGAGGTCTTCGACGCGGTCCGCATGGGCCATTCGGTGCCGGATATGCCGATGTTCATGTACAACGCCAACCCGGACTGGATCGTCCCCGTCGGACAGGTCAACGACCTGGTGAACACCTACTGCCGCGAGCCTCAGGCCAAGGTGGTGTACACCCGGGACAACTTCAGTGAGCACATCACGCTCCTGTTCTTCGGCATGGCACAGGAATTCATCTGGCTGAAGGACCGTTTCGACGGTGTCCCAGTCGGACCCGGATGCGATCTACGCGACGAGGGATCAATGCTGCTGGATCCCGAGAGCTGGCCCGTCTGGTTACAAGCGGCAGGCTCCCTTCTCGCCGCGGCCGTTCAACAACCCATCGGCCATCACTGACCCTCACCTCACATGACCCCCACCTCACAGGGAGGAAGGCTGCGATGACCACTGTGCGAGAAGCCACCATCGATCTGCTGCGCGCCCATGGGTTCGATACCTGGTTCGGAAATCCCGGTTCCTCGGAACTGAGTCTGCTGCAAGACTTTCCGGCCGATATGCGCTATATCCTCGGCCTGCAGGAAATGGTGCCGGTCGGGATGGCCGATGCCTACGCCCAGATCACCCGCCACCCGGCCCTGGTGAACCTGCACACCGCTCCCGGCGTCGGTAACGCGATGGGCGCGATCTACAACGCGGCCATGAACAAGACCCCGCTGCTGATCACCGCGGGCAACCAGCGTCGCGATATGCAGAACCAGGGCTGCCTGCTCACCAATGCCGACGCCACCATCCTGCCGAAACCGTTCGTGAAATGGTCGGCCGAACCCGCCACCGCAGGCGAAGTCCCCGCCGTACTGGCCCACGCCATTCACATCGCCACGACACCACCGCACGGCCCGGTCTTCGTCTCCCTGCCGATGGACGATATGGACGTCGAACTCGATCAACGACGACTCGCCGACATCGCCGTGCTGCGGGATCGCGGCGTCGTCCACGGCGGATACCTGTCGGAATCGACCATCAACGCTCTCGCGGCACGCTTGGACGCCGCGAGATCCCCGGTACTGATCGTCGGCGGTGACGTCGAGCGGTTCGGGGCCCGCGACGCCGCAGTGGCGTTGGCCGAGCGCACCGGCTCGGTCGTGTGGACCGCACCGTTCCCCGGACTGTCCGGGTTCCCCGAGAACCACCCGAACTATCGCGGGATGCTGCCTCCCGGCGCGGGCTGGATCTCCCAGGTATTGGCCGGCCACGACCTGATCGTCGTCATCGGCGCACCCGTGTTCCGGTACTACCCCCACATCGAGGGCCCCTACCTGCCCGACGGCGCCTCGCTGATCCACCTCACCAACGACCCCGACGAAGCCGCCCGCGCACCGATGGGACAGGCATTCGTCACCGATATCCTCTCCGCCACAGCGGCGTTGGCGAAAGCGGTCAGCCTCACCTACCACCCGATGCCCCCGGCACGTCCGGCCCCCACCGAACTCGTCTCCACCGCAGCGCCATTGACTCCGCAGGCCCTGTGGGCCGCCGCCCGCCGCGCGGCACCCGCCGACACCCTCTGGGTCACCGAGGCCGCCACCCATGAAACCGCGATTCTCGACGCGATCCGCCCCGAACCGGCGTTCTCGCATCTGAGCGCTGCCGGTGGCGGGCTCGGCTTCGGGGCCGCCGCCGCGGTCGGCGCCCAACTCGCCGCCCCACATCGGCCGGTGATCTGCGCGATCGGTGACGGCGCGATCCACTACGCCATCACCGCACTGTGGACCGCGGCACGCTACAAGATCCCGGTCACCTTCGTCGTCGCGTCCAACACCGAATACGGCATCCTCAAACAATTCGGGCAACTCGAGAACACCCCCGGCGTGCCCGGCCTGGACCTGCCCGGCCTCGACATCGTCGCCACCGCAACCAGTTACGGCGTCGACGCCCACCACGCGTCGAGCACCGACGAGGTTACCGAACTCCTACGCGCCGGTATCGCCGACCGCGACCGCCCCACCCTGATCAACGCGCCCTCGGCCACCGTGGGCGGTCGGCAACTGCCGACGTAGGTCTGGAGAACAGCGAAAAACCCGAAGGGAACATTATGCGCAGAACTGTCTCGAACGCCTGCCTGGCCGTCATATCATTTCTCGTATTCGCCTGGGTCGCTGCCCCTTCGGCGGTCGCCGACCCCGATCTCATCCCGCCACCACCGGGCGCCGACGACTGGTCCTGCCGCCCCGGTTCCGAACATCCACACCCCGTTGTCTTGGCGCACGGCACGTTCGAAAATCGCCTGGACAATTGGGTTGCGATGTCGCCTGCTCTGGCACAGGCCGGCTATTGCGTATTCGCGCTCGATTACGGCAGAACAGTGGGCGGAACCCTGTCCGGCATCGGTCCGATGGCCGCTTCGGCACAAGAGCTCTCCGACTTCGTCGATCGGGTGCTGTCCGCGACCGGAGCACAGCAAGTGGACATCGTGGGTCACTCCCAGGGAGGCGTGCTGCCGCGGTACTACATGAAAAACCTGGGCGGCGCGGACAAGGTGCACACCCTGATCGGCCTGGCCCCGGACAACCACGGAACCACCTGGGGTGCCATCAATCTGCCGATGACCATCGCCCCGCCGATAACCGCCGCCCTGTGCCCGTCCTGCGACGAACAGTTACCCACATCGACATTCATCCAGCAGCTCAACAGCGGCGACATGGTGCTGCCCGATGTCCAGTACACCGTCCTCGCGTCCCGCAGCGACGAGTTCGCCACCCCGTACACGACCGCGTACCTGCCTGCTGAGCCCAACGTCACCAACCTCTTGCTGCAGGACCTCTGCCCGGCAGACTTCACCGAGCACCTGCTGCTCACGTCCGATCCCATAGCAATCCGCGTGGTACTGAACGCACTCGACCCCGAACATGCCGTGACACCGACCTGCGCCGCACCGCAAGTCGGGTCCGCAGGGAGCTGAAAGACCCTATTCACTGGACGGTACGGCGAGATCTCCTTCGACGTACTGTGCCCGCCCGAATCCGAACGACCAATCAGCCGGTGTGTTTTCCATGATTCCGATGAACACGTCCGCGCCGTCGACGCCGATTCGGCCCAACTGCGTGCATACCGAGCGGAACAACTCCTGCTTGGTTTCGGTCGAACGGCCGGCCTGAGTGAAGATTTGAATCATCACGACACCGCTACTTCGGTCGAAACCCAGCCCGGCGTCGAGCGCAATCATTTGGCCCGCATCGTGTTCGGTGACGATCTGGAAGCGGTCCCGCGGTGGGATCGCGAACACCTCGACGATCGCGGTGTGCACGGCATCCGCGATCTGTTCCACCTCTCCGGCGGTACGGCCCGCAACGAGATCAATCCGAACGAGCGGCATCAGTTGATGCCTTCGAGGAGTCGGATGCCGTTGAAGTAGTTGCCTTGTACGGCGTGGGCTTCGAGGGTGGGGTGGAAGGGGTAGTACGGCTGGCCGATATCGGCCAGACCCGTCCAGTGGGTTTGTGGCGAGCACAGGTCGTGACCGATCCCGACCGGCTTCAGTGACCAGAAGCCGACGCCGAGTTCGGCGGCCGCCCCTTGGATGGCGTTGCTCAGGTTGTCGGTCATCAGATGTGCGTAGGCGGTGCGAAATTGCGGCCACGGAGAGTGGATGCCGAAGAAAGAGAAACAGACGAACGGCACACCGACCGGTGGTAGCGGGTCCTCATAGTCGACGAATCTGATCTGCGCCTTCGGTGCGGCCGCGCGCAGGGCGCCGATGATGTCGCCGCGGGCGCCGTGGGTCATCCGAGCGGCGAGATTCGGGCCGGTCATCACGGCGGCGTCGATGTACCCCGGATCGGTGCGTATGTCGCAGCCGCGGATGATATCGGTGAGGCACGTGGGCATCGTCTTGGCATAAGTCTGCTGACCGGGGAGCCAGACGTCGTTGGCGGAGATCTGGATGGTCACCAGCTTGGTGTTCGGCCCGAGCATGCCGTCGAAGGCCGCCTGATCGATCTGGGTGCGCAGATTGTTGATCGGTTCGGATTCGGTTGTCGCCGCCTGACAAGCGTAATCGGCCCAATCGCCGGTCTGCGGGTCGCCGAGCCCCCATCGGGCCGCCATGATCGACGGCCATCCGTAATTGCTGCGGGCGCAGTTCTGGAGGTTCGGCGGCGGCACCGTCTTGGGCTGCGGCTGAAAGGTCGGCAGGCCCAGTGGACCACCACCGCCAGCGTAAGGCGCCGCCGTCATGCTGTCGCCGAAGGCCACATATCGCACACCCGGCCCTGCGGCCGCCGCGACGGGCGTCACCGCACCGGCCAATGCCAAAGCCGTTGTCAGGCCGAGGCATACGCGCATGATCTTCATGAGGTTCCATCCTTTTCGCTCGGCCCGGCGCCACCGGGGATTATGGGTTCGGTTGTGGTGCATACGAAATCCGGATCAGCAGCCCTGCTCGTCGGCACCCAGGCCCGGCAGCACGGCAAGGGTGATCGGACCGCTGTCGTCGCAGGACGCGATCCGCAGTTGGAGCGCACCCGGGTCCGACACCCGGCGGCCACCACCGATCCGCACGTGGTAACCCTCGCGGTATTGCCGCTGCGGCACGGCCACGACAGTTTCGCTGCCCGCCGGGAATCGGCCACCACCGGTGGCCCGTGCCGGACTCCAGGAGTAATCGAATTCTTTTGTGCCGATGGCGAATGACCACGGTCCGGGGGTGCCGGCGGTGAGTTGCGGATACGGCCGGGCCAGGGCGTCGAGATTCGACTCACGGACATTGTCACCGCTGCGCGGTTTGCTCGCATCGATCACGATCGCCTGGGCGTCGGAGTCGTGCGCTACGGTCGCCGGGTCGCCACCCAGATAGGTCCAGTGGAACCAGCCGTTCCGATAGGCGTCGAAGATCGCCGCATTCGCACTCAACGCATCCGCCGCGCCGGTGGCTCCGAATTCGGTGACCACGGCCGGCACCTGCTGCTGGTCGGAGTACCGGTCCGCTTCGGCGGCTCCGGCCTGCCATTGCGGCTCACAGCCGGCGCCGCCACCGCCCTGCAATGCCGCGACCACACAGTAGGAGTTGTAGCCGTAGACGACATTGCGATCGGGCACCGATCCGAGATCCGGGCGGGCACCGTAGTTCGAGGTGATCAACGGCGCCAACCAGATCGGCGTCCGGGGATCACCCTGCCGAATGGCAGCGGTGACATCCCGGGTGAACGCCCGCAATCGGTCGATCTGCAAGGGTGGGCACGCGTTTGCCAGGCAAGCCAGGAAGGCCGCCCCGGTCGGCGGCTGGTTGAGCGGCCCGTATCCGATAACTCCCGCGGTGCCGGCGAAATAGGCGGCGACATGGCGCCACATCGCCAGGAATCGGTCCCGGATCCCGACCCCGTCGGTGGCGACCCTGTTCTCGTAGAAGTTATCGGTCGCCCGCCAGAACGCGACGTTGGACAGGTTGGCGCCGACCAGATCGTGGGCCCCGTCGGGCAATCCGTCATCGATCGTCGCCCAATCCGGTGCGCCGTCACCGCCGTATTTCGCCGACCAGATGTCCTGGTGCATCTCGAGCAGGGTGGTGACGCCGTATTGATTCAGGACAGTGACAGTTCGCGCGATATCGGCCAGATATTCGTCGTCGTATACCCCTGGAGCCGGTTCGATCGCCGCCCAGAAAAGGGTTATCCGAACGGCATCGAACCCTTCGCGAGCAAGTAGCTGTGCGTCATCGGCATTGAATCCTGCGGCAGACGGTAGATAAGGAGGACGCTTGTGAGCGATATTTTCTCCGTGCGGAATGAAGACACGGCCAGATCGATCGACCAGCCACTTTCCAGATACCTGAACTGGAGTCTCCATCTTTTCATACCTGAGGTCCGATTCCTGCCCGAAGGCGATACCGGACGAGATGGCAAGCAGCGCAACAGTCGTGGCGATGACGCAAATCCCCTCGAGAAAGGGTGCGCGACGGTCTGCTTTCATGTCGATGACATTATCATCGGAATATCGCTTCGATCGGTTATCTGAAAGTTAGCCATGGGTATGGCTAAAATCCTTACCTTCACCTCTCCGGCAACCGGCCACCTGTATCCGATTGCCCCCTTTTTAGTCGAACTGGTAAAGCGCGGCCACGAGGTCACAGTGATGACCTTGCCGGGCTCCGGGCGTGCGCTGATCCCGCTCGGTATCACCATCCGGGACTTACCTCCGGCGTTGGCGGAGGACACCCTCAATGACTGGGGAGCTCGATCCCGGCCAGGATCGGGTCCACATCCCGACAACTGCCACACCGGGCTCCCAGTGTCTTGCCAGGCTCGGCGACCACGCTGAGAGGTATGGACCTCGCAGCGCTGATCACCGCGTTCGTGGTCGCTATCCTTCCGGTAGCCCCCACGGAACCGACGCTGGTCGGGCTGGGCGCTCTCGCATCGGTGATGCATGTGTCGCCGATCGACGTGATCGTGGTCGGAGGACTGGGATGCTCGGTGTCGGATCACTTGCTCTATGCCGTCGGTCGCTGGGGTGGCACCCGGGTGCTCGGTTGGCTGTCACGTCGTCGCGCGATCGGCCGCGCGACGACATGGCTGGTCGACGGGGCCGAACACTGGGGTGTTCCGATGTTGGTCGGGGCACGCTGGCTTCCTGCCGGGGGTAGTGCAGGCTCCGTGCTCGCCGGAACTCTTCGCTGGAGGTTGCGCCGGTTCACCCCGGTCTCGCTGACAGGCTCACTGCTCTGGGCGTGTTATGCCACGATGCTCGGCTATCTCGGAAGTACGTTCACTGGCAACCCCCTTGCAGGACTCGCGATTTCGTTGATCATCGCCGTGATCGTCGGGCTGGCGGTACGTCCGTTGCTCCACCGGCATACTCACACCGGTCCCGCACCGGACAGCGGCGTAACAGTCGAGCCGACCCTGGTCACTGCATGACCGACTCTCTCGGTCAGATTGCGGCTCGGCACATTCCATACTCGGAATCGATCCCGGCGATGGCGAGGACGCGAACCGGAGTCCGACCATCGGCGAGCCGGGATAGCGGGCCACGCCTGAACGGCGAATCGTCGCGGACCGATTCGGTCTTGTAGAGCCCAATTGTGGTCTCGGCCAATGTCACCGGAGACACTGGTGGCCGATTCCGGCTCCCGCCGAAATCCATTGGATCACTTAACGATTCAACGGCTGCCTGCGGCCGGTGCCGATGCGTCGAGACGGATCTATGGAGCGCCTGCCGTCGTATTCGATTGTTTCCGCAGCTCAGCAGCCATTCAGAGATACGGTGTCCGCACGCGCGATAAGCCGGAAACGACACCTGATGGATTCGCGCGTTCGGCAGCTGATTCTTTGGGATTCGTGCAATCTCCGGTCGGCCGGTCGATGCGGCGCAGGATTCGAGGGTGGGCTTCGATCGGCAAGCTCACCGCAGTCGAAGGGAGAGTCTCATGGCTGAACGTTTATCGGGTCGCACTGCCTTGGTGACTGGTTCGACCAGTGGTATCGGTCGGGCAATCGCGGAGGCGTTCGCCACCGAGGGCGCCCATATCGTCGTCAGTGGCCGCCGACTCGAGGAAGGCGCGAAGGTGGTGGCTGGTATCCGCGAACGCGGCGGAACGGCGGAGTTCGTCGCTGCCGACCTCGCACAGGGAGCCGAGACGATCACCGTGCTGGCCGCCGAGGCCGCCGTCGCGGCAGGCGGGCGGATCGACATCCTGGTCAACAACGCCGGCTACATCGGCGAAGGCGGCCCCAGTGTCGATTTCACCGAGGACGCGATCGACACGGCGCTCGCCACAAACATCAAGGCGCCGTTTCTGCTTACCGCCGCGCTGGTCCCGGGAATGGTCGGCAATGGTGGTGGCACGGTCATCAACATCGGGTCGTCCAACGCGATTATCGGCATGCCAGGTTACGCAATGTATGGGGCGACCAAGGCGGCACTGCATTCGTTGACGACATCGTGGGCTGCGGAATTGGGGCCACTGAGAGTCCGGGTGAACACGATCGCGCCGGGGCCGACGGCCACCGAAGCAAACGAACCGAACCTCGACATGATGGAGCTACTGATGGCCGGTGTTCCGAGCAGGAGACTCTCGCAGGCCGAGGAGATCGCCGCCGCCGCACTGTTCCTGGCCTGCGACGAATCGGCCAACGTGCACGGCGCCACCATCTCGGTCGACGGCGGTCTGACCGCGGCTCTCTGGTTGCGAGGAGCACCACCCGAGATTGGTTGAGCGTGTGTCGGACGCAGGCTCCTGCCACGAACGGTCGTGTCAGGACGAGCATGGAGAGTCCCGATCCGACGAGCTGGTTCGAGGCGGCGCGTCGTTGCGCCGAAAGGTTCGAACACCGGCCTCGGACACCTATGGCACCGGACGAAAGTCTTGGTGGGAGTGGACCGGCCGCGCAGCATCATCGTTTCATACGGCCGCCACCAACGGGTTTCGGTGTCAGCGGCGTCAATCGTGTTGTGGGCAGCCAAGACCCGTTCAGGCACGGTCTTCGTGACCCAACGGGCATCGCCGGAGGCGATGAGGGCGACGATGTCTCCGACATCGCCGACCCGGTTGAACACCAAGGCGTTCGGCGATAGCGCGCCGATGCCCCTGCCGCCGCCGGTGACCAATGCTGTCTTGCCCGTGAGCTGGCTCATTGTCGTGCTCCTCATGCGTTGGCCGAGGATTTCTCATCTCTACTCGCCTATTCCGGAAAGGGGGCGCGGCGGATCATGAAGGACACCGTCCCTGCCCGGTCGGCGTGCCGGACCCGGCCATCCGGCACGGCCCTCGCTTCGGCGCGCATTGCGGCTACAAGGTTGCGTTTCAAGCCATGCCTCGGATGCTTGCCCAACAGCTCCGTCACCCAGGCCGGGTCGAACTCCTCCATTCGTCGGCCGATGGCGTCGACCGAGGATCCGGCGAGTACGAAGGCGGCCGGATCATCAAGGCCTGCACCGGGAGTCAGGTGCCCACACCCCGCCGCCCCGACAGCCTCTGCCCAGTCCGGATCCGCTCCCCAACTCCGGGCCAACTCGGCGGCGCGCGCTCCACTGACATAGGCGAAGCACTGTCCCGGCGTGGGCGTGTCCAGGGTCAGATCATGCAGCAGCGACGATACATACACCAACTCGTCATCGACACGGGCTCCGTCGATTCCGGCGAGCACCCGCCCGAAGAAATAGCTCCGATAGGAATGCTCGAGCAGGTACGGACTCAACGACTCCCTGGCCTCCTCTTCCGCCTGTCGGGCCAGCCTGGAGTCCGGAATCGTGGCGAGATCGGTCCGCCCGGTGCCGCGCGTACCCAGGCGGTAACGCAGGGCACTGGCGACCGCCGCTGGGGTTTCCTTGGCAACCATCCGAGTCAGCTGCCGTTTCTGCCGCGCCGTCAAATTTCCCGACGAGCTTTTAGCCCATTCCCAATTCAATATCTCATCGTTCATGGAATAGGGCTTCTTCCTCAGGTTCTCGGTGTCAGATCGACGAAAGTATCTGTCACGTGCTGCGTGTCCATGTACTCGCGAATAGAATGGATCTTGCCGTCCCGCACCTCGATCAGGAAGTGATATTGGTTGCTGTAATTCTTGCCGTTAACGACCTCCGCATGGGATTCGGCTTCCATCGCCACCTTGTCTCCTTCGGCGGTGAAGCCCACCGGAGTCACCACCAATCCGTTCGGGAATATCGACGGGAAGGTGTTGAACGAATCAATCATTTGAATCTTGTTTATGGTGCCTGCCCAGATGTTGCGACCCGGTTCGCCGTTCGTCCACCAGGTCACATCGTCGGACAGTAGGGCCGACGCTTCCTCGGGACGACCTCCAGTAAACAGTTCGAAGAACCGGCCGACCAATTCTTTATTCTCAGCTACTCCCATACCAACGATCATGACGCTACACCGATAGCTGGACGGAAAATGCATGAAACCAGCGTTCCGAGCACCTCTACGCAGGAATCCATCATGGGCCAGTCGACCCTGCGCGCGAGGCCGGCTCAGGCGACGTCTGGTTCGTCGGCCGGGTAGGGCGGAGCGGGCTCGTACTGTATTCGGCGGCGCAACCGCGCGGGCGTGATCCCTGCCGTACAAGCGACCGACCAACCACAGCACCGTTCTCTATCTTCGGAAGTCGGCCATAGCGGCTCAGCGATGGTGTAGCGCCCGCTCATCCGGGGAGGCGGTCGGCCAGATCGTTGCGCATCGCGTATTCCACGCCGGGATCGGCGGGAAGTGACCACTGGGATCCTACGAAATACTTTGCCGCCGCCTGGTCGCCCTTGGCGATGTATTGCATCCACGCCAAGGTGATGGGGGCAAACGGATTGTTCCCGATGCTATCCATCGGCTTGGTGTGGTTGGCTCCCCTGATACACGCGAGGTACGCGGGAACCGTCACCGTCAGGTTGTATTGCGCCAATCTGGGCCAGCCCCAGTGCCACACGAATGCGTCGTTGCAGCCGGTGAGATAGAGGGTGGGAACGTTGAGCAGACTGCCGAGCGCGATCGGTCCCGGCTCAATGGGAACCTCACCGATAATCTGCAGCGCCGGATCGATCTGCTGATACTCACTCGGCGAGACGCTCGCGCCGAGTTCGGTCGCCTGACCGCCTCCGGAGTGCCCCACGAGAATGGTCCGGCCGAGATCGAGCTTGCCGAACATCACGTTCTTCGGATCCGAGTTGGCCTGAGCGAGTCCCTGGGCGCCACGCAGCGGCAGCTCCGGCCAGAGATTTACCAAATCGTACGGAACCGCGATGACGTAGCCGTAGCTTGCCCAGAAGCGCAAGCTCGAGTCGTAATATCCTGGTTCCGTATTAGAGCCCGGAGAGAAGATGAGCGACGGAACTCGACTCATTTCCGCGATATCTTTCGGATAATAGAACATGATACCGGTCTGCGAATCATTCCCTGACGGATAGATGTCGGTGCACGTCAATTCCGACTGATTGCCGAAAAAGCGCACCGCTCTATCGAGCAGCGCGGAGTAAACGGAATCGCAGCTGTGCACGGCGAGGGTTTGCGCAGTCTCGTGCGGCCCGAATTCGCTGTACTGACTCAGCGGTATGGTCCCGGGTGCGAATCCGTCGTCCGCGGACGCGGCGGGCGCATAGCCGATCGAGAGGCCCGCAACTATCGCAATCGCCGCGAACAATACAGAACGCTGCCGTAGTCGAGATGAGTGCATCTCCACTCCCTTCATCGGGATCACCTGACGGGCAGATCTACCGCACCCTCGCCGAGCTTGTCAGGACAGCTGGTGATGGAATCCGGATCGGCAAGGTCAGGGCTTGTAACTCCCTCAGACGAAGGCGCTGAGGCCGGTGATGGCGCGAGCTACAACGAGAGTGTTGATTTCCCTGGTTCCTTCGAAGGACGGGAGCATGACCGGATACGGAGGCGCTGTGCCCAGAAGGTCGCGGTAAAGTGCCGGTGGTTGATGCGTGTCACCGGTCGTCGCCGCAAGGTGTTGGATTCTTCGAATCACGTTCGACTACTTTCCGAATGCCTTTGTTCGATACCTGAGCTTCGAATGTGGCCCTATCGCGCGGCAACCGGTTCGCCCTCGGCCACCGCTGGGAGCGCATTGGGCCGCAGCGCGGTGACGATGAGCCCACCGATCAAGACGATCCCGCTCACCCACCAGAAGACGGTGCTGTAGCTCTCGACCTGCGCGTGCGCCAGCACGACCTGGCTCGGTGTCTTGCCTGCCAGATAGTTGGTCGCCGCGGTCGCTGCGATGGTGCTCAGGAGCGCGGTGCCGATCGAGCCGCCGATCTGCTGGCTGGTGTTGACCATCGCCGAGGCAACGCCCGTGTCGTCGGGATGGACGGCTGTGGTCGCGCCCTGCAGCGACACCGAGGTCACCGCGCCGTATCCGCAGCCGAGCACGATGAGCCCGGGCAGGACGTGCCCGATGTAGCTGCTGTCCACCGTGATCTGGGTGAGCAGTGCCATGCCGATCGCGGAAATCAGGAATCCGGCACCGACGGTCGCCTTGACTCCCAGCCGCGGCAGCACCACCGCCGGTGTCGTGGTCGCTGTCAGTACGATCGCGGCCACCATCGGCAGGAACGCGATACCGCTCTTCAGTGGTGAGTAGCCGAGGATCAGCTGCAGGTAGTAGCTGATGAACAGGAAGATCGCGAACATCGCGATGCTCACGGTGAAGACGCTGAGGTAGGAGCCGGCTCGGCTGCGGTTCAGTACGACTCGTAGCGGGAGTAGTGGGTTGACGACCTGGGTCTGCAGCCGGGCGAACACGACCAGGAGCACCACACCGACGACAAGGAACCCGATCGTGGCGCCGTTGGACCAGCCGTGCGAGTTGGCGCGAGAGAATCCGTAGACGATGCTGAACAATCCCGCGGTGACCGTCACGGTGCCGGGCACGTCGAGAACCCGCTTCTGGTGCGCGACGTGGCGAGGCAACAACAGCACGGCGCCGGCCAACGCGACACCGGCAAACGCGAGATTGATGTACAAGGCCCAGCGCCACGACGCGAATTCGGTCACGGCGCCGCCGAGCAGCAGACCGACCGCCGCGCCCATCGCCATGATCGCACTGAAGACGCCGAACGCCTTGGCTCGGTCCGACTGCTCGGTGAAGGTGACCGTCAACAGGGACAGAGCCGCGGGTGCCAGCAGCGCGGCGAACACGCCTTGACCGACCCTGGCGCCGACCAGCATATCGAAATTCTGGGCCGCGCCGCCGATCGCGGAGGCGGTCGCGAAACCGACCAGGCCGGCGATGAACGCGTTACGGCGGCCGAAGATGTCGCCGATCCGTCCTCCGAACAGCAGCAGGCTACCGAACGCCAAGGCATAGCCGGTGACCACCCACTGCCGATCCCCTGCGGAAAACCCGAGGTCCTTCTGCGCTTCGGGCAGCGCGATGTTCATGACAGTCGTGTCGAGCACGACCATCAGCTGCGCGATGCCGAGTATCGCGAGTATCCACCAGCGCTTCGCGTCGGTGCCCAGAACAGCTTTCGTCGCATGGGGTGAGGTCCCCGATCCGAGCGCATTGGCAGCCATGGTTCCCCTCGAGTAGTTGGGCAACGGAGGCGTTCTCCGCCTCTACGCTACGAATTTGCTCCACATCGAACAGCTGGCCGGAAAATGCAGGAAAATAGCGCGATGAGCAGTCGGACGCACGAATCCCTCGGGCTCGACGAGCATGACCTGGCCCTCGTCAATGCATTGCAGATCTACCCCCGCGCCCCGTGGACCCTCCTCGGGCCGATCCTGGAACTCGACCCCGCCACGTTGACCCGCCGCTGGGCGCGCCTGACCGATGGCGGTTACGCGTGGATCACTACGGCGGCCACACAGGCCTACATCGATCAAGCGTGCACCGCCATGGTGGAGATCAAATGTGTTCCCGGGCAAGCGTTGCAGGCGGCCACCACGCTGGCTCAGGATCCGCAGACGGTCACGATCGATCGGCTGGCAGGCGATCAGGACCTGCTGCTGACCGTTTTCACTGCCGACCTACCCGCGATGGAGCGCTACATCAGCAACCGGCTCGGTCGACTGCCCGGCGCGCGAGATATCGCCAGCCACATCATGATCCGCCACTTCTCCGGATCGGGATCCTGGCGTCTCGACGCCCTCGACCGCGACCAGACCGCCCGCATCGAACGCGCCGTCCAGCACCCCTCACCTCAGCCGGGAGAGCTCGAGACCCGCGACCGGGAAATGCTGCAGTTGCTCCACACCGACGGCCGACGCAGCTACGTGGAACTCGCCCACCATCTCGGTGTGAGTCCCATGACCGCGCAACGGCGTCTGGCCAGGCTGGAGGCCATCGGCTACCTCGCGTGGCGATGCGACTTCGCCCGACCCCTCGTGGGCTGGCCCGTGACGGCGATCTACCGGGCCGCCGCGCCCACCGGCCATACCACCGATACGGCCCGCACACTCGTCCAGTTTCCCGAAACCCGATTTTGCGTGACACTCGCCGGCCAGGACAACATTGTCCTGGCCGCCTACCTGCACTCCATCGCCGACGCCGACCGATTCGAAGCCGAGGTGTCGGCGCGGCTACCCCAACTGACCATCCGCGATCGAGCCATCGTGTACCACACGGTGAAGGCCTACAGTCGGCTCCTGGACCCGCAGGGCCGCAGTATCGGCACCATTCCGCCGAACCTCCTGCTGCCCGACCCCTCCACCGCGAACTCCTGATACCGCGTCAGTGACAACGGGCCGAAGACGGCCAGGAGCTACGGTCCGACGGCACTGCCAGCGTGGCGAGTAGGTACGACTCGCCACGCTGGCAGCAACCGCACATGGCGACGTAAGCCGGTCAATGCCCTTGTCGAGGCCGGAGGGATTCGTGCGCCCAAATATTCCATCGTGTTGGTTCCGTGCATCTCCGTTCAGATTGCCGACATGGGACCACATTCGAAACATAACCCTCGAGGTAGGCGGCAACCGCGTACCTGTTCTCGACGCGGGTTTCGCCCGACAGCAGCAAATCGAGGAAATCCATGATCAACCTACGAACGGAGCAGCAATCATGAGTGATGGATTGGTTCTTGTCACCGGGGGTTCGGGATTCGTTGGTGCACACTGCATCGTGCAACTCCTGAACGCGGGCTATCGGGTGCGGACGACGGTCCGCTCGCTCGAGCGTGCAGCCGAAGTGCGCGCGATGGTGGCCACCGGCGGAGCCGAGCCGGGCGACACGCTCTCGTTCGCCGCCGCCGATCTCACCTCCGACGCGGGCTGGCCCGCGGCGGTCGCCGATTGCGATTTTGTGCTGCACGTCGCTTCACCGTTCCCCGCCGGCATCCCGAAACACGAGGACGAACTTGTCGTCCCGGCACGCGAAGGCGCGCTGCGGGTGCTGCGAGCCGCCCGGGACGCTGGCGTCAAACGGGTAGTGCTGACCTCCTCGTTCGTCGCGATCAGCTACGGCCATCCGCCTACGGATCGGCCTTTTACCGAACAAGACTGGACCCACCCGGACCATGCCAGGATCGGCGCCTACGTGAAATCGAAAACCCTGGCCGAGCGCGCAGCGTGGGACTTCATAGCCAGTGAAGGCGGCGCTTTGGAACTCGCGGTCATCAATCCGGTCAGCGTGTTCGGGCCCGTGCTCGGACCGGATTACTCGAGCTCCATCCAGTTCGTGAAGCGCTTGCTGGAAGGCGCGCTACCCGGCGTCCTCGGCCTGTCCATTTCCGTCGTCGATGTCCGCGATATCGCTGACCTGCACCTGCGCGCCATGATCAGTCCCGAGGCCAACGGTGAGCGATTCGTCGGCGTCGCAGGCGCCAGCATGACCATGCGGGAAATCGCCGATGTGTTACGAGCAGGTATGGGTGACGCGGCGAGCCGGGTCCCGACCAGAGTGCTACCCAACTGGCTGGTGCGGCTCGCCTCGGTAGTCGATCCGCCACTCAAACAGGTCGTCCCCGATTTGGGCCGGTCCACGAACGGAAGCAACGAAAAGGCCAGGCGGCTGCTCGGATGGGCGCCGCGATCCAACGAAGAGGCCATCATCGCGACCGCCGAGAGCCTAGTGCAACTCGGATTGCTGCAGAACTCGCAAGAGGCGGCATAAGAGGGATTCTTGGGCCTCACTTGCTCATCGTGTTGGTTCCCTGCATTTTCGTTCGGATTGCCGACATGGGACCACATTCGAAACATAAGCATCGAGAAAAGCGGTAACTGCATCGCAGAAACGACTAGCAGAAGGACGAAACCATGAGCGCGGATTCTAGAGACCTAGCTCCTGAACATCGGTATTCTTCGTTGCGCGGCAGGTTCGGTATCCGGGTGGGCGCAGTGGCCGTTACGGTCGCTGCGTTGTTGACTGGATACACCCTCGCAGTGCAGGTCCAGGCGAACGCGGCGCCGCAGATCCCGCAGGACGATCCGTTCTACCTGCCGCCGCCGGATTTCGCGGACACCGCGCCGGGCACGATCCTGCGGTCCCGGGACGTGCCGTTGGCGGTGTTGACGGCGCTGCCGATAAAAACGCAGTCCTGGCAGTTGCTCTACCGAACTACCGACCTTTTCGGCAAACCAGATGCCACAGTCACCACGGTGCTGCTTCCCTTTGGCGCACAACCGGATCCGAAGCGTCCGTTGCTATCGCATCAGGCCTTCTACGACAGCGCCAACCCGGCATGCGGGCCGTCGTACGTGTTGCGGCAGGACGCCGGAACCTACGGTGCGGAAGGAATGCTTACCCATTGCTGAGCATCGCAGCAGAATTGCAGCGGGGCTGGGCGGTGTCCTTGTCCGATTACGAGGGCATGCACGGCCACTTGGCCGCCGCCGAAGAGCCGGGCTATATGACGCTGGACGGCATCCGCGCCGCTGAACAGTTCGCCCCGCTCGGCCTCGGCAAAAGCACCAAGGTGGCGCTGTGGGGGTACTCCGGCGGTGGCCTGGCGACCGGCTGGGCGGCCGAGATGTACAGCGGCTACGCCCCCGAACTCAACGTAGTCGGCACCGCGATGGGTGGTCCCCCCTCCGATGTGCGCGCTTTGTTGGCCAGCAACGGGACTGCGAGCGCGGGCCTGATCGGCCTCGGACTCTCATCACTGGCCAATGCGTACCCCGATTTCGGCGCGGCATTGAGTGCGCACCTGACGCCCGAGGGTGCCGCGGAGATGCAAAAGATTCGGTCGCAATGCGGGTTCCGTAACTTTGCCGAGCAAACGTTCACCGACTACAACAAATACCTGAACATCCCGATCAGCCAATTCATCGAGCTGCCCCCGGTGAAAACGACTTTCGACGCGACCACCCTGGGCGCGAACGCACCCGCCATGCCCCTGTACGTGTATCAGGCAGTATTCGACGAGATGGTGCCGGTGGCCACGACCGATCGGATGGTCGAACAATACTGTGCGGCAGGCACATCGGTGACCTACAAGCGTGACCATGCGAGCGAGCACGGCAGTCTGGCCCTCACGGGGATGTACGACGCGATCGACTGGCTCGCACAACGCCTCGACACCGACATGCCGAAGCCCGCTGGATGCAGCACCCAAAACGTGTTGACCACTGCAGCCGAGCCCGGCGTCCCACAATCAATGCTCGACGCGGCCAAGGCCGCCATCGACTTAGGGCTTGGACTGCCCATCGGCCCGAACTGATCGGCCGAAAATCGTCCTTCATAAGGGAGAAAGGCTGAAACTTCTTGCACTGCAAGCAGTTTCAGCTTCTTCGGTGTCCGGAGGGGACACCTACTCCCCCATTCCTGCGCCATGCTCACTGATTTCTCTGCCAGCACCATCGATCGCGCACTCACCAAGTGCGCCATCCCATACGGCCGGCAGACCATTCGCGTCGATCAACGGTGATTGGGTTGTACGGACATATCAGGTCCCTCTCTCAGGCGCTGTGACGGGCCTCGTTCCGGAACTAGCTCTCGAGACCCGCCGGTAGCCATGGCAGCGCGATGCCGAGGCCGTTACCGAAGAGTTCTTGTAGTTCGATGACATTGCCGTCGGGGTCACGGCCGTACGTGGCTTTACCGTCCGCAGCTGCCTGCGGTGGCGCGTGAAAGACCATTCCTGCCTGTGACAGCCTCGCGTACTCGGCGTCGATGTCGGTCACGTCGAAACAGAAATGGCTGTATCCGGGCTCGTTCAATGGACGTCCAGGTTTCCCGGCCGGTGGCTGCGGGGTGCGTTACTGGAACATTTCGATATAGGCATTGCCCGCCCGCAGCATGACGCAGCGCGCCGAGGCATCGTTCAAAGCCGTCATATTGTCGAATGATTCAGTGCCCGAAGGGATTTCGATATCGAACAAGACATCGCAGCCCAGGAGATCCCGGTAGAACGGCAACAACTTATCCAGGTCACGGGTTGCCACAGCGACGTGATGGATTCCTCGAATCATCTCCACGTTCCCTTCTATGAGTGTCTCTCGCGCGAGACACCTGCATCGAATACTGCATCGTGTCGACCATGTCGCCGGAAAATGCATGAAAATGGCGTCATGGGCGACTGGACGCATGAATCCGCCGACGTCGATGAACTCGACCTCGCTCTGGTCAATGCTCTACAGATCTACCCATGCGCCCGTGGACCGTGCTCGGACCGATCCTCGGCATAGATCCGGCTACCTTGACCCGACGGTGAGCCCGCCTCATCGCCACCGGCTGCGCCTGGGTCACCACCACCGCCTGGCGGGTGGTGCCGACCCTTCTGCTCATCGTGTTCACCACCGACTTGCCAGCGATGGAACGATACGTCACCGACCGACTCGGCGGACTGCCCGGCGTGCAACGCACGGCAAGCCGCATCCTGACCGGGTTCTTCGCCGAAGCAGGAGGCTGGCGCCTCGACGCCCTCGACCCCGACCAACGAGCCCGTGTGCAACGGGCCTATCAGCGCCCAGTACACCGGCCCGGCGAACGCGACCCGCAAGACCTCGAGACGCTGCGACTGCTTCATCTCGACGGCCGAGCCAGCTATGTCGAACTCGCTCAACAATTGGGCGTCAGCCAGTCGACCGCGCGGCGACGCCTCGACCGCCTGGAGACCACCGGCTACCTTGCCCGGCGGTGCGATTTCGCGCGCCCCCTAGCGGGCTGGCCGGTGACCGCGGTCCGCTGGGCCAGCGTGCACACGGGCCGACTCGCCGACACCGGCCACGCCCTCGCCCACCTGCCGGAGACCCGATTCTGCGTCACGGTCGCCAGGCCACACAACATCGTCCTCGGCGTCTATCTGCACTCCATCGCCGACACCGACCGCTTCGAAAACGAACTGTGCCTACAACACCCCGACCTGAGCATCACAGACCGAGCCATCGCCTACCACACCGTCAAGGCCTACAGTCGCGTCCTGGACCCGCCGGGTCGCCGCATCGGCACCATCACGCCACAACTGCCTCTGATCAATCCCTGACACCACCCGCGCGCGCCTACCACTTGACTATTCGGAGAACGGTGAAAGCCTGACCATCGACGATATCTTCGCCATCCGATCGCCGTGGCGCACGCGACCATCGGGCACAGCCGCAGCCGCGGCGCGCATAGCTTCGATGATGCGCCGTTGGGGCCACGCCGGGGATATCGACCGAGCAACTCCGCCGCCCAGGACGGATCGAGTTGCTCCATCCTTCGCCCGACCACGTCGGCCGAGGACCCGGCAAACACGAACCCCGCCGGATCCTCGAGGCCCGCACTCGTACTGATATCGCCGCACACCGCAGCACCGACAGCCCGCGCCCACTCCGGATCCGCACCCCAAATCCGGGTGAGGGCCGCTCGGACCTCAACGCAACTGTGCGGCTCGTCACGGGCTGTCGACTTCTTCTCGAGCGGATAGTAGCTTCATATTGTCAGGCTACCTTATAAGGTCACCTTACCGAAAGGTTGAGCGCATGAAGAAAGTATTGATCACGGCAGCCGCACTTGCTGCGCTCGGACTGGGCACCGGAGTGGCCTCAGCGATTCCGCCCGGGGTGCCGACATCGCATACTTCCGATGCGGCCAAATGCTACCCAGCCTGCGATCCGTGCACCTGGTGCGGCTTCTCATAAGGTCTAGCTGGATTTTTTATCTTATTCAGTTATTAGATCTACCGTTCAATTGACGGCTTGCTTCGTTCGACTAGGCGTTGACTCGTCGGTGCGGCAAGCAATGGGTAAGCATCATCGAGGAGGTTCCTGTGCTTCGAAGTTTGCGATACATAGCGGGATCGGTGGCCGTGCTCGTAGTGTTCGCTATTGCGGCGGCTCCGGCGAACGCAGACCCTGCGGATGGGACGTTGCCGGCGGAGCCGCTGGTTCCGCAGGCCGATCCGTTTTACGAACCGCCACCGGATTTCGCGACCGCGGCGCCGGGTGCCATCCTGCGGTCGCGGCCGGTGCGCCTGGGGACGCCGGCGAAGGAGCAATCCTGGCAGCTGCTATACCGCACCACCGATCTGTTCGGCAACCCAGATGCCACCGTGACAACCGTGATCCTGCCCGACAACGCGCCACCGAATCGGCCGTTGCTGTCGTATCAGTTGTTCGAGGACGCCTCCGGCCCGACCTGCGTGGCGTCGTACGAGTTGCAAGAGGGCGCGCCAGTCGCCACCTCCACAATCGCGCAGAAAGTGACCATTCCGCAGATATTGGACGAGGGCTGGGCGGTGTCGCTGCCCGATTTCCAGGGTCGATTCGGCCACTTCGCGGCCGCCAAGGAGCCCGGCTATATGACGTTGGACGGCATCCGCGCCGCCGAACAATTCGCCCCGCTCGGCCTCAATCCACAGACCAAGACCGCGCTCTTCGGGTACTCCGGTGGCGGCCTGTCGACCGGTTGGGCGGCCGAAATGCACCCCAGCTACGCACCCGAAATCAACCTCGTCGGCACCGCGATGGGCGGCCCGCCCTCCGATTTCGACGCAGCTGCGCGGGCGAACAACGGCACGTTCTTTTCGGGCCTCGTCGGCAGCGGCATCGCGGCACTGTACAAGGCGTACCCCGAATTCAATGCGGAGTTGCGTCCGCACCTGACGCCAGAGGGCGTCGCGGCGTTCGACTTCATCGGATCGCAGTGTCTGGTCGGCGACATACTGGCGCATATGGCGAGAAATTGGAGCCAGTATATGGATATTTCGCTCGACGAGATGCTGTCGCTGCCTGCGGCCAGGGCGACCATGGCCCTTGCGGCCCTGGGCCAGTCCGCCCCCACCACGCCGATGTTGGCGTATCAAGCGGTGCACGACGAGATCGTTCCGGCGTTCACAACCGACCGATTGGTGGAAAAGTACTGTGCCGCCGGAACTCCGGTGACCTACATCCATGACGAAACGGCCGAGCACCTGGTCCTGGCGGCGGCGGGCCCCGCAAGCGGGCTCTCCTGGCTGGAGCAACGCCTCAACACCGACATACCCGCTCCCTCCGGATGCAGCACCCAGAGCGTGTTGTCCATGGTTCCCCCGCAATCGATCAACATCGCACCGATCCCGGGCCCGTCGAGATAGTACTGATCGTCCCCGCACGACGATCGCATAGTCCCCTGCTATGCGGTCGTCGTGCGTCGTAACGCGTCGCAGAGGGCAAGCAGCAGTGGCAGATTCGGGATCTTGCCTACCTGCTTCTCGACCAGCGGGCGCAGCCGACCTACTTCTGTGGTTATGACGAGCCGACGCCGGAATCCGTCGGCCGATCACCCTCGCTTCGTAAGGGTTTCGCCCGCCGCACCGAGGACGTCGAGTGCCGCGGCGACAATGGTTCACATCAGAGCTGTGAGACTCCGCCGTCGACGGGGAGCTCGGCGCCGGTGGTGAAGGTCGCGTCGAAGGCCAGGAACAGCATTGCCCGGGCGACCTCGTCGGAGCGGCCGAACCGCTGCATCGGGTTCGTCCAGCTCGAAGGAAGCCATCTCGTCGGGGTCGCTGATGTCGTTGATCGCGAAGTCGATGAACATGTCGAGATCGAACTTCTGGAACGCGGCCTTGTACGCCGCCTCCTCGATGGACAGGAAGCTCGGCCAGCTGCAGCACGGCAGCGGCTGCCCGGCAGAACTCAGCTGTAGTACCAGTCGCGGGGTCGTGGGACGGTCCCGACGTCGACCGGGACATGCTGTACCGATCGCACCTGCGTCTTGATGTGAGCGAACTCGGCGGCAGCGATCGCATCGAATTGAGCACTGCTGGTCGAGTAGAACGCCTCCCCGATTCCGGACGCGCCACTCGGTCGGAACGACAATGTCTCCAGGGTCGGGGTCAGGCGTGGGTTGGCCGTCTCCACCAGGAAGATCATCTGACGAAATCGGTTGGCGGAGTTCCAGAACTGCGCAAGGTGCCGCAACACCAGCAGGTTCGCGTTACCGCCGCGTGTCTCGGACTTACCATGGCCCGCACCGCCGTGGCCACCTTCCCGGTCGACGATCCAGGTGTCGATCAGCAAGACCGGATTCCGCGTAGCAGGCCGACGCAGGATCCCGTCCTGGTCGAGATCGATGACCCGGATCCGGTGCGCTGCATCTCGACTGGTGATTGCCCGGAACCCGGTCGGGCTCAACGGCAACATGATCGACACCGCTATCGGCTGCCAATGGTCGTCGGATTTCTTCTCCAGATGCATGAACGCGTCCGGGCACAACTCGAACCAGCGCTGGTACAGCACGATTCGCTGATCGCGGGTGAGGTCGTTCTCCAGCTGAATGAATACCGAATGGTCCGACAGATCCACATACGGGTACAGCTGAGCCATGCTCATGTCGGTCGGCTTCACCAGCCGGTAACCGGCATCCGGCGCCGCCGGTGCATACAGGAAGTCGCGCGGGTGAATCTTCGAGTCCTGCCCGGCCGCCACCCGCATGGCGACCCTCATGACGTGAGCGTCCAACGCGTACCAGAACGCGGCGTACACGCAGAGCACGGCCACGATCAAAGCCGGCCAACCGAGCATGATCATCGGGATGGCAGCGGCGGCGAGCAGCGCCGAGATCACCGTGTAGATGTTCGCGAGCCGTGGGCTGGTGGCGGGTTTCAAGGCACGTCGAACCCGTCGCCACACCCGAAATGCCATCACGGACAGCCATTCACGCCAGTCATCGCCGAACACGGCCACGAGGCACCACCTGCCAGGGAAGATCATCGGCGCATCCCGTGCGCCGCATCGTGCAAGCAAGTATCGCAACCCGGACGTCAACGAAGGCCGAAACGATACGTCCCATGGGATGATCAGTGGCGGCCGCCACGAGATCACCCCGAGAGGAACTTGTTTGAGTCCCGTCCGGTTCTCCTGCCGCGCTCCAGTGATGGAATTGCGTTGTGCTGCAATGCAGACGGGTGGTCCGATGCCGGTATGGCAGGTATGTGGATCACGGTGTGCCTCCCCTCACGCGAATCCGCGCGGTTGGAAGCCGCAGTCGAGGAAGCAGTCCGGGGCTGCTCAGATGCGGCCGAGCACAGCTGTGTCGGCCGTGCCCAGCCATCGGCCGAGGGCGCCGTTCAGGGCGTCGTGGGCGAGGGGTGCGCCGGCGGGGTTGACCCATGCGACATAGCCGTCGGGTCTGACGAATATCGCGTCGCAGGCGGGGACGTCACCGAAGACGGGCAGGTCCCAGCTGCTTGTTGAGGGTGCGGGGTCGAGCCGGGCCTCGATGTAGTCCACGCGATCCGCCCACGGGTCCGGGGTGTCGGTCAATCCGTCGGCGCCGAGGTTGATCAGCACGGGTCGTGCCTGGCGCAGGCCGAACACCTCGGTGGTGCCCTGGCCGGTGGACAGGGTCAGATTGGGCATGCGACGGCCGAGCAGGGGATGGGTGTCGCCGAGCGGGTAGCGCAGATTCAGGCCGCTGAGAATCCCGCTGAGCCGCAGGCAGGTCTCGGGCACCGCGAGCATGTCCCCCACGACACCGCGCAGCGCGTCCATCTGAGCGCCGGGCTTGATCAGTGCCGTCTGCGCCTTGGTCAGTTGCAGCACGGTAGCCGCGATCGGGTGCCGTTCCTGGTGATAGGTGTCGAGCAACGAGTCGGGCGCGGCGCCGTTCAGTACGGCGGCCAGCTTCCAGCCCAGGTTCACCGCGTCCTGGATCCCGAGATTCAGGCCCTGCCCACCGATCGGCGAATGGGTGTGCCCGGCATCGCCGGCCAGGAAGACCCGTCCCTGACGGTAGTCGGTGATCTGGCGGAATCCGTCGGAGAAGCGGGACATCCACCGTGCCTCGCGCAGACCGTAATCGGTGCCCAGGCCGTCGCGCATGACCTCACGCAGTTCGTCCAGGGTGACCGGCGCGGTGCGATCGGCCGGCGGGGTGGCCCGCATCAGGCTCAGGCGGAACCACCCCGGCTCGGCCCGCGATATCTGGTAGGTGCCGATCCGCTCGTTGCGGCCGAAGACTCCGTTGCCGTCGGGCGGGTAATCCAGCTGCACATCGCCGACCACCCAATAGGACACGGGCTCATCCCCGGGGAACGGGACCTGGCAGATCCGCCGCACCGCGCTGTGGCCGCCGTCGCAACCGACGAGGTAGTCGGCGCGGATCTCGGCCGGGCCCGAAGGACCCTCGACGAACACCTCGACCCTGTCGTCGTCCTGGTGCAGGTTCACCACGGCGGTGGACCACAGGAACCGGACACCGAGTTCGACGGCCCGGGCGGCCAGGATCCGCTCGGTCTCGTGTTGCGGCAGGATCAGCGCGGGCGGCCAGCCCGGATCGAGATCGTGCGGGGCCATCGGGATCCCCGAAAACAGCACGCCCGGAAGGGCTTTGCCGCGGCCGAGGAGCTCGTCGGCCAGCCCCCGCTGGGTGAAGATCTCAACGCTGCGGGCGTTGATGCCGGGCGCGCGTGACTCGCCGACGGTACCGGCCGCGCGCCGCTCCACCACGACGACGTCGACACCGCCGAGCCGCAGCTCGGCGGCCAGCATGAGGCCGGTCGGACCGGCGCCGGCGATGACCACTTGGGCTTCCGATACTGAAGAGTTAGAGTTCATAGGTTCCTATGTAACACTATATAGGCACCTATGTAAAGGATGATATGGACCCGATCACCGCACCCAGCTTGGCCCAGCTGATCAACCGCGCATCCCGCGTGCTCGCGCGCGACGGAGACATCGCGCTGAAACCTCTCGGCCTGCGCTACGCCCAAGTGCCCGTGCTCGCGCTGCTGCGCGAGGGCGCGGAACCGACTCAGAAGGAGCTGGCCGAGGCGACCGGCATCGAGCAGCCCTCCATGGCCCAGTTACTCACCCGAATGGACCGCGACGGGCTCATCCGCCGCGCCCCCCACCCCCGCGATGCGCGCAGCCAGACGATCACGCTGGCCCCCGGAACCGACGCGCGGGTAACCGACGCACACGCCCAGCTTGCCGCGCTCGACAACCGGGCCGTCGCGGGATTCACCGCCGCCGAGATCGCAACCCTGAGGGATCTGCTGACTCGGGTCGGCAACAATCTCGACCGGACGAAAGACGCCGTCACAGATGGAGCAGCTGCTCCGCGTTCCGATGGCTGATCTGCTCCCGCTGCTCGGTCGTCAGCTCGGCCGTGCGGAGGAATTCCACGGCCTGCGAGGTGAATTCGTCCGCGGCACGAACGACCGGCAATCCAGCGCCACAGAAGACGACTTCCATTGATATCGACCACATTCCGCGAAGGAGGGGGCACAGCCAGCGACCGAGATCCGTCGTCGGCGGATTCGTCGATCACTTCGGAGGTCAACGGGTTCCTTGCACTGTGGTGAGAACCGCCCGGTGAGTCAGCCAGCCGACAACGATGTGGCCGCCCCGGTCCAGGACCGGAAGACCGGTGCTGTCGGAGCGCGCGAGTACGTCGAGAGCCTCTGCCAGCGTGGCGGTTTCGGTGATTCTCGGTGGCATGACGGCGATTTCGCCGACGGTAGCGTGGTCGGATTCGGAGTCGGACAGGGCCTCGGCGATCGCGCGGGCGGTGACGCATCCGTGATATCGGTCGTCGGAGCCCACGATCGGCAGAATGCCGTTGGCCGACAACCACAATGCCCGGCTCGCCTGCTCGATCGGCGTGTCGACGGTGATCGGGTTGGGTATCGGCTCCATCACCGATGCCACGGTCGACCGTTCCAGGCGTGCCGTCGAACCATGGTGTACCGCATCGAGATTGACGCCACGCCGGGTGAGTTTTCGGGTGTAGATCGTGTCGTCGGACAGGAGCCTGGAGACTCCGGTGGCGGCGACGACGGCGAGCATCAGCGGCAGGATGATGGTGTATTCGCCGGTCAGCTCGAACAGGATGATGACCGCCGTGATCGCCGCCCGAGTGGCACCGGCGAACGCCGCGCCCATCCCGATGAGCCCGTACAGACCCGGCGCGGCCGTCGCGGCCGGAAACAGATGATGCACCACAACACCGAATGCGGTACCACCCATCGCGCCGATGAACAGCGACGGCGCGAACACCCCACCCGAACCGCCGATACCGATGGTCAGGCTGGTCGCGATCATCTTGCCGAGCATCAACACAACCAGCAGCCACAGCGCATACCGACCGTCGACAGCCCGGGCCAGCACCGGGTACCCGACCCCGTACATCTGCGGTAACACCAACAGCAGCCCGCCGAGTACCACTCCCCCGACCGCCGGGCGCAACCATTCCGGCCCACGCCAGGCCCAATCGCACACGTCCTCGATCCAGTACAGGACGCGACCGAACCCGACCCCGACCGCGCCGATCACGATCCCCAGCGCCAGGAAGATCGGGTACTCCCAGCCCGAGCGCAACGTGAACGCGGGTAAGTCCAGGAACGGACTGTTACCGAATGCCGCGCGGCCGATGACGCTCGCGGTCACACTCGACAACACCACCGCACCGAAGGACTCGGCCGTGAAGTCACGCAGGATCAGTTCCATCGCGAAGAACGGCCCGGCAATGGGTGCGTTGAAGGTGGCCGCGATCCCGCCCGCGGCCCCGCACGCCACCAATACCCGCAGCCGGTTCTCCCGAACGCGGGTGAGCCGTCCGAGACTCGAGCCCCACGCGGACCCGATCTGCACGATCGGCCCTTCCCTGCCGACCGATCCGCCACCGCCGATGCACAACGCCGAAGCCAATGCCTTGACGACGGTCACCTGTGGCGGGATCCGGCCCCCGCGCGCAGCGACGGCGTACATCACCTCCGGCACCCCGTGGCCCCGAGCTTCCGGAGCGAACTTCGTCACCAGCGGCCCGTAGATCAGACCCGCGACTACCGGCGCCGCCAATACGAACCACGGCCCCAGCCACGGCAGATGCGGATTCGCGACATGACCGGCGCCGGAATAGTCGTCGTGTCCGGAGAACAATCGAGTGAATGTGACGATCAGCCACCGGAATACGATCGCGCCACCCCCTGCCCCGGCCCCGATGATCAAGGCGAGCAAGGCCATTCCCCCCGGGCTCTCCCGCACCCATTCCACAATCGGAACGTGCGCCGGGACCGCCAAGGCCCGCCGGTTACCGAGTGAAGCCGACCGGAGCTGTGTCGTTGTCATAGCGCCCTCATCACCTCAGAGCATTGCATACTGCAACAATTGTAGTGGCTGTGAATCCGGCAGCGATGTTCAAGGGCAGCGCCGGGACCACCTGTGCCCACGAAAGGGCAGCAACCGTACGACGTTCGGTGAGATTCAGGGAACGGGTGTGGGGATGCGTCGCAGGATCCTGCCGATATACGGAACCTCGGCGGACCGCGGCACGGCGACCAGCAGCGCGGGAACCGCGGCGACCAACAGCGGCACCGCGATGCCGTAGTCGCCGGTGAGCTCGAGCAACAAGACGACACCCGTGACCGGAGCGCGGGTGGCGCCGATGAACGCGGCGCTCATGCCGATCACCGCGTAATGACTCGGCGACCCCGCAACCCCGGGAAACAGCTGATACGCCAGCACGCCGAGGGCATCACCGCACATCGCTCCGACGAACAGCGTCGGCATGAACACCCCGCCGTAACCGCCGATACCGAAGGTGATTCCGGTCGCCAGCATCTTCCCGACCATCAGCACGATCAAGAGGCCGAGACCATAGCGCCCGTCGACACCCGCAGTGATCACCGGAATCCCGACACCATAGAGCGGCGGCAGCACCAGCAACACCGCACCCAACAACAACCCACCAGCGATCGGCCGAGCCCACTCCGGCCTGCCGCGCCACAACGCATCGCAACCGCCGACAATGTGTTGCAGCACAACAGAAAAGACGACACCGACGGCACCCGCGACCAGTCCCGCCCCGGCATACAGCAGATAGTTCGCGGCCACGGGCACCGGAAGATCGACCACCGGCAACAACCGCCCACTCCCGAGCAACACGCGACTCACCGCAACCGCGGCGAGCGCGGCGGGCAGCACCGCGGTAAACGCCTCGGCGGTCACCGCGCACAGCACGATCTCGAGGGCGAAACAGGTCCCGGCCAGCGGTGCGTTGTAGCTGGCGGCCAGCCCGCCCGCCGCGCCGGCGGCCACGAGCAATCGCGTGCGATCCGGTCGCAACCCGATCAGGCGGGCCATACCGGCCCCGGCAGCGGCGGCGACCTGAACGACCGGACCGGTCCGCCCCACCGATCCGCCAGCACCGATACACAACACGGCAGCCAGCGCCTTCACCAGCGCACCGCCACCGCCGGGCTCGACCCGATAGGTCGCCACCCGGACCCGGCGCCCGCTCGTCCGGCTGAGCCATGACGTCAGCGGACCGTAGACCGCTCCAGCGAGAACCGGTGCCACAAGGAGCAACCACGGCCAATGCGCGCCGGTGCCGGGCACCGTACCGGGCGCCCCGTAATCGGCGCGGCCGGTGAACGCTGTCGTGCAGGCTGCGACTAGTCGGCGGAACGTAACGGCGACAAGGGCGGCGACGACGCCGATGCTTGCCGCTTGGACGACGAGAACGATTGACACCCGATTCCACGAGGCCATCATTCCGATCAGTATGCCCCAAACATATCGATCGGTCGGTCAATGACCGCAGCGGGTTTCGCCGACATTCCCACTACGCGGCGGACAGGAACGAGCCTATTGCGGTCAGCGGTATTCGGGGTTCTCGAAGTCGAATCGGCAGCCCGCGTCCCACTCGGAACGCTGGTTGCCGTGCGCGGGAATTCCGTTGCTGTCCTTCAGCATTCGGGCCAGATGCATCAGGTTCCACGTCATGAAGGTCGTGTTGCGGTTGGTGAAATCGTTGTCCGGGCCGCCGGAACCGGGATCCAGATACGACGGGCCCGGACCCGCCTCGCCGATCCACCCGGCGTCGGCCTGCGGTGGAATCGTGTAGCCCAGGTGCTGCAGGCTGTACAGAATGTTCATCGCGCAGTGTTTGATGCCGTCCTCGTTACCGGTGATCAGACAGCCGCCGACCCGGCCGTAGTACGCGTACTGGCCACGTTCGTTGAGGATGGCGGAGTTGCCGTACAGGCGCTCGATGACCTGCTTCATCACCGAACTGTTGTCTCCCAGCCAGATCGGACCCGCCAGTACCAGAATGTCGGCGGCCATGACCTGACGCTGCAGCGCCGGCCACTCGTCGGTGGCCCAGCCGTGTTCGGTCATATCCGGCCACACACCCGTCGCGATATCGTGATCGACCGCGCGGATATGAGAGACCCGCACGCCGTTCTTTTCCATGATCCGGGCGCTCAGATCGATCAATCCCTGGGTGTTGCTGCGTTCGGGCGAGCGCTTCAAGGTGCAGTTGACGAACAAGGCCCGCAGGTCGGCGTAATCGGCCATGGCACTGCCTCTTTCCTCGGAGTCGGGACCGCTCGCCGCGCCGACGAGACGGGTCGACAGTAGCCCCCGAGCCGCACGGCAACGCGCCGATTCGGGTGACGAAACACTGACGCCCGCATCAGCGACGCCGTGTGCCGCGCCGGCCGTCATCGTCGGTGGAGATGTCGCGCTGAGCCAGCGCGAGCATCGCGGATCCGGGTGTCTCGGATCAGCGTGCCCAGCCCCGAGGAAACCCCTACTCAGATCTGATAACCCTCGATATCGAGACCAGGATCGGACTCTCCACCCGCGTCGGCGAAAGCGGTGAGCGCGCGCACCAATCCGGTGCGATCGGCCGGTCGCATCCGCTCGACCACGGCCGCGATCTCGGTGCGCCGGCGCGTGGTCACGGCGTCGACGACCCGCCGGCCTCGCGAGGTCAGTTCGATGATCAGTTCCCGGCGTGACTCCGGATTGGGTTTGCGGTCGATCAGTCCCGCGACGACCAGTCGTTCGACCATCCGTGTGGCGGTGGAGGGCTGCACGTTCAGGCTGCTCGCCAGGCCCGCGATCTTCGACGGACCTCGCGTCGACAACAACACCAGGGCGCGAAACTGCGGAATCGTGATCGACTCGTCCACATGGGCGATCGAGCGCGCCGACAACGCCACCAGTAGCCGGGAGGCCGTCAGCAGAGCATCGGTGATCTCGTCCACCGACTCCTCGGCCACCGCATCCCTTCGTCGCATCACTACCTCCGTCACGTCAGCACACTGCCGGTGTCCATCCTGCCGTGTCCGTCCGTTTCGGGGCGCATCACCCGCCGCATCAGGTGCGACGACCTTCGACCACACTCATGCATAGCGAAACTGTTGCACACTGCCTCGATAGGGTAGTGTCTCCGGCTCGTGAGCGTTCACGCAGCGGGTATGCCACGAATGAGCGTGCGTACGTGGGGATTTGTCACGATTGTCGGCGTGGTCGCGGGGTACGCGTCGGTGCTGCTGGCCAATCCCCGGCACTTCTATACCGACGACACCGAAGCCCAGTACGGGCCGATGTGGGTGATGCTCGGGCGGCAACTGCGCGAGGGCAGGTTGCCGGTGCTGGTGCCGTGGGAATGGATGTCGGGCAACTACTCCCTGGAAGAGGCGGGGATCTACAACCCGCCACAGCTGCTCGTCGATCTGATCGCGCCCTCGGTGGACAACCTCGCCCTCTACGTCACCGTGGTGAAGCTGATCTTCTCGATCATCGCCGCGCTCGGCGTGTTTCGCGTCTGCCTCGCCTACGGCGGTCGCGCCTCGTGGGCCGCGGTCGCGGGCGTGGCGTTCCCGCTGTCTGGCTGGTTCCTGTTCTTCGACGAGGCCAGCTGGGCCACTTCACTCACGGGCACGGCGTGGATGCTGCACGCCTGGGCCGCGAGTGTGCGGTACGCGCGGGGCCGGGGCGGGCCGACTCCGGTGTTCGTGTTCCTATACCTGGCCATCTCGGTCCAATACGTCTTTCCCGCAGTCGAATCCGCCATCATGATCGCCGTCGTCGCCGTCGGCGAGCTCGTGTACCAGCGGACCTGGCGGCCCTCGCTGCGCTTGCTGGCGGCTGCGGCGTGCGCGGGCCTGGCGGGTCTGGCGACCTATCTGCCGGGCATACTGTCCTCACCGGTCACCTGGCGGGGTAACGAACGCATTCTCAACGATTCGTTCCTCGACGTGCCGTGGTCGGAATCGCTCAATGCCAGCCTGCCGAGCACCGTCCCCGCCTTCGAGGGGTGGTGGGGCTACGTGCAACCGCTGCCCGTGGTGTACATCGCCTGGTTCCTCATTCCCTTGCTGGCCTTCATCGACTGGGCCGCGGTCCGGCGCGACGCCCGCGAGCACACAGGCCTGGCGCTGTTCGCGACCGCGTTCCTGTTCTGGACCGCCGGGCCCGGCCGCATCGGGCCGTTGCGCTGGCCCGGCCGGGTGCTGCCGATGCTCGCGGTAGCCCTGCTGGTGGCGGTGTGCGTATTCCTCAGCCGCTACGGCAATTTCGCGGATTGGCGCCGCCGCGGTATCGCCGCAGCCGTGCTGATCGGGCTGCTGTTCGTCCGAACCTTCTGCGCCGCACCGCATCTGATCCACCGCCATCTGGTCTGGGTGGCCATCGTCTCGGCCCTGGTCGCGGTGCTGGTGTGGCTGGCCCGCACCCGCGGCGCGACGCTGGCCTGCGTGCTGGCGATCGTCGCGATGTTCCCGATCGCCTACGACCAGGTCCGCGCGCAATCACCGGCGCCGATGTCCTATCACTTCCCCGTGCATCGCTCCGAGATCCGGGACACGTTCCCCCATTTCGACGGTGTCACACTGCAATTGGCCGACCGCGCCCTCGTCGCACCACCCGATCAAAGCCTCGACAAGGCCTGGGGATCACTGGCTTTCGGCAACTACGCCAAGAACATCGGGCTCGACTACGTCAACGCCTACACGCCTATCGGCTATGCGACGTTCAGCGCCCTGCTGTGCATGGGCTGGGACGGTAGCACCTGCCCGAGCGCCTTCCGGCAGGCGTTCTCCCCCGAACCCTCGACCGGCCGAACGCTGGTCGATCTGATGAAGGTCGATCGCGTTGTCCTGCAACGCGCCCAGTACCCCGACGCCGGTAATCACGCCGCCCCGCCCGGATGGAAGTGGGTCGACTATCCCGGCCACGAGAAATACATCTGGGTCCTCGAACGCGACGACGGTCTCGTCTCCCAGCGCAACGGCCTGATCGCCGACACGACCGGGGTGACCGCCACCTCGATCAACCGCACCGGCATCACGAGCCACGTCCGGGTCAGCTCCGACTCCGGCGGCCGGATCGTCTTCGCCCGGCTGGCCTGGCCCGGCTACCGCGTCACCCTCGACGGACACGACATCCCGTTCCAGGCCGTCGCGAAAACCTTTGCCGCCGTCGACATTCCACCCGGAACGCACAATGCCGACCTCGTCCTCACCTGGCGCCCACCCGGCTGGCGAATCGCCATCGCGACCGCGCTGGCCGGACTACTCGGCCTCGCATTGCTGCGATGGTGGCACCGACGCAGCCAGCAGCCCGAACCCCCGGCCCCCGAACCCACCGAGGACCACATCGAATCGTGGGAAGAACAACTGCAGCCGATACCCGTCTGATCCGCGAATACGTTGCGGCAGAGTTCTTCTCGTCACCAATTGGTCACAATCGCCAGCCTTCCGCAGATCGACTCCGCGACGATACCTTGTGCCATATTGCTTCCAACCTGAAGCGAATGCGCAAGGAGACGATCATGACCCTGGCACGGCCCACCCTGCCGGTCACGGTGAACCGCCCATCGGTCCGGCTACCCGAACACACCGTCCGACAAGAGGAGATCGTCTCCGCGCTGCGTGAACACTTCGCCGACGCCCCGGATCTGGAACGCGGACTGGAGTTAATGCGCCACGCCGGGGTGGCGACGCGCCGATTCGTGGTGCCACTCGAACGGCTGCTGGATGCCGAATCCTTCGGCGTCCGCAACACCCGATACCACACCGAGGCCGTCCGACTGGGCACCGACGCCGCCCGGCAGGCCCTGGCCGACGCCGGAATCACCGCACGCGAGGTCGACTACCTGGTGGTGGTGTCCTGCACCGGCTACATGCTGCCGGGCCCCGACGCCTATATCGCCCAGGAACTCGGATGCCGACCGGACGTGCGACGGACCCCGATCCAGCAACTCGGCTGTGCGGGTGGGGTTTCGGCACTGGCCGAGGCATTCCACTTCCTGCAAGCCCACCCCGACGCGATCGTGCTCACGATCGCGATCGAGCTCAGCTCCCTGAGCTTTCAACCCGGCCACCACTCCCTGAGCGACTTCATCTCCAACGGCATCTTCGGTGACGCCGCCGCGGCCACCGTGGCCCGCCGAAACACTCAGCACACCAAAGGATTCCGCATCCTGGACAGCCGCCAGCTGCTGCTCCCCAGCACCCAGGACGTGATCTCCGGGCACACCTCCGAGACCGGATTGCACTTCCGCACCGACCCCAGCGTCCGCCGTACCGTCGCCGAGGCGATCCCCCATGTCCATACGTTTCTGCGCGAGAACGGCGTGTCCAGCCGCGAGCTGACGTTCTGCATCTCCCACACGGGCGGACCGCGCATCATGGACGCCGTCGAACATGGACTCGGGCTGACAGCCGGCACACTCGACCGCAGCCGCGACAGCATGCGCGACCTCGGAAACACCGCCAGCGTCAGCATCTTCGACGTCCTGCGACGTCACCACGACAGCAATCCTCCCCGCCATCACGCACCGGGCCTACTCGTCGCCTTCGGCCCCGGCTTCACCACCGAAATCCTGCTCGGTCGATGGCACAGCCAGCCCTGACATCCCGCTCCGTACGGATCAGCGGGCACCGAATCGCGGGCGGGCTGTCCCCGTATCGTTTCGGATCGCTGTGAACGCTCACCATGCGCTGTAAGGCACGTCACATGCCGGACTCTCTCAATTGCTGGATAATTGCTGCATAGTGCAACATTGCCTATCGGGAGGATCTGGGATGACCACACCGAAAGTTCTCGGGGATGTGAGCAGTGAATGGGCACTGGGCGATTACCACCAATTCGCCAAAATGGCGCTGTGGGAACTCGGGCCGCAACTGGTCGATGCGTGTCGGATCGGTCCGGGTATGCGGGTGCTGGATGTCGGTGCCGGAACCGGCAACGTCGCCATCCCCGCCGCCCTGGCTGGCGCCGACGTGGTCGCCTCCGACATCACCATAGAGAACTTCGCGGTCGGCAAGGCCGAGGCCGCGGCCAATGGCGTCGAGCTGGAATGGGTCGAGGCCGACGCGCAACACCTGCCGTTCCCGGACTCGTCGTTCGATGTCGCCACCTCATCGGTCGGCGCCATTTTCGCACCGCGGCACCAGGATGTCGCCGCCGAATTGGTACGAGTGGTGAAACCGGGTGGCACAATCGGCATGATCTGCTGGACGCGGCGTGCCTGGATCTGCGAAATCCTCGCCACACTCGCCCATTACGACCCACCGCCATCGGATGCGCTGCCGGTTCGATTGTGGGGCAACCACGACTGGGCATCGCACGTGTTCGGCGACCGGGTCAGCGACTTGCGCACGACGACGTCCAGCTTCCGCCGATCGGCCCCGAGCCCCGCAGAGTTCGTCGCATTCTTCGAAGCCACGTTCGGCCCGATACCGGCGGCGTTCGCGGCCGTGGGTGACCAGCCGGAACGCGCGGCCGCCCTCCATCAAGATCTACTCGACCTGGCCGATTGCCTGAATATCGGAAACTCCGGCGGCCCGGCCGAATACCTCTTCGAATACGTGACACTCACAGCGATGGTGGCCGTCTGAATCGAGCCGGCTGCCTCGGCCTTCGTCAGGGCTGCTTTACCCGTCAGTCGACCGGCAGTCCGAGCGAACTCGACAGCGCTACCGCCAAACCCGCATACAACGCGACGATCACGAGATCCTAAGCTTCATTCGGGTCCGGGGGCTTTCTCTCTGTACAGCAGATCAGCGAGGGCACCGCCGAATACCGCCCACAGCGACTCACACCACCTCGGTCAACACCTCCGAATCCGTGACCAGTCCCTCCAGCTGACCGTTGCCGCTGGCCACCAGCAGCTGCCCGGTCGTGAGCGCCACGGCCGCGAAGTTGAAGCGGCCGCTGCTCATCGGTGCGAGTGCGGTCCAGGTGTCGGTCGCCGGATCGAAGTACATGGTGTGGGTGAACGCCGACTCCAGGCTCTGTTCGTCCGCACCGCCGAGCACGACGACAGTGGACTGCCAGCCCAGCGCCTGATGGCGGCTGCGCCCGAACGGCATCGGGGCGGCCGCATGCCATTGCCCGGTCGTCGGATCCCAGCGCTCGGCGGTCGCCAGGCTGTGGGCGTCGATGACCGGGCCGAGTGTCGCCGCATACGGTATACCGCCGGTGACCAGCACGCTGCCGTCGTACAGCGTTGTCGCGCAATGAAAATAGCGCGGGACGGACATCGAACCGGTCGGCGTCCAGGTCCCGGCGACCGGGTCGAAGATCTCCACGGCGGCGAGAATCGGATTGGCATCGGTGAGTTCGCTGCTCGCACCACCGGCCACGAGCGATTCGACTTCCAAGATCAGCTCATCGGCCGCGCTCATCGCGACGCCCTATCTCCCGAACCGGACATACAGCCTCCGCCAGCAGAGCGAGGCGTCCCGCAACTGGTATCCACATCACGATGTCTACCAGGCGACACAAGCGTGCCAACACAAGCGCAAACCGAACGACCCCGACCAGCCCCTGAACGCACTCAATTGCCGCTGGGCACAGCCGCCGGAAGCACGGGCTCTGCCATACCCACTCCCACCGCTGGCGCGCCATTGCCTCCCATTCCTGTTGCGCCCAAAGCAATTCCGCCGGATCGATGAGGTCCAAGCGCGATTCGCGCGCGGCGAGACCTTCGTCGGCCATCTTCGGTTCACCCGCCGACAGGAATGACAGCTCGCCCGGTTCATCGAACTCGATTCGCTGCGGCTTCGCGTGAGCCTCGTCATCGACGTATGCGGGCATTCCCATGGGCACCCGCACGACCACAGGCGCGGGCGCGGGATGCACCCCGACGGAAACACGTCGTACGGCACGGTCGCGGCGGTCACCGTGAGACTGTGGTCGCGACCCGCGGTGACGGCCGCATCCAGCGTGCGTGCGGTTCGTGCGGCGAGTTGGTCGGCCGTCATCGTCGTCAGCATGCCAATGGTGCTGCCAGATGGGTACGAATCGAAGCTGGCGATCAGCTGCGGGTGCGGATCCTCAGGAACGGTCGAAGTAGTACTTCATCTTGCCGTCATCCCAGACCCAATAGCAGGAGCTGTAGTTACCCGTAGCGATCGACGCCGCTTCGCATGCGGCCTTACCACTGGGTTCGCTCTCGGTGACGAACGGCCCCAACGAGTTCGGCCCCGGCGTCCTGGCGTCGGCCGCGGCGACCCCTGCCGATCCGATCGCTATTCCGAGCGTTACGGCCCCCGCTACGACAAACTTGGTCAGCACTGTGTTCTCCGATCACTTCTCTCGGCTGATGCATGCCGAGTCAAGCAGGACCACGGTCCCCCGTCAATGGTCCTTGTGCGGACACTACATCCGAAATTACTTGCGCAGCATCGTCTCTCGCTACGCTCTCGGGATACCCGAGAGGACTCACTGCCACGCGTGTATCAGTTCCGTGGCCGGATCCGCTGCGACATCTGCGAACGCAAGATGCAGGCCGCGACCCCGCACGACGCCATCTACTACCGGTGCACCGCTCGCACCCTCCCACCCGGCAGCCCTGCCCAGGCCGATCACCCGAAAACAGTGAATATGCGGGAAACGCACCTCGTCCGCCCGGTCAACGCGTGACTCGCCGAGCTACTCAGCCCGAGCAACCGAACTCAAACCATCGAAGCTCTGGTATCCGCACAAGCCAACGACGACAACGACATTCGCCGCCAACTCCTACGCCGTCGAATCAACGAAGCCGAAACCAAGCTCGAACGGCACCGCGCCGCAATCGAAGCAGGCGTGGACCCGCCGGTTCTCGTCGACGCCGTGAATGCGGCCCAGGCCGAAAAGCCTCCGCTCAAACCGAACTGAACCAGATGCCTCGAGTCGTCCAGCTCACGGCCTTGGAATTCGACAAGCTGATCGATTCCTTCGGCAACATCGCTGCCGTTCTCGACGCGGGCACACCACAAGACAGAGCCGCACTGTACGCGGCATTAGACCTGGAAATCCGCTACCAGCCACGCGAACAGGTCGCAGCCATCAGCGTGTGTGTAGTTAGCATCGGTGTCCGGAGGGGGACACCTACTTTAACCACACGGATCGACCTGCGGAAATGTGCGTGATCGGGATCCGAGCACATGATGCTTCGGTGCAGCCCGATGCCGAACACTCTTCTCACACTCCGCTCCCCTGTTCCGACGCCGAGCTCACCGGCTTCCCTTCTAGCGGCCACCGACCACGCCAACGCGTACTCGACATGGGTTCTCTCCAGCGTGACGACACGCCGACACCTCCGCCGTTTCGACATGACGGCAATAAGTCAGCAACCTCACGGGAAGTTCGGCCACATTGCCACCGTGGTCACTGTGACGGTCGAACGGTCGGGTAGGCCGTTGGTCCAAGTAGAGCTTCGATGCCCGGCACCGGGTCTTCGGATTGGCGGACGGAGCGTCAACCCATCAAGATCGCGCTTCCGAGCAGGTCTGCAGCCCCGCGCATTGCATCCCTATATTGGTCATACGTCCAAGAAATTGCGTCCATATCGGCTGTAACAGTCGGAGCACGATTGCCGACCAAACGTATGACCGTGCAGGGGCGGGCACGCTATCGCAAAGGTGTTTGCATGAAAAGGCTTTGGCCAATCACCCTCCTCATCCTGATTCTGCTTGCCGGTTGTAGCAAACAAGGCCAACAGGCCTCCGCCACTCCAGTCCCGATCAGGCTCCCTGCGCCGGTGAGCTCCACCACCACTCATCCTGCCCAACTCCCGGCAACACCTTCCCTGACGCCGAAGTCGCTGCCGCAGAACGGCATTCTCGAGGTCGGCAATGACATCCAGCCCGGCGAATACACTGTTCACCCAACCGGTTCGCCCAGCTATTGGGCCCGCCTGTCGTGCTTGACCGGCGACGGGGACTGCATCCTCGCCAACGACAACATCATGGGCGACGGATACCTCACCATCCTCGCGAGTGACGTGGCTGTCCAGGTAGAGAACGTCCAGCTGACCCCGACCTCCACTCTTGCCCAGCCGACAGCTGAACCTCCGGCTGCCCAATCGTCGACCACTGATGGTCAAGGGTTTGTGGATATGTCCGGGGCGCGCTGCAACTCGCAGGACATGGCGGCGGCTATTGGTCGAACCGCCCACTCCCTGGTCGTAATCTGCACGACGGGAGTTGGCCAGTTGTATTACAAAGGAATGCGCCTCAGCGACGGGACGTCAGTCGAGATCAACGACACGATACGCACGCAAAGCGGATTCATCGCGACAAATGAAGGAGTGCAGTACTCGCTGTCGCGCCAGGCACTGGTCATCGCGCGGGGATCGACCCAATTGGCCAATGAACCAATGCTGCAGTACTGGTCCAACTAGAGATTCAGCCACACCCGCCGAGACCCGAAAATAAATTCGCGGCAGGGACGATCTGACCACTATGGTTGGGAACCACGGCCCGGATTCGTTTGGGCTTACAGCAGATTCGAACCCGTGACCCCTTGTCGGTGGTTCGAGTGGAATGCCCGATTCCCACTGATTCTCGTCAGTTCGCGAAACATCCGGTGAGCTGGTCGAATTCTGAAATTGGTCGACTCGACATGCTTCATCGAATGCCGCTGATTCCCATTCATTCCGTGTCGTAAGCGTGTCGCGGAGTCAGATCGTTCGGAGCACCGTCCTCGGGCCGCAGTAGTTGGGGCTGCGGCTCGAGGACCAAGAACCGAAGGAGTCAGGCCGTGACCACCACCGAACGTCAGGATTGCTCATGACTCCGGCGTGTCGACACGCCTGGACTGGAGTACATATAACCACACAGCTACCCATTAGCAATCTCCTGCCGCGGGCAAGGTGGCGTGCGGACCCGTTTCGGTACCCGAAGATATGGCGCGAACCTCTCTACTCGACCTTCATCGAGAACAGCGACCCATCGGCAGCGTAGCTGACTATTTTCTTTGCTCGGTTTGTCGTTGCCTGCCGCATCTTGATGATCGAGATCTGCGGAGACGCAGGGTCGGCACCGGGTGGCCTTCACCAGGCCGACGAGTAATCGGTTACGACTCGGTGTTGTTGAACTGGCGGCCTGCGACGTCGACGACGGTCTGTACCGCGTCGGTGTCGCTGTTTTTTCGGAGGAAGAACACTCCGAGCTGAACGGGCGGTAGTTCGGTGTCGAGTGTCAACGTGCGTATGCCGGTCATGGAGCGAAGCCGCGTTTCCACGATGATTTCCGGCACAAATGCCACGCAACTACCCGACTCGACAAGCGAGAGAAGAGTCTCCATGCTGCGTACCGTGCTGTGGTGCGCAGCGGTAGCCGCCTGCAGCAGCTCCTGCAGATATAGACCGTTGAGGCCGTCGGCTATGACGGCCACCTGATAGTGCGACAGCTGCGGTATCGATACCGATCGAAATCTCGTCAGCGGGTGCTTCTTGCTCACGAGCGGTACCACATTTGCCGTCGTCACTGACGTGAACTCCAGTTCGGGATGCCGACCGGGCTGACCCTGGTGCAGCGGATACTCGCCGAACGAGAGTCCTATCGCGGCGGCACAAATTTCTTGACGCAGCCACTCCAGCCACTCTTGTGCGGTGCCTTCCAAAATCGAGACCTGCTTGCGCTTGTGCAGGAAGGCGGGCCGCAAGTGCCCCACCAACATCGGTGCCAGAGATTGAAGGGTACCCACACGCACGATTTGGGGGTTTTGAGAGGGTTTCGCCGCCTCCTGGCTAATGGCGCGGGAATCCGCGACGACGTTTTCAGCCAGTCGTAAGTAGTTGACACCTTGGCGGGTAAGTTTCATGCCATTGGAGGAATGCCGTTCGAACAGAACGGTTTTGAGGTTTCCTTCCAGTCGTTTGATCGACATCGACACGGCGGACTGGGTTGTCCGGAGCCGGGCCGCGGCTGTCGATACCGATCCGGCCTGGGCCACGACGACGAAATGCAGCAGCTGGTTCAACGTGAAACCGAAAGGCTGTTCCATCAGGTCATTATCACATACAGCGATGGGCCTACCGTCTTGTGTGATAAAAGCGCGACACACCCGTTCTGGTGGCAAACAATTGCGATGGAACGCCCACCAGGGCGTGTAACCAACCGCGAGGAAGGGGTTCGGCATGGCGGAAACTTCTGTTCGGTCGTTGGCTCCCAGCGAAGACATGTTCACCTATCCGGAGGCGCTCGCCGCTGCGATCGGACCGATGCCCGCGGGCGTCGGGGTCCCGCAGCCGCCGACGTTCGACTCGATCGAGGCCGAGCGGCAGTACCGCAAGCAACAGCTCGCCGCCGGTTTCCGACTGTTCGGCAGGTTCGGCTTCTCCGAGGGCGTGGCCGGGCACATCACCGTCCGCGATCCGGAGAACCCGCAGTGGTTCTGGGTGAACCCGCTGGGCATGAGCTTCAACCAGATCAAGGCCTCCGACCTGATCCTGGTGGATCACGAGGGAACCCTGCTCCACGGGACCAGGCCGGTGAACAAGGCGGCCTTCTGCATTCACTCTCAGGTACACACGGCACGTCCCGACGCGATGGCCGCGGCGCACTCCCATTCCCTGTACGGCAAGGCGTTCTCCAGCCTGGGCATCCACCTGGATCCGATCACCCAGGACGCCTGCGCCTTCTACCAAGACCACGGCCTCTACACCGACTACCACGGCGTGGCCGACAGCCTCGAAGAAGGCCGACGCATCGCCACGGCGCTCGGCTCGTACAAAGCGGCCATCCTGGCCAATCACGGCCTGCTGACCGTGGGCCAATCAGTCGCCGAAGCGGTGTGGTGGTTCATCACCTTGGAACGCTCCTGCCAAGCCCAGCTGATCGCGATGGCGGCGGGAACACCCAAGCTCATCGACCACGACACCGCGCTGATCACCCGGGCACAGACCGGCAGCTCCGCAGTCGGCTGGTTCCAAGCGCGTCCGCTCTGGGATCAGATCACCGCCACCGATCCCGACCTCTTCGACTGACCAACCCGCTCCGCCACGATTATCAAATGCCCCTGAATTCCCTGAGGGCACATCTGAGAACTCAGGGTGTTGCCGGCGGGTGGTGCCTGGTACGAAAAGGAATTCCCGGTACGACTGGCACTGTTTCGGCTGGGCCCATGAGCTGGAATTCGGACCAGCGAAAGTGGGATTACTCCAACGAAGGTCGGCGCGGTCCGCGGCTGGGCGGATCGGTTGATATCGACAGGAAGAGGAGTGGATATGTCGAAAATCGATGTGGATCAGGCTGGCAACACGTTTCGCGCGGTGCGTGCGGTCGCACTGGCGACCACGATCAGTGCGACGGTCGTCCTCGGGGCATCGGCTGGGCTCGGAGCCAGAACGGCGGCGGCCGAACCGCTCACCCCACAGGTCGATCCGTTCGATCAGCCACCCGCGGGCTACGAATCCCCGGCGCCAGGGACGATCCTGCGGTCGCGGGAAATGCACCTCCTGGCGGCCCTGACCGAGCTTCCTCTGAAAGTCCAGGCGTGGCAATTGCTGTACCGGACCACCGATCTGTTCGGTGAGCCGGAATCGGCGGTGACGACCGTACTCCTGCCGTGGGGCGCCGCGCCGGAGAAGAACAGGCCGTTGGTGTCGCACGAGACGTTCTACGACAGCACGAACACAGCCTGCGCTCCGTCCTATGTCCTGCAGCAGGACTCGGTGCCGCAGAGCGTGGCCGGGGCGCTGATGAACGTCGAGCTGATGGGAATCACCTATGAGCTGACCCAGGGCTGGGCGGTGTCGATCCCGGACTACGAGGGCCCGCACGGCCACCTCGGGGTGGCCAAGGAACCCGGGTACATGAGCTTGGACGGCATCCGGGCCGCCGAACAGTTCGCCCCGTTGGGCCTGGGCGGCAAGGACAGGCCGGTGGGCGTTGGGGATACTCCGGCGGCGGCTTGGCGGCAGGCTGGACCGCAGAAATGCAACCCACCTACGCACCCGAGCTCGACTTCAAGGGTGTCGCACTGGGAGCTCCCGCTCCCGATCTGCGTGCTCTCCTTCGCGACAACGGGTCGGCGTTCGCCAGTTTCGTGGGTTTCGGTCTTGCCTCGCTGCAGAAGGCGTACCCGAAGTTCGGCGCGGCGCTGGACACCTATCTGACACCCGAGGGGCAGACGGCGATGGCGGACGCCAGATCGCGGTGTTTGGTCCCCAATTTCTTCGCGGACATGTTCACCGATTACCAGCGCTACTTCACCATTCCGATCCCCCAGTTCCTGGAGGTGCCCGATGTGAAGGAGACCTTCGATGCGGCCACGCTCGGATACAGCAATCCGGGGATGCCGATGTATGTGTATCAAGCCGCCCTCGATGAGGCCGTGCCCGTCGCGACCACCGACAAGATGGTCGACCAGTATTGCGCGAGTGGGACTCCGGTGCAGTACCAGCGCGACCACCTCAGCGACCACCCGACCATGACTACCGTCGGCATGCCGGGCGCTCTCAACTGGCTCGAGACCCGGCTCGCGCCGAACGCCCCGATCGCGAACCGATGCCACACCGAGGATTCGCTGTCGACCTACCTCAACCCCGGCAACGCTGCGACCCAACTCCAGATCGGGCTCGCCACGGCGGGCGCCGCACTCGGCCTGCCGGTCGGGCCGCAATTCGGGCCCAAGTAACGGCGACCAGATGAAAGCCCGCGCCGACCGCCACAACGGCATTCGAGAAGATTCGTAACATCGTGCTCTTCTCAGAGCACATCATCACTGGCAGACCAGCTCTTTCCGCATTCTCTGCGCCTGGCCGGTCTGCGCTGATCTCTCGATTGCTGTGGATATGCTGACTGCGCCAGCCTGTGACCGCAGGCCGAATCGTCAGCCATGCGGTCGACCATGTTCGGCCCCGGTGGCGGAGATCTTCGGCACGACCTGTCGTTTTCACTCGAGGAGACGGGAAGAGAGCAGCCCGGTCGCCTGATATCGGAAAGGGCACAGGCATGAAACTATTGCAGCCGTCGATGCGTGCACCGAAGCCTGCGGAGGCTGTTCGCAGCACCGATGCATTCCCGGATCTGCTCGCCGACGGGACGCCGGCGGAATTGAAAGCCGACCTGGAGTCCTTGCTCGGCGCGGACAAGGTGTATGCCAGCGCGCTGGACCTGGTCCGATACTCCACCGATTTCAGCCCATACCGGCTGGTGCCCCAGGTGGTGGTGAACCCGCAGACGGTCGAGGAGGTCGCGGCGGTGCTGGCGTACGCGCGGCGCACCGGCCGCACCGTCACCTTCCGGGCGGCAGGCACCAGCGCGAACGGGCAGGCACAGAGCGATGACATCCTCGTCGACGTGCGCCGCGGCTGGGCCGGAGCGATACCGGAAGCCGACGGCACGCGGCTGCGGGTGCGGCCGGGCACCATTGTGGCCCGGGCGAATGCGACGCTGGCGCGTTACGGCATGCGGTTGGGGCCGGACCCGGCCAGCTCCGCAGCATGCACGGTCGGCGGGGTCATCGCGAACAATTCCTCGGGTTTTGCTGCGGGCGTGAGCCAGGTCGCGTCGGTCACGCTGCGTTCGGCCACCGTGGTGCTGCCGTCGGGAACCGTGGTGGACACCGCTGCTCCCGATGCCGACGCCGTGCTGGCGAAGGCCGAGCCCGCGCTGGTCGAAGGGTTGCTGCGAATCAAGGCCGAGATCGAAGACGACGCCGAGCTCACCGCCCGGATCCGCCGCAAGTACTCGATCAAGAACACCAACGGGTATCGCCTGGACGCTTTCCTGGTCGGTGCGACACCGGCCGAGATCCTCACGCGCCTGATGGTGTGCTCGCAAGGCACCCTGGGATTCGTCGCCGAGGCGGTGTTCGACACCGTGCCGCTGCTGCCGCAGCGCGCCGCCGCCTGGCTGATGTTCACCTCGCTGGATCACGCCGCATCGATGGTGCCGCGGTTCGTCGCGGCGGGCGCCCAAGTCGTCGAACTGCTCGACGGCCGCACCCTGCGAGCCTCCGCCGCACTGCCGGACGCCAACCCGGCCTGGGCCGATCTCGCCGAGGGGGTCACCGCGCTACTGGTGGAGGTGCGTGCACCCGACACGGCGGCTTTGCAGCAGTCACTGGCCCAAGCGGCAGCGCTGTTGCCGGACTGCGCGCTGGTCGAGCCGCGCGAATTCACCACCGACACCGCCGAAATACACCGCTTCTGGCGGATCCGCGACGGGCTGGCCGGACTGATGGGTTTGCAACGACCGGTCGGTCACTCGATGATCACCGAGGATGTGTGCGTGCCACCCGACCGGGTCGCCGAGGCGGCCGACGATCTGAGTGCGCTGCTGAGTAAATACGATTACGATCCCGCGGTGCAGGGGCACGCATCGGCCGGCAATTTCCACTTCACACCGATGGTCGACTTCCGCACCGACGAAGGAGTACAGCAGTATGCCTCGTTCATGCAGGATCTCGTCGAACTGATCATCGGCAAGTACGACGGCTCGATGAAAGCCGAGCACGCGACCGGACGCAATATCGCACCGTTTTTGCCCATCGAATGGGGCCCGAAAGCCACCGACGTGATGTGGCGGATCAAAGCTCTGTTCGATCCCGACAGCCTGCTGGCCCCGGATGTGGTGCTCACCCGCGACACCCAGCTACACCTGAAGAATCTGGTGTCGATGCCACAGGTGGAACCAACGATCGAGCACTGCATCGAATGCGGCTTCTGCGAGCACGTCTGCCCGAGCCGCGACCTCACAGTCACACCTCGTCAGCGCATCGCGCTGCGCCGCGAGATCGCCCGCCAGGGCAGCGACACACCCCTCCGTCGCAGTCTGCTCGAACAGTACGAGTACGACGCCGTGGAAACCTGCGCGGGCGACGGCAGCTGCGCGCTGGTGTGCCCGGTCGACATCGACACCGGCACACTCATGAAAGCCTATCGGCAGCAGGAACATTCGCGCAGTCAGGAGCGGGTCGGGCTGATGTTCGCCCGGCGCTGGGCAGCGTTCGAACGCCTGGCCCGCGTCGCCGTGCGGTTAGGCCACGTCGCGGGCACTCGTGTGATGACGGTGACCACCGGCCTGCTGCGCCGGTTCGTCAGCACCGAGGTGATGCCGGGATGGATCCCGCAGATGCCATACGCGGCGAAAGGCCCTCTGCCGCACACCGATCGAGAAGGTGCCGCGGCCGTCTACTTCCCGGCCTGCATCAACCGGATCTTCGGGCACACCGTGGGACACCGGCGCGACCACAGCCTCCCGCAAGCCCTGGTGGCCGTGTCCGAACGCGCCGGCAAACCGCTGTGGATCCCCGGCAACGTCGTGGGCAACTGCTGCGCCACGGTATGGCACTCCAAGGGTTTCCACGACGGCAACGCCTACATGGCCGACAAGATCGTCGAAAACCTCTGGGAATGGACCGATTCCGGTCGCCTACCGGTCGTCATCGACGCCTCCTCCTGCGCCCTGGGCGTACTCGACGAAATCACCGACCTGCTCACGCCGGAAAACCTGACACACCGCGACAACATGACGATCATGGACGCCACAGCCTGGGCGCAACAACATCTGCTACCCGCACTCACCGTGACCGCAAAGCTGGACCGCGTCGCCGTACACCCGACCTGCTCCACCCGCCACCTACACGTCGACGGTCCGCTCACCGAGATCGCCGCCGCGCTCGCGAACGAGGTCACCGTACCGGCCACCGCCACCTGCTGCGCCTTCGCCGGCGACCGCGGCTTCCTCCACCCCGAACTCACCGACTCCGCCACCCACGAGGAAGCCGCCGAACTCGCCGGCCAACCCTTCGACGCCTACCTGTGCAACAACCGCACCTGCGAAATCGGCCTCAACCGCGCCACCGGCGGCAACTACGAATCCTTCGTCTACCTCCTGGAAAGCCTCACCCGCCCACCAGACCGGATCGAGTAACCGCCCGGCGCGAGCGCCCCCGACCGCCCCGACACCCACGGAACCCGCAGCGAGGAACGACGAGCACGAAACCTTCCGTCGTGATCTGCGGAGCCGGTGTCGGCGGCTTGACGGCGGCGCTTGCCTTGCGCACGTTCGGCATCGACGTCCATGTAGTCGAGCAGGCAGCCCGATTCGCGCGAGTCGGCGCCGACATCAACCTCACACCGAACGCCGTCCGCGCCCTCGATGGACTCGGTGTAGGCGCGGCGCTGCGAAACGCTGCGGCACGACCGCGATTTCGTATCAGTCGTACCTGGGACACAGGCGAAGAAACCTCGAAAATCGAGTTGGGCTCGTCCGCGGAAGCACGTTACGAGTCACCGCAGCTCGCGCTACACCGCGCAGACCTGATGACCGCTCTCGAGGATGCGCTGCCCGCCGAATCCGTTTCGCTCGGAAGACAGGTCATCGACGTCGTGGATGGGCCCGAAGTCCATGTCGCCGACGGCGGCGTATATCACGCAGACGTTGTAATCGGAGCCGATGGAATCCACTCTGCCGTTCGAACTGCATTGTTCGGCAAGGAAAGCCCCCATTTCACCGAGGTCGTGGCATTCCGGGCGGTGGTTCCCGCAGCGAACGTATCCTCCTCGATCGCAAATCTGGACTCCTTCACCAAATGGTGGGGACCCGACCCCTCGACTCAGATCGTCACCTTCCCCCTGAGCCAAGGCAAGGAAATCTTCATCTTCGCAACCTGTGCTCAGAGCGAATGGACCGAGGAGTCGTGGACGACCCTCGGCAACGTCGACGAACTGCGCCATCTGTACCGGAACTTCTACCGAGATGCCCGCGGACTTCTCGATGCCTGCGACAGCGTCCTGAAGTCCGCCCTCTACGCCCACGATCCGTTGCCCACCTGGACGAAGGGCTCAGCAACGCTGCTCGGCGACGCATGTCACCCGATGATGCCGTTCATGGCTCAAGGCGCGGGCCAGGCAATCGAGGATGCGGTTGTCCTGGCGCGCTGCCTCCGCTCGGATAGCTACGCGACCACCGCCGAGGCCCTGCTCGGATACCAGCACGCCCGAATGGAGCGCACGGCACGGATCCAGCGCGTCTCTCGATCCAACGACTGGCTGAAGACGTCCGGCAACGCGGACTGGGTCTACGCCTACGACGCGTGGACAACACCTCTGATCGATGGATGAGTCGCCTGCCACGCGGATCCGCAATGTGTCCCACGAACGATCGTGCTCGTTAGGTCATATCGGATGAAGCGTCTCTCTCGTCGGACCGATCGCCGATCGACGAATCAACTGGCGCCGCCGATGACGCGGAGTTGAGATCTACTTCCCTCTTATTCCGCAGGGCTCGGGGGATGAGTGCGATGCCAGCCGCCAGCCAGGCCACCGCAATATAGGGGATCCATCTGGTTACCCCCTCGGGGACCGGGTAGAACTGGGCGACCAGAGGAATCAGCAACACCAGCGCCCCGAATGTCGGCACAACAACGTGGCGCAGGACGCCGAACTCACTGCGGTAGTGCTTGATGTACAGCCTGCCGAGCAGCAGGTCGGAGGCGATGTAGACGACGATAACCAGGACCACACCGGGCGTCGACACATAGACGTACGCATCCAGCCCGGCAACCCCGAGGATCGACAGGGGAGTGAGGACCGCCGTAATCAGCACGCCGGTCGCATAGATCGCGGCGCTCGGCGTTCCGTGCTTTGCGTGCGTGTGGGACAGCTGTCGGGGCAGCACGCCATCACGCGCCATCGCGAAGGTGACCCGTGAAAAGCCGTTGATGATCGACAGCACAGCGCCGAACAGTGCGTTGAGCAGGACCAGATCGGCCACGGTCTGCGCAGGCCCGAGGTACCGTCCGACAAGGGTGTCGAAAGCGCCTGCGTCCCCGGCGAAGTCGGCCGAGTGGAGCGTCCCGTACCCCAGCACTGCCGCGTAGCTTCCGACGATCAGAATCAAGCCCACGACCGCAGTCGCGCCGACGACGGCGCGCGGGATCGTCCGAGTCGCGTTTCGGGTCTCCTCCGCGAGGGTCGCCGCAACTTCGAATCCGACGAAGGACAGGACGCCGAATACCACGGCGAGGCGCAACCCGCTCGAACCATCAACCAACACAACGGGATTGAACGGCGCAAGACTGAAGCCCTCAGCTCCACCATGTAGGAAGATCGACACCGAGAGGGCGATGATGACCATCAGTTCGATCCCGAGCATGACGACACTGACGACCTCCGACACCTGCACACCGCGAAGGGAAAGCACCACAGCGACCGCGCAGGAGATCAGGGCGGGCCACAACCACGAGAAGCTGCCCCAGTCTTGACTTTTCGCGACCTCGGAAACGAACGCACCAAAGCTCGCGCAGCCGCCCACCGCGAGCGCACCGTAGGCGCCGAACAGGGCCCAGCCGGTCAGGCAGCCGGGCGCCCGCCCGGCTGCCCGCTCGACGAATGCGTAGAACGAACCGGCTGAGGACACCTTGCGGCTGCACTGTCCCACAGCCCATGCGGTGGGGATGATCGCGATCAGCGACAACAGGAAGACAAGCGGTACAGCAGGTCCGACAAATCCCGCGATGACTGGTCCGTTGATGTACAACGCAACCGCGGGGCTCATCAGGACCGCCGACATGACGACGACCCCGACCGTACCGAGAGAATTCCGCCGAAGCGGCGTGTTTTCCACTTCGGGACTATTGGGACTTTGGTTCATCCTTGCCCCTCAGGTCTTGGATCGAGAGAATGGTCTGATGGCAGAAGCTTCAGCTGGTGAGATCTTTGTGGATATGACGTATGCGCTGGATTTCAACACTCCGGTCTTCCCCGGAGAACCGCCATTCTGCTTCGATGTACAGAACCGTATCGGCGATCCGGACCTACCGCTCTACTTCGGCAGACTCGAGATGATGGAGCATACCGGGACCCACATCGATGCACCCGCCCATGTTGTCGTCGGCGGTGCGACAGTCGATCGACTCCCGCTGCAACAACTCGTCGGGCCGGGCGTGGTAATAGATTGTGTGGCTGAATGCGCCGACAACCCCGATTACCAGGTCCCGGACCAAGCGATCCTTCGGTTCGAAGCGGAGCACCGCCCGCTCGGCCCTTCAGATGTTGTCATGTTTCGCACCGGATGGGATCGCTTCTATTCCGATCCTGAGCGTTATATACATGCGGGCGACCGGTGGGCGTGGCCAGGCGTATCCGTTTCGGCCGCAGAGCTTCTGGCGCAGCGGGGGGTCCGCGGTATCGGGCTCGACACCATCGGCTTGGATGCCGGTTGTATCGCAACCGAGTTGCGGGCGCATCGGGCGATGCTGAGTTCGGGAGCGTTCATCGTCGAGAACGTGGCCAACCTTGCGCTCCTGCCCCCTATTGTCGACGAGATCCTTGCGCTCCCAATCAATGTGAGGAATGGCTCGGGCGGCCCATCGCGAGTGTTCGCGCGGATCGCGTCGCCGGGCGCCGCCAATGAGATGTAATGGCCTGTATTTGCCCGGATATAACTCCAGTACGGGTAATACTGTAGAAATGGCCGAGACGGGACATGCCTCATCGTTTCACGCCGATCGGGTCGGCGAGACCGCCCAGCACCAGCGGCTCGTCGATGTCCTCGATGCGCAGGCCGCGATGCCGAGTGTGCAGCGTCTGCGCCGCTGGGCGCTGGACGCCGTCGGGGTGGAGCCCGGTGACCGCACCCTCGACATCGGGTCCGGCACCGGGTCCGAGGTGCTGGCCTTCGCCCGGCTGGCAGGCCCCACCGGCGACGCAGTAGGTCTCGACCCGAATCCCGCGATGCTCGAGGTGGCCCGCAAGCGTGCCGCAACCGCGAGAATCCCGGCGCATTTCGTCGAGGGCAGCGCCTATGCACTGCCGTTCGACGACGACTTCTTCGACCTCGTGCGAAGCGAACGGGTCTATCAGCACCTCGACCATCCCGACCGGGCCACCGCTGAGATCGCCCGCGTGCTGCGGCCGGGTGGTCGGGCGATGTTGATCGACAGCGATTGGGCGACCGCGCTCCTGCATCCGGGTGACCCCGCGGTGGTAGGACGCGTACTCCAGCACCTCCTGGGTCCGAACCGTAATGTCGGGAGACGGCTGCGCGGATTGTTGATAGCCGCGGGCTTCGAGATCGACGACGTCGGTGCGGGCGCGGCGCTGTGGGATCCGGCGACTGTCGTACCGCTGGCACGTACTGCCGGCGAACAAGCTGCGGCGGAGGGCGTGATCACCACGGCGCAACTAGCCACGCTGACCGCCGACTTGGATCGTGGCATCGCCACCGGCGACTACCACTTCTCGGTGACGATGTTCGCCGTGCTGGCGCATCGACCTCGAATGTCGCCGCGATCTTCATAGGCTCAACTGAACTGGGTGAATTGGAGGCCAGCCGGGATCGGGCCGGTTCGGGTTCGGACTCCGTTGCGGGATCGATCACGGTTCGGTTTCACGCCACTGCCATCGACTCTATCCTTTTGGGAGACAACGCAACCGAGCTCGAGGGGTATCTGTGACTGACACCGGAGAAGAGTCCGCTGACGCTGGCGTGCAAGAAATTCCGGCACAGATCGTAGTAACCGAAGCTCCGGCCGCAGTTGAGGCGCGCGACCAGCTGCTGGCGGCTGTCGGTGCCGAAGCTGAGAACGTTCTTGAAAGGTCTCCTGGAGAGCCGTCGGCGGCGCCCCGCGAGCGGATGCTCGAGACGGCCCGATGGCCCGCCGAATGGAGACGACCCCGGGTCAGTATTCGACGGTGATCTGGCAGTGGCTGAATTTCCCGGTTTCCACCTGGTCGATGAAGGCGGCGGCGTAGTCCTCGACGCTGACCCGGATGCTGCCGTCGGCGTTGACGAGCAGGTGCTCGCCGACGTGGTAGCGGCCGGTATGGCCGCAGTCGGCGAACGGGTAGCCGGGTGGGGAAACATAGATCCAGTCCAGGTCTTCGGCCTGCTGGTACACCGCGAGGGCGCGCGCCGCTGTGGTTGCGACGTCGTGGAATTGGGGGGCCAGGTCGGGGCTGTCGATCATTCGTAGACCGGGTTCGACTTCGAGAGTTCCGGAGTCGCCCACGCAGACCAGACGACGGACGTCGGCGGCACGCAGCCCCTCGACGAGACCTTGGGCCGCGGCGACCGTGGGCGATGGTTCTTCGGCGCCCTCGGAGGATGTTCTGATTGCCGAGGCGACCGCGTCGTGGCCTGCGGAAAGTCGGGCGACTGCCGCGGAGTCGGCGGCGTCGCCGATCACCAGGGTGATTCGCTGGTCGAGTGGCGCGTCGGTGGCACCGGTTCGGGTGGCGGCGGTGATCTGGTGGCCGCGCGTCAGCGCTTCGGCCGCGATGGCTCGCCCGATATGGCCTGTCCCACCGAAAAGTAGGATGCGCATTTCGTCCTCCTCGAATTCTGTTGCGGTGTAGTTGGATTCAGTTGAATACGGTGCTCGGTTCGTCGGCGATCTGCACCTGGATCAGGTGCGGGCCCGGCGTGGCGAAGGCCTGTTTCAACGCGTCGGCCAGTTCGGTGGTGGTGCCGACGCTGCGTGCTGGTATGCCGTAGCCGGCGGCGATGTCGACGAAGTCGATGCCGGGCAGGTTCAGTCCCGGTAGTTTGTCGTCACCGAGCCAGCTGCCGTAGTCCTTGAGGACCTGGTAGGCGCCGTTGTGCAGGATCAGGTAGGTGATGTCGAGGTGGTGCTGGGCGGCGCTCCACAGGCCGGTGATGCTGTAGTTCGCCGAGCCGTCGCCGATCAGAGCGACTATGGGGCGGTCCGGTTGGGCGAGGGCGACTCCCACCGCTGCGGGCAGTCCGTAGCCGAGGGCGCTGGCGGCGGCGCAGAAGAAACTGTTGGGTCGGGTGATCGGCAAGGCGTCCCACCACGCGCCCAATGACGGTGCCTCGAAAACCCAGGCGGTATCGTCGGGATGATTGTCGGCAAGAATCTGCAGGAACTGGGCTTCGGTGACCGTGGGGATGTCGAACGCCGAAATGTCCACTGGCGCGGGTCGTTTCATCGGCTCCGGTAGCGGCCGGGTGGCGGTCACCAGTTCGGTGAGCCTGTTCAGCGCCTCGGCGGGATCACCGACGATCGCCGCGCCGAGCGGTGATCGTGCGGCCTGGTCAGGGTCGGCGGTAACCAGTACCAGCTCGGTTCCCTCGCGGAGATACCGGCCTGGCTGCCAGGCGTGGTAGGGCAGCACCGCACCGCCGATCCAGGCGACGAAGTCGTAGGGCGCCAGCTGCTCTCGGACCTGACCCACGGTCGCGCCGAGAGTGCCTTGGTAACAGGGGTGCTGGGTGGGAAACGAGATCCGCGGGTACTCGTAGGTGCCGAATTTGACCGGAAGCCCTGCCTTTTCGGCCAGGGCGACCGCAGCATCCCAGCCGCCGTACGCGTCCACGTCGGGGCCGAGCACCAGCACAGGATTCTCGGCCGCATCCAATCGCTGGGCCAACCCCCGCAGTGCCGCGCGCTCGGCGATGGGTCGTCCGGCAAGGGGCCGTCCCAGCAAGTACGGCAGATTGTCGGTGTCGGCGGGCTCGTTCCAATCCGACAGCGGCACAGACAGATACACCGGCCCGGTAGGCGCGGTCGTCGCGCAGGCGACCGCGCGTGCCAGGGCGGCCGGGACCGCTTGCGGCGACGGCGCTTCGAAGCTCCATTTGACCAGCGGCCGCGGCAGAGTCGTCGCGTCGTGGTTGGTGAGCATGCCCTGCAAGGTGATCAGCGGGCGATACTGCTGGCCGCTCATGAGCACCAGCGGTGTTCCCGCCTGCCAAGAGTTCACGAGGTTGCCCATCGCCTGCCCCACACCCGCCGCCGAGTGCAAACTGACCAGGACCGGTCTTCCCGTGGATTGTGCGTAGCCGTCGGCCATCGCGAGACCGGCGCCCTCCTGCAGGGCGAGGATGTAGCGGAAGTCGTCTGGAAACCCTTGCAGGAACGGCAATTCGTTCGATCCCGGGTTGCCGAAGAAGGTGGTGACACCCAGCGATCGCAGGACCTGGTAGGAGGCTTCTCGTACCGTCGTCATCTGTACTCCCCTTCCGCGAGTGAGCGGGTCACCTTCCGCGAGTGAGCGGGTCACCCCTACGAGCATGGCTCTACTGCCTGGGACGACTTGTCAGTCGACCGGGATGCTGAGTTTGTGGTGGAACAGGTTGTCCGGGTCGTACTTGTGTTTGATGGCCTTCAGTCGGGGCAGATGTACGCCGTAGTAACTGTCGAACATGTCGCGGCCGTGGTCGGCTTCCTCGTAGTCGTCGTCGCCGATGTAGCCGCCGGAGGTGTACGGGTAGAAGATCTCGTACGCCGTGCGGATCCACTCGTCGAGCTTTGCGCCCATCTCGACCATGGTCGCGGTGTCTCCGGTCTCCTCCAGGAACACGCCAGAGGCCATGCCCATCAGCCACGAGCAGCCGCGGCTTTTGATCGCGGTGGCGTCGACCGGCGGCCCGGCGTTCGGGTCCAGACCCAGGAGCTGGATTCGCGCGCCATCGGCGGGTTGGGTGATCGCGTGTGCGGCGAGCGTGTGGATGAACTTGTCGGTGAACGGTTCGGGCACGAATCCGGCCTTGATTTTCATGTAGCGCAGGTGTTCTCGCCGTTCACGGCGGACATCGCTCAGGTCCGGGTAGAACGGGGCGGAGGTGTCCTCGAGGCCTTGCACTCGCATGGTCTCCAGGAAGTCCGCCGGTTGGATGTCGAATTCGTCGGTGGGAGGCAGCTTTTCGCGCAGGTCCGCGACGAGCGCGTCGCGTTCGGCATCGGTCTCGGTGGCCAGGGAGCCGAGGAACTGCAGGCGTTCGCGCCAGATGACGATCATCGGGTTGACTGCCGGCGGCGCGTGGAGCGAATAGTCTTGCAGCGCCTTGAACGTCGACACGAAGGTCGCGGTGTCGGTCAGGGGGTATTTGATGAAGAAGTTCGCCGGGGCGGCGGGCGCGGTGTTCAGCTGGACGGTGAGGCTGGTGATCACGCCGAACGAGCCGGTGCCACTGCCGCGGATCGCCCAGAACAGGTCCGGGTTGTGGCGCTCGTCGACGACGACCGCGGATCCGTCGGCCAGGACCATCTCGGCCCGCAGCAGGCGATCGGTGAGAGTGCCGTAGGTGCGCGAGTAGTGACCGTAGCCGCCGCACTGGATCTGACCGCCCACACCGACGGCGATGCATTCTCCGGTGGGCAGCATGAGCCCTCCTTGTTCCCATGCCTGCACCATCAGGTTGCCGGTGAGGGTGCCGCCGCCGACGGTCGCGGTCTGCCCCTCGCGGTCGATGCCGATGTCGTTCATCGCGACCATGTCGATCACTACCGCTCGCCCGTCCCGGCCACCCAGGCTGCCTCCCTCGAACGAGTGCCCGCCCGAACGGATGGCCAGCTGCGTGACCCCCGCCTCCCGGGCGCAGCGGATGATCTCCTGCACTTCGGCGGTGGAACGTGGGGCCACCACGCCGACCGGCCGCGGTTGCGCCAAGTAATTCCACGTCGCCGTGGCGTCGTCGAAGGTCGCATCCTCCGGAAACGACACCGGCATCGAGGGAAGACGATCGTGCACCAGATCCTTGAAGCTCACCATTGCGAATACCGCCCTTTCGATGGGTTGTCGGTGTCTCCGTCAGCAGCTCGAGGGATGGAGTTGCTAAAAGATAACCCACGGCAGATCTCATGCTGTTCGAATCGTTGGCGCCCCCAACATGACCACTTCCGACGGTAGCATGTCGTTGGTTACCCCAACAATGTGGGATGATCGACACCATGGCCAGAAAAACACACACTTCGGCGATGACGAAGCCCTCGCTGGCTCGACTTCACACCACGGCGACGTGGCTGCTGTATCAGTCGACATTGCGTACTGATCAGAAGTCGCTGCGAGTTATCTCCACGGCCGGATCGCGGCGCTATCACTACTCCGTGCTGGCCGCCCTGGACGAATTCGGCCCGGCCAGCCAAGCCGACCTGTGTCGACGCTGCGACATCGATCGCAGCGACATGAACGCGCTCGTCAACGGCCTCGCCAAGCAGCGGTGGGTGGAACGCACCCCCGACCCCGGCGACAAACGCCGCAACATCGTCACCATCACCCCGGCCGGTCGCCGTCAGCTACACCGCCTCGACCGCATCCTGTCCGAGCTCGACGAGGAGATGTTCGCGCCGCTGTCGGCGAGCGAGAAACATCAGCTGATCGACATGCTGGGCCGGATACTCGAGCACAACGCCTGATAGGGCCGCACGGCGAGCCGTCTCGTCGATGTCGGTCACCTCACATTGTGGGCAGCACCAACAATCAGTCATGATCAGTAGGCATCAACGTTGGCGATGCCAACGAAGTGGGCTCCCACTGGAACCTCCCGCTCGGCACGACCGCCGTCGGCATCGGCCGCCCTTACATCTACGACCTCGCCCCCGGCACAATCCAGCCCATCCCGCTGTATCTCAGCCGATCAACCGCATGACCGGCCTCTAGTTGCCACTTACCGAATGAGGTGGTTTTGATGGATAAAATGCGCTATCTCGACTATATCGCCCGGTACAACGCCGGGGATCATCGCGGCCTGGTGCAGAATTTCTACACCAATGACATTGGTCTGGTCGTATTCGGATACACCGTCGCCCACGGCATGGCGGAGATGCTGGAATGGTTGGAAACCATACATCTGAGTGTCGGGGAGACCATAGTTTCGGAAGAGGTCGAGTTCGACGAGTTCGGGTTGGAAATCTGGTCCCGCGCTCTCGAGGTTCTGGCCTGCCACCACGACTTCGATCTGTTCGGTGGTCGCATGATGCGGGCAGGCGAGATTCATCTCGTTCCGGTGTTCATTCACTATCTGACCCACGGCGACAGGATCGGTCGCGTCTTGATCGAAGAAGGCCGTGGTGTGCGGCAGGTGCTGCGGCCCGCGGTGCCCAGCCACCGGCTCGAGCAACGGCGCGGGCAGGTCGTCAACGGATCACGGAGCGAACGACCCCGCATCGCGCCCGCCGAGCCGGTTCTGGGGCGGGACTTCGGAGCGCGCCACAGCTGACAACGCGTTCACCAGCGCGGGCCTCTGCAGCTGGATCGCGGCGCTATCACTACACCGCGCCGGCCACCCTGGACGAATTCGGCCCGGCAGTCAGGCCGACCTCGGTCGGCGGTGCGAGATCGACCGCAGTGATATGTCGGCGGCCGAGAAACACCAGCTGATCGACATACTGGGCCGAGTTCTCAACACAACACCTGATCGGTTCGCCGGATGTCGGCCGTCTCACATCGTGGGCGGCACCAACGATCGGTCATCATGATCTAACGTTGGAACCACCAACGAAATGAGAGACAGCGACTGACCGCTGTCACTGCCAGCGTCTGCCGCGGTCGCCAAGTGATCGCTGATTCTTGTTGCCTAACTGCTCGTCGACTCGATTGGAGGATGCTATGCGTACTGACGGGGACACCTGGGACATCGTGAGCAGCGTCGGGGCAACCGCCCTCGGTGTGGCCACCGCGCGGGCCCTGGAGGCCGAGCAGCCCGATGCACTAGTGCGCGACGAATACGCCGCACTGTTCGTTGCGGCCTCCGATCACGAGGGCATGAATCGGCGGCTCGGTGACCCGGCTGCCCACGGGGAGTCGTCGCTGATGTCGGGCAGGATCGGCCTGCGCACCAAGTTCTACGACGACCACTTCCTGGCCGCGACCGCCGACGGCGTGCGCCAAGCGGTGATCCTGGCGGCGGGCCTGGATGCCCGCGCCTACCGGTTGGCCTGGCCGTCGGGCGCGGTCGTTTTCGAACTCGATCAGGCCAAGGTGCTCGAATTCAAGCGCCAGGTGCTCGATGAGCACGGCGCCGTGCCCGCCGTCGACCGTCGCGAGGTCGCGGTGGATCTGCGCGACGACTGGCCCGCCGCCCTGCTCGACGCGGGTTTCGATCCGGCCGCACCCACCGCGTGGACCGCAGAGGGCCTGCTGCCGTATCTGCCCGGCGCGGCACAGGATTCGCTGTTCGCCCGGATAGAGACGCTGTCGGCGCCGGGCAGCAGCCTGGCCCTCGACGCCCTCAACAGCGACGCTGATCTGGATCGGATAGCCGAATTCCAGGCCGAACATATGCGCAACACGCCCATGGCCGTGGTCGATCTGCGCGGCCTGGTCTACACCGACGAGCGCACCGAACCCGAGACCTGGTTCGCGGGCCACGGGTGGACGGCGAATTCGCTGAGTGTGCCCGACCTTTCGATCCGCTACGACCGCGCGCTGCCGCCGATGCCCGAGCCGTTCGAGCAGATGCTCCTCAGCTCCCGCTTCGTCACGGTCGCCAAACCCCGCACAGCTGCCACTGCATGACGTAGTCCTCGCACGGCTGCGTGCCGACGGTGAAAGTCTTCACGCCGACCTTGCCTGCCGTAGCACCGCCGAGCCCTCTTTGAATCTGGTAACTAGGAGCTTGCAATCGCTTCGAATCCCTCAGCGTACCGACCTGTGACACGCCCCCTATCGGCTTTTACACGCAGAGGATCAGTATGCTGCACGATTGCTCGGCGTCCTGTCCGAATCGGCCTTCGATCGAGGAGTCTGAGATGAGCAAACATACTGTCGCGGACGCATTGTGGGAGACGCTGGTAGGTGCGGGCGTCCGGCGGTGCTACGGGATCATCGGCGACGCGCTCAACCCGACGATCGATGCGCTGCGCCGTAACGGGCAGGTGGAGTTCGTGCATGTCCGGCATGAGGAGGCCGGTGTGTTCGCCGCGGTGGCCGATGCGTATCTGTCGGGTGTCCCGGTGGCGGTCTGCGGGACGGCAGGTCCTGGGGCGACGCATCTGCTCAATGGGCTGATCGACGCGAAACACGAAGGCGCACCGGTCATTGCGGTTGTCGGCGACACGGCGACCGCAGTCCAGGACACTCGCATCGTGGAGGCGATCAACCCTTACGACCTGTTCCAGGTCGCGTCCCTGTACACCGGGCGGATCATCAACCCCGAGCAGACCCGCGCCGTCGTCCAAACGGCGGTGCGCACCGCGATCGCCGAAAGTGGGCCGACCGTGATCGCGCTGGCCGGCGATATCGCGGCCGCCCCCGCCCCCAAGCACTCCTTCGAGGCGATTCGCGCCACCACCCCGGTCCTGCGCCCGAACGACGACGACCTGCGCACCCTGGCCGGCATGATCGACGCGGCTCGCGCGGTGACCATTTTCGGCGGCGACGGGTGCCGACATGCGCACGACCAGGTGGTGGCGCTGGCCGAGCGGATCAAAGCGCCTGTCGGTTACTCGTATCGGGGCAAGCAGTGGCTGGAAGGCGACAACCCCTACGGCGTCGGAATGACCGGGTTGCTCGGCTACGGCGGCGCCTACAGCGCCATGCACGACTGCGACCTCTGTCTGATGCTCGGTACCGACTTCCCGTTCCCGGAGTTCCTTCCCACGAAATCGAAGCTGGTCCAGGTGGATCGCCGGGCCGATCACCTCGGCCGCCGCACCCACCTGGATCTCGCGCTCGTCGGCGATGTCGGCGACACACTCGACGCACTGCTCCCCCTCGTCCGAGCCACATCGGACTCGGCCCACCTGGACAAGGCACTGCACAAGACCGCGATCTGGCGCGACAAGCTCGGCGCCTACGTTCACCGCGGCCCCACGACGACGCCGATACGACCCGAATACCTGGTTTCGGTCCTCGACACCATGGCCGACGACGACGCCTGCTTCGCCATCGACACCGGAACGGCCTGTATCTGGGGCGCACGCTATCTGACCATGAACGGGCGCCGGCGGCTGCTCGGCTCGTTCAGCTGGGGCAGCATGGCCAACGCGATGCCCTACACCATGGGCATGGCACTGGCCTACCCCGGACGGCAAACGATCGGACTGTGCGGCGACGGCGGCCTCACCATGTTGCTCGGCGACCTGCTGACCATCGCCGAACGGCGACTTCCGATCAAACTGATCGTGCTGAACAACAGCCGGCTCGACTTCGTCCACATCGAAATGGAGGAATCGGGCATGCAACCGTTCGGAACCCGGTTCACGAACCCGAACTTCGCTGATCTGGCGAAGGCGATGGGCCTCAACGGGATTCGCGTCGAACACTCGGCCGAGGTGTCGGACGCCGTCAAAGAACTCCTCGCCGCCGACGGCCCCGCACTCCTCGACGCCGTCGTCGATCCAGCGGCACTGTCCATGCCGCCGCACGTCAGCTTCGGCATGGCCGAAGGTTTCGCGCTCAGCCTCGCCAAACAAGCCCTGCACGGCGACCTCGGCGAGGTCGTCGACACAGCGACCCGAAACATCCACCTGCTGTAACCCACTCAACGTCCGGATTGAGGGCTGGCTGACCACCGGATCGAAATCTGGTCCTCGGGCTACCAGGGAGTGCCTGCCCCCGAAGGCACCCAGTTCGCTGAACTCAGTGCGAACCAGGTCTCGTCCCTGTACCAGGATTTGGTGACCACTCCGGGCACGAGAATGTCTTGGAGCCCGTACCACCGTGGCCGCCTTGGGCAGGACACCATGGCCCGTCCGACACCACGATCACCGGCAGGGAGGTTTTGATCCGGTTGCAATAGTCGCGACCACACCCGGTTCACACCGCAGATCACATGTCCTGCGCCGAAAGCCGTTGCGACAACCGACGGAAGGGATTCCGAACAAACTGACCGCGACCATCGAAAACCACCGTCTGACATCCTCATCGTACGCCGCAGCCCCACCATCAACTGAACATCTATACCGTTCAGCGCGCGACACGAACCGAGCACCGTCGCTGATCGCGCCTCAGTCGACCGGCGCCTCGGCCATCTTCCACCCGCCTCACTCTCCCCATCTCGATTATTGCAACAACGAGCGCCCCAGACTCACCGCAGTGCCACCCAAGCCCATGCCGCCGACCTCGCCACCGCCGCAGGCATTCCCACCCGCATCTTCCGCGATCCCGTCCAGACCCAAGCCCCGCCCTCCAGCACGCCGCCCACTGCCCATCCCAGCGGCGCAGCCGTGCCCTGCCTTTCAGCGCCACCGCCCATCCATTACTGGTTCAGCAACGACGTTCCTACTCAGCACCTCGCACATCCCTCCCCCGCACTCGCTTCCATACGCCTTTCTCCAGCCGACCCCCCACTACTGTCCGTTCCGCGTGAACCTTTCGGATCGCGACCCGGCCAACCTGCGATCCGAAAGGTTGGGCGAACAGTTCGGTGGCGTGGATGTCTGGACCCATCTTGCGGATTTTCGATGCGCTTGAGCTGACAGTGGATCGGGGTGTTATTTCCGAGCGGTTTTCACTGTCCAGAACAAGGTGTGTCCACGGCCCCTTCGGGGACGAATTCCTCACGGACAACCGTGAGACCGATCTGCGTGAGCCAGGCTCGATAGGTGGTGGCGTCATGTGGCTCCACCACATGGGCTCGTCTCCACCGAGCCAGCTGGTGTCGATCCCTGTCCAGGCGTGGTGGCCGGTGGTGGCGACGAACCATCTGCCTGGACGCAGCCACTCGGCGCCGTCTTCGGGGGCTGCCGAAATATCGCAAGTCGTTTCCGGCCCCCGCCGGCCTGGCACGGCCGCGGTATCGGATGCCATCCCTGTGGAGCCTACTTCTGATACCTACTACGTATCCGGAAGTGTCGTAGGCGGCTATGCCGCGCGGAGGCCGGGCGGGCAATACGTCCCGCCGGGCCGACACACGAGAACATGCCCTTAGCGGGGAAACCCCGTCAAGATCAAACTGGCCCGGAAGCCCCCGCTGGGCGGTGGCAGGCTTGAACGCCAGCCCGGCGCGCGAGAAACCGTGTGGTCGAAAGGTTGTCAAGGCGTCGACGGTCACGTGGCGGGATAGGCCCGGCCGCTGAGCGGCCGGGCCCCTGACCTGCCTGTTAGAGCTTCTCGCACCGGGTGACGTCGCCGGGTGGGCCAGCGGCGACGGTGCACTTGCTCGCGGGGCCGCCTCCGCCATCGACGCCGGCGCCTCCGTCGATGGTGCCGGGCGCCAAGCCGGTGTTGCCCTTGCCCTGGGCGCCCTGGGCCTGGCCGGCGCCGCCGGTCACGTTGATGATGTTGGCGCCGTTGACGCCGTTGATCGCGCCGGCGTTGGCGTCGCCGCCGTTACGGCGGCCGTCGCCGAGTGAGCTGCCGCCGGTCACCGATATCTTGTCGCCCCCTCCGCTGCCGTTGATCGTGCCCAGGTTGCCGTTGCCGCCGGTGCCGTTGCCGCCAGAGTCTGGTTCCGGTCACGCCGTACCTGGCTGACCTTCCGCAGGAGGTCACGGTCGTGTCCAGCCCAGGGACCAGCTGTAGTGCTGTCGCGATTGGTGGCTACGCGACACGTTGCCGACTCCGGGTTGATTTAACAAGTGACGTCGCAGATGGCGACCGGGATCACCCGCGCGGGCGCGATCGCCATCACGGACGAGGACGAGAGCAGATCCCCCTTGTCCGACCTCCTCAGCGTCGGCATCAACCTATCGCCATCACCAAGCACGTATCGCCATGCGGGCCGCTGTCTCCACGTCCTGTCCATTGATCACCGCGGTGAGCACAACCCGAAGTAGCCCGCCTGCGAGCCGAAACGCCTCTGAGGACGAGTTGAACTCGTCGTATCCCGCTCGGTCGACCCGCAAGGTTCCGGCGGGAAGTATCGGCTGCTCAGGCGAGTCGGACAGGCCGGTGATCACGCCTTGGGCGAACTCGGCGGGCAGTCCTGGGACCAGGGGCTTACTCAGGCTGCTGACACTGGTTGCGGGGTTGTCGAGCCCGAGCGGCTCGGTGGCGACGAGGACCTCGAAGAAGGTCTCTCTACCCGCCGAGGGACAGAACTCGCCGCCGAGCAAGGCTCGCGATATCATGCCACCGTGGCCGCGCCACAACTCCACGACTGCCCGCGTCGGTGTCAAGTCCTTCCTGGCGGGCTCGGCCGGACTGGCCCGATGAAGCAACGAGCCGCTGACGTAGGCCGCTGACGGTTCGTCGGCGGATATCGCGACCTTCCGTCCATGTACTTCGTTGATGATCATCTGGGCGGCAACCCCCATGCGTCTCGATATTTGTTGTTGAAGTATTCAGGGAACTGGTTGATGACCTCGGGATCATAGTTCTTGCCGAATGGGTGTGTCTTCATGGCCTCGGCGTGCGCGTCGTCATAGGACATTCCCTGGCGCATCAGTTGCGCCTCGGTCATCTCGTGCGACATGAAGTTGCTTTCTCCCTCAGTCAGAGATCTGCCGTTGGCTATCGACTGGTCAATGCGACTGATCATGGCGTCGTTCACGGGAGAGTGATCCAACGTGGACAGGTGCCTGGCCACACCATCCAGGTCTGCTCGGTTGTATGAGGCGGTACCGTTCCAATTGAGAACAGCACCCCTCGCCCGCGCCGTCTCCGGGTCGATACGGCCAGGTGGGTGGGCCCGACCATATTCGTCATAAGCCCACACCGGAATTTCGGCATATCCGTAGGGCTGCTGAACGCCGCCGCCCTCTCCGTCATGCTGGGGGCCGTTGCCAGTGAGGTCGAAGCTGTTGATGGGGTCGGCGTTGGCGT
>NZ_JBITDI010000025.1:0-89477 GCF_044454005.1 Nocardia sp. NPDC051570 | reverse complement strand
AAGAGCACTCCCAACAACCCACCGGCTGCGACCACCAGACTGCCGCATCACCGGCAGCCGCGTGAACCCCCGAAGAACATGCGGGCATGACCACTTAGTGCCCCCATGCCTTCGCTCCCGGCCCCCTCACGCCTTCACCCACGGGCTCCGGCACACCATCGCTCATGACCCCGGCACGCCACCCCTCGCGGCTGTGGCAGGCCAACACTCAGGCCCCGGCACGTCACCCCACGCGGCTGCGGCAGGCCAACACTCACGGCCCCGGCACGCCATCCCTCGCGGCTCCGGCATGTCACCGCTCACGGCTCACGGCATGTCATCCCCCATGGCACCGGCACGCCAACGCTCACGGCCCCGGCACGCTTTTCGCCGGGGCACTCGAATTCAGTTGGGCCAGTGGGGTGATCGACCCAGGGCGGTGAGGATTCGGTCGAGCGCGGAGGGCGACTCGGCGGCAGGCAGGGCCGGGGCGAATACCGAGCCCGGGGTCAGACGCATCTCGCCGTCGGGCACCGCGAGGGCGATACTCAGGGCCGGTTCGGCCAGATCCTCGGCCAGGACGTAGTCGAGGTCGAGGGTGCGGGCCACGTCCCAGCCGTGGACCACGTAGTCGATGAGGTGGAAGCCGATGGCCTGATGGCCGGGGGCGGTGAAGCCCTCGGCGGTGAAATCGCGTTCCAGGACACCGGGTTCGGCGAATGCGGAAAGGACGTCGGCCGCGGCATCGGCGTAATCGGCGATCGGATCATCGGCGAGCGGGCCGGGCACCCAGACCGCCGGATCCGCGCCGTTGCCCCGGGCGGCGGCCGCGAAGCCGCGGTGATGAGCGGTCATATGCGCCAAGAGGTCCGAGAGTTTCCAGGCCGAACACGGGGTCGGCCGATCCAGGTCGTCGAGCGTCGCGCGGGAGACGATGACGACGCTGTACTCCACCGCGCGCCTGTTGATTTCACGAATGTCGGTCATGACTTAATCGTATGCTCATGCACATCATATGTCCATGCTTATTATCTGCAGGCGAATACGAGAACGGGCCCGGGAGAACATCTCCCGGGCCCGTGCTGACGAAAAGGTTTCGCTACGCCGACTTCTCGCGACGCTCGGTGCGCGGCATCGGCTTGCGCGGGACGATGGTCGGCAGGACGTTGTCGTTGACCGTATCGGCGTCGACGACCACCTTGGCGACGTCGTCGCGGCTGGGGATGTCGTACATCACCGGCAGCAGGACTTCCTCCATGATGGCGCGCAGGCCGCGGGCGCCCGTACCACGCAGGATCGCTTGATCGGCAACGGCTTCCAGCGCGTCGGTGGTGAATTCCAGTTCCACGCCGTCCATTTCGAACAGGCGGACGTACTGCTTCACCAGCGCGTTCTTCGGCTCGGACAGGATGCGCACCAGCGATTCCTTGTCCAGGTTGGTGACCGAGGCGACGACCGGGAGGCGGCCGATGAACTCGGGGATCAGGCCGTACTTGATCAGATCCTCCGGCATCACCTCGGCGAAGTGATCGGCCGTGTCGATATCGGCCTTCGACCGGACCTCCGCGCCGAATCCGATGCCGCGCTTGCCGACCCGGTCCTGCACGATCCGCTCGAGACCCGCGAACGCGCCCGCCACGATGAACAGCACGTTGGTGGTGTCGATCTGGATGAATTCCTGATGCGGATGCTTACGCCCGCCCTGCGGCGGCACACTCGCCTGCGTGCCCTCGAGGATCTTCAGCAGCGCCTGCTGCACACCCTCGCCCGAGACATCGCGGGTGATCGAGGGATTCTCGGACTTGCGGGCGATCTTGTCGACCTCGTCGATGTAGATGATGCCCGTCTCGGCGCGCTTGACGTCGTAATCGGCGGCCTGGATCAGCTTGAGCAGGATGTTCTCGACATCCTCACCGACATAGCCCGCCTCGGTGAGAGCGGTGGCGTCCGCGATGGCGAACGGCACGTTGAGCATCTTGGCCAGCGTCTGCGCCAGATACGTCTTACCGCAGCCGGTGGGGCCGAGCATCAGGATGTTCGACTTGGACAGTTCCACGGGCTCGCCGCGGCTGTCGCGGCCCTTGTCACCGGCCTGAATGCGCTTGTAGTGGTTGTACACGGCCACAGCGAGCGTGCGCTTGGCGGCGTCCTGCCCGATCACATACTGCTCGAGGAATTCGCGAATCTCGGCCGGCTTGGGCAGCTCGTCGAGTTTCACCTCGCTGGACTCGGCCAGCTCCTCCTCGATGATCTCGTTGCACAGATCGATGCACTCGTCGCAGATGTATACACCCGGTCCCGCAATGAGCTTCTTGACCTGCTTCTGGCTCTTTCCGCAGAACGAGCACTTGAGCAGATCGCCGCCATCACCGATGCGCGCCATCTCGTGGGTCCCTACTTCCTTGTCCGCGTGCAACCGTCTGTCTCGGAAGCCGACAAGCCGCCTTCGAACTACGCTACCCGCCCCACATCGATTGGTGTCGTGTGACGATCGGAATTGCGGGGATTTCGGCGGTTTGTTCTCAGGTCCTTCGACCGTGCCGACAACCATGAGCAAAGGTCCCTAGAGTGACCGTACCCGGTGGATGCGACACAGGTCGACAACTTGGGGCACGTTTCTCACTCCGGGCGTGCCTTCCGTCGCCGAAACGAACGACGGAAGGCGGCGCAGCTCACTTCTTCTGAGCGCTCAGCTTCCGGTAGTCGAACACCGTGTCGATGATCCCGTACTCGCGGGCATCCTCGGCGGTGAGGATCTTGTCGCGATCGGTGTCCTTGCGGATCTGGTCGGCATCCCTGCCCGTATGCCGGGCCAGGGTGGTCTCCATCTGGCGACGCATGCGCTCGATCTCGGCCGCCTGGATCTCCAGATCGGAGACCTGACCCTGGATGCCACCCTCCAGCGACGGCTGGTGGATCAGCACACGGGCGTTGGGCAGGCAGGCGCGCTTACCGGGCGTACCGGCGGCCAGCAACACCGCGGCCGCCGAGGCGGCCTGGCCCAGGCAGACCGTCGCCACGTCGGCACGCACGTACTGCATGGTGTCGTAGATGGCCATCAGCGCGGTGAACGAGCCACCGGGCGAGTTGATGTACATCGTGATGTCGCGGTCGGGATCGAGCGATTCGAGCACCAGCAGCTGGGCCATGATGTCGTTGGCCGAGGTGTCGTCCACCGTCGCGCCGAGGAAGATGATGCGCTCCTCGAACAGCTTGTTGTAGGGGTTGGACTCCTTGACACCGAAGCTGGAGTGCTCGATGAACGACGGCAGGATGTAGCGCGCCTGCGGCCCGGCCGGCGCGACACCGGACAAACCGGCGCGGGGTTCGATGAAGGTCATCTCTTCGTCTCCAAAAGGTCTCGAGTCGGTGAGCTAGTTGGCGGTGCCGTTGGCCTGACCGGCGTGGGCGATCACGCTGTCGATGAAGCCGTACTCGAGGGCTTCCTTCGCGGTGAACCACCGGTCACGATCGGCGTCGGCGGTCACCTGCTCGAGCGACTGGCCCGTATGCAGCGCCTGCAGCTCGTTCAGCTCCCGCTTGGTGTGCGCGAACTGCTCGGCCATGATCGCGATATCGGCGGCCGAACCACCGATACCCGCGGACGGCTGGTGCATCATGATCCGCGCATGCGGCAGGGCCGAACGCTTACCCTTGGCGCCCGCGGTGAGCAGGAACTGACCCATCGACGCGGCCAGGCCCAGGCCGTAGGTGGCCACATCGGGCGCGACCAGCTGCATGGTGTCGTAGATCGCCATGCCCGCGGTCACCGAACCGCCGGGCGAGTTGATGTACAGCGAGATGTCGCGAGTCGGATCCTCGGCAGCCAGCAGCAGGAGCTGGGCGCACAGCTTGTTGGCGATATCGTCGTCGACCTGAGTTCCCAGGAAGATGATTCGGTCGCGCAGCAAACGCTCGAACACGGAGTCGCTGAGGTTGAGACCAGCGGTCGCGGATGTCATGACCGGCCCTGCCTGATTGATTGTCACGGATACCTGCCCTCTCTCACCGGCTCGGTGCTAGCTAGCACGGCCTTATCTGATTCGCTGACACAAACCCTAACGAAGCAGGGCGGCACCGAACTCCCGGTACCGCCCTCTCTTCGCTTACAGCGCAAACTCGGTAACTACCCATGGACGTTCGCGCAGTTGATGCATGAAGTTACTCGGCACTCGCCTCGACGGCGGCCGGTTCCTCGGCTTCCTCGGCCGGGCTGCCGAACATCTCGGCGGTGTCGACCGTGTTGCCGGCGGTGTCGGTCACCTTCGTCTGGCCAACGACGGTCGCCAGCGCCTTGCCGCGGCGCACATCGGCGAATACCGCGCCGAGCTGACCGGCCTGCTGGACCTGCTGGATGAACTGCTCGGGCGACAGGCCGTAACGCTGGGACTGGAACAGGATCCGCTCGGTGAGCTCGTCCTGGCCGACCTGGGTGTTCTCCTTCTCGGCGATGGAGTCCAGCAGCAGCTGGGTCTTCACCGACTTCTCGGCGGACTCCTTCGCGTCGGAGTCGAACTCCTCGCGCGAGGAGCCCTCCGCCGCGAGCGCCTCGGCGAACTTGGCCTCGTCATGGTCGAAACCGTGCACCGCGTCATGGGTCACGGCGTCGATCTCGGCCTGCACCGCGCCCTCGGGCAGCGGGATCTCGGTCTGCTCCAGCAGCGCCTCGAGCACCTTGTCGCGGATCTCGCCGGCCTGCTGCACCTTCTTGGCCTGCTCCACGCGGCTGCGCAGATCGGTCTTCAGTTCCTCGATCGTGTCGAATTCGCTTGCCAGCTGGGCGAATTCGTCGTCGGCCTCGGGCAGCTCGCGCTCCTTGACCGAGTTCACCTTCACGGTGATCACGGCCTCCTTGCCGGCGAACTCACCGGCGACCAGGGTCGAGGTGAAGTCCTTGGACTCCTCGGCGTTCAGGCCGAGCAGGGTCTCGTCCAGGCCCTCGATCAGCTGGCCCGAGCCGACCTCGTGGGACAGGCCGGAGGTGGCGGCCTCGGTGACTTCCTGGCCGTCGACGGTGGCCGAGAGATCAATGGAGACGAAGTCGCCGTCCTGCACCGCGCGCTCGACGTTCTTCAGAGTGCCGAAGCGCTGGCGCAGCGACTGCAGCTGCTGGTCGATGTCCTCGTCCTCGACCGCGATCGGATCGACGGTGACCTCGATGCTGGAGTACTCCGGCAGGGTGATCTCGGGACGGACGTCGACCTCGGCGGTGAAGGCCAGCTCCTGGCCGTCCTCGATCTTGGTGATCTCGATCTCGGGGCGGCCGATGACCTTCACGTCCGAGGCCGTCACGGCCTCGCTGTAGCGGGCGGGCAGCGCATCGTTGACGACCTGCTCGAGGATCGCGCCGCGACCGAGGCGGGCCTCGAGCAGCTTGGCCGGCGCCTTGCCCGGACGGAAGCCGGGGATGCGTACCTGCTTGGCCAGCGCCTGGTAGGCCCGCTCGAAGTCCGGCTTCAGTTCCTCGAAGGGCACCTCGACGTTGATGCGGACCCGGGTCGGGCTCAGCTGCTCGACGGTGCTCTTCACGGACATGCTCCTTGTTCGTCGTTCTCTACGGTTCTCTGGTTGACGTCGTCGGTTCCCCCCGATCACATCCGTTCCAGGCTAGTCGACCTGGGTTCGGCGGCTGTAATCGGCTCAGCCGACCTTCACGGCATCGGTCACGAAGACCAGCGTCTCGTTGGGCTTGATGCCGTTACCGCCCTGTCCGTAGCCCAGATTCGGCGGGATGATCAGCAGGCGCCGGGTCCCCTGCTGGACTCCGATCAGGCCCTGATCCCAGCCCGGAATGACCTGACCCGAGCCGAGGGTGAGCGGGAACGGTTCGCCGCGGTCGAAGGAGCTGTCCAGCTTCTTATGGTCGGACCAGGTGACGAGCGTGTAGTTCATCGTCAGCTTCTGGCCCGCGGCCGCGCCCTCGCCGCTGCCCACGACCAGATCCTTGGTGATGAGCTGCTTGGGCGGATCGCAGTCCTCGGGAATGGTGATGACGGGCGCCTCACCGAATCCGCCGGTGGTCTTGACGTCGTCGGCGGTGCATTCGCGCCCGTGGCTCGCGGGCATGGCGGCCGCGGTCTGATTCAGCGCCCGCGATGTGGTGGGCGAGGGCGACGATGAGCTCTTGTCGCCGCCGCTGCCGCAGGCGGTGAGCGCGACGGTCGCCGCGGCGAGAACGGTGGAGCCGATGATCCTGGCCAATGTGGTCATGCGCGGCACCCTATATCCACACTGCCGCAATCGCACTGGACCGGTAACCTGACTGGCGAGGCACACGATGGGCAGGCACTACGCGACGACCTACGGAGGAGTTCGCGGATGACCCAATTGGCAAGTGCCGGTGGCGATACCTCGGCCGACAATGTCGACCGCTCCGCCGGTGAGACCGTTGCCCCCGAACCGTACCGACTCGGCGATGCGCCCGGCCCGCTCGCCCGCGACGAACTCGCCGATCTGGACGCCTGGTGGCGGGCGGCGAACTATCTGGCGGTCGGCCAGATCTATCTGATGGCCAATCCGCTGCTGCGCACGCCGCTCGAGCCCGAGCACATCAAGCCGCGACTGCTCGGCCATTTCGGCACGGTGCCCGGGCTGAATCTGGTGTGGGTCCATGCCAATCGGGCGATCGCGGCGCGCGAGCTCAGCGCCGTCTTCGTCGCCGGACCCGGACACGGCGGGCCCGGGCCCAATGCCTGCGGCTGGCTGGAGGGCACGTATTCCGAGCTGTACAGCCATGTTTCGCGCGATGCGGACGGGATGCGGGAGTTCTTCCGGCAGTTCTCCTTTCCCGGCGGGGTGCCGAGCCACTGCGCCCCGGAGACGCCCGGCTCCTTCCACGAGGGCGGCGAACTCGGCTACTCGCTGCTGCACGCCTACGGTGCGGCGCTGGACAATCCGGATCTGACGGTGTTCTGCGTGATCGGCGACGGCGAGGCGGAGACCGGTCCGCTGGCCGGGAGCTGGCATGCGAACAAGTTCCTCAACCCGGCCCGGGACGGGGCCGTGCTGCCGATCCTCGCGCTCAACGAGTACAAGATCGCCAATCCGACGCTGCTGGCACGGATTCCGGAGAGCGAACTGCTGTCGCTGTTGCGCGGGTACGGCTACGAGCCGATCGTGGTGGCCGGGCGCGATCCGGCGACGGTCCATCAGGCCATGGCCACGGCGCTGGACGGCTGTCTGGACCGCATCGCCGATATCCAATCCGCCGCCCGATCCGGCCGCGACGACACCCGGCCGTTCTGGCCGATGATCGTGCTGCACACGCCGAAGGGCTGGACCTGTCCGCCGAAGGTGGACGGCGAACAGGTCGAGGGCACCTTCCGCGCTCATCAGGTGCCGCTGCCGAACGCGCGCAACGACGCGCGCCACCGCGCCGTACTGGAACAGTGGCTGCGGTCGTATCGGCCGGAGGAGCTGTTCGACGAGAACGGTTGTCCCACACCGCGACTGCTGCGCCTGAATCCGAGCGGCGAGCGGCGGATGAGCGCCAATCCGGTCGCCAACGGCGGCGCCCTGCTGCGGGATCTGCGGCTGCCCGACTGGCGCGACTACGGCGTCGAGGTCACCGAACCGGGCGCGAGCACCCACGAGGCGACCCGGGTGCTGGGCGGCTGGCTGCGCGATGTGACGGCCGCCAATCCGGACAACTTCCTGCTGTTCGCCCCCGATGAGTTGGCCAGCAACCGCCTGCAGGATGTGCTGGAGGTGACCGGCCGCGACTGGCAGGCCGAAATCGGCGAGTACGACGTGGATCTCGATCGCACCGGCCGCGTGATCGAGGTGCTGTCGGAGCATATGTGCCAGGGACTGCTCGAGGGCTATCTGCTCAGCGGCCGACACGGGGTGTTCACCTGCTACGAGGCGTTCATCCACATCGTCGACGCCATGTTCAACCAGCATGCGAAGTGGTTGGACGCGAGCGCTCAGGTGCCGTGGCGACGACCGATCCCGAGCCTGAACTACCTACTGTCCTCCCATGTCTGGCGGCAGGACCACAACGGGTTCACCCATCAGGATCCGGGCTTCCTGGACGTGGTGCTGAACAAGAAGGCCTCGATCGTGCGGGTGTATCTGCCGCCGGACGCCAATACCCTGCTGTCGACCTACGACCACTGCCTGCGCTCACGGCATTACGTCAATGTCGTGGTGGCGGGCAAACAACCGCAACAGGATTGGCTGTCGGTGCCCGAGGCCACGACCCACTGCGCGCGCGGCGCGGGCATCTGGGAGTGGGCGGGCAACAACGACGAGCTGGGCACGACCCCGGATGTCGTCATGGCCTGCGCCGGGGATGTGCCGACGCTGGAGACCCTGGCGGCCACGTCGATCCTGCGGAAACGACTGCCGCAGCTGCGGATTCGGGTCGTCAATGTGGTGGATCTGATGCGGCTGCAGCCGAGCGACGAACATCCGCACGGACTGCCCGATCCGGAGTTCGACACGCTGTTCACCGCCGACCGGCCGGTCATCTTCGCCTTCCACGGCTATCCGTGGCTGATCCACCGGCTCACCTATCGCCGGACCAATCACGACGGGCTGCACGTGCGCGGATATCAGGAGAAGGGCACCACCACAACGCCGTTCGATATGGTGATGCTCAACGATCTGGACCGCTATCACCTGGTCATGGACGTCATCGATCGGGTGCCGGGGCTGGGGACCCGCGCGGCCGGGCTGCGCCAGGAGATGGTCGATGCCCGGCTGGCCGCGCGGTCCTGGACGCGCGAGTACGGCGAGGACATTCCCGAGGTCGCCGACTGGGCCTGGCCGTATCCGCGGCGCCGATCGACCGAATGAGCCGTCCCCCAGCCTTTTAAGGGCTGGACCAACGATCGGTTGGTCACTCGTATTAAGAATGAACCTTCTACAGCAAAAGGTCTCGGTCGGCTATAAGCTCCCGTTCGTACCGCAGGGCATGACGGTACGGATGAGGGATGGATATCGCATGGAGCTGCGTAGTACCGGCATCGTGACCCCGGCTGCCCGGCCGGTCGACGCGGCCGCCACCGAAACGATCTCGTTCGCACTGCAATTCACCGGCTACCTGTACGCGGTCGGGCTCCGCGACGCCTTCGCCGATCTGATCGCGCGGCACGAACCGCTGCGCACGATCGATCCCGACCGCGCGCCGCTGGTGCTGGGGCCCGCCGCGGCCCCCGTCCCCGATCTGGTGCCCGTCCTGGTGCCGCGCACCGAATTGGCGCGCGCCGTCGAGGAATTCGTCGCCCACGTGGGAGAGCCCAGCACCGCCGCACCCGTCCGGGCGCGGTCGTTCCGCATCGTCGGACACCCCGAGGACACCCCCGAACATCTGCTCACGATCGTGGCCGGCCGGCACACCATCGATCGGATCTCCCCCGCGCGCCTGGCCCGCGACCTGATGACGGCATACTCCGCGCGACGCCGGAACCTGCCCCCGCGCTGGGATCACCCGCGTCCGCACCATCACCTCTCGGTCCACGAACTACAACGGGTCCAGTTGATCGAACCGCATACCTTCGACATCCTCACGCAGCTGCCGACCCCCGCTTGATGGGCGATTTGGGGTAATTCGGTTGCCCGGACGGGTTCGGCGGGCGACCATCGGGCTGTGTTGATGATGATCACCTGCACTCGACCGGACGGTGCCGAGTGGGTTGCCGCGGACCTCGGATTCTTACTGCACAAGAATCCGGGACGGGTGCAGGTCTTCGAACAGTCCTACGGATCCGCCCATGTGGTCTATCCGGAGGCCACCGACGAGCGGTGTACCGCGGCACTGCTGCTGGAGATCGATCCCGTGCGCCTGGTGCGCGGGAAGTCCGGCGGCGCCACGGAATTCAGCCTCGGACAGTACGTCAACGATCGGCCGTACGCGGCCTCCTCGCTGCTGGCGGTGGCCATCTCCACGGTGTTCGGCACCGCATTGCACGGGCGTTGCGCACAGCGGCCCGAGCTGGCCGAGACGGCGCTTCCGCTGCGGATCGAACTGCCCGCCGTGCCGTGCAAGGGCGGCCTCGAACTCGTCGAGCGGCTGTTCGCGCCGCTGGGCTGGCAGGTCGCCGCGACGCCGCTCGCGCTGGATCCCGCCTTTCCGGACTGGGGCGAATCCCATTACGTCCGACTGGAATTGACCGGGACCATGCGGCTCGCGCGGGCCCTGACCCATCTGTACGTCCTGCTGCCCGCCCTCGACGGCAGTAAGCACTACTGGCTGAGCGCCGACGAGATCGATAAGCTGCTGCGCGCCGGCGAGGGCTGGCTGTCGGCACATCCCGAACGGGAATGGATCACGCGCCGCTATCTGGCCCGCCGCCAGTCCCTCGTCCGCGTCGCACTCGCCCGCCTCGCCGAGATCGACGACGCCACCCCCGAACAGCTCGACGCCGTCGAGGAGGCCGTCGACGAGCACGAGCCGGCACCGAAGACACCGCCGCTGGCGGTCGCCCGGAGGGCCGCCGTGGTGCGGACGCTGCGCGAACTGGGCGCCCGGCGGGTGCTGGATCTGGGCTGCGGCGAGGGCGCGCTGCTGCGAGAACTGGTGGAACACCGGGAATTCGGCGAGATCGTGGGCGTGGACGTATCCGTGCGGGCCCTGCGGGTGGCGCAGCGGCGCATGGAGCGGCTGCCCGCCTGGATGGCCCAGCGGGTCCACCTCCACCAGGGCGCGCTCACCTATACCGACGCCTCGTTGCGCGGCTTCGACGCGGCGGTGCTGATGGAGGTGATCGAACATATCGATCCGCCCCGGCTCGCGGCCCTCGAACGCGCCGTCTTCGGCGCCGCCGCACCCCGCGCGGTGCTGGTGACGACGCCCAACGGCGAATACAACACCCTCTACGAGAGCCTGCCCGCCGGGCGGTTCCGCCACACCGACCACCGATTCGAGTGGAGCCGAGCCGAATTCGGCTCCTGGGCGCGCGCCGTCGCCGACAACCACGGCTACACGGTGCGATTCGAGCCGATCGGCCCGGCCGACGATCGGCACGGGCCGCCGACCCAGATGGCGATCTTCGCCCGCGACGCTCGGGAAGGAGAGCCGTCATGACCGAACTGTCCATCCCGGAGCTGTCGCTGGTCACGCTGGTCGGATCGACCGGCTCGGGTAAATCCACATTCGCGCGCAAGCACTTTCCCGCCACCGCGATCGTCTCCTCGGACGCCTGCCGCGGCATCGTCAGCGACGACGAGAACGATCAGTCGGCCACCGAGGACGCCTTCGCACTGCTGCACCACATCGTGGGCGTGCGGCTGCGACGCGGGCTGCGCACGGTCGTCGACGCCACCAACGTGCAGTCCATGGGACGCCGGGAACTGGTACGGGTGGCGCGCGAACACGATGTGCTGCCCATCGCCATCGTGCTCGACGTACCCGATCGCATCTGCCTGGAGCGCAACGCGAATCGGCCCGACCGCGCCCATCTGGGCCACCACGTCGTCGCCCGCCAGCAGCGCGAGCTGCGGCGCAGCCTGCGCTCGCTGGAGCGGGAGGGCTTCCGCAGGGTCCACGTGCTGCGCGGGGTCGCCGAGATCGAGGCGGCCACCCTCGTCGACGAGAAGGCCTGGAACGACAAGCGCGAGCTGACCGGCCCGTTCGACGTCATCGGCGACGTCCACGGCTGCCGCGCGGAGCTGGAGAGCCTGCTCGACGCCTTGGGCTACCGGCTGCTGCGCGATGAGGCGGGCCGCCCGGTCGACGCCCGGCATCCGCAGGGCCGCACCGCGGTCTTCGTCGGCGATCTGGTCGACCGCGGTCCGGACACCCCGGGCGTGCTGCGCCTGGTCATGGGCATGGTGACGGCCGGAAACGCGTTGTGCGTCACCGGAAATCACGAGAACAAGCTGGTGCGCGCCCTGGACGGTAAGCAGGTCCGCATCGCGCACGGCCTCGCCGAATCGCTGGCGCAGCTGGAATCCGAGCCCGAGGCGTTCCGCAAGGCCGCCCACGAATTCTGCCGCGGACTGGTCAGCCACTACGTGCTCGACGGCGGCGCTCTCGTGGTGGCCCATGCCGGTTTGAAGCAGGAGTACCACGGTCGCGCGTCCGGCCGGGTGCGCTCGTTCGCGATGTACGGCGAAACCACCGGGGAGACCGACGAATACGGCCTGCCCGTGCGCTATCCGTGGGCCGAGGACTATCGGGGCCGGGCCACGGTGCTCTACGGCCACACCCCGGTCACCGACCTGCACTGGATCAACAACACCCTGTGCCTGGACACGGGCGTGGTGTTCGGCGGGCGGCTCAGCGCGCTGCGCTATCCGGAGCGCGAACCGGTATCCGTCGCGGCACAGCAGGTCTGGTACGAGCCGGTGCGCCCGCTGCGGGCCACCACGATCGTCACCGCCGAGGGTGTGGTGCGGCGCGATCCCGGCGTACTCGATCTGGACGATGTGCTCGGCCGCCGCGTGGTGGAGACCCGCCATTTCGGCCGGGTGGGCGTGCAGGAGGAGAATGCGAGCGCCGCCCTCGAGGTGATGAGCCGCTTCGCGATCGACCCGCGCTGGCTGATCTACCTGCCGCCGACGATGTCGCCCTGTGCCACGGCCGAATCCGGTGCGCTGCTGGAACATCCGGCGCAGGCGTTCGGCTACTACCGGTCCGAGGGCGTCGACGCGGTGGTGTGCGAGGAGAAGCATATGGGTTCGCGCGCGATCGTGGTGGTCGCCCGCACCGCGCAGGCCGCCCGGGACCGCTTCGGCATCGCCGACGGCAGCACCGGCGCGATCTACACCCGCACGGGCCGCCCGTTCTTCGACGATCCGGACCGCACCGAGGCCCTGCTCGCCCGGCTGCGCGCCGCGGCCGAATCCGCCGGACTGTTCGACGAATTGGGCACGAGCTGGCTCGCGCTGGACGCCGAACTGCTGCCGTGGTCGGCCAAGGCCATGGGGCTGCTGCGCGATCAGTACGCCGCGGTCGGCGCGGCCGCCCGCGCGGCACTGGGCGCGGCCACCGAGGTGCTGGCGACCGCCGCCGCGCGCGGCCTGCCGGTCGACGAGCTGGCCGCCCGCACCGCGCGGCGCCGCCGCGACGCCGACGCCTTCACCGCCGCCTACGGCCGGTACTGCTGGCCGGTGGACGGGCTGACGGGGCTGCGCCTCGCACCGTTCCAGATCCTGGCCGCGGAGGGCGCCAATTACGCCGTGCGCGACCATGATTGGCATCTGGAGCGGATCGATGCCCTGGTCGCGGCCGATCCTCGGCTGTGCACCGGAACACGCCGGATGACCGTGGATCTGTCCGCACCCGATGCCGAGGCCGCCGCGACCGCCTGGTGGACGGAGCTGACCGCCGCGGGCGGCGAGGGCATGGTCGTGAAGCCGCGCGCCTCGCTGGTTTCGGCGAGCGGCACCCGCAGGCTCGTACAGCCGGGCGTGAAATGCCGTGGGCCGGAATATCTTCGGATCATCTACGGCCCGGAGTACCTGCACCCGGATAATCTGGCGCGGCTGCGGATGCGCGGCCTGGGCCGCAAACGCTCACTGGCCCTGCGGGAATACGCGCTCGGCCTGGAGTCGCTGGACCGCTTCGTCACCGGCGAACCGCTGTGGCGGGTGCACGAGGCCGTCTTCGCCGTGCTGGCACTGGAATCGGAACCGGTCGATCCGAGGCTGTGAACTAGCCGGCCCCGCGGGGCAGCACGACGGTGAAGGTGGCGCCCTGACCCGGCGCACTGGTCACACCTACCCGGCCGCCGTGCGCCCACACCAGCGCCTGCACGATCGACAGCCCCAGCCCGGTGCCGCCGCTGGCCCGGGTGCGGGAGCTGTCGGTGCGGTAGAACCGCTCGAAGACCCGTGCGGCGGCCTGTTCCGACAGGCCGGGTCCCTCGTCGATCACATCGATGCGCACCTCCTCGACGGCCGGGGTGAGTCGCACGGTGATCGGCGTGCCGGTCGGGGTGTGCGAGACCGCGTTGCCGACGAGGTTCATCAGCACCTGCCGTAACCGGGCGGCATCCCCGAACACCTCCAGAGTGCCCGCGCCCGGGGCGATGTCGAGGGCGATGGGATGGGCCTGCTGCGCCATCGCCCGGGCGCTGTGCACCGCCTCGCCCGCCAGCGACAGCAGATCCACCGGCGAGCGCTGCAGCGGCCGCTGCGCGTCGAGCCGGGCGAGCATGAGCAGATCCTCCACCAGCACCCCCATCCGGGCGGCCTCGGCCTCGATCCGCTCGAGCACCTGCCGTGGATCCTGGCTCGCCCCTTGCCGATACAGCTCGGCGAAGCCGCGGATGGTCGTCAGCGGTGTGCGCAGCTCATGGCTGGCATCGGCGACGAATCGGCGCATATTGGCCTCCGAGCGCCGAGCGGCCTCCTCCGAGGCCTCGGTGGTGGCGACCCCGTGCTGGATCTGGGCCAGCATCGCATTCAGTGAGCGCGCGAGATGATCGACCTCGGTCTCCACGCCGCGCACCGGCACCCGGCGGTTCAGATCGCCCCCGGCGATGGCCGCGGCGGTCTCCTCCACCTCGCGCAGCGGGCGCAGACTGCGGCGCACCACGAAGTAGCCCGCGACACCGAGTAGCAGCAGCGCCGCGACGCCGGTGGCGGTTTCGAAGATGGCCAGCCGCGAGACCGTATCGTTATTGTCGGTGAGCGGCAACGCGATCACGGTGGAGCCGTACTTGTTGGCGACCGTCAGCACCCGCCACTGCGTGACCCCGCCGTCGGCCGAATCGACCGTCGCGGGTCCGGAGCCGTTCAGCTCGGTCAGGTCGGGCGCGGATTGGCTCTTCTGCTCCAGATAGACCTCGCCGTCGGGCAGACTGCGCAGTTCGTAGAAGCGCCGCGGCTGCTGCTCACCCAGCGTTCCGGATGTCGGCAGGGGGCCGGACATATCGGTGGGCACCAGCCGGGGACCCGTGGACGTCTGGACCCGCTTCATCTGATGCGGTTTGGCCCAATCGCGCGCGGCATCGTAGAGCTGTTGGTCGATACGGCCGGTGAGCGATTTCGACAGCGCCGAGGTCACCGCGAAACCCGATGCGGCCAGCACGATTCCGGCCAGGCTGACCATCGCCAGGACCAGGCCGACGCGCAGCGGTATGGCCGCCACCCGCCGCCCGATCCCCGCTCGGGCCGCCGCACTGATCATCTGTCCATGTGTACCGCCGCGCGCTGGGAGTGGGCTGGCCGGAACCTGGGTGTTTCCTGAGTGCTCAGTCGGCGGCCAGGAGTTCGACGAGACGATCGATCAGCGGGCGCTGACCGGCGGACAGCTTCCCGCGTGCCACGGCCGGATCGAACCAGTCGGCCCGGTCGATCTCCGGGAATCGCCGCAGCCGCCCCGACCGCGGGGGCCATTCCATCTCGAAGGTCCCCGGAATCACCTGTGCGGGATCGAGATCGCCCGCCACCGCCCAGACCACGAGCTGTTTGCGCCCGCTACTGTAGCGAACCTCGCCCAGCGGCAACCATTCTCCGGCCGGAACCGCCACGCCCAGCTCCTCGGTGAACTCCCGCGCCGCGGCCGCGCGCGGCTCCTCGGCCCCAGGTTCGTACTCCCCCTTGGGGATCGACCACGCGCCCTCGTCCTTGCGCGCCCACAGCGGACCACCCATATGCCCGAGCAGCACCTCGACCTCGGTCCGCCGCCGATAGACCAGAACCCCAGCGCTGTATCGCATATCGGCAGTCTGCCGGACGATTCAGCGGGCCGAATGCGCGACGATCTCCGAGGAGGTGTCGTCGTCGTTATCGGTCGAGGACACGGTGGTGCTGGTCACATCGGCGATGATGCCCAGAATCAGGAATACCACCACCAGCACTCGGCCCGCGGTGGACACCAGCAGCGGGCGGGTCGGCGAGACCGGCGCCTGTTCGGACGCCGGGGCGCGGTCACCGAACAGCCCCCACGGATAGGCCGGGGTCAGCAGCAGGAAGTAGGCCATTGTGCGCGCATGGATGCGCAGTCCCGCGGCCGACGCCTCGAACAGCGGCCGCGGCTGGCGGCCGAGGATCAGCGTGACCAGCCAGACGATCAACGCCACGGTCGACCATCCGGCGTACAGCAGATTGGTCACCACCAGCATCGGCAACGCCAGCAGGAAACGGAACAGCACGGCCAGCCGGTTCAGCCCGGTGGGCGCGGGAAACCACACCCGCACCGGATACGTCACCGGCGCGGTGTCGAAGGTGAACGGCGGATACACATCGACCAGCAGCAGCACATACGAGACCACCCGCACCTCATAGGCCAGGATGCTGCGCAACAACTCCCCGCACCATTCGGGCAACCGCCCGAGCACCAGCGCGCCGAACCACCCCACGATCACCACCACGGTCCCGGCCACCTGCAGCAGCCACACCGCGATCAACTGCGGAACGGCCAGTAGCAGACGCAGCAGAACCGTCCACCGCCGCTGCGGTTCGGGCGCGAACACATCCAGCTCAACGGGCTCAGGGGATTCGGCAACGATCAATGGCTCGGGCGCGACTGTCATGCCCACCGACGTTAAGCAATCGATCGGCAAATGTGGTCGCCACACGCCGAGACATGATCATCAGAAATCTGGTCGGGGTGACAGGATTTGAACCTGCGACCGCCCGCTCCCAAAGCGGGTACGCTACCAAGCTGCGCTACACCCCGTAATGCATCCCTAGGGATCAGAGCGGGCGACGGGAATCGAACCCGCACCATCAGCTTGGAAGTCTGACGGTGTGTACGATCAGACCTGCGAGTTTGCTGAAAAACCCCAGGTAGAGCGATTTCTCATTATACCTCGTTATCCCCGGTTATTCCGCATACCGCACCACCGCCCACACCACAGATCCCACCGTCTGAGGCCGCCACCTCTTCGGCTGGGAAGCCCCGAAGGAACCACGAATGTCGAACGAACGCGGCGAAGGCAAGATCCGCAAAGAGACCCGGACGCGCAACGGGAAGACCGAGACCTACTGGGTCTGGACGATGGAGATCGGCGTCAAGCCCGACGGCACGCCGGAACGGATCGTCCGCCGCCGGAAGAACAAGGCCGATGTCGTCAAGGCTCGCCGTGAAGTGCTGCTCAAGATGGAGCAGGGCGAACAGCTGCGCAAGGACACCACGACCGTCGAGGCGTGGCTGAAGTACTGGCTGGAAGAGATCCAAAAGCCCTTGATGCGCCCGCGCGTCTGGCGCGGACTGCGGTCGAACCTCAAGTGCAACGTCATTCCGCACGTTGGGCGGCACCTGCTGCAAGATCTGGAGCCGCAGCACATCCGGTTCATGATCAAGGAGATCTTGAAGTCCGGCCGGTCGCTGCGTACCGCCGAGATCTCCTACAACAACCTGAACAAGGCGATCAAGGACGCCATGAAGGAGCCGAACCTCGGCCTGAAGACGAACGTGCTCTCGATGGTCAACCGGCCGAAACCCAAGTCCAACAGCCAGGACACCGGCGCTCAGAAGGCCCTGCCGACCGGCCACGGCCGCCAGCAGAAGCCGCGCAAGGCGCTCACATCCCCCACTGCGCGCGCAGTGATCAGCACATCCGTCGAAGTCCGTGACCCGCTCGCAGTCCGCTGGGCCATGGCGCTGCTGACCGGCGTCCGGCAGGGCGAATGCCTCGGCCTGACCCTCGATGCCATCAACCTCGAAGAGGGGAAATTCGACCTCTCCTGGGCGTTGCAGGAGATCCCGCTCACTCGCAAGCCGGACGGGAAGCGCTGGACCGGCGACGTCTACCCGCTGGAGGCGTACGACATCGCAGAGGGATTCGAGATCCGACCCCTGTACAAGGCGATGTGCCTGGTGCGACCCAAGACGAACGACTCGCAGCGAATGACACCGATCCCTGAACCGCTGCTGATCCTGCTGCGCGCCCACGTCAAGACCATGGCACCGAACCCCTGGGGGCTGCTGTTCGTGGCCCCGCCGGGGCAGAAGCTCGTGAAGCCGGGCACACCGATGCGACCCAAGCTGGACGAGAAGCTGTGGGCCGAAGCGCTGAAGCGCGCTGGCGCACCGGACGTCGTGCTGCACGCGGCGCGGCACACCACCGCCACACTGCTACTGGAAGCGGGCGTACCGGAGGACGTGCGTATGGCGATCATGGGTCACAGCTCCGCCGCCGTACAGCGTGGATACGCGCACGCCGATATCGGGGTGAAGCGCGCCGGCCTGTCCATGCTGGACGACCTGATCGACGCCGAGGTCATCGAGATCTGGGAAGGCGAACAGCCCGCCCTCGAAGCGGGCTCGGCCGAGGTGGTCGACGCCGAATTCGACGATGACGAATTCGACGATGACTACGACGGCGAGGACTTCGAGGACGAGCTGTTCGAGGACGACTACGCGGAAGTCACGCCACTACCGCAGCCGCGGGCGGTCCCTGCTCCGGCCGATTGTCGCTACGTCGTGTTCCAGTCCGCCTGATCTCCAATGAGGCCGGGCCACTCGCGGATGACTTCGCGAGCTGGCTCGGTCTCGGGGACGGCAGGGAACCCTTCGAGGGTGTCAGGGGATCCGCAGGCGCAGATGTTCCGCCGGGTAGAGCATCGAGCAGCACGCACTGAGGAACGGTGCGGGGTGCGAGCTGTGGCCAATCGAGCCGGAGGGCGGTCAAGCCCCGTACCTGTTCCCAGTACTCGCGCGGCACGGATGACAGCGCGGCGGCCAGGAACCACACACTCAGCCCGAGGTAGCTTGCAATTTGCGAAGCGTTGGTCGAGACGCCGTTCAAGAGCCGTGCAAGCTTCGAGGGTGGGAGAATCCACTCCGTCGACAGCTGTGTGGCCTCGCGCTCTTGCCGTGCTGCATGGTCGGTGTTCCCGTCGCTCGAAACGTGTCCCAGGTGGAGATGGGCGAGCATGTGTACGGCCTGTAGCTCCTGCTGTCGGAGCGGCAATTTGGAGTCGATGAGGATCGTGTGGTCTTCCTTGATGTACCAGGATCGCCCAGCAGGTAAGTCATGCGCTGCGACTATTAATCCTGGTAGATACAGGCGGGCCAGGTGATGGTAATCCGCAAGTAAAGCCCCCACATGCACGGGGTAATCCTCCATTGCTTCACACTGGTCAGTCGACCAGTGCTGAGGCGTCGATCCGGATACAACATGATCGACCATGCGAGCCGCAAGCACCTGTCGCGCCCTGGCGGACCTCCCGACGAGGTCTACCGCGTTCGCATGATCTCCAACTTCCGTGCGTGTTGCTCTGCCATAGCTCCGCGCGCAGCAGTCGATATGTCATAGGTTCCGGCAGGCCAGGGCATTCGTCAATGGACCTCGCACCAAAAGTGCGGGACACCTCTTACCCAGGATGGATACAGATGAAACCTGCGCGAAAGAGCGCAGCTCAGCGGAAACCTGCGCGGAACAACACCACCGTTCGGCTTGGCCAGTACATCAAGAGCGCCAGAGAGAACCGGGGCCTGACTCAGCCGCAGCTGGCCGCCCGCACCACAAAGACGGTATCGGCGCTACAGAAGGTCGAAAGCGGGAAACGCGCTCCAAGGCTCGACTACCTCACCGAACTGTTCGACGCCCTCGGAGTCGCGCACAGCTACCGGGAACTGCTGATCAACGGCCTGTACCCCGGCCTGCTCGGCCGGCTCTACGGACCGTCGAAGCGTCCTCTCACCGACCGTGACCGGGCATACCTTCAAATCATCAACGCCCCGGCCGTGTACCTCTACTTCCCGTCGGGGGACATCGTCGGAACCACTGAAGCATGGTCACGCATCCTTCCGGGTGCGCATAGCGGCGACAACCTGATCGTATGGTTGTTCACCAGCCCAGTGGCGCGACGAGTGCTCGTGGACTGGGAGGACATCGCGCACGCCTTCGCGTTCGCGCTGCGATGGCTGGCGCCCAGTGCGATCTCCGCTACCCGAATCGAGGAGCTTCGCGCGATCTGCTCAGCAGCCAATCCTCACTTCGACAAGATGTGGGCGACCAGCATCTCCGCCCCAGGCAAGCCCATTACGCAGATACGGGTCCAGCCAATCCCAGGCGGGGGAATCCTCGCCTTCGACATCCAGGTCGGACAGCACTCCTACCCAGGGCGCCGCGACTGGATGATCTACACCCTGATTCCGGCCGTTGACCAGGGCGCTGCAGCTGCCTGATTGATGCCGCTGTGACGGAGCCCGACGCGGGGAAGGCGTCGGGCTCCGCGGCTTATGCCTCTGCCGCCTTCTGCGACTTGAGGAACGCGACGTACGAGCGCACCTTTTCGATGTCATCGGTCGTCAGTCCGGCGAAATCAACCGGCTCGAAGGTCACCTCATCGGGGATGTCGACCATGGCCGGATCGAAACCCGCTGCCACCAGTAGCTCGTCTCGGGACAGGCCGAGGGCTTTCGCGATGTGGGCGACCGTCTCCGGTGTGGTCTTCACGGGGAAGGTCTGCTGCCGGATTACTTCATATCCGAGTTCAAGCTGTCGCCACCGCGCCTCGCTGATCCCCGCTCGTTTGGCCGCCTCACGCTTCGACAGGCCGGCGCTTTCCCGCGCCTCCTGCACCAAGCGGCCGAACTCCCATTGCTCCATAGTTCTAATAGTCTGGCCTGCGCAGTATCGCGAAGTAAAGGCGAGTTACCTAAAATTTTCGTAAACTGCGCGAACAGTGCGCGGCAGGTCTGGCACAGTTTTGGGGTCTGACCGGGTCTTTGTTTGGTCATACCTGGTCTTACGGGCTTGCACTTCGCAGTCACTGCGCATATGATCTTTACGTCGCCGCAACACACGGAATGACGAATGCACCACATCGTGCGCCGCCACGCACGCCGAGAGGAACCGACGTGTCCAAGAAGGCTGAACGCCAAGTAATCCCGCTGAATCAGCGCCTGGCCCTGACGGTCCAAGAAGTCGCTGACATGACCGGATTCAGCTACCCATTCATCGACCGGCAGATCGCCGCAGGCAACCTCACCGCCTGCGCGCCGGGCGGCGACGGCCGCTCCAAGCGAGTGCGCCCCGCCGACGTCGACGAATGGCTCAGGGCAAATCTCTGGGAACCACTGAGCGCCTAAGCGTCTCTCACCAGCCAAAACCACCCCAAAAATGGGGGCGGCCGACGCTCTCCCGCCAGAGAGATAACGCGCCGGCCTGGTTGCACCCGAAAGGAACCATCCACCAGATGCAGGACAACAGTACCACCCTCAACGACGCCATTGCCCAGCTCAACGAGCGGGCACCGCACATAGTGAACGGCCATCCGCTGTGGAGCCTGACAAGCAGATCGTTCGGATTCGAGATCCACCTTCACCTGTCCGACGAGTACGCCGAACTCGACGGAGTCTCCACCGCCGGTGACGTCTCCTGGGTCATTTTCGACGGCCCCGAGCCCGTCGACGCGATCAAGAAGGCCATCGACGAGCTCGACAACCTCAACGTGCAGCTCGCCGCGAAGGCAGTTGCGGCGTGAGCGACCTCAGCCGAGAACCATTGCACACCAGCGTTTCCCACCTCATCATTGCTGCCCTCATCACCGCGCTCGCCGTGACGTGCATCGGCATCGTGTGGTTGGCCCGCGTCGGACTGCTCGGATGACCGGCGTCGAGGTCGCAGCCCTGCAGCCCGGTAGCGCCCGGTGGTCGCGCAAGATCACCGCGTCCAAGATCCCCGGCATCTTCAACGCCAGCAAATTCAGTTCGCCCACCAAGGAGTTCCACCTCCTGCGCCGTGAGATCGACCCTGACCCGCCTAACGACGCCACCGAACGCGGCAACGATTTCGAGGAGGTCATTCTCCGCCGATTCTTCCGCCGCCACCCCGAGCTACGCCAGTGCGGCACAAAGACATTCAGTCGCCCCGGCCTGGAAGAGTGGGCCGCAGCGAATCCGGACGATATCGCCGTCAACGACCGCACCGGCGAGACATACGGCATCGAAGCCAAGACCGACGGGCGCGGCGACTACCAGTGGGGGCCACCCGGCTCCGCCGAAATCCCCCTCGGATACTTCCTACAAGTCCAGTGGCAAATGCACATGTCAGGGCTCCGCAAGACGTACGTGGTGTGCCTGGGGCCGTTCTACGACGAGAACGACTACGTCATCCACTACGACCCCGAGCTAGCAGCAGCGATCGAGGCTCACTGCGCCGAGTTCTACCGCAGCGCAATGGACCCGAACGGGCAGCCGCCGGAGGTCGACGGACACGGCGAAACCTACAACGCCATCCGGCGCGCGCACCGCGATATCGACCGCGACTGGGACTGGGAGGTGTCGGTCGAGCTGGCCCGCGAATTCGAGGCCGCCGTTCATGGCGCGGACGCCGCCGACGAAGCCCTGAACCTAGCTCGGTCCAAGCTGCTGCGCGTTATGGGCAATGCCCGCCGCGCCGTGGTCGGCCACGGCAAGAACGCCCAGACCGTCGCTACCCGCCAACCGACGAAAAGCGGTGTGGCCCTTTATAAGTTCCGCAAGCCCATTGATTGGCACGCCGCCACGTTGCCGCCCCACCCGAAAGGAACCACGTAATGCCGTTCACCCCGGCTCAAGTAGATCAACTCCTCGCTGCCATCAATCCCGTTCGAGTGATGAAGGACGGCAAGGGGAATTCCCACCTGCCCCAGCAAGACGTCCTCGCACACCTCATCCGGATTTTCGGATTCGGAGGGTTCGACTACGAAGTCATCTCTCTGGACCTGATTTTCGAGCAGCAGCACGTCAAACGTGACGGCACTCGGCCCGACAACCGCTACGACGTCTGCTACAAGGCATTGATGCGGCTCACCGTCCGAGACCCGCACGGCCAGGTGGTGACCCGCCTTGAAGACGGATCGACCGGCGACGCATCGAACCAGTCACGCGCCGACGGCCACGACCTCGCGATGAAGTCCGCAATCAGCCTCGCCAAGAAACGCTGCGCAATCGCGCTGGGAGATCAGTTCGGTCTCTCCCTCTACAACAAGGGTCAGTTGTCAAAGCTGGTGGGAAAAACGCTGGTCCATCCCGGCAAGGTCGATACACAACAGAAGGACGTTCAAGCCGACGTCCCCGAGTCGAAATCGCTAGGGATCGATGAGACCGAGCGCGAGCGGCACATCAGCGACGACGCGAAAGCCGCGGAACCTCAACCCGAGTCGAAGCCATCCGGCCCGCCATCGGTCGCCGACCGCGCACGGGCCGCTGTCGGCCGCCAGACGGGCAGAACAATCACCGAGGAGGACTGCGCCCAGGCTCTACGGGTCGCGATCGACGCCGCGATCACCAAGGAGACCCTGCAGGAGATCTGGAAGTCCGCTGCAGACCTGCCACCGGCCCTGTGCGAAGAGCTGCGCGAACGGACCAAGGCGAGAGCCGCCGCGCTCACCGAGGTGGCGGCGTGAAATCTCCTACCGCCCACATGAATTGCGGCACCAATGCCGGTTACTACCGGCATTACCGGCGACACGAGCGCGCATGCGAATGGTGCAGAGATGCGCACAACGAGTCCGCCCGCCAGCGCCGCCGCCAACGGCAGGTCAGCGTAGATGCCCATCTCTTCGCCGCTGTGTACCTCGACACCACGCCCGCCCGGCAGGTGGAGGTAGAGGCAGCGCTCGGCCGCGCCGCGATCGACCGGCTCGTCGAACGATTCGACCGCGCCGCAAGGTAGCCCGCTCCGCGTCTGATCAACCTGTACGCCGCCCTGGCGCCGCTGACCGCCAGGGCGTCATCAGGCCCACCCTGCACGCCGCAGGCCACAGGCCGCCGAAAACCTTCAGGCACAACCCATGACGATGCTCGCCCGCTACAAGGCCGAGCAGCCAATCACCTACACGAGAGCCGAGGCCGGCGAGCTGCCCGCCGAACTCCTCACCCCGCATGGCCGACGGCTTCTGGTCCGACAGCTGGTCGCCGACGGAATGACCGATCGCGAGATCGCCGAGCATGCGCGATGGAGCCTCTACACCACCGAACGCATCCGCGACTCTATCCACTTGCGCCCCAACATCGCCCGAACAGAATGCGAGGCCGCCTGATGGGCAACTGTCTTGCCATCGATGCTTTCTACCCCGCCCGCCTCCGTAACGCGGCCGAGACCGTCGCCATCGAGCTGTACCGCGAGGGCATGTCCCACACACATCTTGCCGGGCTCGTTCCGGGCTGCCGTCAAGCGTTCTGGCGGGGCTTCGCAGGCGTCTGCGACTACTCGCCCGGAACCCCCGAAAGCGCATGGGCACTCACTGGTTTCGATGCAGCGGCCGTCGTCTACCGGATCGCATCGGAGTTCGGTGTCGACGAGGACGACCTACGCGGAGAGGTCGTGACCACTCATGCCTAGAGACTCCCGGCCGTTCATCACCATCACCGTGGACATGCCCCGCAACCCGAAGTTCGCCGGGCTGACCAAGGGGCAGAGGTTTCTCGTCGTCGAGGCGTGGTGCCACTGCGGCGAATACCTCACCGACGGCGTCGTCGACCCTGCCACGTGGCGCGGGCTGGCGACCAAACGAGACCGTGACGCGGTCCTGACGACCGGGATCGCCATTGAGTTCCGGAAGGGCGAAATCGTCCGGATTCCGTCCGGATTCCATCCGGATTGCGACGAGATTCGCGCAGAATTCGAGTCCACCTCGGGCAGAACCTTGCCGACAGATTGCGTGCTGTTCTTGGACTATCTCGACCACCAGCAGAGCCGCGCCGAAGTCGAGTCGAAGCGCGAACAACGCAGGTCAGCAGGCCGCAAGGGCGGCGAGGCCAAGGCCCGGAACGCTGCCAAACCGGATAGTACGCGGCTAGCAAGTGCTACAGCAGATGCCTACCAAACGCCTAGCAAAAACGTGCCAGAAAAAGAAGTAGATAAAGAAGTACCTACTTACGTAGGTACTGAAAACACTCCATCGACCGCTGCGCGGCCGACGCCGACCGCAACCCTTCCACCGGGCTTCACCGAGTTCTGGACGACCTACCCGCGCCGCACCGACAAGGGCGGAGCCCGCCGGGCCTACGCCAAGGCAATCGCGAAGGCAACCCCCGAAGCGATCCTTGCCGGTGCGTCCCGGTTCGCGGCTGACCCCAACCTGCCCGAGCAGCAGTTCATCCCACACCCGGCAACGTGGCTCAACGGCGAACGCTGGTCGGACGACCCGCTACCGCCCCGCTCCCAGCTCGGCCGGGCAGCCGCCGAGCGCCCCGTGATGTCGAACGGCCGCCAGCTCACTCCGGCCGAAATGAAGTTCGCCCAGGCCGAAGCGCTCAAGATCAACCCGAATCCCGAGATCCTGCACGCCGCAGGCATTCCCGTTCCACCGACCACACATCCATACGATGCGTTAACCGGGTTCGGGACACCCCGCGCGATCACCGCCTGACCTGAGGAGGCAACGCATGGCCAGCGATCCCCGTGACACCGTGGTCGCGCTGCTCCAGCTCGCCCAGTCGTACGACTCCCGCCACATCGACTCCCTCATGGTCGATTCGTGGCTCGATGCCGCCCACCGTGCCCGCTGGACACCCGAGGCAGCGGCTGCGGCGATCCGCGCCCACTACGCCGAACAGACCGAGCGAATCATGCCGGGACACGTCACGGCCCGAATCCGTTCAGCGGCAAAGGCTCCGGGCTACGCGCCGGAGTATCGTCCGGAGGTCTCTGCAGAACCGCCCGCCAGCAAGGAAGGACGGGAAGCTGCCCGCGCGTTGTTCGCTGCGTCGATCCGAACGCACGAAACCCGGACGCCCGCATTGCAGCCTAGACGGGTCTCTGAGCCGTCCCTCACGTCGGTGGTCGGCGAGGAGCCGGTTCGGGCGTTCTCGAGCGATCTGGGCGGGATCTTGAACCAGATACACATGGATGGGGGCGGCACCTAGCCTTGACTGTGGCGGTCAGCACGGCCTCGGGAAACTCCACGGTGCCTAGCGCCGCTTCGACCGCGGGATGCGTGGGGGAAGTCGGCATCGATCCCGTGTCCGGGTAGATCCACTGCGAGCGCACGGTGTCCGCGCGATGCAAGCTCGCGCACCAGTGAGGTCCAGGACACGGCGTTGGCGTGTGCCCCATGCACGAGCATGTAGGTCGGACGGCCCTCCCTACCTACGACACCGTTCCAATCCCGGCCTTCCGGATCCACCATGAACTCCCCGTCGCCACACCAACCGCTACGGAACCACCGTGACACACCAGCTGCGCGCACAGTCGACCGGGCCGCCGCATTCCACGGCGAGAATGATTGACGCGCAGATGATTCGAACTCGGTGCACTACTCGGAGTGAACCGGATGCGATGCAAGATCAATGTCCTGTAATAGCGGATTACGTGACGGTGCCGTGCCACGGTGGCCGTCGACGTGAGCAGCACGTCCACCGGACTCGAACCTGATGCAATTAGTCTCGGTCAGCGCTGTGACGCTGTACCCAGAACGACTGTCGACTCACGCGGGTGAACCAGCTATCGGGTTTCGCAGTACGTAGGAGCCTAGCGAAACCACTAACTGTTATTCGCAAAGAAGTCTTCGCGAATAACTGTTTGTGGTTTACAGTGGGCGGTATGACTGAGGCACACACGGGACTGGTTGACTCGAAAGTCGATGCAGGCGTGGTTGTTCTGGGTGCGAAGGGGCTGCGTGTGTTGGCACACCCAGTGCGCGTGCAGCTCGTCGGGTTGCTGTGGAGGTACGGCCCGTCGACGGCTACTCGTCTCGCCGAATGGTTGGGCGTCAATTCCGGTACCGCCAGCTACCATCTGCGCCAGCTCGGTGCCGCCGGTTTCGTGGAGGAGGACACCGAACGCGGTAATGCCCGCGAGCGCTGGTGGCGTGCGGCGGATGAGTCGACGCGGTTCGACAACACCGAGCTGGCCCAACAGGAACCCGAGGCCACATTCGCCTATATCCAGTCCGTCGCCGCCACACACGCCATGAACACCCAGCGCACACTTAACGAGCTGCAGACGATGCCGCGCGTATGGCGGGATACCTTCGGTATGAGCGACTGGGCCTTGCGGCTCACCTCCGACGAGGCGGAAGCCCTAGGCCAGGAGCTGCATGCGGTCATCGCCCGCTATCGCCGAGATACGCCGAAAGCGACGGCGAGTGCCCCCGAGGGGGCCGAACGAGTCTCGGTGATTTGGCATCTGCTTCCCGAGCTGGACGTGCCGCCCGGGGGCACCGTCCCAGTCCCCGGCGAACGCTAAGGACGGAGATGCGTTGTGACCGAAGAGGTCCCGAACACGCCTTGGCACCGCCCAGAAACTCAGCGCAGACCACGGGTCCGAGCACGCCGAAGAAGGCAAAAAGCATGTTCGTGATCGATGACATGCCCACGACGCTCCACACCCAGCTGTGTGAGGAGAACTCGTTCCAGCCCTGTGCGCATGCGGACAGGTACGTTGGCGCCTGAACACGCTGGGTGTTTGGTGGGCAACCGCATCCGCAACAGGCAGAACGCGCTAAACGCGAAACTCGCCGCGTCGGCGGCCAAGACCCAGCCAGGGCCAACGCCCCTGTCAGCGTGGCGGAGAGCACGGGATCGAGCACCATCGAGGCGGATTGGACCAGGCTGCGCAGCACGTTGGCTTCCTGGCGGAACGGCTAGCCAACGGTGCTCTGACTCACTCCGCTGATGGCGGCCATGAACAGTGCGGCCGAGGCGCCGCTGATGGCCTGGAGAATCACCATTTGCCACACCTGGTTGCCTACCCGATGGCAGCTACCGGCGCGCGGGGCTGCTGGGCACGGTCAGTAGTTTGTGATACGTATCTACACTGCGGGGTTCCCCGATCGGATGTCCGCCGACTTCCACCCATGCGTGAGCGCGAAAAGGATTGGTGCGGACTCCTGTACACCAATCGGGCCAGGCACCGCGCATCCGGCACAGTATGACCGTTGCCACGGAGCGCTGTAGACACCCTCCTTCCCCGGCACAGGATGCACTTACCGCAACAACAGCATTGCGAGCCTCAAGTGCCTGTCGGGACGTAGCGGAATCGGACCCCCGTCGGAGTGCAATCAGTACGCGCCGGAGGGCGCGAGGCTTGAGGAGTACGAGCAGTCGCGCAGTTAGAGTGGCCAAGAGTGCGAGTGGGCGGTGATGAAGCGGGAGTGAACCCCGGGTGGTCGGCACCATCGGTGTACTCATTTGGGTACCACCAGTCGCGCGTCGGAGAGCGCGGTAATGAGTGCGGCCACGTCGTTGGCGGCACGTTCGGCAGAAAGATGCGGGTGTACCTCGCGCAGTCTGTGAGCGCTGTCGTCTGGGGCCGATCCGCCGAGGAGAGCGCGCAGAATAAAAGTAGCTGTGTTGTTGAGCTGCCAGTAACGGCCGCTGGCTTCGTCAAGCAGCACCATGCCATCCTCGGTGTCGGTCGCGCAAACATCATGACGGAGAAGCAATTTCATGGCATTCCTTCGATTATTGTAGTGCACGACGGCTCCCTGCGTTGGGCCCGAGCACGCAACCAGACCTCACTGCCGAGAGTAGAGTCGAGACGGCGCGGCACATCTAAAGTGGGGTCGAGCCCGAGCAGGCTGGCACGGACAGCTTTGGCGTCGATCAGCCCGGCGCGTACGAGGCGGGAGTCATCAAACAGATTTATCAGTGCGGCCCGATTCCGGCGTAAGCCGATGTAAACGTCAGCAGAGTATTCGCCTTTTGTGGTTCGTGTTAGGAGTGGCTCGGGCATGGTTCCGCGCATCGCCGCAGCCAGTACCGGTTTGTATCGACCGGGTATGATACGCTCAGTTAGTCGGATGGCCAGTGCTGCTTCGATTACGCCGTCGTCAAGGTAAGGAGCGCAGTATTCCAGCCCCATAGGGGAGAAGACCTGGCTCAATTGCCGGACGCTACGGCCACTAATCTGGACTGTCGAGAGCGTCGCGTGCTGCGCACGCTGGGAAGCCAAGGGCTCGGTGGCGTCGAGCTCCTCGCGGAGCAGACTCTGCACGGTCTGGACGGCATCAGGGGTTGCCCAAGAGGGCATTGGTAGTCCAACGTTCCAGGTGAGTGAGGGGACATATCGGCCCGAGGCGGCCGACATGGTCTGCAGATCCGAGAGGTTGTCCGACCAAGTCTTCATCCACTCGCTGAACGAGCTTTGATCCGCTAGCTGGCGCAGCATTGGCCACATTGGCCAATGCTGTAAGGCTCGTTGTCTACGAATACGCTTCAGCGCCGCGAATGGACGATCGCGGAGAAGGTCGTGCAGGTACTGTGCGGGTGCCGTGAATAGTTCATCACCACCGCCACCTGTCATGTGTAGCCTTGAGCCGCAGCCGGTCATCATCCGGGCGAGCAACTTGTTCCGGGCGCTGTCGCGCACCCATCCGCCAGGCTCATCGGTAGCCATGTCTCTCAGACATGTCACATCGCTATACCATAAGGGCCATTCGTCGCGGGCGCACACCACATGCTCGATATCCGGAAGATGAGCTGTCGCGCGCTCGGCCCAAGCCACGTCATCATTCTCGTGATCTAGGCTTTCCCAGCGCAGAGTCACCAACTCCGCCCGGCCTTGATCCTGTGTCCGGGCCGCCAGAAAGCATAGACTGGTGGAGTCCATTCCGCCGGACAGGTCTGCGCTGACTGTGCCGCCGTCGGCCACGCACGAATCCACAGCAGTGGTCAGCGCCTTGTTCACCGAGGGCGCCCCCTCAGCCATAGTGAGTTCCGGCTCAGGGCATTCCCACCATCGCTGCGTGCGGGGCCGCCCATCCGCCCCGATCAGCAAGCAGTCATGCGAGCGCACGGCGCGCACACTCCGCCACGGGGATCGGTCGTCCAGCGGGTAGGGAGGAGGCGAGTCGAGCAGGTAGACCGCTAACAATCGCTCATCGACACTCGCGCCGACCATCAACGCGAGCCTGTCCGCCCTGTTCGCAGCTATGGTGACATCGCCCACAAGGGTATAAAACACCCGCCGCACACCCGATGCGCTTCCCCGCATACGAACCCGACCATCGACCGAAGCGACGAGGTGAAAGCTGCCAGCTAATCCCCTGGCCGCAGACTCCACGTCACCAACGTCACGGACCCGTTCCAACCGGGCCGACAGCGCGTCGGCGGTGACCGGGCAACGCCCGATCACCGCCATTCGCCGTGCCCGAGCTGCGCCAACCTTCACGTACCCGCGCGGCCAGCTGCCCAGCAACCATGGCCGCCCCGAAGGATGAGCGATAACCTGGCTCGACCACGGCCGCACGAGGCGGGCAGCGATCAACGCCGACTCGCAGTCCGGGAGAATCGCGAACCACACCTCATCAACCATTGTGCCCTCAGATCACAGTGTGTTCGTACCAGCGAAAGCCTGTTTCGCCACCGTCCCAGTTCTGGCCGTATAGACCGCCACGCGTCAACTCAGCAAAATCGCCTACTTTGACAATTTGTGGCGGCTCGTACATTTCATTCTGATCCATTGATCATCTCCTAATACTGGCTTATCCGAACCGACGAACCGTGCATGTCCTTATTTGGCCCCGCAGAAGTGGTACCGCGGATAAGGTGAGGATGGTTTTGCACGCCCCGTCATAAAGCATGTTAGAGAGGGCCGGGCCTTCAGGGCAATAGGTCGCGTTGACCCATGATTTATACCCGTGCGATGCCCTCCGTTGCCTCAGCTCAGGACGCACGTATAGGCATGCCAATGCCGTGGCAGTCGGTGTGGGACTACCTACATCCGGCAAGAAAGACGGGTCAGACGCAAAGCTGTGACGGGGGTGACGTTGCAGCGGTATCCCGTCGGACTCGCGATCGGCAAGAGTTGGTCCGGCCCGGCTCCGACGGACTCTGCAGCACCAGACAACTCCGAATCCGTCACGATATCGACCAACTCGGCGACATCAGACGAAGCCCTGCCTGGGACGCACCAGTCGCTAAAACATGGCAATTAACGTAGGCTCAGCCGAGACGATCGGTGAGTACGTGACTCCTGTCGACCTTTTGCGTAAGGAAGATCGCTAGTGTCCTGCGCCTGAAATGCGTTGAAGATATTTAGCGAGTGATTCGAGGATCTCTTCCGCGGTTTTGCGCCAGACGAATGGTTTCGGGTCGGCGTTCCATTGCTCGATCCAGGCTGTGATGTCTTTGTCCAGTGCCGCAACGCTTTTGTGGACTCCGCGGCGCAGAAGTTGGTCGGTGAGGAACCCGAACCAGCGCTCGACCTGGTTGAGCCAGGACGACCCGGTTGGGGTGAAATGCATGTGGAAGCGTGGATGTTTGGCCAGCCAGGCGTTGATCGTCGGTGTCTTGTGGGTGGACAGGTTGTCGCAGACCAGGTGGACGTCCAGTTCCGCGGGCACGGCCTTGTCGATCGCGATGAGGAATTTCTTGAACTCGGCCGAGCGGCGGCGGGAGTACAGCTTGGAGATCACGGCTCCGTCGGCGATGTCGAACGCCGCGAACAGGCTGGTCACGCCGTGGCGGACGTAATCGTGGGAGTATCGCTCGGGCATGCCGGGCATCATCGGCAGCACCGGTTGCGAGCGGTCCAGTGCCTGGATCCCCGACTTCTCGTCCACACACAGCACGACCGCTCTTTCGGGTGGATTGTGATACAGCCCGACCACGTCGACGACCTTGTCCACGAACAACGGATCGGTCGAGAGTTTGAAGCCGTCGGCCACATGCGGTTTCAGCTCGAACTTGCGCCAGATCCGCCCAATCGTCGATGGCGACAAGCCACTTCGTTTGGCCATCGAGGTCCGCGACCAATGCGTCGCGTCTGCCGGTTTCTGTTCCAAGGTCATCGTGAGGACTTCTTCGACCTTGTCCAGCAGGATCGACGGGGGCCGTCCCGGCCGCGTCTCGTCGGACAATCCCTCGAGACGTTTCTGCGCGAAACGCCTCCGCCACTTACCCACCGTCTGGGCAGTGATACCCAACTCGGCCGCTACATCCTGATTGGATTTGCCTGCTGCACAACCCAATACGATCCGGCAGCGTTCCGCGAGTGCCTGCGACGACTTGGATCGACGCGCCCACCGCCCCAACGCCTCACGCTCATCGCCGGTCAACACGATCTCGGCCACCGGCCGCCCACCACGATCACGATCACCCAGCCCTTCCAGACCCTCGGCGGCGAACTGCCCACGCCATCTCGCCGCCGACCCCACCGAGACACCGACAAGCCGCGCGGCACCCGCATTCGACATACCCTCAGCACAGGCCAGCACGATCCGAGCCCGTTGCGCCTCACGCCGATCCGGCGACTCCGCCATGCGCGCAAGCTCCACACGCTCAGCGTCGGACACAACGATCTCAACAGCAGAAGGCCCACGATGCGACACACAAACAGACTAACAACTTAAGGGACGCATTTCAGGCGCAGGACACTAGCTAGTGGGGCAGCAGGATCGAGGATGAGCCACGCCGCGTCGTTCGTCGACTTCCGCACCTGGAGGATCACCAATGGAATCCGGACCGGGTCCGCGCGATCGAAGTGGACCCGGGAACAATCGCTTCCAGCGCCGTACATAGCATCCAATCACCAGCGCTCCTTCTCTCCAAAGAACCCATCAATCTCGATAGCTTTCCCTTGAGCCACCGCAGTTTCGTACACGTGATGGGCTACGGAAAGATCGAGCACACCGAGACCGAACGGGGAAAATATCACTGGCCGCACTGGACTTACCCGTATCTCGTCACGCATAATTTGACTGAGAGTCCCATCAATAAAGCGACGGTTTTCATACTTCTGCTCAGCCAAATGTGGGGATGTATCAGCTTTAAGACAGTGTTCAACGTCATCGAGTATGTTATGCGCGTCGTAAATGACATCTGGCCCGATATCACGCAAGGAAATATTCAGCACCACCTGTCCAGGCCGAAATGTCCCCGGTTCGGTGAGGTAGGGCTTGGACGCCGTGGTTGCGAGAACCACCAGCTCCGAGTCTAGGATAGCCAAGTCGAGACTTTTGGCTACGTTACTCCGGTAGGCATACGCCGAGGAGCTATATGTCGCAAGCTGAGCTGCGTAGTCGTCCACGAGGTCAAAGATGGCGAGTTCATCGAAGATCCACTGTTGTGCAGCGAGGAAATCGACGATATTTCGAGCAATGACGCCCGCGCCGATGACCGCTATCTTCGTGGCTGTACGCCCGCCGTGAATCACCTCAGCAGCGAGGGCGGCGGAGGCCGCGGTGCGTGCGGCGCTGATCTGCGCACCTTCGAGGCAGGCGAACGGGTAGCCGGTGGAATGGTCGTTAAGAATCACTACGGCAGAGGCGCGAGGGAGATTGCGAGCAATATTTTGCGGGTAGCTGGAGATCCATTTGATGCCCGCAATATTCGGCTGAGCCCCCAGGTAGGCGGGCAGTGCAATGATTCTAGAAGACGGCTGCTCAGGGAAGCGTAGGAAATAACTATCCGGGTTAACTGTTGCACCGTCGTGGTGAGCCAGATAGGTATCTCTAACTTTCTCTATAATCTGTGTCCGTGCGGTCGCAATAATCTCTCTTACGAGAGTACCGTCGATTACATGAAATTCTAGCAATGGAAAGGCCTCCTTCGATGTCAAATCTGGCGCGCTTCCAAAGATGCGCGTCGCTGTTCGTTGCGAGAGAAGAGGTATGCAGAACCAAGAAACCCAACCAACGCCATGATTAGTAGAAGAATCCGGTAATCTACGACGGCTACGAGAGCCGCCCCCAAAGCGATAGCTGCAGTCTGCGGTATAGCGGTAGCCATATTGATTGCTGCCGAGGCTCGCCCCATCTTCTCGGGTTCAGTTCGGCGCTGCAGCAGTGTTGTCATACCCACAACGATCCACGGCAGACTTGCGCCTAGCAGAGCGAACCCGGCGATAGCGGCAGGTAGCCGGGGCACCACCTGGAACAGGGCACCGAGCCCAAAGCTCAGCATGCCTACTGCGCACAGATGCCCCTCGGAGAGCCGACGGAGCAGAGCTGGCGCCGTAAGGCCCGCCAGTACAGCACCGGCACCTTGAATTGAGAGCAGTAGGCCCAGAAATGGAGCAGGACGATGCAATCCTTGGGCCACCACAGCAAAGGAGATGGTTTCCGCCAAACCCAGACCGATAACGGCTGCGCTTGCGGCCATGACGACCTGGCGCAGAACGACTGTCCGAGTGACGTGCTTCAAGCCAGCGGTCAGGTCCGACTGCCACCGCCGTTTGTCTGTTTGGCTAGAATGGTCGACCAGTCTGATGAAGTTTATCAATATAGCTGCGGCCAGCAGTGCTGCGACGTTGACTGCGACCACCGGACCTATCCCGTATGCCGCAAGTAGGCCAGCACCCGCCAATGGAGCAATCAACCGGAGCCCTTGTTGAACTGTCTGAACCGTACTGTTGGCGGCTGGCAGTAGGTGCGCAGGCACGACACTCTGGACGAGCGCTGACTGGGCTGGGCTAAGTACGCTATACGCGAGGCCATATCCGAACATCACCAGGTAGACCAGCCACAATCGGTTCGCATCGCGCACGAGCAGGAGTGTCAACACGAATCCTGCTGCGATGACGTGGGTCACGACGAGCAATGGCAGACGACGTACACGGTCGACGACTATGCCCCCAAAAGGACTGAACAGGGTGCCCAATACCACGGCGAAGAAGGACATCCCGGCTGCTGCAGCACTGCCGGTCATCATCTGCACCCAGATACCTGCTGCCAGCCATAGCACGTTGGTACCGAGCGCCGAGAGTATCTGCGCGATAATGAGTAGCCTCAGGTCGCGGTGGGCCAGTAGTGATCTCATGCCTCACACTCCGCGTTGTCCAAATCCTGCGGGTGACGAAAGATGAGGATCTGGATGGCTTTACTACCTGCAGGGCGCCGCCCCTGGTCGACCTGGCGGTCCCGGAACTGCGAAAGAGTTGCATCCATTTGTCGATTCAGCTCCGCTAACTCCGTGTCAGTCACAAAGAGGACGTGTTCCGATACTCCGGTGACGGCCCGCCACTTTTGAGGAAGAATCGGACGTCTGTACAACGCGGTTCGCGCCTTGCTGAGCCATCCCTCCCACAGAACCTCCGATAATTTCGCTGCCGCAAGTGACGACTCCGCACTGTCTGATGTGTCCGAGTAGCTGAACCCCAAGTGCTTGCGCCGCCAGGGACGTCGCCGGCCGCCGCCTCCGTCAACTTCCTCGACAAAGCCGTACTTGCTCAGTGCCCTCAGATGGAAAGCACAGTTAGTCGGGGACTCATCCAGGTACTGAGCGGCTTCGGTTGCGGTGAGCGAGCCATGAGCCGCGAGCAGCTCCAGCAGCGCTAAACGTGTTGGATGTGCCAGCGCACGCATGGCTCTGGGGTTAGTCAGATGAACGGGCCCAGGCCCCGCGTCACCGGACGCTTCGTCAGAAGACATGTTTCGAAAGTGTAGTTTCGAAACATGTCTTTCGGAAGAGGCTGTCAACGACCGACCACGTGCCCTCGGCCTGTGCGTCTGCTGACCGCGCCCTTAAGCAGGCCCGTTGCTGGCTCGCGCTCGACGACCGCAAGCGCACTGGCTTGATCGTCGTCGACGACGAGGTGTCCTCGGTTACAAAGTTCGCTGATCACGGCTTCACCGAGCTGAGCCTCGACTGCAAGATGTCCCGGATGCCAATCTCGAGGTGAGAACGAACGCGGAAAGGCGTTGGAGTGCCAGGTTGGAGCGTCGGCTGCTCTTTGGATGTCCATGTCACCGAGGGTGTGCGCCAGCCAGAAACAAAGCTGCCACTGGTCCTGGTTGTCTCCTCCGGGAGAACCGAACGCCAGAACGGGCTCGCCATCCCGCATGGCAACGGTGGGCGACAAGGTTATTCGCGGCCGTTTGCCCGGCTGGAGGCTGTTCGGAAGCCCCTCCTCCAGCCAGAACATCTGCGCTCGGGTTCCCAGACAGAAGCCGAGGGACGGGATCGACGGCGACGATTGCAGCCAGCCCCCAGACTGGGTGGCCGAGACCATGTTGCCCTTGGCGTCAACCACGCTGACATGGACGGTGTCGCCTCGGGACCGGCCCAGGCGCGCACCCGGTTCACCGAGAACTGCAGCTGAGAGAGCGGTGGCATTTTCGGATTCGTGCTGCAGTCGAAGGCACGCTGGCAATCGAGGTCGACGACCCGCCACAGACCCTGGACGTAGGTCAAGCGACGCATCCTCCCTTACAAGAGCTCGGCGCTGTTCGAGATAGTTTGCAGACAGCAGGTCCGCCATAGGAACCTCAGCGTCCCCGTACCACGCCTCTCGATCGGCGAAGGCAAGCTTGGCGCACTCGGTGGTCAGGTGCACCGTGCGGGCCGTGGGCATTTCGCCTTCGTACGACAGCTCGTCGACGAATCCTTCCAGCAGTAGCAACATCTGTGCCAGCACCGGACCTTGCGACCACGGCCCGCACTTAGCCAACGTCCACTCGCCCACGTCAATGGTGAGGGGGTCTTCATAGGAAGCTTGCCAGTCATTGAGATCCTCGGCGGTGAGAAGTCCTGCATGTCGATCACCGGTATCATCGAGCGCCTCAGTGCGGCAGAATATTTCGATGGCCTCGGCGACGAAACCATGGGCCCATTCGTGTCGCGCGGCCTCGATCTGGGCAGTCCGGTCGCTGGTCATGGATTCCGCGGCAGCGAGCAACCGCTCCCACGTGTGCGCGAGGACAGGATTGGCATGCCTGTGGCGTGGTATATGTCCGCCGGGTAGCCACAGATCCCGAGAGGTTGTCCAATTCGTGTCGAAGACACTCGAAACTGAGGCGATCGCCGCTGAGGCGTGCCGTGTCAGGGGGAAACCGCGACCCGCGTACGAGATCGCGTAGTTCAGCACTTCGCGAAGAGGAATAGTGCCATAGTCCCGCAGTAGCAACAGCCACGCGTCCCAAGCGCCCGGGACAGTTGCCGCGAGCAGCCCACTACCGGGTATCTCGGTTAACCCCAGGGAGGTGTAGTGGGAAACGTTGGCTCCGGCTGGAGCGACGCCCTGACCGCATAACACTCGGGGAGCGTCCGCGTCCGCGGCATGGAATACGGCTGCCACTTCTCCGGCGGGACCGTTGAGATGCGGTTCGACGACCTGAAGCACAAATGCGGCGGCAGCGGCAGCGTCGAAAGCATTGCCGCCACGCTCAAGCACGGACATGCCACTTGCAGAAGCTAGCCAGTGCGTCGAAGCAACCATCCCATATGTCCCCACCAGTTCTTCGCGTCGGGTGAACACTGCTACTCCTCATCGATCCGTCAGCAAGGCCGCGGACGTGTTTTGTGTCTGTCGCTGACCAACTTGTCGATCAGCGGTGATCGGCTAGTACGGAATGCCGCAGCTACGTGCTCCTGGCATGAACTCCGCATCCCTACAGGACGCGGATCGCGCCAGGCGCAAACAAGCAAGCGCCTCGGTCATCGAGGACCTGATCGCAGTCGGCTCGGACGAGCGGGACCAGATCAGGTCCAGGTATTTCTCTCCCATATCCGGACAGATCACCGCGATTTCGGACAGTCCCGGATCCTCTATCGCGACGGCGATGGCGCCCAGCACCGCCGCCGCGGCAGAGCCACCCAGCGTCAAGCCGACCGATGCTGCCAATACGCGACATGCCTCAGCCACTTCTAAGTCGTGCAGAACAACACGACGACCCCAGTCCGCACTAGAGAGAAAGTCGGATTCCCGGCCCGAGCCGAAGCCGGGGATCTTGGCCGACCTCGGTGCTGCCCGTCCCCCAGTAGCCGCCGAACCGACCGCGTCCACGGCAATCATCGTCGTGGACGGCGACCACTCTCGGAAAAATGCGGACAGACCAGCGAACGTACCTCCGGTCGAAACCGGCACAGCGACTGCATCCGGCGGCACTCCGTCAAAATCGTCGGCGAGCTCTGGGCCTGTCCATTCTCGATGAACGCGCGGATTGGCGCCGCTGCCATACTGGTTCGTCCACACTGCGTCGGGATGCTCGGCCAGAAACCGCCGCACGAGATTCAGCCGAGCTTCGACCGGATTGCCCCCATCCCGTGCTGACGCCGTGACTAGTGCTGCCCCGGCGGCACGCATCAGCAAACGGCTGGTTTGTGGAGTGTTCTCGTCCACCACGAGGGTGCACGAGTACCCGCGGGCACGACAGATCCCGGCCAAGGCAATCCCCAGGTTGCCCGAGGTGGATTCGACCACCGCCCCGCCCTGCTCAAGCTGCCGGCTACGTTCTGCGGCTTGAAGCAACGCATGGGCTGTGCGCGCCTTAAGCGAACCAAAGACGTTGAGCCCCTCCAGCTTCAGCCACAATCGACATCGTCGGCCTTGGAGGGGCACGATAATCGGTACCAAGGGCGTCCTCCCGATACCCACCGCACCGGTGTCTGCCGTATTTAGCGACACATGCTCGTCGCGGTTCATCTACCCCCCTATCCCTGGCTGCGGCCGGTAGTAGCCGAAGCGAAGCTCACAGGTGTGCCGCCCCTGTTCCTGATGCAGCCACAGTCGCTGCGGATCGGGCAGCATCTCCGACACGGTGACGGGTTCGGTCGCCCGCGAGTAATGCCGACTGAAGATGTCCACGAGAACGGGCGCCATGAAGTCGACGAAAATGGGTTTCGGCTCACCGGGGAATTTCGCGTAGATCTGGTCCGGCAATCCGTACTTGTCCTTCAACCGCCACATCTCGAGCTGGTTGCCCACTGAAAGGCTCCTCCAGCCTCGACGTCGAGGCGGTGGGATCCGCCAGGTCTCGCGGTGTACGACAGTCCGTCCAATGGTGAACCGAGGAAGGTGATCCAGCCCGTCCAGCGGCCGAAACATGTCCTCCGCCCCGATCAGGCGGGCACCGGTGAAGGGGGTGAAGATCGACTCGATTTCAGCCGTCCACGAGAACAGCGGGGGACGTGTCAAATAGATCCGCCCGAGTTCGGTCGACTCCAACACGAGTCGTCCAGCATCCAGCCGGACAGTCAGCCCCGCCGCCCGCCCTACTGAACCCGATGGTCGGGGGCTGTGACCCAGAAACTCGACCTCGGGCAGCACCTCGCTGCGCGCAACGGTTTTGCGCCAGTGACCCAACACGGGGTCGCATATCTGACCGTCGGTGAGGCCGCTGATCAGCTCACCGATTTCGGCCTCGAACTCGGTGCGACGTGGGTGCATCGCGGGCCAGAGTCCCTGCAGCAACTGGTCGTGAAGGCCGTGGACCTCTCCGACCACGACGTCGAAAGTCCCCGCGTTGATTTCGTTGAGATCGGCCGCGCTCACGAACAGGTCTGCTCCTGCCACGCACCACGTGTCGAAATCAACCCTCTCCGCACGCCGTTGCCCCCACTCCAGGTCCACCGTCACACGAGACTCACCACATCGGGCAACGAGCTCGTCGCTGAGCGCCGAAGGGCCATCGATCGTCGTCCGAGCCTCTTCGGCGCGCAGTGCTGCGGCCAGGTTCGTTGCGGTCGCCTCGGCCAACACGACGTCGAGCGGGACGCAATGGTGCGGACCGAAAGTCCGTGCAAACCAGTCGGTAATGAGCTCGACGGAGCGGCGACGCCGGGCCAGAGAAAGCTCGAACAGCAGATCCAGCACCACCGGAGCCTCGTGGCGCAGATACCCGGAGACGGGCTCCCCGATATCGAAGCGGCGCCAGGGGAACAGACCGTCTTCAATAAGTACCGTCCGGTCGGCGTAATGCTGTCCGGCGGCTCGCTGAGAATGCCGGCCTGTGACTGCCGTGAACGAACGTTCGGTACCACACAGCGCCATCTGTCGTTCGGACAGACTGCCTCCGCTGCTGAACCGGTTTCGCCACTGCTCCAGATCCTCAAGCACCTCGCACCAGCGCCGACCCACCACTGGAGGTAACGCGCGGGCGAACTCGACCAGTGGGAGGAATGGATCGATCAACCCAGCAGGCACCACAAGACCAAATCGCAACAGGCGCCGCCGTTCCAGGTCATCGAGCACCTCGATCACCGTAGTCAGATCCAGACCCTCTGCATCGGCGAGCGCAATCGCGGTAGTGTGCCCGTCACATCGGCGAAACAGGCGGACTTCGAGGTCGCTGCGCTGCGGTTCGCCCAGCTCGACGATCTCGATCGGCCACTCGCCGTAGCCCACCAGTGCGTACTGGCCATCCCGATGCACCAGGTTCGGCGGCAGCGATGGCGCTATCCATGGGCGCACTCCCGGATCGGCACTAATCGCCTCCGCGATGGCCTCTGCCGCCCAATATGTCCAACCCGTGTGCAGGAGAGGTGGTTGGGAATCACCGAGATCCAGGACAATGCCGTCCAGCCCGCCTACTCGCGCCCAATACACCGGACCGAAGAAGCTTGTGCTCTCATTCTTGGCGCACAATCGCTGCAGGTACATCGCCGCAGTCAGCACCCGTCGACGATCGTCGGAACGTAGCCGGGCCACATCCGGATCGGCGGCCAGCCACCGGTGCAGTTGCTGGTAGGCAGTCGAGCTTGACAACAGCACGGCCTCAAGGAGACGAGGGTCTCGGTATGCCTCCACAAGGTGCTTCACGCACTCTGTGATCGCCGCATTCACGGCCTGTTCGTCGCCCTCGGCCACCGACGCGCGTATGTCATCGATTCGCAGTCGTTCCAGTACGTCGTAACTGAAACCGGTCGACTTCACCAGAACCCATGAAGCGAGCGCCCACGGACGCTGGGAGGCCGCATTATCGATCGAAATCGGTTCCGCGCTCATCGCTAGGCGTCCTTATACAGGAAGGTCTTCCAGACCGTCATCATGTAGGCCAGGGCTCGTTTCTCCAATTTGGTCAAATCTGGGTGCCAGACATCGAAGAGTAGAACCGCGCGTCCTCGGTCGCTGTCGTTCCACACCTCATGGTCGAACGAGTCATCGAACAAGAGAACTTTGCCTTCGGTCCATGGCCTGGTCTGCGAACCGACCCGCATCCGCGCGCCTTCCGGGACGGCGAGTCCAAGGTGAACGCGTATCCGCGCGTTAATGAATCCGCAGTGAGGCGTTACGTGTGCTCCCGGGCCCATGATCGAGAAATAACACATTCCCGAGTCTTTGATCCCGTCCAGGCCTGAAAGAGCGCTGACGGTGCGAGGACATTCCGCGATATTCTCCGAGTATTCTCGTCCGAGCAGGTAGAAGTAATACGCAGTCCACAGCCCTGATTCTGCTAGGTTCCCCGAGTTTGGGTGGCTTATTGCCTTGTCGCCACGCAAACCGCCGACGGATTCGAACTCAGCTTTGATGTCGGGGTAGGCCATTTCGAGTTTTTCCACCCAGCCGAACTGTTCGTGATCCCACCACGGTGTGGCCGTCAAGCCTGGAATGAACACTTCGGGGTGCTGTATACCGGCTTCCTCCCCTGGCTCTCGACCTGCGCTGAGGTCCATTCCGTCGCGTATGCGGGAAAGTTCGGTGCGGCAGACCCCCTGCTCATCAATCCAACGCTCAAGGTACTGCCTGCTGTCGTTCACCCACGCTGGCATGACCAGTTTCCTCCTATATTGTGGATGCGGGTTATGCGGCATCGAATGGATTTGAAATACCAAAACGATCGGCAAGATCGCTCAACTGAGTGACGGTCGTGCTAGGTAAGGCAAGTCCGCCGCGGTGCGCGGTCCGGTTCCGTTCCTCGAAGGCACCCGGCACGGTAACGGTGGTCCGTGCTTCTCCAGCGCCGCGCATTTCTCGCACGAGGCGAGTCACCGCACTGCGGTACGGGCGGCGACCCCCGAAAGCATTCGGATCGATCACGATGAGACACACGCCGGCGAGCTCAGGGCGGCGGGTAGACCGTGGTGGTCGTTGGGAGCCAGCCAGTGTGGGGTCTGAGTCGTTAATCATCGCCAGTCCGCCGAGCAGGGCGGCGGCGAGGCCTAATCCGAAGCCTTTGTGGGACGCAATAAGCCCGCCAAGGGGGAGAATCGCCCCGCCCCCGAAGTACGCGTCCGGATCTCGGCTGGGCCGCCCCTCCGCATCAACGATGCAGTCAGGTGGCACGGGTTGTCCAGAGGATGCCGCCCATGTGACCTTGCCTTCTGCGATCATCGTGGTCGAGATATCGACTACGACTGGGTGATCGTCACCTGGTATGCCTATGGCCCAGGGGTTGGCTGCGAGAAAGCGTTGCGTTGTCCCAGGCAGCATCATCACCCCGATATCGGGCCCAGCGGCACCTACTGTGAGCAGGCATACCAGCCCCTGCTGCGATATCAGTTCGCAGTAATGACCGAGCCGACCTATATGGCCAGATCGCCGGACCAGCACGGCTGCCGCGCCTTCCCTAGCCGCGATCTCCAGTCCATATTCGCATGCGATCCGAGTGGAGAAGTGGCCGAAGCCGCGGCCACCGTCTAGAAGGAGGGTTGCATTCCGCTGGCTGACAACTTCCGGTCGGCGTTTCGGGGCCAGGTCGCCACGGTCGAGTTCCGCAGAGTGCTGGATCAGTCGAAGAACACCATGCGACCGATGCCCGGAGAGGTCGGCACTCACGAGATGGTTGGCGACTTCATCTGCCACATCGTCATCAGCACCCATACGTAGACATATCGCTTCGACGAATGACTGTAGGAGTGCGGGATCGACGTGCTTGAAGCTGTCCTCAGTCCACATCAGACCTCCACTGTTGCAGCAAGGCTGCAATAGCCCTTCGCTCCACATCCGATAAGTCCGGGTGCCAGGTATCCAACAGCAGGACAGCACGATTGCGGCCCGAATTGTTGCTGACCTCGTGTTCATACGAGTCGTCGAAGACAAGGCACTTACCCTCAGTCCACGTGCGGGTTTCCGTGCCGACTCGCATCCAACAATCGGAAGGGACGACGATGCCGAGGTGGCAGCGAATACGCGAGTTGATGAATCCGCAGTGAGGTTTGACTCGCGTTCCTGGGGCCATCGCGGAGAAGTAGCACATGCCGGCCAACTCTGCTCCGGGTACTGATGCCAAGGTTTTGGACACATTGGGACAGGCGTCTAGATGATCGACGAATCGCTCTCCCATATTAAAAAAGTGGTAGGTGCTCCAGCGGCCTGCTAGGGCCAATTCTTGTGATTCGGGGTGAACATCCAGACCTGTGCCGAAGAACTGCCGTTCGAATTCGACGCGGATCGCTGCATAGTTCTCTTCAAGAACGGCAATCCAGGGGAAATGTTCTGGTTCATGCCATGGAGCACTGGTGAGCCCCGGGATTAGTACTGCTGGCTCTTGCAGGTGACCACCGTGCCGGACCTCGCCTTCGCGTAAGCCCTGAAAGATTCGGTCTAAGGCAGCACTGTCTACCCCCTCACGATCTGCCCACTCCTCTAGTGCGGTGAGGCTATCGGCAAAGTTGGTGTGCATCACCGTGTCTCCGAGCCTATTGGTGTTGGTGCGTTTCGGTCTCGGAGGAGCTCTGAGCGATTCCGAAGCTTTTCGCGAAGGCTTTTCGGCCGCATGTCAGTCCATACGCGTTCAATGTGTGAAAGGCATTCGTCTTTGGAACCTTCGACTTCGACGCTCCGCCAGCCTGCTGGTATGTCGCGGTTGGCGAACCAGATGGAGTACTGCTCCTCATCGTTGACAACGACCACCCAGCGTTCTTCCGTGTTCGTCATGCGTGTTCCTCCACTGTTTGTATATCTGGCTGCGGACCTGGGTCTGAACTAGTCCCGATGCACCGCAATGCGGCGTGCGCCAGTACGTCCGTAATGTCCACGACGGGCTGCTCTTCGGACTCTGGTGCGATAAGCGATAGTTCGGTACAGCCGAGCACTACGCAGTCGATGCCAGGGCGGGACGCTCGGTTAATCCACTGGTCAAGTTCTGGACGAAGTGCCTCGACTGACGCGCCGCGCTTGACCCGTTCGATCAGGTCATTGACCGCCCGTTGGACGGGCGGATCAGGATAGAGTGCCTGAGCTTTCCAGGAAAGATGTGGCTCAAATAGCCGTAGTCGTGCGGTGGCCGCAGTGGCCAAGAAGAGCACCCGGCGGTAGTTGTGACGGTCGCACGTATCTGAGGTCTCGGCAAGAAGGTTGCATATGGGGACGCTGGCTGCGGCGGTAAGAGTGTCGTAGTACGCATGGGTGGTGGCCGAGGGTATGACGATTAGGTCGGCTCCTGCCCGTTCCAGTCTGCGTATGGCGTCTAGCAATATAGGCAATGGACTCGGTCCGCCCCACAACAGATGTCCGATCCTGCTGGGTACTTGTTCGCCGACGAGAATCGCGGCCGGGTAGTCCTCGTCGAAATAGGACCCGCTGACTTGGAGAAGTCGCTGGTAGAAGTGCGCTGCTGCGAGGGGGCCCACCCCACCAACAATGCCTATCCTTCTGGTCATGCGTTACCTCCTGCAAGCACTGTGTTGGCAGCTGCCTTGAGACGGTCGGCGAAGACCCGAACATGCGGGTGGCTGGCAAGGTCGTGATGGTTGCCAGGCAGCTCGATCACGCGTAGCTCACCATGGGTGCGAAAGCGCCAACTTTCAGGATTCACAATGGGATTCGTGAGCGTGGGATGGTGGTTCGTCGCCTTGAACAAATGCAGGTCCGCCTGGATCTTGGGAACATTTCGGTAAGCATCGGCAGCTCGGCCGTTATTCGTGAATACCTCGACCATGCGCTGGATTGTCTGCCTTGTCGCATAGTTAGACAGTCGTTCGTGATCTACCAGGTGCCGGGTCAGCAGCGCCAAAACCGTCGCGTCATCGATTTCATGCAGCTCGTTCTCGGCTACGCCATGGGCGAGGGCAAACCGTGCCAGTTCACTGTTCTCGGTGTACCAATCGTCGATCTCGTCGGCACCGAATGCACGTGCATCGATGATGCCGACGAATGCAACCGTTTCTCCTGACTTCTCAAGCAATGCTGCCATCTCAAGAGCTACGTTCCCACCAAATGACCAGCCACCGAGCAGATATGGGCCATTGGGGGCGACTGCCCGTATCTCTTCTACGTAGCGGTGTGCCATCTCGGTAATGGTCGTCAGCGGACGTTCCGCGTCGCTGTAGCCCGCTGCCTCGATGCCGTAGATAGGCCGCCATTGGCCCAGGTGACGCGCAAGGTCAACGTAGCAGCACACGTCGCCAGATTGTGGATGCACCAAAAACATTGGCTCTGCGTCGCATTGCTCCCCAGCTAGCGGCACGATAAGACGATAGTGGTCCGGCCGGTGATTTTGTTGCGAGAGGGCGGTGGCCAACAGCTCGATTGTCGGATTTCGGAAAATGAGATTCAGTGGAATACGGCAGCCGAGCCGCTCGTGGACTAGCTCAATCACCTCGACCGCATTGAGGGAGTGGCCGCCCAGCTCAAAGAAGTTCTCGCGCGGATCGATAGGCGTGCAATCGAGGACATCTTCCCAAATTCGTAAGAGTTGCAGCTCTGTCCGGTCTCGTGGGGCGAGCACCTCATTTCCTATGTCGGAATTGACCCCCGCATGCTCGATGAGTGCGATGCGATCCAGCTTTCCGTGAACCGTTACAGGTAGTGCAGGAAGTGTGATGTACCGAGCTGGGTGCATCTGTTCAGGAAGCGTCTCTCTGACAGACTTCCGCAACGCAGTCAGGTCTATGCCATCCGTCTCGGGAACCACACAGGCGATCAGCTCGATACCTGTGGAGCAGCGACGCGGCACCACCGCGGCGGCTACAACTCCTGAGCCGTTGAGTAACGCAGCCTCGATCTCGCCCAGCTCGACACGAAGGCCCCGTACCTTAACCTGGTCGTCGGTTCGGCCGTGAAAATGTACTTGTCCCTCGTGGTCGAACCGACCAAGATCGCCTGTCCGGTAGAGCCGACTGCCCGGCGGACCAAAGGGATTGGGCAGAAATCGCTGGGCCGTCAACCCTGGCGCCCCGAGATATCCGAAAGACAGCCCGGATCCTCCGAGATACAACTCTCCCACTGCACCAGTCGGAAGTGGTCGTCCTGTAGGGGACAGCACCAGCACCTGCCGGCCAGGAATCGGGCGGCCGACCGGTATATGCGCGGCTTCCAGATCCTTGTTGGTGACAAGATGAAAGGTTGACGTCATGGTGCCCTCGGTGGGGCCGTACTGATTGACCAGTTGCACGTCGAGACCGAGACACTGAGCGCGCCTGGCTAGATCGGGGGCAAGTTCCTCTCCACTGGTAGCGATCAGCCGGATCTGCAGTGGTGCGACGAGCTGGTCGTCTTTGGCCACCATGGTCAGTGCGTTGAGCAGGGAAGGGACGATGGAGAGTAGAACGGTGATCCTGGCCCTACCTGCCTGCTGGAGGATGGCGCGGGGGTCCCGTGCATGTTCTTCGTTCAGTAGTACGAGTCGGGCTCCGCTGGCCAGGGGGGCGAATATGTCGCGCACTGCAGCGTCGAAGGACGGTGCAGCAAGCTGCAGTACCGTATCTTCGGGACCGAGCCCGTATTGCTCAATGGTGTGCCGCAGATAGCTGACGGCGGCAGCATGCGTGGTTGGCACTGCCTTCGGCTGTCCGGTTGAACCTGAGGTGTAGGTCAGATAGGCGACGTCATCAGGGACTCCGCGCGAAACTTGCGCTGTCTCAGATCGAAAGGAAGGCAGCGCATGCGAGCTTGGGTCGAGGACAGTGATCTCAACGGGTAGGGAGACATCGCTGGGCGCAAGCGCCAGCTGTACATTTGCATCGGTCAGTAGCGTCGCCACCCTATTGGAGGGTTGCCCGAGGGTCATTGGCACAAAGGCGGCTCCGATCTTAGAAACCGCGAGCAAGCTTGCGACGAGGTCGATCGACCGGGGGATCAGGACACCAACCCGGCATCCCGGACCGGCGCCAAACATTCGCAGTGTGTTGGCAAGCTGGTTGGCTTGCTGATCCAACTCGGCGTACGTGATGTCACCGTCGTTCGTTTGTACCGCGATAGCCTCCGGCCGGAGGGCAGCCTGGTCTGTGACGAGCTCGTCCAGTCGGCGCGGCGAACCGTAAGACTCGACTGGCGGGTTCAATCGTGCGCGAGCGTCAGGGTCGAGAAAGTCGAGTTCAGATAGTCGAACATCAGGACTACCCCCGGCCACCGACAGCACCCTCAGAAAGAGATTGACGAGTTCCTGGGCAGTGTTCCGGTCAAAAAGCCTGGTGGCGAACATGAGGCTACCGGTCAACCCGGCCGGGCGATCGCTCATTGCGATACTAAGATCGAATTTCACGACTCTCTGAGGCAGAGGCATCGACTCGATGCCTATTCCCGGCAGTCGCAGTGCCGTAGTTTCGTCTTGGTCCAGCGCAAACGCGATCTGGAAGAGCGGATGGCGACCAAGGTCCCGGCCAGGCCGCAAAAGTTCCACCAGTTGCTCGAACGGGAGGCCTTGATGTGCATTCGCTCCCACGACTTCCTCTCGGACTGACTCGACCAAGTCTGTGAAGTTCCGTCCCTCGGCCACATTGGTACGTAACACGACGGTATTGAGCAGTGGGCCAATCATCTGGGCCAGCTCGGAGTACTGTCGGCCGCGGCCAGCAACTGGTGTACCGATCACTACGTCACGAGTTCCAGCGGCGAGTGCGATTGTGGTGACAAAACCGGCTAGCAGCACCATGAATGGGGTCGCACCAGTCTTCTGCGCCACCATGGTCAACAGCTGTCGCACGTCGGTCGGAACTGTGAACTCGATCTCGTCGCCGGACTCGTCGAAGACTGACGGGCGCGGTCGATCGAGCGGAATCTCAGTGGCGGACGATCCCTCGAGGCGAGTACGCCAGTACACGAGATCTAATTCGTCCGGATCTCCTTGCTGGCGTTCCCAGTAGGCATAATCCGCGTACTGTGCTGGGAGCGAGGGGCGAGCGTCGGCTGTGCCACTAATCAGACCTTGATAGTTCTCGCTGAACTCGGACCAGAAAGTTTGCAGCGACCAGCCATCCACTATGGCGTGGTGCATCACCAGGGCTAGCACATGCTCGTCATCCGCCAGGCGGATCAGCGCGGCTCGCAACAGTGGTCCAGATTCCAATTCGAACGGCTGCTCCACAACCTGTTGTATCAACCGCTGTAAATGCTCATTTACGCTGGAACCTAGACCAGTCAGGTCAATGACTTCTCGCCAGAGGGGCCCCCCTAATCCGATCACCTGGACCGGCGATGCGTCGATGAGTGCGAATCTGGTCCGGAGCACCTCATGCCGGTCAATGACGACGAGCAAAGCTCGATGGAGTTTGTCCGGGTCGAGAGGACCGTACAGCCGCATGACGGAGGGCACGTTGTAATCAGTACGACCAGGTCGTAGCCGGTCGAGGAACCACAGCCGTTGTTGAGCGAAAGACAGCGGTGCGAGTATGCCGGCCGGGCGTAGTGGTATTCGCTGCACTCCGTCCCCCGCAGTTAGGTTCTTGGCCAACGCCCGGATTGTTGGTCGGTCGAAAACCAAGCGCAGTGGCACCTCGGTACGAAGCTGATCCCGCAGCTTCGCCACCAGTTGCGCTGCGCGCAGCGAGTCACCACCTAACTCGAAGAAGTCGTCGTCGATACCAATCTGATCGGTACATAGGAGTTGTTGCCATACCTGGATAATCCGCCATTCCAAGTCGGTGCGCGGTGGGACGTGATCGACATTCGTGCCCGGTGACGGCACCGGCAGAGCTTTCCGATCAACCTTTCCGTTGGGTGTGAGTGGGATCGTCTCAAGTTCCACAACCAACTGCGGGACCATATAGTCAGGCAAGCTGCCTCGCAATTCTTCCCGCACTTTTGCCCAACCCACGGGTCGCCGCCACACGACGTAGGCCACCAGGATCCGTTCTATAGCCTCACCTCGTGTGAGCACGGCAGCCTGTGCGACATCTGGGTGCTCAAGCAGTCGAGCCTCGACCTCCGCCAACTCAATGCGGTGGCCGCGAACTTTGACCTGACCATCGACCCTGCCTCGGAACTCCAGCGTGCCGTCGCTCTGGTAGCGGGCCAGATCGCCCGTGCCATACATCCTGACTCCAGGTGATGCCTTCGCCGCGAATGGATCTGCAACAAACCGTGCCGCGGTCAGCCCAGGATTTCGGTTGTAGCCGCGGGCGACGCCCAGACCGCCGATGTAGAGCTCACCGACGGTTCCCACTGGTACTGGCGCCAATCCGGGACCGAGCACGTACAGCGAGGTGTTGCGCAGGGGGCGGCCTAGAGGTGGGGGAGCGTCAGCCTCTTCAACGAGGTGCGCGGTGGACCAAATAGTGGTTTCGGTCGGACCGTAGAGGTTCCACAGCGTGCTGACCCTCCTCCGGATTTCGCGAGCCAGCACACCGGGCAATGCCTCCCCACCACATAGCGCGCGCAAAGGCGCGCCCTGCCAGCCAGATTCAATGAGAAGTGACCATCCGGTCGGGGTGGCCTGGAGTACGTTGATTCTGCGCTGGTCTATCTCCTTACTGAGCGCGCTCCCGTCTCTTGCTATGCCTTGGGGCAGGACCTGCACTTGCGCTCCGACCGTGAGCGGCACTAGTAGCTCCAGCATTGCGATGTCAAACGACACCGTGGTGAGCGCGCCGACCACGTCCCCCTTCGAAAGTTTGAGCCGGTCGACCATGTCGCGGGCGAAGTTGGCCACGCCGCGGTGCGTAACCATCACCCCCTTGGGTCGGCCAGTGGAGCCTGAGGTGTAAATGACGTACGCAACCTGGTCCAGACCCACCGGACCTTCCCGTAGTGGGCCCTCCTTTTGCTCGAACAGGCTTCGACTAATGCCAGCCGTCGTGATATCAACGGCCTCCACGTTCAGCTGGGACCACGCCAACCGCGCGGTATCGTCGGTCAATACGATCCGCGTGCCGCTGTCAGCGAGTATGTGTTTGATTCGCTGTTGTGAATGCGTGGTATCGATCGGAAGGTAGCTGGCTCCGGCGCGCAGCACAGCGAGCAGCGTGACAACGAGGTCGACTGTGCGCTCAAGACATACACCGACGACATCCTCGGCACCGACGCCCTGTCGTCGCAGCCAGCGGGCTAGTCGTCTACTGCGCGCCGCTAACTCTGCGTAAGTGAGTTGTACGGCGGCACAGCCAACGGCGACCGCGCCGGGTGTGCGACGTGACTGCTCAAGGATCAGCTCGGTTAGTGCCCAAGGACCGGCGCCGACCTGCTCGCCCTGGCCCCACTCATGCAACAAGCTGTGTAGTTCGCCCGGCAGGAGGAGTGACGATTGAGAGAGATCCTGCGCAGGATCGTCGGCCGCTGTTTGGAGGAGATGGACGTATTGGTCGGCGAGCTTTTGTATAGTGGCCGCGTCGAAGATGTCAGTGGCAAAGATGAACGACCCCCTGACAGGTCTTCCCGGTCCCTGGCTGGTGAGAGCGAGGCTCAAGTCGAACTTCGATTTGGTGACTGGCATATCGATAGCGCAAGTAGTTGCGCCAGTTATTTTTATTACCGAATCCGCCTGTTCTTGGTGGGTGAACATTACTTGGAACAATGCATTGCGGCTCAAGTTACGCTCAGGTTGGCAGCGCTGGACGACTTTAGTGAATGGCACGGACTGGTGGGCGTATGCCCCTAGCGCACTTTCTCGAACTCGGTCAAGGATGTCCCGGAAGCTGCACGCGCCAGCGAGATTTGTTCGCAAGACCAGTGTGTTGACGAAGAAACCGGGCATGGATTCCAATTCGGGCAAGTCTCGACCAGAGACAGGTATACCCACCCCGAAGTCACGCTGTCCGCACACGATCGAGAGTAAGGCGTTGAAGCCGGCCATGAAAATCATGAATTGGGTGGCGTTATGTTCAGCCCCGATACGCCGCATGCACTCGGTCACATCCTCGCTGATGGTGAAATTGACCTCGGCGCCTTTCCGAGTACGCAGAACGGGATGCGGACGATCCGCGGGGAGGTTGAGTTGCTCTATCCCGCTGAGTCTTTCGACCCAATAATCTAGATCGGCGTCATCCTCGATTCGCGATCGCTGCCAATGTGCGAAGTCGGCGTACTGGAGCGGCGGTGGCTCGGTTGACGGCTCCCTGCCGACAGCTGCGGCTCTGTAATGCTCTGAAAGTTCGTCGCACAGCAGCTGGGTAGAAAACCCGTCTGTAGCGATGTGGTGCAACGTGATCACTACCAGTCGATGCTGCTCGCTGCATCGCACGACACAGGCTCGGATCGGCAGGTCCTTGCCGAGGTGAAATGGTCTGTCCACGTGAGCCGCAGCAGTCTGGAGGATCTGCCGCCAGATAGTCTGATCGCTAATCGACCCGAGCGAGCGGAGATCCAAGACCTCCGCCGACGCCCGGCTCGCGAGCAGGACCACCGGAAGAGGCACACCGTCTTCGTCATCGAACACGGTGCGCAGCACTTCGTGTCGTCTAACCAGCGCCGTAAACGCTACATCGAAGGCGTACTCGTCGAATGGCCCACTGATGAGCACTGCATAAGGGACGTGATAGTCGGTGGAATCCCCGAGAATCCGGTCGACGAGCCACATCCGCTCCTGCTCATAGGAGGCGATGAGGCTACCTGCGGGGCGTGGACGAATGTGGGCGTCAATCTTTCGAGAGCTGCCCAGCCGTGCCCTGGCAGCCTGCAGGCGTTGGCTCACATGTGCTGTGCGATCTCTGTTCACTGTGCCTCCCTTAATACGATTGAAGGGGCTTCTGCGCGACAGGTTTCAGAGTCCATTAGTGCGCTCTCCACGGCCGCGGCCAGCCCGGCGATCGTCGGATTCTCGAAAAGCAGCAGCAGAGGGAGTTCGACGTCGAGGACTCGAGACAGTCGGGACACGACGCGGGTCGCCAGCAGCGAGTGTCCGCCCTGCGCAAAGAAATTGTCGTGCACGTCGCGGACCTCAAGGAACTCGTCCCATACCTCGGCGACGAGTAACTCGCATTCGGTCCGCGGGGGAGTGAATGTGCTGCTCCTGGCGGAGCCATGACCGTTTCTCCCTGGTTGTGGGAGCCGCTTGCGGTCTACCTTCCCGCTCGCAGTGAGCGGCATCTCATCGAGGAAGACGACAGAACCGGGCACGGCTGCAGAAGGCAGACGCGATCGAGCCCAGGCGAGCAGTTCATCAGCGTCGCGTGATTCAGCAGTCTTCGGAACGACGTAGCCGACCAACCGATGGTCACCGGGGTTTGGCTCCCACTTGGTTACCGTGATGTTCGCCACGCCAGGGTGCTCGCTGAGCACGGACTCGACCTCACCGAGTTCAAGCCGGACACCACGAATCTTGACCTGGTGGTCTCGACGACCACGAAAGATCAACGTACCGTCGCCCGCACGGGTGGCTCGGTCGCCGGTCCGGTAGAGTCGCTGGCCAGCTTGGAATGGATTGGGCACGAATGCCTCTGCCGTCTTGGCCGGGTCGTTCCAGTAGCCTCGCGCCAGGCCCATTCCCCCGATGAACAGCTCACCTTCCACACCAGGCGGTACAGACAGCATCGACTCGTCGAGCACATGCACCTGGCAGTTCGCGATCGGGTGACCGATGGGCACCGTGACGTCGTTCGCCTCCTGGGGCATACACGTGTGGAAACTTGCGTCGATGGACGCTTCAGTGGGGCCCCACTGATTATGCAGTTTGCAACCGACCCTGCCGAATCGTTCATGAAATCGGGCGATAAGTTCCGGCCGTAAAACCTCACCACTGGAGATGACATGTCGCAGCCGGTGCAGTTCCGCCACAGTTTCGTCGGTCAATTCATCCAGGAATAGACCAAGCATGCTTGGGACAAACTGCAGCACCGAGACCTCGTGGTCGATCGTGGCCCGAAGGATGGCTCGGGGGTCGCGATGCATTCCCGGATCGAGAAGGACCACTCGGCCGCCGACGATGAGCGGCCAGAACAGTTCCACGGCCGAGTCGTCGAAGCTGAGTACCGTTTTGTGAAGAACGCCTTCGCCCATAAGCAGGCCGTGCTGCTTATGCATCCACCAGAGTCGATTCACCCAGCCGAGATGGGTATTTGCTACACCCTTGGGTCTGCCGGTGGAGCCGGATGTGTAGTAGATCGAGACCAGATCTTCGGGACGAACCGAGACTCCCGGTGGATCAATCGGCAAGTCGGCCAACGCATTTAAATCGGCGGGCACAACAGATATATCGCCTGCCCATGTGACGTCGTCGGAAACGCATAACACCGCACCCGCCGCGTCCAGGAGTTGCTGGGCGCGCATTGGGGGTAGATCGGGATCGACGGGTATGAAGACACCCCCCGCCTTCAGAACACCGAGCAGGCAGACGACCAGTTCGAGGCTGCGGTCGAGGAGGATTCCGACGGGTTGGCCGACCCGCAATCCACCGGCTCGGAGTAAGTGTGCGAACTGGGTGGACATGCAGTCCAGCTCGGCGTAGTTCAGTCGAAGACTCCCATGCTCCACGGCGACGGCTTCGGGAGTGCGCCGAGCCTGTCGGGACACCAGCTCGTGAAGGCAATAATCGAGTTCGAAATCGACTTTGGTATTGTTCCAAGCACGCAGTGCCTGGCGGTCTTCTTCACTAGTGAGATACTGCACCGTCGACACTGGGCGGTCCACCGCGCGAATCAGCTCTTGTAAGAGTTGAACATAGTGCCGCGCCAGGCGGTCGATGGTAGCGGGATCGAAAAGATCGACTGCGTAATACACGCTCCCGAGGAATGAGTTCCCATTGTCGGCGAGCGAGATCTCAAGGTCGAACTGCGCCGCCATGAAGGGTATTTGATACGGCTGCGCCCGAAGACCTGTCCATTCGCTACTAGCCGTGATGGTGCTTGCACTCTCAGACATCGAGAACATCAGCTGGAATATAGGATTCCGCGCCAGATCACGGTCCGGCTGTAGCTCGCTGACCAGTCGTTCGAAAGGCAATTCGCTGTGCGAATAGGCATCGGCCAGCTCATCCCGCGTGCGGGCGAGCAGCTGGCTGAATGTGAAGAGCGGATTGATCTCGGATCTCAACACGAGAGTGTTGACGAAAAGTCCGACCAATTCCTCTAGCTCGGGTCGTGTGCGTCCCGCCACCGGCGTGCCTACCGCGACATCGCGTTGTCCACTGTACCGAGCCACGAGAACCTGAAATGCGGTAAAGAATGTCATGAACGGAGTGACACTGAACCGTCTACTGAGCAGAATTACCTGCTCTCGGAGGGACGGGGTGATGTGGAAGTCGATTTGGGCTCCATGACCGCTGCGGGATGGGCCCCGGGGCCGGTCTGTAGGCAGCTCCACTGGCTCCAAACCGGTCAAACGGTGCCGCCAGTAGTCGAGATCGGAGGCTAGATCTGGGGTGTCGAGACGCTGCCGTTGCCAGGCGGCATAGTCGGCATAACGCAGCACGAGTGGTTGCAATGGTGCGCCGGGCTCACTGCAGTGCTCGCGGTAGCGGGTGGCTATATCCCGCCATAACAATTGGGTCGACCGGCCGTCGGTCGCGATGTGGTGTATGACCATGAGAAGGACATGCTCTTGCTCGAACAGCCGTGCCAGCGCGAATCGCACAGGTGGTGCCGCAGCCAGGTCGAACGGGCGGGCCGCTAGCTCCCTGATTCGCGCGTCCGCGAGTGCGAAGACGTCTGCCGGCGGGGCCGAATAATAGTCGACGACCTCGAATTGTGGTTCCCATTCGTCCTCGACGATCTGGTAGGGCTCGTCGGCGCGTACTTCGTAGCGGGTGCGCAGAACGTCGTGACGACGTACCACCTCGCGAATGCTGCGTCTGAGCGCCTCCTCGTCCAGATCTCCGATCAGCCGGAGCGCGAACGGAACATTGTAGTCAGAGCGGCCAGGCCAGAGCTGATCGAGGAACCAGAGCCGCTGTTGCGCGAACGACAGTGGAACAGGAATGCCTGGTGACGTTGTGGGATTGATCGCTGACCGTGAACGGTCCCCCCGATCTCCGCTACGAGCATCCACTGCCGCCGCTAGTCCGGCGACGGTGGGCGCGTGGAAGATATCCTTGATCCCTATCTCGATGCCGCGGTCGGACAGGTGGCTGGCTAAACGAGTAGCAAGCATGGAATGCCCGCCGAGATCAAAAAAATTGTCGTCGACACTAATTTTCGGCAACCCGAGTGTCTTTGTGAACGCGTCGGACAGAAGGAATTCCGTAGGCGACTCCGGTTCACGAGAACCCGTCTTCACTGCTGGTTCCGGCAGCGCACGCATGTCTATCTTGCCGTTGGGAGTGAGCGGGATGCGCTCCAGGACAGCGAATGCGGTCGGCACCATGTAGTCAGGAATGTGCTCGCGCAGCCGATTACGCAGAACAGCCGCGTCGACATTCTGTCCCGAAACCGGTACCAGGTAGGCCGCCAGATGCCGCACGTCGCTTCCCTCGCCACGGACAGTCACTAAGGCTTGGGCTACCTCGGGCTGCCGGGCAAGAAGAGACTCGATCTCGCCCACTTCGATTCGGAATCCTCGCAGCTTGACCTGACGATCCTTACGGCCGATGAACTCAAGCGACCTGTCCGGACGCCATCGAACGAGGTCACCTGTCTGGTACATCCGCGCACCGGGCGCTCCGAAGGGGTCGGGCACGAATCGCTGCGCGGTCAAGCCGGGTTGATCGATGTAGCCGCGAGCCAACCCTGCTCCAGCAAGATACAGTTCTCCCTCTATCCCGATGCCGACCGGCAGACCTCTGTCATCAAGTACGTAGGCACGCACCCCGTCCATCGGAGTCCCAAGAGGCACAGCCGAGTCAGCAACTTCCCGCAGGAGATGGCATAAAGCGAATGTCGTGGCCTCGGTGGGCCCGTAGACGTGAACCAGCGCCTCCGGACCGACCAACTTCAGAGCCCGGGCGAACGCTGATGATGAGGCCACTTCGCCCCCGGTCCACAACTGCCTCAGTCCTGCAACAGCCTCGGGGTAATCGCTGACAATGAGGTTGAACAGGGCAGTCGTGAGAAAGGCCGCAGTGACCTTGGCCTCAAGTATCACACGACTGAGCCTGGGAACGTCTACCTCACCCGGTGGGGCGATCACGATAGATCCGCCCCGCAGTAGCGGTATCCACATTTCGAAAGTCGAGGCATCGAAAGCCAGCGATGAATGTAGTAAGACTCGCTCCGTGACCGCCGGGGTCCATCGCCGGTCACCGGCGAGATCGAGGATGTTTCGCTGGGTCACACCGACTCCCTTTGGGATTCCGGTGGAGCCAGACGTATATATGACATACGCGAGTTGGTCCCCGCCCACGAAGCTAGCCGGGGACGGCAGCATGCCCTGCCCTGCAGCCTCGGCTTCCTCGACTGTGACGACGTGCACGTGGTCCGGGACGAACCCGCGGACGAACGCTGCCCGTTCGACAGTGTCGACGACCACCACCTGTGCGTTGCAGTCGGCAACCATGGCAGCCATGCGCGTAGCCGGGGAGCGCGGGTCGAGCGGTACGTAGGTGCCGCCGCTCTGCGCCACGCCGAGAAATGCGACGACCGCCTCGACCCCTCTGTCCAGCACCATGCCAACACAGGTTTCGACGCTGACTCCCGCTCCCGCCAGGTATCGGGCGACCGTGTCTGCCCGTGCGGCCAGATCGCGGTAGGACAGCTCACGTTCGCCACATCGGACGGCGACCTCGTCTGCGCGGCGGGTGGCTTCAGCGTGGAAGACATTCATCAGACCATGGCGCGTGAATCGTGGCTCCAGCTCCCTGCCTGCAGTAGGCAGAGCGGCCAATTCGTCGTCGGCGACGATCGTGAGGGAGTCGAGCGGCTGGTCTGGGTTCGATAGGGCGTGGCGCAGGAGGATTGTGAGGCGCGTTATCAGCCGATGGATGGTATCCGCATCGAAAAGGTCCGTTGCGTACTCGACGCTTCCGATCAGCCCAGCTGGTTTGCCTACATCGGTGCGCTCGGCCTGGAAAGTCAAGGCGAGATCGAATTTAGCGGCTCCGGTGTTGCCAAGAACCCAGCGTGAGGACAAGCCTTCTAGTTCGGTCACAGCTTCTGGGACGTCGAGAAAACTCAGCGCCACCTGAAATATGGGGTGCCGGTTCAGAGTGCGCGGCGGGTTCAGCTTCTCGACCAAGAGATCGAACGGCAAGTCCTGATGCGCGTAGGCGTTCAGGCACTGCAGGCGTACCCGGTAGAGCAACTCGATGAACGTTGGGTTCCCTGATGTGTCTATGCGTAGTGGGATCGTGTTGACGAAGAATCCGACAAGGTCTTCGAGCACCGCCTCGGTTCGGCCGGCTACGGGGCTTCCGATCACGATGTCCTCGCCAGCACCGAGGCGGGTCAACAATCCAGCCACTGCGGTCTGCAGCACCATGAAGGGTGTGCATTCGGTGTGACGGGCAAGCTGGTCCAGCTTGTTGTGCAGCTCAGCGTCGAAGGTGAATTCGATGGAATCACCTCGGTGGCTTGTTACCGCCGGGCGCGGGTGGTCGGTCGAAAGCGGCAGTTGGTCTGGGATCCCCGTCAGCGTTCGCGTCCAATAGATGAGTTGCTCACTGAGCAGGCTAGTCGGATCATCCTCCGCACCGAGCAGGTCCTGCTGCCATAGGGTGTAGTCGCGATACTGTACGGGAAGCGGCGGAAATTCGGGATGCGTCGCCGTCGAACGGGCGGTATAAGCGCGGCCAATATCTCTGGCCAACGGGGTGATTGACCATCCATCTGCGGCAACGTGGTGTAGGACCAAAAGAAGAACTGTCTCGTCGTCGGTACATAGCAGTTCACATCGGATCGGCAGATCATGCTCAAGATCGAAAGAGACGCGCGCCATTTCGGCGAGTCGCTCATCCCGCTCGCCCGCGGAGCAGTAGGTGACGGGAAGGGCGAACTTCCACTCCCCGTCGCCGAGTACGCGTTGACGAGGCGACCTATCGCCGGCTGGGAACACTGTCCTCAGCGGCTCATGCCGTTTGATTACGTCGACAAGCGCCGCCCGCAAGGCCTCCGAGTCGAGATTGGCACGCAGCCGAAAGACCAGCGGAACGTGGTACCCGGGGTTGCCGAGTGCTTCCATTTGGTTGATGAACCATAGCCGCCGCTGCGAATAAGACAACGGCATCGGCTCTGGAGCCTGCCTGGGGATCAGCGACGGCCGACGACGACGAGATCCCTGCAGCATGCCTAGGCGTTGAGTCAGCTCGGCGGCAGAAGGGGCATCTAAAATATCCTTGATCTGAAGACGGACCTGGAACAGAGGCTCGATCTTGGCAATCAATCGAGTAGCCAACAGCGAGTGCCCACCCAGTTCGAAGAACCCGTCGTCAATGCTGATTGCCTCGCGATGCAGCACCTCGGCGAACAGACCGCACAGCAGTTCTTCGACCTCCGTACGCGGACGGCGGCCGCTGCCGGTCGTCTCCGGTGCGGGGAGCGCGCGCAGATCTACCTTGCCGTTGCGAGTAAGTGGCAGCGCGTCGAGTATCACGAATGCCGACGGCACCATGTAATCGGGCACTCGGCTGCGGAGATGGTCTGCGAGTTGCCGGGCCCATCCCGGCTTGTCGATCCAGCGTCGAGGAACGTTTGCGTGGCAGTACAGGTCCGATACGGCTCCAGTAGCAACGTACTGGCCACACGGAAGATCGACATCATCTTGACGGTCGGGGCGCCAAAACACGGCATCCAGCAGTTCAGCGTCTTCTCCGGACCACGTGACTACGACGCGATAGCCGTGGCGAGCCGCAAGCTCGTGAAGGTCCTCCGGATGCGGACAGGACATGGCGGACCCACTCGCGGAGTCGGTGCTGTCGCTCAATGCGGCAACGTAACCGGGCAATCTCGGATTCGGCACTCCAGCGATACGGATCGATCGGATGCCCTGCGTGAGTCGTTCGTTTACAGCGCGGATGTCGGACCAACGCATAACAGGAACTGTGTCGAGATCCTGAACAGGCCGTCCGGGAGTGTGTAACACCACGTCGAATCGATATCTGCTGAGCTCGTTGTCGTAACGTCCTCGCTTCACGCGAATATCCACACCAGATAGCCAGGGTCGCTCTTGAGCGAGGGCTGCGAAAAAGTCGGGCGCAACCAGCAATTCGCGTTCTGATCGGACCCGTCGTTCCACTGCACGGCTGAGTGCGTCATGGTCTGCATACTGGCCGCCGACTATTGCGAGACCAGTATGGAATTGGCGCACGAGGCGAAAGTTGCGCACGTCACCTACGAAGATGGCCCCGCCTGGAGCAAGCAGCTGAGCAGCCTGGTCCAGAACGTCTTCCAGATACTGGATGTCTGGGAAGTATTGAACAACAGAGTTGAGAATGATCGCGTCGAATCGCTTTTTCGGCAGGACATCCAGTGCGTCCGCGGGCGTGACCCGCAAATTCACTCGCTTCGCCAGCTCAGGCCGATCGGCCAGATGTTTGCGAAGTGCACCGATAACCTCTCCGGAGATATCTGTGCCCCAGTACTCAACACAATCCGGCGCCAACTGTGCCATCAGCAGACCCGTTCCGATGCCAATCTCCAGAACCACGCTGGGACGTAGTTCGAGGATTCTCTCGACAATATTTGCACGCCATTGCCGCATTTCCTCAAGCGGAATCAGTTCGTTGTCGTAGCTGCTGAGCCAACCGGTGAAGTCCTCTCCGAACGACGCTTCGTGGGCATGCGTGTACATCGTGTCATAAATCTGCCGCCATTCGGATACTTTGGTAGCCGACTCGGCACCGGTGGATCGAGGAACGACGTAGGCTCGCAGGGTTTTTTCCCCTGGCCGATCTTCTGCGACCGTTACTGTCGCCGCTGCGATATCATCAAATCCTGACAGTTGGCTCTCAATTTCCTCCAGTTCGATGCGGTGCCCGCGGATTTTTACCTGCCGATCCCTGCGGCCGACAAACTCCAGAACACCATCGGGGTGCCGGCGGACCAGATCACCTGTTTTGTACATCCGCGCACCAGCAGGGCCGAACGGGTCAGGTAGAAACCGCTCAGCGGTCAGGCCAGGACGTCCAACGTATCCTCGGGAAACACCGCTGCCTCCAACGAAGAGTTCTCCTTCCGCTACCTGTTCCATATCGTGGTCCAGCACGTAAGTCTGTGTTTCGTTCAGCGACACGCCAATGGGTATAAGATCACCCTGACCACTGGTTAGCGGTTGACAGGTTGCCATGACAGTCGTCTCGGTTGGTCCGTAAGCGTTTACGACTGAGCCATCGCCGCACACCCGCAATGCGCACCGAACAGCAGATAGTGAGGGTGTTTCGCCGCCGGTCCACAGTTGCCTCAACTCTTTGAGGCAGTCCGGGTAATCTTCGACAAGCACCCCGAACAGCGATGCCGTGAAGAAGGCGTTCCTAACTCTCTGCTCGACTATGGTTTCGGCGAGACTGCGAGCGTCGAGGGAACTAGGGGGAGGAAGTACAATACAACCGCCTCGGAGGAGAGGAATCCACAGCTCAATAATCGAGGCATCGAAAGCCAGCGGAGAATGAAGCAAAACGCGGTCTTCGAAGCCGGACCAGCATTTATCCAAAGCCAGGGAAACTACACCGCCATGAGTTACCGAAACGCCCTTTGGCATGCCGGATGAACCCGACGTGTACATGATATACGCAACTTGTTGTGGCGACCCAACGCGCTCAGACTTAAATTCTCGGTTACTGACCTCATCAGGAAAACGCAACAGATTCTCAGCCAGCAGGATCTCTCCAGAGTTTCCGAGTAGTTGACGTCCGAGCTCTGCGTGACCTGGGGTGTCTACTAACACGAACCGGACGCCACATTCACGCAACGCGTACTGTATGCGATCCACTGGCGAACGAGCATCGAGCGGCAGATAGGAACATCCGGCTTTCAGAATACCAACCATACATGCGAGGGTGTCGATGCTACTGTCAACCAGAAGAGCAACTGGCTCCTCGGGCCCTAAGCCGGAATCAAGCAAATTAATGGCGACCACATCGGAAATGTGATGCAGCTCTAAATAGGAGACATCACGTCCGGCGGAGCTGATAGCAACACTGCTGGGCTCTTGAGCAACCCGATAAGTAAACAGGCTTCCTATATTGTAAGCTTCTTTCAGCATTCGCAAGAACCCCCATGCATAGAACCTTTAAAACAGGAACAGTGGAACACTAGCGCGGATGCGTAGCGAATTGGAAGGGTGGCGACCACACTGTCCATACCCAGCATCTATCCAAGGGGCTGTCTATCCCACTACCTCAGCCCCAGCGGACCGCAGCACCAGGCAGACCTGGCAAATCTCTGACACAGTTAGATCTGCTTCCTGCCAGGATGAACGGTCGACTTATCTGATGACCGCGATTCATAGCTCAGCTCAACCTCCACCGGATGCTGCTCAGCATTTCACTTACCCCCCAAGCCGATCATGGCCAGCCCGAAAGAATACCGTCGACGGGCCCGGACGCGAGCCAATTGCGTGTGTATAAGCGCTTCACTAGTCAGCCTGTCCGATCACCCGCAGCACACCACGGAGCTGATCAGATAAACCAACGTTCCATAGACATTCTTCAGCGTTGGTTGAGGAGATGCACCAATCGCAGCCAATCGTTGGAGCGCTCTCGAGCAATTTCAATGATGCCTGGTATGCAGTGACTCGGGATGTTATCAATGATCGAGTTCCAATCAGCATCGTCGCCGAGAGGGGTCTCCAGCCAGCGCAATACTCGGCGCCCAGTCTCACTAAAGCGCAGCGCCGGGTCTCTACGCAGACGACACACGAGCTCTGCAGTGTCGGTTCGGCGTGGCGGAAGCACCCGATCATTCTGCGCGGGCTCACGTACGCGACCGAAGGCACAAGAGGCATCAGCCGTAGATGCATCGGATAGCACCGGCTTTTCCCCTAATCGGAGCCGCTTACGTACATCTTTGGCGGTAGTGAGTGAGATACCCGATGCCAGAGCCACCTTGCGTGCCGATGCGTTGGGGTCGGCAGTGAACAGTTCGGCAGCACGTTGACGACCCTGTGGCCCGTTAGGTCGGTGCAGCACTCCATTGCGTGCTATCCGACCGGTCGACTGTCCAAATTTGCCAGTCGACCGGCTCCGAATAGCCGCGACCGTCCCGCGCGAGATCCCGGCTATCGCGGCGATCGACCGGTCCGACCAGTCCGGATACAACGATAGGATGCGGTGCGCGGCAGCCTTCCGCTCGGCAAGCGACAAGGGCAAGCCATGTGCCGCATTCAGTTTCACCGACAGCACGAACGCCTCCGATCGGCTGCCGTCGAAGAATATTCCTGCAATGGTCGCGTCGCCGCGTAGCTGGGCTGCCCGCACGCGATGGAGACCATCGACAACTTGCATCGTAGCGCGATGAACTACAATCGGCGGAAGTGTAGTCGCCGACTCAGCAAGCATTCGTGTGTGACTGGCGTTTTCTCCTGCCGTTCGCGGCGACGAATCCGAAGGCAGCAGATCGGCAATCGGGAGTTCAACGATATTTGAGCAGAGCGGCTGTTGGCAGATCGAGTCGACAACGGAAAGCGTCTTCTCTGTCGACAAACCGGTATTCACGGCACTGCCCATGGATCCTTCCCCTTTAGGTCCGCTCGGCGAAGTCATCGAAGCATCCTGTGCTCGGGTACCGGACCCGGAACATCCAACGAGAGTTTGAGCTGGGGAAGGCCGAGTTCACATAGTTCGCTCTCGACTGCCCTCGCAGCGCGGTGACATCCGATGGCGCGGAGCGCGGCGATGCGCGCGATCACGGCATCCGATCCGTAAGTGGCAATAATGTCGAGCAAACTGAGCCTGCCGTCTGCTCTTACGAGATCTAGCGGTTCCATTCGCAGTCCCCCTGCAGCTACCAAAACGATCATTATTCGTCTGGCCGCGACCCCCCCTCCGAAGGTCGCGGTCAAACGACGGTAGACATCTCCTGGTGGTTCGCGCAGAGACGCTACACGCACATCACTGTGTTTCAACAGGTTTCACACAATCCAAACATAAGATTGTGCGAGTTCTGTTGTCCTCCAAGGCTCTTCCTGTAGGATGCGGACCAGGCGCTCGGGGAGAGACAGCCGTTCTTCTCAGATGAAGCTCTGTCGGGAGAGGAGCGTTGATGGACATCAGGAAGTGGTTCGGCGATCTCGTTCATGTTCGCCGGAGGGAGTTGGGTATGACACAGCAGGACGTTTCAGCTGCGGGAGGACCGTCTTATGCCACCCTCTACAAGATCGAACGCACCGACGAGCCAGTCGGGCTAGGAACGTTCAAGAAGCTCGACACTGCGCTCGGATGGACACCCGGCGGCGCGGCGCGCGCTTACCAGAAGGGCGTTGCCCCTACTCCTGCGGCCCCTGAGTCAGCGGCGGCGAAGACGACCGAAAACGAGCCCGAGAGCGCGACAACCACTTACGGCGGCAATGAAGTCACCGATGTGGAAATGGAGCTTGCCGCCGCGCTCCGCTCACGGGGCGCGCGAATGATTGCCCTTCGCTCCGATGGCTTGTCCGAACAGAGCCAGCGGGCCATCCTTGAGATGGTCGAGCGTGCCCGCGAGATAGAGAGACTTGACCACGCTGATGACTCCACAACGAATCTCTCCCAGCGAGGCTGATTTCTGCCGCTGTCCAATTCAGTTTACCCAGGGGGCATCACATATGAACGAGCGTCGACTTCGTTCGTACGGTCGCGCGGTGCTTCATGAGATCGCCTTGCCTCGCCCATTCTCGGTCCAGGCGCTCTGCGAATCGATCGTTCGACAACGCAACAGACGGCTCTATCTTCACCCGCTTTCCGAACAATCCGGGGAAGGAACGCCCTGTGGCATGTGGATCGCGACCGATGTCGCCGACCACATCTTCTACGAGCAGAAAACTAGCTCGTTCCATCAAGACCACATCATCCTTCATGAAATCGGACATATCCTCTGCGGTCACAATGTCACCCACCTGTTAGAAGAGGAATACCCACTGCTTGCCGATGGCACAGCAGACGACAGCCTTACTCGCCAGGCCCTAGCCCGAACCAGCTACACGACGCGGCAAGAACAAGAAGCCGAAATAGTGGCCAGCCTCATCCTCGAACGGGCCACCACCCTACAGGCAAACACGTTGACCAGCACCGACTGGCGGCTTGGCGCCGCACTGGGAGCCATCGATCATGGATGACATGGTTCGTTTGGGACTTTTTATTCTTTGCTTCATCGTCGTATTAGCTCGGATTCCCGCTGTGTGGTCCCGTCAGCAGCGCCCGCTCTGGCTCGTACTGTTGATGCTCGGCTTGGGACTGACGCTGCTCCTAAAGTCGGTGACACAAGGCATTCGCCACCTTGTCGGCATCCCATACCTGGAAAGCCTGGCCTCGAGCCTGCTAGCTGTCGGAGTCGCTACGACGCTACTGATGTTCGCCCTACAGACGTCCCGACCAAACGAATATCAATCCACACCTTTTTCACACCTTCGTTATGCGTGGTGCACGCTCACGGTCATGACGATGGTTATCACCTTCTCAATAACCGTATCGCAGGGTACCCCCCATCGAGACCGGTTCCTTCCGACACCGGGGACATTCACCGCGCACACAGTGTATTGGATTACATACTTATTGTATATGGTCGGCGTGACCACATGGACCGCGGTATTATTCTGGCGCTGTATTCCACGAATTCATTCCCGGCTGTTGCGCGCCGCTGTGCTGTTGTTTGCCATCGCCGAGAGCGCTTTCCTCGGGTTTCTCGCCACCCGCGTTGTGGCGATGTTTTCATCTTCCCCCAAGACCTTGCCGTTGGGAATGTACGTGTCGTCATTCCATTCTGTTGGCATCACAATCGGGTGCTCCATCGCCATTATCCTGCCGTTGAAGCGGTCGGTGGCCAACTGGCGGCACTGCGCCACGCTGTATCCGCTCTGGAAAGCTCTCTGCGAAGCATTGCCGCATATCACTCTGAATCCGCCGCGCACGAAACTGGTGGACACACTCACACTACGCAACAGCCAACTACGTCTTCACCGACGGCTCATCGAGATCCGCGACGGGCTCCTGATCATGCACGACTGGATCACACCCGAACATCTCAACCAGATCCATGCGGCCATCCCCGTCGCCAGCCTCACCGACGACCAGAGAGAAGCTGCCACGACCGCGTGCTGGCTCAAAGTGGCGTTGCGCGCCAAGGAGATCGGGTGCGCGCCCGTCGAGGATCCTCTTGACCTTGTGCGTCGAGGTGGCGTCGATGCAATGACCGAGCTGCGCTGGCTCCGCGAGGTCGCCGATGCATGGTCCTCCCCGCTCATCAACGACTGCGCCGCGGCTATCAACCTGGTTCAGTCAGAGAGCCACTAGTAGGCAGACCTGGCTTCAGCGGGGAACACGTTGGCCGCCACGGAATACCGCATGCGCATCACTCAACGCCGTCAAGTCCTGCGAAACGTCGCCGCTAACGGCCAACAAGTCGGCGTCATAGCCGGCGGCGATCCGCCCCTTACGGTCACCGACCCCACACGATCGCGCGGCCACGCTGGTGACCGCGGCCAGCGCCTCCGCACACGACAACTCCGCGAAGCCCGCGAACTCGGCCACCCCGTGCGGCAGGCAATCATGCGGCTTCGAACCGACGACACCGGCATCGGAGGAACACACCAACCGCACCCCCTCCCGATGCATACGCGGAAGACATTCTCGCGCCGCGAGCACCCGCGGTGACGGCGGCTCCCCCTCGGGCATCCGCGCCGCGGTCACCCCCACATACACCCCCGAGGCCGCCATCGCCGCCACCGTGGCCCACTCCGGCTCCGCTCCAGCAGGAGTGAGAAACGTACCGTGCTCGATCCCGTCCACACCCGCGGCGACCGCCGCGGCTATCCCTGCACCACCATGCGCATGTGCAGTGACCCACGTTCCTGCCTCATGCGCGGCGGTCACCACCGCGCGCAGCTCGTCGACGGTGTACTGCGACAGATGCGGATCGCTTCCCGGAGTGATGCCCCCGCCCGTGGCCATCACCTTCACCACATCCACCCCTCGCGAAAGCCGTTCGGCGACCGCGGCCCTCACCCCGGCGACCCCGGCGGCCTCACCCCCCAGAAACCAGCAATGACCCCCGTGCGAGGTGATCGGCGGGCCCGACGCCAAGATCTCCGGCCCCGCCGCCATCCGCGACGCGCATTCCGAACGGACCATCAAGCTTAGATAGCCCCGATCACCTAGGTCACGCACTGTCGTCACCCCAGCCTGCAACGCCTGGCGCGCATGACGACGGATGCGGTCCACCACGACCTCATCACTGTCGTTCCGCAATTGCTCCACCACACTGCCCGACGGGTCGAACGCCAAATGCGTGTGTGCGTCGACCAAACCAGGGAGCAGGGTCACGGTGCCGAGGTCGACCACAGGCAACTCAGGAGAGGGACGTGCGCCACTGAGATCGACATCGACAATCCGCCCCTGCCGTACCAACACCAGCGGCGCACCCGACACGAAGGCATGCCCATCGAACAAGCCTTGTGCCCGAATCCCCCACAGCCGCACCGAGTCTGGTCCCGGACACTCCAGATTGATCACTTCATCACTTTACCCAGCGTTCCCACCGCCGCAGAGCTTGTGAGTGGCGTGCAGCGTTGCGTCACAACGGCAAGAGTGCGTTGCGGCGCGGTACCGGCTCGATGGCTTAGCCGAATAGCGAAGTGCCCTGGGATTATTGATCGACTACCTCACGAGAGCTGTTGTCCTGCTCGACTGACCGGACCGGCGCGAGGTGCGAGGCGACGAGTTCGTAGGAGCGCAGCCGATCGGCCAGATCGTAGATAGGCGTGTGCAGCATCAACTCATCCGCGCTGGTGGCGGTGAGGAGGTCGGTCAGTTGCCGGGTGACTGTGTCCAGGGATCCCTGTGCCTGGGTTTCTCGCAGCTGGCGCACGGTCTGTTGTTGGGTAGCGGTGTAGTCGTAGGCGGCGGCCTGCTCGGGAGCGAGGAGATCGAACGACTTTCTTTCTGCCAGGTGGGCTCTCACGACTTCGTTCGGCCCGGCCAAATAGTGGGCCCGATCGTCGGTGTCGGCGCAGACGGTCAGCACGCACAGCAGCACATACGGTTCGGAAAGCCAGCGCGAGGGACGGAAGGACTTGCGGTAGGCGGCCAGCGCGGCCTCGGTGTTATGGGGGCGGATGTGGTGGGCGATCGCGATGGGGAGCCCAAGTTCGCCCGCCAGCTGGCCGCCGGCGGCGCTGGAGGACAGCAGCCACGGTTGCAGCGCGGCGCGATAGTTGGGCAGCGGGGAGGTGCCTGTGTCCGGATCGAACAGGTTCAGCACGGTGCGGACATCCTGCTGGTATTCCTCGTCGGTGATCGGCTCGCCGCCGCGGCGCAGAGCCCGCGCGATGTCCTCATCGATGGTGCCTTGGCCGCGGCCCAGACCGAGGTCGATCCGTCCTGGATGGAACGAGTCCAGGGTGGCGAACTGCTCGGCGACAGCGAGCGGGACATGGTTGGGCACCATCACACCGCCCGACCCGACTCGCAGGGTCGATGTCTGAGCGGCGATCTGCCCGATGATGACCGGCGGGGAGCAGCTGGCGTCCGCCGTCCTGCTGTGATGCTCGGCGAACCACAAGCGGCGGAAGCCGAGTTGTTCGATGTGGCTGGCCACGGCAACGCTGGCCTCCAGCGCGTCCCGCGCCGCGGTGCCCTTCTGCAGGGGCACCAGGTCCAATGCCGATAGCGAGACGGAGATCACGCCGCCAACCTACCCCGAACTACGTCATGTGGTTCGCCCGAGGTGCTGCGACGAGATCTTCACGGAGCCAAGCGCTTTACCCGCATTTCGCGTAATTCGGTTCGCCTGCTCACCGGCAAAGTCCGGTTGGAAACCGGGCCCCCACGACGGGCCACCAGCAACCGGACCTTCACGATCATCTCGCTGGTGGCACGGACCGGGCGAGGTCGCGGTACGGGCGGGCCCGGTGATGCGCTATGCGCGGTCCGATTGTGCCGCAAAGCAACTGGCAGGAAGAGAGGACGGGGTTGGCCGGAGTGGGAAGGTGCGCGCAGGGAAAGCGCATCCTCCGACACTGAAGGAGGCGCACAACTCTCCGTCACACTGTACAGCCGGTCCTGCGCGCGATCGGTCCTGCAGTTCAAGAAGGTTTCATGACCGTTGGTCGAGTAGATTCGGCCAATCGTTGCCACTTCTGGGAGCGTTTTCGAGCAAGTTCGGCGATGCCACGGGTGCAGTGATTCGGACGGCTGCCGACATAGCCTTCCAATCGTCCTCGAAGAGAGTGTGCGACCAAGAGCAACAGCTTCCGCCCACATTCAGTGAAACGGAACGGGGGCTCTCCTTGCGTCAGTACTCCAGCCAGCTCTTACGCTGGTAATAGGAGTCCAGCTCTTCTTCCTCGTCAGGCATCGCCTCGCGTCGCGACGCGGGGGCCTGTTGGGGCCAGGGGAACGAAGGAGCCGCTGCGGATTGCCCCGGCGGCGGTTGGTGGAGCGTGTCGATCAAGTGTTCGCGCTGGGTCAGCAGTCGGGGGTCGTTCTCGAGGCGGGTTACGGCATCGGCGACGGACTTGCGGGCCTCTGCAAGAGCGGTGGCGTGTAGGCGCACGATGGCTTCCACTAGCGTGTCCGGGTCGAGTCGGCGTCCGGAGTCGGTCAGGCGGATCGCGCGGAGGCTGCCGTCCGGGCCGACGTCGACCGAGGCGATGCCACCGGCCATCGATGCTGTAGCGCCTTGTGTGAGGGAGTCTTGCAGGTTTTCGATGTGACCCGTGAGCGGATCAATGTCGTTCATCGCCTGCCCTCCCCTTGCCTGATTTACCCTGTTCGCAGCATATAGTGACCCGAGATCACGAACCAGTCGGCTGCTGGGCGGCCGAGCCGAAGCAGGGGGCGAGCGTGGGATCAGGGCCGGGTGACGTTCTGTTCGTCGACAAACCGGCGTGTCGAGCACTGGCTGACGGGCTCGGCACGGCGGGGCAGGAGCTTCAGGTTCTCGGTAAGGGCGGTGCGGTTGTCGGCAGCCTCGACAACGGTCTGACGGGCGCCAAGACACCGGATGCGTATCACGTCGCGACCAGGACCGCCGATAAGGCGATGAGTACGGTCGGGACCGCATTGCTGGAGCTGGGTGGCGTGATCGTCGGTGCGGTGTCCAGCTTCCATGATCAGGACACGGCGAACGCCGGGGGCATCACTGGGTCAGGTGGGGGTGGCCGGTGAGCGACCATCTGACGGTGTCGCAGGTGCTGAGCTGGAATCCGGGGTCGCTAACCGAGCAGGCGAACGAGTGGGATCGGCAGGCGGGCGAGCTGCGGACGAAGATGGACACCCAGAACCGTGCGGTGGACGGCTCGCACGACACGTTCAAGGGCGGGGCCGGCGACGCTATGCGTGAGAGATTCACGCAGGTGTATGACAAGTCGCGAAAAGTGTTGGAGGCGTTGGAGAAAGGCCGCGATACCGCCAAGATCGCCAGTCTGAACTTCACCACCGCCAAAAGCCTGGTCCAGGGCCGGAAACAGACTGCGGAAGGTAAGGGGCTCCGCGTCGAGGACGACGGCACCTGCCAGATCAAGGAACAGACCAAACAGGCCCTCTACTCCTCGGTCGGTGGTGACGAGAACAAGTACAACACCGCGATGGCGGCGCTTCAGCTGGACTGCAACACCGAGACGACGTTCATGAAGAAGGTCCTCGACCTCGCGGCCACCACCGACGCCACCGCGGTCACCGAGATCGGGAAAGCTTTCGCCGATATGCCCGCTCCGGACACTTTCGGCAACGCCTCCACCCCGAAATCAGAGATACCGGCACCGCCGAAAAACGGTACACCGCAACAGAATCGCCGTTGGTGGGACTCTCTCACACCGCAACAGCAGCAGGAAGAGATCAGCACCCACCCCGCCGACGTCGGCAACCTCAACGGCCTACCCTCCGACGCGAAAGACCAGGCCAACCGGAACCGGATCCCGCTCGAGCGGGCACGCTGGGAACAGGACCTTGCCACCGCGAACGCCGATTTGGCGAAGGACCCGACCAATGGCGATGCCGCCCGCAGAATCGTGGACGCCAAAAAGCGCCTGGATGATCTGAAGGCTGTCGAGACCGCGATCAAACCGGAAGACGGCAAAGCTCCACGCAAGCTGATGTTCCTCGACATGGAATCCGGGCGGCAGGGGCGGGCCGCGGTCGCCGTCGGCGATCCCGACCACGCCGACCATGTGTCGGTCGCAACCCCAGGACTCGGATCGAACCTCAGTCGTTCACTGCCGGGCATGGTCGGCGAAGCGGACAGTTTGAAGGCCGAGTCGGAATGGCAGCTCACCAAGGCCGGACGCAACGGCGAAACCGTGTCGACGATCGCATGGTTCGGATACGACCCACCGCAGGGCGGGCTCGACAATCCACAACCGGATACGGCAAATGTCATGTGGGAAGGACGCGCCCAGGAAGGCGCGAAACCCTTGGCGGACTTCTACAAGGGCCTCGATGCGGCCAATGCCCGCAACGATCCACATATCACCGCGCTCGGACACTCCTACGGCTCGCTGACCACGAGTCTTGCCTTGCAGCAGAAGGAAGGCGGCGTCGACGACGTGGTCTTCTACGGTTCGCCGGGATTGGGCGGGCATATCCCGGCCGTCGGTGCGAGCGGGCTGGGCGCTCTGGTGAACCCGCCGGGCGCGCTGCTGACCGAGACCGGTCTCAACGACACCGTCCACAACACCGGAGACCTCGGGCTGCAAAACCACCACGTGTACGAGATGACCGAGAAGGGCGATCCCGTCGCACACGCGGACCGCTTCGGCCGCAGCCCCGGCAAAATGGACTGGGTCACCCATCTCAACACTGACCCGATCACCGTCGACGGCCGCTACTACTCCGGCGCCTCCGGGCACGCGGAGTATCCGCGCGTCGACGGCGGCACCGGGAATCTGCACCGCTCCGGCTACAACCTCGCCGCTGTCGTTGCCGGGCTGCCTGGTAACGCGACGAGCCCGGGATCATGATGACGTTCCGAGCGGAATTCGTCAGCGCGACAGTTCGAGTCATTGCGATCGTCGCGATCACGGTGACTACGGCATCACTGATAGGGAGCTGTTCCATGGACGATCAGCACAAACCAACCAGCTCGCAGGACACGGCAGCGGCAGCCCAGCGTCTTCTTCAGCGACCCAGCCTGGAGGATTCCGACGCCCAACTTCAGGGAGTCGTCGAGCAGATCGGGGCCGCCGCAACCGAACTCGTGCCGGGACTGCGATGGGAATGGCAGCGCGACAAGATGCGGCTCGACTGCTCACCCCCGTACGACCAGACGAACGGTCGAATGCTGAACCTCCGGCTGTACGTCTCGACGCCCAATCAGCCGATCCCAGACAACGTCTGGCCGCAATTCATCGACCGTATCCGCCCGATCGCCGCAACCGTCGGCGCGACGGCACCGGGCACCATGCAAGACCAACCGGGAAACCACGATGTGCGATTCGTGAACCCGGACGACGGAACGACGATCAAGGTCGGTAGCCAAGTGGCGACGGTCATCGGGGGCACGGTCGGTTGTCGCCTCCCCCGCGACCAGTTCAACACACCCATCCGGCCGACGTCCTAACGGGTATACCGGACGGAACCGTTCAAAGATCAAATGCGTCAGAGCGAACAAGCAGACAATACGGGGACCGGGAGGCATGTAGTGGCTCTAGGACACGAAGCAGCCGCAAACCTCTGGCGGGCGGCTGCCGAAGGACGGTTCCGGCTGGAGGAGGGGGCCGCCCGTGAATGTGCTGGCCACTACGAATGGTTCGCCGAGGAGATGGTGGGGCGTCAGCGTGACCTGGACCGGTTGAAGCGTTTGGAAGGCTTCGGGAATCTGACATCGTCCCAGTATCTCCAAAAGGGATTCCAGGACAAAGCCCACCAGGCATTCGATGCATTCAAGGCAGCCGAGGAGTCCGCCTATAAAATGGCGGCCGCGATCTATAAGGCGGCCGGGCTGACTAACGACGTGGAAGCAGCCAACGCGGCGGCGATCCGCGCGGCACAGAAGGTGATGACCGATGGATAAATATGCAATCGGACTCCGCTCAATAACCCTGATTGCTGCAACGTCGACATTGGCCGCTTGCGCCTCAGCAAACAACCCGACCCCGAACGCAACGACAGCGCAATCGGCGACATCCCCCGCGGCTACCAGCCCGGCTACGCCGACGCTGACGGCCTCCAGCCTCCAACCTCCATCGCAGGACAACAAGTACACAAGGACCAGCGGGAGACCGAAGGTCACGTTCGATCCCTGCACATGGCTACCGGACGACGCGATATCGAAAATTGGTTTCGACCCCTCGACCCGAAAACGCGGAAACGACATGGTCTCCGAGACCATCGTCCTGACATGCGACTTCGAGAACGCTGATGAAGGATTGCAGCTCGATTCCAGCAACGTCACGTTGGAAGAGGTAAAACAGAAATACGCTGGAAGAACTCAAGATCTCACCATCAATGGTCGAGATGCCATCTTAACGCCTAATAAGTCCAGCTCCGAAGACTGCTCTGTCGACATTCGTACGAAATCTGGGTATTTCGGTGTCACCTTCCTGCTGAGTACCAAAGGAGGGCTGAAGGGTATCCAGCCCTGCGACCACATTGTTGACGCCGCAACAGCGCTCGAGCCCTACATCGGCAAGGACAACTGACCATGGGCAACGGCAACTCAACCCCAGACAACCCCTCGCTGGCGGCGCAGTTGGTGGACTGGGCTGCGTCCCAGGCCGGCGCCTCGAACATGAGGAAAGCTGCCACCGACACGGATAAGTCTGTCAGAACGAGCGGACACGACCCGGACTACATACCGGCAGGAGCAGTCGAATCGTTCCTCTCCATGCCGCATCAGAAGATCGTGGAGGCAGTCAACTCCATGAAACCAGGCTCAATGCACGATACAGCGCAGGCGTGGCGAAAAATCGGCGACGCAAGCATGTTCAACACCATGGGCCTGACCTCTAAACTCCGAAACTCCGTTGCCCAGGGCTGGGAAGGTGCGACAGCCGACGCGATCCTCGCCGCCACTCGCCGCTTCACTGACGAGCTGACCGACATGCATGCCGTGACCCAGAGCGTGGCCTCTCGAGTCGAAAGCGCCGCCTACGGAGCGGAAGTCGTGAAGGGCGCGGTTCCATCGGTGCCGACCCCTCCAGGATCCCCGGCTGTGCCGGGCGCGGAAAACCCCGCGACGATCATCGGCCATATCACCGCTGCCTCTGATGCCGAGCAGGAAGCACGGCAGGCGATGATCAATTACTACGTGCCGGCCTATCAGCCTGCGGGGCAACAGGTTCCGGTTTACCTGCCCCCGTCCGGTCCGAACGACGGTTCGGGGCCGAACGTTCCAGGAATCAACGGGACTGGTCGGCCTGGCGGGACAGGTGGAAGAACGAGTTCGTCCGAGCCGAACACCCCGTCCGGTGATCCTGAGCACGGGCCGCAGAGCCAGAATGATCAGCGGACGAAGCCCGCCAGCACCGATTCCAGCCCAGCCAACACCGATCCTTCCGCGCTCGCGAATTCGCCGACGGGGCAAGGGAATACCTCAGGGAACAACCCACAGGGCTCGGGCACCGCAGGAGTGGCTACCACTCCTGCGAGTGTGGGTCCGAGTGCGACGACACCCTCGAGTGTCGGCGGCAACGGCGGCGGGCTTGGGGGCGGTTCAGGTCGGCCCGGCGGTGGGATTGGCGGACGCGGCACGCCGGGCTCAGCCGGTCCGGGTCGGAGCATCCCTGGCGTCCCAGCCGCGGGCAATCCCGGCAGTCCGGCTGGGCTGGGTGCCCGTTCTCCAGCTGCCGGGTCAGCAGGCATGCCGGGCATGCCTGGTATGGCACCGCACGGGGCGAAGGGCAAGGGCGAAGACGACGAGAAGGAACACAAGGGCAAGCCGGAATTGCTCGTCCATGAACGTAACAAGATCGATCTGCTGGGTGAGCCGAGCCCGGCAGTCCCTCCCGCGTTCGGTGCCGACGCCTTCGAACCGTCGAACGATTGGACCGACGAACGGAAGAATCCGCGGACGTCAGTTAATCAGCGGCTCGAAGGGCGACGACCAGACAGCGACGACCGGCATCAATGAATATCCGTGCGGGTTGGCGTGATGCGGTCGGTTATCGGTGGTTACGGAGGAAGGGCAGGGCGAGCTCGATGACGGCCGTGGGGGTGTCGGCATGGGCGAAGTGCGAGGATCGGTCCAGCCAGTGGAACTCCGCCTGAGGCAGAAGCGCCGACAGGCGTGCGCCGACCGCTGGTGGTACGAGCGGGTCCTGCCGCGAATAGATCAGCAGCAAGGGAGCAGGGAAGGGCTTGCCGTCGTTGTGGCGTCGGCGTAGTTCGGCACTGAATCCGGCGAAACTAGCCGGGGCCATGACCCCGTGTAGGTAGTCGATGAATGTGGCGGCGCCGTCGGCGGTTGCCAGTGCGTCGCCGTACTGGCGCGCTTCCTCAAGGGACTTCAGCGTTTCGTCGTAGTAGTGGACCGTGCGGTGAGCCCAGCGAGCGGTGTCGCGTCGAATCCACCACTGCAGCAGGCTGTTCGCGCCAGGCAGCGACAGCGCGGCATGCAGCAGATGTAGTCGTGGGAGCGGGATTGCGGGTGAATGGATGTTGATCACCGCACCGAATGCTGCGGGATCGGTCAGGGCGTGACGCATGGCGAGATAGCCGCCGAGGGAGTTGCCGACGACCGGGCAGCCGTGCAATCCGAGCAGGGTTTGGAATTCGCCGATCCACGCCGACAGGGCTGCCGCAGTCAACCGGCGAGGCGGAGCACTGCTGGCTCCGGCTCCGGGCAGGTCGGGGACGATCAGGCGATAGCGCTGCCCGAGCCCGTTGAGCAGATAGCGCCAGGAATAGCTACTGGTCATCAGCCCGTGAACCAGCAACAGCGGTGTGCCGGAACCGTATTCGCGATAATGGATCCGCAGGCGCCCCAGGGTGGCCGAATCCATATGCACCTCATGGGCTTCCGAGTCGAAGTACGGATGCGGCCGAACGGGGCGTTCTGGTAGGGCATCGAAGGCCATGCGCTGGAACGGGCGCAGTGGTGTCGTGCTGGTGGTCATGCTGAAGATTCCCCCCCAGAGTTCTTGCAATGATTACAAGAACCTCGTGTGGGTAGGCTACGTCACGGTTCACTTCTTGCAATGACTACAAGAACAGGGACGTTGGTGGATCCTCGCAAACAACGCACCATCGAGGCGTTGCTGCACGCGGCCGAAGAGATCTTCAGCCGGCGACCGGTCGCGGAAGTGACGGTGGAGGAGATCGCCGACCGTGCTGGGGTCGCGGTCGGCTCGATCTACAACCACTTCGGATCCAAGGCCGGCTTGTATGCGGCGATCGTCGAGCGCGTCCTCGACACCGACCGGCATTTCCTCGACCCCGCGTTCACCGCCGACCTCAACCCGGTTGAGCAGGTGTATGCGGTCGCCGAGCAGTATCTGCAGTTCTATCTGAGGCATCCGGAGTACTTTCGGATGCTCGCGTTCCCGGTCGACCCGGGCCAGTACCCCGCCGGGCGCGAATTGACCGACCGGATGGCCGCACAGATCGAACAGCAGAACAGGCGTCTGGCTGAAGCGATCCACCGCGGTATCGACACCGGTATCGCGCGCGCGGTCGACCCCGAGGCGGTCGCGATGGTTCTCCTCGCGGCGTGGAACGGGATTATCAGCCTGCACTGGCGGCCGGACCCTTTGCGCCAGAACGAGGCTGAGCTTCGTCGGCTACTCAAGGCAGCGGCCGACTTGATCGCCCATGGGCTCTTGCTCGACAAGACCACAGAGCTCGGGCGAGCGCAGACGCGCGATATCGACCACTCAACGACAGTCGGCTCGCCCGATTGACGGGCGAGCGATATCCACTCCACCCCTGCCAATCAGTACGCCAAGACTGCATTCGATGAACGTCCGATAAGTGGCTGCAGCTCTGCAAACCTTGGCTCTTCATCCTGGCCGGTCTTAATTGACGCATACATCAGCACGCGCAGTACGCGCGCAGTACTTGCGCAATGATTTGACACTGCGCATAGGCGCAGGATAGTTTCAATTCCGTTGGGCCGATGCCCACGACACCAAACACCCCGGCCGCCACCGGGATCCGAAAAGGAACCACGTCATGACCATTCACATATTCGCGTCCACCGGCCAGGCATACGACCACAGCCAGTGGCGTCACGACATCAAAGACGGCGACATCCTGCTCGTGCCCTCCGAGCGCATAGCGGGATGGCTGGAAGGCGCCTGGCCGGTCGCGGCGACCGACAAGGCCGGGCAATTCCACCGACTCAAGGATCGGGTGAGCTCCGAGGCCACCGCTGATGACGCGCGGCTGCTCGGTATGGCCCATCAGGCCCGCGAGGCCCTTCGCGATTACCTCGACGAGGACCAGGCGCACACGATCAACGCGGAGTACGACGCCGAAGCCGTCGCCGCCGACTCCGAATGACCATGTACGTCACCCATTGGGCAATCTGCCAGCCCTGCAACGGAAACGGCTGCCGCCACTGCGGTAACACCGGCGAACACACCGTCGTCATCACCAACCGCTGACCGCCGCCACGGTCAGCTCAACACCCCACCCGGCCGCCACACCGGGCATCCGAAAAGGAACCAGCCATGCCCGCACCGGGCCAAATCATCACGCCAACAACCGAACTCAGCGAGCGCGGACGGACCGTCTACCGAGCCGAAGGCCCCGCCGCCGGCCTGTTCACCACGCGAATCGCCTGGTCGGAGGGGAATCACACTGGCCGCGACAGCTGGAGACTGAACATCCAGCTCGGTCCGATGTTGTTCGACGGACGCAGAGCTGACCCGCTCACGATCAACGGGGTCGGATATAGCGGCTCCATCTCTTTGGTGATCGAACCGGGCCCCCATTGCACCTATCGCCCCGGGGACGAGATCGACTGGGCAGTCTGCCGCGCCGATCGACTTTCCGGCGGAGTCACCTTCGCAGCAACAACCCGGCTGCGGGCACTCGCCGATCTGGCGTACCTCCAGCTCGGCACCCCAGCGGCGTTGCACAACGCCAAGATTCGCCACATCGCGACCCGGATCGAACGCCTCCACACCGGGCGTGAGAGCGGCCTCACCGAGAACGCCGTTTCGATCGAAGCGGCCGAACGAGAGCTCCGGACCCTGCGGGGTGAGGCATGAGCACACTCGCCATCACGCACACCGCAGCGGAAGGAACCCTCCTCGCAGGCACCCAGCGCGGCGACGGCACATACGAAGTCATGACCGAGGTGAAAAACCTTGTCGGTCACTGGAAATGGGCGCGCAGTCTCCAGCAGTGGATCATCCACGCATCCCGCGACCGGCAACCGAAGGACTACTACATCCAGGTCGCCGCAAAAGCTCTCCGCGACGCGGGATACACGGTCGAGCTACGGATCGACCGAGCCGCACGCCCCGCCTTTGAAGCCGAAACCGCACGCGCCGAGCAGCAACAAGACAGAGTCGCGGCGTTGGAAGCGAAAGCCGACCGGCGCGCCAGCAAGGCCGCAGCTGCCGACACCGCGCATCAGCGGGCTGCCGACCGGGTGCCGCCAATGGGTGAGCCCATCAAGATCGGCCACCATTCCGAGCACCGACACCGCAGATCCATCGAGCGTGCCTGGGACGCACTCGGCCGGTCGGTAGAGGCGGACAAAGCTGCGGCCCGGGCGCAAGGTCGCGCTGAATCAGCTTCCCGGACAACCGAACTCCGATATGCGCCCGTCACCGTCGCGAACCGCATCGCAACGCTGGAGGCCGAGCAGCGCGCCGACCAGAGGATCCTGGACGGAGGCAAACGTGGACGCGCGCCGTACATCTACGTTGAACCACCGGCCAGCGGTGAGTACCGGGATCGTGTGCAGGCGCGCATGACCCAGCGTGCCGGAGAGATCGAGTACTGGAAGGGCATCCGCGCCGAGCAGATCGCCAGCGGACAGGCGACCGGTTACAGCCGAAACGACATCAATAAGGGCGACGCGATCAACTACCGCGGTCGCTGGCACGAGGTCGTCCGCGTCAATGCGAAGTCGGTGACCGTGGACAGCCTCTACATCCCCGGCTGCACCGGCACGGTTCCCTACCACGAGATCCGAGCCGTCAAGCACGCCGACGAACAGGTGGCGACCACCGAATGAGCGTCCTCAGCACCAGGATCTCGGTCACCGCGCTACCCAGCGAATACGACGGCGGCACAGTCGAATTCGGCCAATACCCGACCGGCGACGTGGACCCGTACGCCCACAGCACCCACCTCTGCCACTGCGAATGGTGCAGCTACGTCGACAACGACCCGGCCCAGTGCCGATGCCCCGACTGCATCGATGACAGCGACGCCATCACCGACGACGCCCGCGACCACTTCACCGACATCGCACGAGACATGGAGTTCGACCTGTGACCGCCCTGACCGAATACACGACCAGCAAAGGCATGATCGTGCGCGGCGGCGACCTCTTCCGCGACTGCCGCGAGAGCAACGTCCGCACGCTGCGCGTCGACTGCTTCAAGATCCGATTCGGTATCACCCGCGCGTACTGCACGGTCGTCCGCCAAGAGTTCGAAGGCCAGATCACCGAACCGATGCGTCCCACCAGCATGGACGCGGAACGCCTCGGCGGCCGCGACTTCCCACCCGCGACGGAGGCCAGCGAGTGACCGCCGGTCTCATCTCGGTTGTTGATCCCCAGCACGGCAGGCTGTCCAGCTACACGACCGGCGGGTGCCGATGCTCCGAATGTCGAGAAGCATTGCGGCTCTACATAGCTCAGGTCCGAGCACGGCGATTTGCTCAGCGCCGCATCCGGAACGGCCGTCCATACGCGGCCCACGACAATCGCGGCAATCGGCTCCCCCACGGGTCGGCCAGCACCTATCAGAACTGGGGTTGCCGGTGCCGCGCGTGCCGCGCGGCCCACACCGAAGACCACGCCCATTCACGAGGAAGGAAGTAGCCATGCGCTCGAGCCTCTGAATCCCATTCTCCACCAACCCGAAAGGAACCGATTTATGTCCAACGATCCTGTGACCACCATCATTGGCAATCTGACCGCCGACCCGGAGCTCCGTTACACGCCGGTTTCCCGTGGGTTCGTGAATTCCGAAGTGGCACATGCCCGGAACTGAAGGGCACGCCGCGTATCTGCAGGGTATCTCATCCTTGGGTTCGCAACCCACGGACCCGGTCACTCATTCTCACGCTTCCCCGAACCTTCTGGGAGCGATCCACACGATCAACGAACGTAAATGCGAAGGAGCGCAACATGTCCGGTGAATCGGTCATAACCGTTATAGGGAACCTGGTCGCTGCGCCAGAGTTGAGATTCACTCCTGCGGGCGCTGCGGTTGCCAACTTCACGGTGGCATCGACACCGCGAGTGTTCGACCGCCAGTCCAACGAGTGGAAAGACGGCGAGGCCCTATTTCTTCGCTGCAACATCTGGCGCGAAGCCGCCGAGAACGTCGCCGAAAGCCTCAGTCGTGGCTCGCGTGTCATCGTCACCGGCGCACTCAAACAGCGCTCGTATGAGACCAAGGAGGGCGAGAAGCGGACGGTGGTGGAGCTGGAAGTCACCGAAGTCGGTCCGTCGTTGAAATACGCGACCGCGAAGGTCAATAGGACCACTCGTACTGGTGCACAAAGCAACTCGAAGCCGAGCGTGGTCGCCGATGATCCGTGGGGTTCGGCTCCTGCCGCTGCGCCCGCGCTGGCCGCGGCGGGGTTCGGTGGGGACGATGAGCCGCCGTTCTGAGTCGGCGGCGATGCTGCTCCGGCCCGCGTTCAGCGGGCCGGAAACGGCCTCATTCCGGGCCGGCGGCGTCCTGGCCGAGGCCGGGATGGTCGAGGGTGTCGGTATATCGTTCGGCGGCTTTGACGCTGAGCCCGAACAGATCGCACAGGCGGCGGACGTCGCCGCCGGTCGCGAGGGCTTCATGCAGGATGCGGTCCTCGCGGACGGCCTGGCTGCTGATTCCCAGGGTCGAATTGATCCAAGCATGGCTCACGGGTCCGGTCCGAACGCCGGACTTCATGTTGATGAGCAGATGCGGGTTGGCGGTGTCGGGCCAGCGGGCAGCGCGATAGTCCAGCCAGACCGCCAATCGCTCACGCACCGGCGGAGCGAGCAGGACGGTCCGGTCGGGCAGCCGCAGATATCCGTCCTGGACGTCGGTGAGCAGCAACGAGCGCAATTGCTGGTTGCGCAGCGCATGGAAACCGACCAGCCCGGCGACAGCGGCACGGGCAGGGGTGTCCGACAGGAGGGATTCCCGCAACTGAACGACCGGAATCAGCAGGGGGACACGGGCTTCAGGCCTTCCGGTTCGAAAATGCGTGGTCGGGTTGATGAACACGATGCGCCGCGCCTTGAGCACCCGGAACAGCGACCGCAGCGATTGACCGACCAGCGATCGGGCGCTGCCCTGTTTGGGCAACGCCTTTCGAATATGGTCGCGGGTGATCTCGCGCAGCGATTGATGCCCGGCCTCCGCCCACTCATGCACGATGGGCATCACCTGATGGGCACGCACACGCACGGTCCCTTCTGCTCGCGGCCGGAACCGCGGGGGCGTCGTGCTGCCAAGCCGCGAGACCTCGAACCAGACGCGCAACTCCTCGCGCATGGGTTCGGGCAAGTCCGCGATCTGACGTTCGAACCAGGCGACGATGCTGGGTTCGCGATCATCGTCGAACATGTCCGCCGAAGCGAGGATCTCTCGAACTGGCTGCAGCGCAAGGGAAATCTGTTCGAGAGCGGCAACCTCACTGGCCTTGATAGCGGCACCGGCGGTGTCTTGCAGCGCCAGCAGAATACGGACGCCCTTGCGCGCATCGACCAGCCGGGTCTTGCTCCAGCCATGTTGACGCGCATGGTCGATGGCGACCTCGTCCAGCAGTTGCGCCAGCTGCGGATCCGGCGGATCGGGGAAGCCATGATCACGCCCGCGAACGAGATCACGCGGCAGCTCGAAGAAGACCAGTTGCTGTTGCGCGACCGGATAACCGCGATGACTCGATCGCGACGAGACGCTCTGCCGAGCCTCTGGAAGCCTCCGCCGGAACAGGTCGACCAGGAACAGCTGTTGACCGAATTGGTTGGCCTCCAACACAGTTGGTCCGCCACCATGCGGACGCTTGCGCGCGATCTGCCGCCAGCACAGTCGGCAGATTCCTTCGGCGTTCAGGGCGATGACCCGCTGACACGAGGGACACGGCGCGAGCGTCGGAAATCGCCGGCGCCAGCCCCGGCAACCCTCGCACAACCAACTCGAATGCCGGGTGACGCCCCAGCCGAGGCAGTCCAGGCAGCTGTCGATCACCTGCGGCGCGAATCGGTGACAGCGCTGACACAGTCCGGACGAGTAGTAGTCGCGCGTCGATCCGCACTTGCGGCACGGCAACGGCACGAACGGCCCACCAGGCATGCACTGATAGCAGTGCTGGCGCTGGGGCGTTGCGACAGGACGGCCCTGGCACCCGATGCAGTTGCGCGGCTTGCTCATGCAGGCGGCAACGTCCGATTTCGTCCCAGCCGAGGTGTGATCGCTGCTGCTGCGGTGGTGTTGTCGGCGGCCTTGCGGGGACGACGAGCGGCGACCTGCTCCGGTTCCCGGATCAGCAGATCGTTTGTCTCACAGCTCAATACGTCGCAGATGACATCCAGGTCGTCGAGCCGGATCGTGGTCGGAGTTCCGGTCCACAATGCCGACATCTTTCCGGCGCTGATCTCGAGTCCGGCGTCCGCGAGTCGCCGGCGCAGCTCGGTCGACTTCCAGATGCCTTGCTCGGCGGCCTTCATCCGCAAATTCCAGCGCATTCGCTCACTCCGTTCCGGTGATCAAACGGGCGGCGACACGATCATTGGCACTCGCCCAGGCAGACTCGACATGGTTGTCGTGAACGTGGATATATCGGGTCGTGGTGGACAACCACTCGTGACCGAGCAACTCCTGAATGGCCTTGAGATCCATTCCGCGCGAATACATCGACGACGCGCAGAAATGCCGCAGCCCATGGGGAGTCAGCCGCCCTTCCCACGACGGCAACCACCGGCCGACCGCGCCGGCCAGGCCGCTGCGCAAGGCATCGTCACCGACGCGGCGGCACCGGCTGCCGTCTCGATCCCGGCGCTCGCTGGGCAGCAGCGGAGCGTCCGGGTCCATCCAGTCATCGCCGAATTGGTGACGGATATCGGTCATCCACCACTGCAACAGTTGGTCGGCGGAGTTGATGGTCGGCACCAGCCTCGGCTTGGGTCCGCGGCCCATGCTGCCCTTGCCGAAGCGGACATGCAGTTTGCCGTGATCTCCCAAATCAGGCCGCCAGTCGCGGATGTCGAGATTCACCGACTCGCTGATCCGCAGACCGACCCGTCGCCACAGCGACGCCGCCAGATAGTCACGCGCGGCGGGCAAGAACTTCCTTGCCTCCGGCAAGGATTCGCGCCACCGGCGGAACAGGTCTTCGACCTCGTCCTCGGGCGGGGGAACTCGGATCGCACCGCCGTAGTCGGCCTTGACCGGCCGGTTGAACTCGTCGACCGGCTGCACCACGACATGACCGGTCAGCTCATGGATCTCGCCCTGATAGCGGCTGACGAGGAAGTCGAAGAACCGCGCGACCGTCCCGGACTTGCCATGCACGGTGCTATGAGCCAGATTCCGTTCTCGCCGTTGGTTTTCCAGGAATCGATCCACGTCTTGGGGCTGCGCCGTCCACACATGACGGCCGACGAATCGGACCAGCTCGAAAATCACCGACCGTTCCTGCCCTATGTGATCGTCGGTGAATCCGGCGGCCGCGCATGCCAGCGCGAACTGGTCCACAAGTTCCTGCTCGAAGTCGTCGAGCTCGAGCGGAGTGACCACTCGCCGAACAGCATTCGCCGATCGCACGACAGCAAGCCTCACCGCACCCGCCCTCCGGTTCACCGACCAACAGCACCGGTCATGAATACCAGAGGAGCTTCAGGATTTCCGACGAATGGTCGAACTTCCATCCCTGGCCTCCGAACCCGCGTTGGCCTGGCAGATCACCTGAACAGCAGCGAGGAGAACCCATGAAACCCACGGGAGTTGCGACACAGGGCGCGGCCGTCGTGAACTTCACTGTCGCCCAGACCCCACGTACGTTCAGCAAGGCGTCGAACGAGTGGGAGGACGGCGAGACCCTGTTCATGCGATGCAACCTTTGGAGGGAGGCAGCCGAGAACGTCGCCGATTCGTTGACCAAAGGTTCTCGGGTCATCGTGTACGGACGCGTGAAGCAGCGCAGCTTCGAAACACGTGAGGGCGAGAAGCGCACCAGCGTAGAGCTGGAGGTCGAAGAAGTCGGGCCGAGCTTAAAGTATTCCACTGCCAAGATCACCAAAGCCATGCGCGGCAACGGTGGCAGCGGTACCAACCGCCAGCGGCGCGGCGGAGACGACCCGTGGGGTTCTAGCTCCACCGAGGAACCGCCGTTCTAACCACGCGAATGGCCTGGGCGGGCCGGAGAAGGGGATTCCGGCCCGCCCAGTTCACCGATGTTCCCACCACGCGCCCGCCAGCGCACCGAAAGGACCGAAACCCATGCCCGCCACCATGTTCGAGGTGGAAGAAGACATGTCCCACTGTGAGATTGCCGCCCGCCGCCGCAAGGACTCCATCAGAGCCGCCACGATCGCCGCTGAGGTCGAGAGAGCCAACCTCGTCGGCGACTTCTGCTGGCTGGCTGACGACGGTCTACCGTTCGAGACCATTGCGAATCGGCTCGGCTACACGCCTGAAGGCCTTGAGCAGGCGTTACGGCGAGCCGGGTTCTTGCACCGCACTCCCGAACGTCTCGCGGTCGAGCAACGTGTGGACGAGCTGATCGCGAAAGGGCCGGGGTTTCGGTTCACGACTGTCCACGTCGACATGCCAGATGCGTTGACCAGCACTGTATCTGTTGTCCTGCAAGCTGCCCGCCGCCAAGGTCGCATACGAATGGCCGAGCCGCCGAAGCTGTCAGGTGCCCGCTCGGGCGCGGTGTGGGAAGTGGTTTGAATGGCCGACATCGTCGACGTCCTGCAGGCCCGATGCGCCGAAACCGCAGGCGAGGCAATTCTTTCTGGCGACCGACACCCGACTCTCACGCTGTCCACACGCGAAGTCGCTGACTTGCTCAACCACATATCCAACGTGCATCGCCACAACGGCGCACTGCGCCAGGCCGCCACCGATGCCGTCCCGGCGTTCGAGCGGATCGGCAACATGCTCCACCGTCCCGCTGCCGACCCCTACACGCTGGCGCGACAGGCGCGCAGCATCGCCTGCTTCGCGGTAGAAGACTTGACCGTCACCGAAGGAGTAGTGAATTGACCGCCCCGAACCCCCACATGGATCAGCCGCGGATCGTCGACGAGGACGCGCACCGTGAACGAGTCTCCCTGGATCAACAGATCCGTACCCTCACCGACAAGTTGACGATCGGCGACAGACCGAACTCCCTCATCGAGCACCACAAGGGATTGCTGAAGTTACAGGACTTGCAAGAGAAGCGGCGCGACGCGTTCCGCCGTGAGGTGGGCTGGGAAGAATAACCGCCTGCGTGACGAACCCCGCCAAGAGCGGGGTTCTGGCGCTGTCAGGGATGACTGGCAGGATACAGGGCTATGAAATCTGTCCGGAATGCCGCTTTCGTCTCCAGCGTTGCCGCAGCGGCGTCTATCGCTCTGGTCGGCTGCTCAACCGGCAACGACAAGTCGCCAGTGGACTCGTCAACGAAAGCGGCTCCGGCCACCGCGGTCGCCTTCCCCGAACCGCCGCCCTACACCTACGAGATCCACGGCAAGGAGATCCGCGTCGCCACCGGCAGCGCCGACCCGCACGACTTGCTGAACACTTACAACAAGGTCGCCCGCACCTTACGACCGACGCTGCCCGAGGGCGGGTATTGGATCGGAATCAACTGCACCACAGGCGGGACGGAGAAGGCCGACCGCCGACTTGCGAACGGCACGATTGCCGTTGGCCAGCTCGGCAAAGCGCAGATCGGCGATCTCGGGAAGTTCGAGGGCGTCGTGTCCGGCGCCCAATGCCCGTAGCGCCGATGGGCAGCGTCGTCACCCCGTGACTCCAATTCCGCAAACCTCCTCGACAGCCCATAACGTCTACACCGTGCCCCGATTCACTTTCCATGGCCGTGACGATGAACTCGCGTTCGTCGAAACCGCCGACGATTTCGACAGACTCAGCGAAACATACGACGCTTACGACGGCGCGCGGTTTCACATCCTTTCCGCCTCCGGGGAACTCCGCGTCATCGTCGGGGACGACAGTGGCACCGGCTGCTGGAACGTGTCCCTTGGGCCTATCCACTGCGCGAGCCCGGTCCCGAACTGGCCGGTCGCTGTCGGCGCAGCTCCCGAGGGGCCTGGGGCGCGCCTCACCGTGGACGCCCCGGCGGACGCTCGGCTGGTCGAGGTGATGGCCTGATGCCCGTCGTCACACTGCAGATGAAGCCGATCACCGTGCAGGCGGTCCAGTACACCGGCGACAACGTGCACGAGATCAACCAGACGATGCTGGGGCGCAAGGCTTCCGGAAACACCCCCTGTGTCCGCGACTACCCCGGCACGCAGCCATACCCGGCCGTCTACCAGGACGAGAATGTGACCGCCGAAGTGTGGAATCACCTTCTCGGGCAATGGCTTCCCCTGCGTCCCGGCGAATGGGTGCTGCACGGAGCCTCGGGCGAATTCTCGCCCGCCCCAGCAGACGTCGTCGCCGCCACGTCGGACGTCATCGCGTAACAGCGGTCCCGCCAGGCCGCCTCATCCGAAAAGAACCAACCCGCAGGAGTCGTCTGCCCGTGTGCGCTATCCGCCCGAATAACCGCCCGGCCATCATCGCCGCCCACTCGGCATTTCCCGCCGACTGGCTCGACGATCGCCGCGACGACACCGTGATCCGGTCGAGGCCCTACGGCACCGTCTGGCACAAGGTCGAAGGCTGGTGGTACACCACCGGTTCCGAAGTCGCTCTCAACGGTCTCGACCTGGCCGCGCAGGGGCCGTTCGCCGAACTCGTCGAACCCAAGTAGGCGAACATGACCCTCCTTTCCGATCTGACCGCCGAGGTGGCATCGGCGAAGCCGTGCATCACCGGCCGCTGGTTCGACTCCCTCTCCGACATCGACCGCGGCGACGCCCTCGCCTGGCTCGCTGATGGCCGACCCAAGTCCGCACTGCTGCGTGTCGCACGAAGTCACGGCTACACCGGTAGCTCAGCGATGTTCTACGCGCACAGCATCGGCGACTGCCCCTGCCCTCGAAAGGACTGAGCCGGATGGGAATTGCCGCCGATCTCGCGGCCCAGCCCGCCGCGGTCGAATCCCAGTACAAGCCGAAGGTCGAGTTCGATGGCCGTACCGGATTTATCGACAGCGACCCGCACCTGGCGGGGGAATCGCCCGCGTTCGACGAACTCCTCGCCAAGCACGGTCTCGCCGGGCAAGGCGTGCGGCTCGATCCTGATCGGCCCGTGCGTATCTCGCGTTGGCAGAACTTCGCGGGTGAATGGCTCCAGGCCGATCGCTTCTACGTTGTCGCCGAGCAGCCTGGCGCAGTCACCGCCGAGCGGCTGATCGCGCAGATCGTCGACCACCCGGCAGCCCACCGGCCTGCCGTCGGGGGCGGTCCGGCCGTCTTCAACTTCCAGGCCAGCGATTTGCAGATCGGTAAGTCCGACAACGACGGAACCGACGGCATCATCAACCGGTACCTCGGATCGCTGGACCGCGCGGTCGAGAAGTACCGGCAGTTGCGCCGCCTCAATTCCGTTGGCCCTGTGCATCTGATGTTCCCCGGCGACTGCGTCGAGGGAAACCAGAGCCAGAACGGGCGGAACTGGTGGCGCACCGACCTCACGCTCACGGACCAGATCGCCGTGTTCGAACAGTTGCTGTACACCACGATCGAGGCGTTCTCCGACGACACCGAACAACTGCTCGTCGACGTGGTGAACGGCAACCACGATGAGGCGCAACGCTTCCAGACGACCCGGCCGGGCGACGGCTGGGCCACCCATGCCGCCAACAGCGTGAGCAAGGGTCTGACCCGGAACCCGGCTGCGTTCGGGCACATCGAGATTCGCACTCCGGACCCGGAACGCGGCTACATGACCGTCGCAGCCGGTGACACCGTTTTCACCATCGCCCACGGACACCAGTGGCGGCGCGGCAAGGCGATGGACTGGTGGGCCGCGCAGGCATTCCACGGTCAAAACCCCGGTGCCGCTGACATTCTCGTTCACGGCCACTACCACACGTGGGAGCTGGAGACGACCGACAAGCGGGCGCGCATCCAGTCCTCAACCCTGGACGGCGGCTCGAACTACTACCGAGAGATGTACGGCTCGGAAGCCCGGCGCGGCGCGCTCGTCTACCTCACGCAGGCGGGCGACGTTTCGGATCTATCTCTCGTCTAGGTCGGCTGCTCAGACCCGGACGACACCCACGCCACGACACACCTTGCAAGTCGGGAGCGTCGCGTTTTTGTGCTGGACCTGCCCGTGCAAGCCAGACCCGCATACGTCGCATTGGTAGTGGTAGGGAGCCGAACCGGAATACCTGTCGGTGTCGTACTCCCACCGCGACCGGCCGCACACGCCGCTCCCGTCGCAGTGTCGGCAATTCACCAGTTGGCCGTAGTTGATGCTCACTTCGCTCACGCGGTCCTCCGGCATTCATTCTGCACCCTTGGAGAATTCGCATGTCTCAGATCACCGTGCTCGCTGTCGGCGGCACTGGAGAGTCCAGTCCTGGCGACACTCGCACCGAAGTGTCCGGGATGCTGCTCGGCGTCACCCGCAACCTGTCCGATCGGTTCACCTCCCGCTGGGTCGGCTACCCCGCCGAGTACGGGCCCGTCGGAAACGGCTCGGGCGGAGCCTCATTCCGCGACTCAGTGCGCGCAGGCGTCGCCAACCTGGCCCAGACCGCCGCCGCGACCACCGGGCCTATCGTGCTGCTCGGATACTCGCAGGGCTGCACCGTAGTACGCGAATTCCTCGCGACGCCCCGCGTGGCCGAAGTTCTCGGCGTGGTGGCAGCGGGATTCGTCGCCGACCCCCAGATGCCGCCAGGCGCGGCCTACGGCAAGCCGCAGCAGTCCGGATGGGGCATCGCAGGCAAGGGCGGAGACGTCCCAGTACCGGCCTGGTGGATCGCCAACGATCGCGACCCGATCCCCAACGCCTCGCCGGACTCGCTGCTGCGTGATCTCGCGGACCTGACTGAGTTCATGACGGCCAACGATCCGATTGGATGGGCAGCCGCGGTGGTGGGCCGCTTGCTGAAGAACAACTGGCAAAACGGTTGGGGCGCAAAGAATCCCCTGAACCCGTTCGATGTGCTGCGGGCTAAGCGGCGTGTCGAGACCGCGCTGGCGGAGGCGTTCGCGTACCTGCCGCGTGTGCCCTTGCTCAACGATGCTGGTGGTCAGCACACGTCTTATGGGATCGAGCCATACGTTTCGCTGGGCTCGGGCGCCGGGTGTGAGGTGCTGGCGTCCCTGATCGAAGCGAACGTAACTGCCTGACGGGTGCCCTGCACGGCGCGCGCGTTCACCCCACCCAGGCGGCCGACGTGTCAGACGTGTCACTGGTGTAAGTGTTGAGAGGGCCGGTGATCAGGAAAGCCCATCTATCCAGCTGTCGCCTCGATTGACGTATTCGACGAGCATTCCCATGGTCTGGGTGCCACTGACTCGCAGCGGCGTATCTGCGCTGTCGTCGTCGGCACTGCTCAGCGCAGCTTCAGCCTCTTCAGGCTGCTGCCCGGGGTCAATCTTCATGAACTTCATGCGCCCTGAGCTCGGCAGCCATACCGCCGTGGTGGATGGCCGGCCTGGGAAGTAACTCGCGGCTCGTTCCACGATCACGTCATCAGGCTCATCCGAGTCGATCGAGACGACAGTGTTGCGCACCCATGAGTAGATCCCGTCTTGAAACTCGGGCTCACGGTTCTTCTCGACAAAACCGAAGGTGGCGAAGGTATGCGGTTCGACTGACCCGTCCAGTCCGAGGCGTGGAGCCACCCACATCCGATAGAGCTCGTTGAGTCTGGTCCCGTACTGCTGATCGACAAGTTCATAATTTCCTGCCGTCAGCGGCACTGCCACAGTTGTTTCCGGCGGTCGACCGGGGTTGAGCGGGTCGAATTTGTGGTGGCGGATGGCAGAGTTCGATACGTCGATTCGCTGCAACTTCCGCCGCTCCAAGTGCTTCTTGGTTCGTTTGAAGTCCTCAAGGCCGCCGAGGCGCGCCAGCAGAGTTATCGACCAGTCGACGTACTTTTCGTCACGAACGCCGTATCGGACATGCAGCTCGGTGTGGGTCCCGGCCTTCGCCGGACCTAGCTCGCCGACGAACTCGTTGTATTCGACTCCAAACGGGGGCTTGTAAGGCTTCCCCTGTGGTGGTTTGCTGGACCGACCGGCACGCCGTTCGCGTCGATTCGCCATGATCTCCGTACAGGATTCGAGTGGTGCTTCCGTTCTTGGTTCCGGGAAGAGCTAAACCAGTGTATTCGCCGGTCCGCGGCCGAAGGAGTTGTCATCCGGCGTGTTTCCCGATCCTCGGCGTGTCGGGTTCACTGACGTGTTGCAGGTTCGTGCGACTGGGGCCGATGAGCAGCAGGATCATCGCAAACTCGATCCATCGCAACATGCACGAGTGCGCAGCGGGATTGCGCAGTGGATGCGCAGTGGGTCAGGATCGGGGTATGACGGGAACGAGTACTGGCCTGACACCATGCCATCTCGACCCTCGATTCCTCCAGCCCGGTACTGCGCAGGACTGGCACCTATACCCCGAGACCATCGCCGCAGTCGCCATATGCGAAACAGACTGCCCCATCAGCAAACTCGTCGCCTGCGCGCGGGCCGCCCTGGGTGCTGGGCAGCTCGTCACCGAACCAGACATCACTCTTCCGGCAGACGGCGTGATCGCCGCCGGAATCGTTTGCCG
>NZ_JBITDI010000024.1:0-96430 GCF_044454005.1 Nocardia sp. NPDC051570 | reverse complement strand
CGCATGGATCGCATAGATCGACACCCCCGCTGATGTGAATCCCTCGCCGTCAACCGTAACCCGTTGTGCCAGTACTGAAAAGCCTCGGACAGCTGCCAGAAGACTTATGCTGGCCCAGATTCCGCCAAAGGGTTGACGTAAGACAATCTGCGAGTTCGCTCACATCGTGCGACTTGGTGTCGCAACGGCAGTAGCGGACGTTCGAAGCGGCGACGGGTTGGTGTGCTCGAGTCGACGTCTCGGGGGTCTGGTCTTCCGCGGTTGGCATCCGTGGTCGGCTGCGCGATTTCGTATGGTTTTCGACCGGCACGGCTTCGACCTCGCGATTGGCCGATATCGGCTGCGACTTGCAGGAAACGGTTCCCGTGCCTACTGAACCCGGATAGCCTGGCCGGGTGGCCAGTTCTGAACTTGCGCGGCTGTGTCGGGTGATCGACAGGCCCACTGTACCGACGCGCTCGTGCTGGACTTCCGGACCGTAGCAGACCTTTCGGTCGATCACAACGGGGTTTTCCGACGACGAAACGATCCGAATTCTGCAAGGGGTTGCAGCGGAAGATCGGCCGCGGCCGACACGTCCAGGGCGGAACGCCTTCTCCCGACCGCTACCTGCAATGTGATGCTGGTTTAAGGGTGGCGTCGTTATCGGTGAATGGCTTTGCAATGAGGGGGATTCGGCTGTGACCGTTCGGCGGGGGTCGTACGGCATCGACGCGCCGGTGGTGGTGGCGGCCTTCGCTGCTGCAGTCGCCACGTGCGCCGCTGGCGTTGTTGTGTTCGCAGTGCTGGGCATTACCCCAGCCGTCGTCGGGTTGGCCATCAGCGGTATCTGGGTGCTGTGTCAGCTTGCTTTGTATCTCCATGTGACATGGCGGGGAAAGTTCGTGGTTTGGAGCAGTTTGCTCAGCGAGCTGGGCTTGCGCGGTGATGAACGTCTGCTCGACATGGGTTGTGGTCGGGGCGCGGTGCTACTTGCGGCGGCCGAACGCCTGCCGAACGGCAACGCTGTGGGTGTCGATCTGTGGCGGGGCGTCGACCAGTCCGGCAACCGCGAAACTCTGACCCGGAGCAACGCGATCGCGGAAGGTGTTTCCGACCGCGTGGAGTTGTGCACCAGCGACATGACCGATCTGCCGTTTCCGGACGGGAGCTTCGATGTGGTTGTCTCCAACTTGGCCATTCACAACATCGGTTCCCGCGCCGGCCGCGGCGCCGCCCTCGATGAAGCGTTACGGGTACTGCGGCCTGGAGGCAGGCTGATGATCGCCGACATCCGCCGAGCGCGCGAGTATCGGGACCACCTCGTCGAGCGGCGCGTCTGCGACATCGTTCTGCGACCGCTGGGCTGGCGAATGTGGTGCGGCGGCCCCTGGGAATCCACCACGATGGTCACCGCCGTGAAACCCGGCTGATACAGGCGATCAACGAGCAGGCTTGTTGTTGGCGGCGCGAATACAGGCACACTGCTGTGCGACTCGGCTCAAAACCCGGTAATCGGCCACTTGTCGTGCGTTCGGTTGGCACACTTGGCCATCGAGACACGCTGGTCAGCGCGCTCAGATCTCATCGATGCGAATGGACCTCAGCCTCGCTCGGCGACGGTTGTGCACGAAACCTCGGAGCTACGGGGGTGCCATCATCCGCGAACAACGCCGACTCACCGACACCGAGATCGACTACGCCATCACCAGCTACCAGCAAGGCGAATCCCTCGCCCGCAGCGGCCAGCGCCTCGGCGTCGCCCACACCGCCATCCGCACCGCCCCTCCGGCGCCGCGGCATCCCCCGCCGTGATACCCACGGCGACCATGACCTCAAAGCTGGAACGTCGGTTTGCGCCCCTGGAGCGGCTCGTACAGCCGCGACACGCACACAGGTGCGGCGTGAACTGCTGATTTCTGCCGATGTCGAGGTGTCCAGGCGCCGCAGGCGGGTCCGGAACGGTGAGGTGGGATGAGGTCGAGCTGTCCAGGAGTGGGATGGCAGGCTTCCTTCACTTGGCCGAAGTTGACCGCGCACCAGTCTGCCGGTGCGCAGATGTTCGGGGCGGAATTCAGTACAGGACTGTCGTTTTGGCCGCGGCCTCGCAAGCGAGCATCCGCTGGTGCGCGGCCTCCCCCAGGTCGGCCAGCAGCGCGGCGACCACCGTCTCCACGACGGCGACGGTGGGCACCAGGCTGTCGTATGGCGAGGGTGAGGGGGCGTCCACCTGGCTGGGCAGCACGACACTGGCCAGTGAGGCGACCGGCGACAGCCAAGTGTCGGTGAAAAGAATGATCTTGCAATTCTTTTCCCGAGCCACCCGGGCCAGCTCGAGATGGTGCGGTTCGTAGCGGCGGTAGTCGAAGATCACCAACACGTCGCGCTTGCCGAGACCGGCCACCGACCCGGCCCGCTCCACCGGCGCGTCGGGCAGGCGAAAAGCGTTGTCGCGCAGTTGCACCAGATGCATCAGCAGGTAGTGGGCGAACACTCCGGTGAAACGGCCGCCGGTGACGTGGATGCGCCGCCGCCGCTCACCCAGCAGGGCGACCGCGGCGCGCAGATCGTCGGGAGGCAGGGCAGTGAGGGTGCGCTGCACCGCCTGGCCGAAGACCTCCGCACTCTGGCGCAGCAGTGCCTGCCCGCCCGAGCCTGATTCGCTGTAGAGGGTCAGCGGCGACGCGTTGCGCTGTTCGAGCTCGGTCCGCAACGCCTGCTGGAATTCGGGAAAACCTGTGAAGCCGAGCCGGTTCACGAACCGGATGACCGTCGGCGCGCTGGTGGCGGCTCGCTCGGCCAGCCGGGCCGCCGATTCCAGGCCCGCCGTCGGATAGGTCGCGAGCAGCACCCGCCCAACCTTGCGTTCGGACGGCGGGAAATCCCCGAGACGCTGCCGGATGGTGTCGGCCAGACTCTGCTGGGTCACAGGCGGTTTCCCTTTCTGATCGGTGTGACGCGAGCGTATCGGCCCGAGCAGCGCACGCCGCGCCCGCCAATGCAGCATGCACGAGGAGACATGAACGCACGAAACTCCTAGGCAAGATTCAGAATCAGCCCGGTGAGCAGGCAGATCCGGGGGATGATGCTGTCCAGGTCGAGCCATTCGCTCTCCGAATGGTCACCGCCGCCGACGGGGCCGAGCCCGTCCAGCGTTGCCGCGCCGACTCCGGCCGCGAGGTTGGCGTCGGCGACCCCGCCGGTGCTGACAGCCCCGACCTCGAAGCCGAGTCCAGCAGCGACCCGTTGGGCCGCGGCGACCAGTTCGGCCGCGGCTTGCATGGGTTCGACCACTCCGTTGCGCTGGACGCTGGATCGGGTGCCCGGAACCCATTCCCGGCGGGCGAGGCGGTCGATCTCGTCCAGCGCGGCGGCCAGCCCTGCCGCCGTGCTGGCGCGGACCTCGCCGTCGATGACAACCTGGGGGCATACGATATTGGGGCGGGTGCCGCCGTTGATCACACCGACATTGACCGTGGTGCCGGGCCATTTCCCGTTCAGCGCCTGGAGTTCGACCACCAGACGAGCCGCGGCGAGCGCGGCGTTCGCGCCGCGCTCGGGTTCGATGCCGGCGTGCGCGGCCCGGCCGGTCACGGTGATGCGGATATCGGCGATTCCCTTGCGCGCCTGGACGAGTGCGCCGTTCTCGCGAGCGCATTCCAGGCACAGCACGATATCGGCCGCAGCGGCCAGGCGTTCGATGTGCGGGCGACTGGCGGGTGCGCCGATCTCCTCGTCGGGGCTGCACACCACGACCAGTTCGGCGTAGGGCTCCGCGCCGTCCTCGACGAGCGTGCGCAGGGCGGTCAGTCCGGCCAGCAGTCCGGCCTTGTCGTCGGTGACGCCCGGGCCGTAGGCAATCGCACCGTCCACCCGGAACGGGCGCGCCGCCACGGTGCCGTTCTCGAAGACGGTGTCCATGTGCGCGAGCAGCAGGAAGCGGCGTCCGGCCGAATCGCGCCCAGTGCGCCGGCCGATCACCAGATCGCCCAGCGGCCGCCCATCGGGGTGGCGCATGGGGAGGCGCTCGACCGTGCAGCCCAGCGTGGTCAGCCGTTGCGCGCAGAAGTCGGCGATCTTGCCGACGCCTTGGGCGTTCCAGGTTCCGCAGTCGACGTCCACCAGGTACCGCAGGTTCTCGACGAAGCCGGGGTAGGCGGCCGCTACCCGTTCGCGGAGCCGATCCGGTCCCATCACAGCACCTTCGAGAGGAAGGCAGCGGTACGATCGTGCCGCGGGCGGACCAGAACCTCACGGGGATCTCCGCTCTCGACGACGACGCCGCCGTCCATGAACACCGCGATATCGCCGGCCTCGCGGGCGAAACCTATTTCGTGGGTCACCACGATCATCGTCATTCCTTCCGCCGCAAGCTGTTTCATGACCGCGAGCACCTCACCGACCAATTCCGGGTCCAGCGCCGAGGTGGGCTCGTCGAAAAGCATCAGCTTGGGGCGCATGGCGAGGGCGCGGGCGATGGCCACACGCTGCTGCTGCCCGCCCGACAGCTGCGCCGGATACCGATCCCCCTTGTCACGCAGGCCGACTCGGGCGAGCAGCTCGTGCGCGTTCTGGACCGCCTCGGCGCGCTTCACCCCGCGCACCCTGACTGGCGCCTCGAGGATGTTCTCCAGCACCGTCATGTGCGGGAAGAGATTGAACCGCTGGAACACCATGCCGATATCGCGGCGCCGTCGCGCGATCTGCCGGGGCCGCAATTCGTGCAGCCGATCGCCGCGCTGCTCGTAGCCCACCAGGTCGCCGTCCACCCAGAGCCGACCGGAATCGATCTTCTCCAGGTGGTTGATGCAGCGCAGGAAAGTGGACTTGCCCGACCCGGAGGGCCCGAGCAGGCACATCACCTGTCCGGCCTCGACTCGCAGGTCGATGCCCTCCAGCACCCGGGTCCGCCCGAAGCTCTTGTGCACGTTCTCGGCCAGCACCATGGGTGCGGCTGCGCTTGTCGTTCGCTCGCTGCGCTCGCTCACCGGGTCGCCTTTCGGTTGAAGCCGAACATCCGCCGCAGCGAACCGGGCCGGTTGCCGCCGATCCGATGGCCCCTGCCGAAGCGCCGTTCCAGCCATGCCTGCGGCACCGACAGCGCCGAGGTCAGCGCCAGGTACCAGACACTGGCGACGATGAGCAGCGGAATCACCTGGTAGTTCTGGGAATACACGTCCTGCAGGTTGGTGAGCAGGTCGTGGCCCGCGATCACCGAGACCAGGGCGGTGGACTTGAGCATAGTGATGGTCTCGTTACCCATCGGCGGCACGATCACCCGCATGGCCTGCGGCAGCACGATGCGGCGCATGGTATGCAACCGGGACATGCCCAGCGACTGCGCGGCCTCCGATTGCCCGGAGTCGACCGATTCGATTCCGGCCCGCACGATTTCGGAGGCGTAGGCGATCTCGTTCAGCCCCAGGGCCAGCAGCGCGGCCGCCGACGCGCCGATCACTGAGCTGGTCTGTGCCTGGAAGAGGGTGATGTGAGTGAACGGGATGCCCACCATCAGCTGCGGATAGATCGCACCGAGGTTGCCCCACAGTATCAGCTGGACCAGCAGCGGGGTGCCGCGGAACAGCCACACGAACGTAGCAGCGGCCGAGGACAGCACACGGTTGCTGGACAACCGTATAACGGCGACGACCGTGCCGCCGACGATGCCGATGAGCATGGCCGCCACGGTGAGCCATAGCGTGACCCACAGCCCGCGGAACACCAGGCCCTCGGTCAGGTAGTCGCGGACCACGGCCCAGTGGATATTGGGGTTCTTGCCCAGCGACCACAGGATGCCGCTGACCCCGACGGCCGTCAGCGCGGCGGCCAGCCACTGACCGTAGTGGCGGACGGGGACCGCGGGCAGCCGGGCAGGATCGGCGTCACCGACCTCGGCGGGTGCGGCAGCGAGGGGCGTTCGGATGTCAGATGCGCTCATACCTGTGCCTCGCTGACGCTTGGCTTCGGCATGACCGCGAGTGCGGCTGTGCTTGTCGTTCGCTCGCTGCGCTCGCTCATCTCAGCCCACCGCGGCATTGATCGTGGCCTTGGAAATGGCGATTCCCTGCTGGCCGTAGTGTTCGAGGATGCGATGGTAGCTGCCCTCGTCCATCAGCGCTTGAAGCGCCCGCTGGATCGAGTCGGGCAGTCCGCCTTGGGATTTCGCGACGCCGATGCCGTTGGGGGTGGCGTCGACGCCATTGGGGTACTGGGCATCGTCGATCAATTCGAAGGCCGTACCGCCCTCGGCGGTCAACGCCAGATAGCCGCCGGCGGGTTTATCCATGAAGTCGGCGATCACCTTGCCGCTCTTGATGGCCAGCTGCGCGTCGGCGTCCTTGGGGAACACCGACAGCTGCACGTCGGGTTTGCCCGCCTTGGGGCACGGGCTGTCCTCTTGCAGCAGTTCGGCCTGTTTGGTTCCACTCTGTGCGGCTACCGCGCGGCCGCACAGGTCGATCAGTGTCGAGATACGTTCGGGATTGCCCTTGGCGACCAGGATGCCCGAGCCGGACGCAGAGTAATCGACGAAGGTGAGCACCTGCTGTCGCTCCTTGGTGTCGGTCATGGCCGACATCACCACATCGAACTTCCCGGCCTGGATGGACGGGATGATGGAGTCGAATTTCGTTGCGGTGAAGTCGAATCGCACACCGAGCTTGGTCGCGATCGCCTGGCCGAGGTCGTAGTCCAGGCCGGTGATGCGCCGGCTGCCCGCGCCCTCGAACATCTCGAAGGGCGGGTAGGGCACGTCGGTGGCGACCCGGACCACCCCCGAATCCTTTACCGCGGCCGGTAGTCCGTCGTGCAGCCCGGGTTCGCGGCTCACCGTCACACCGGCGATGGCGACCGACTCCGGTTGCGCCGGATGGCTTTCGGCGGAGGTGTCGCATGCGGGGAGAGTGAGCGCGAGGGCGAGCACTGCGGCCCATGCCACAGGCCGCGACGAGGTAGCTCTGCTCATCGAGGTTCCTTACTTTGTTGCGTCCCGGCGGTCAGGCAGGCCCCGAGGTGAATAGTTTATTACATCTTATGCATCTATGTATCAGATGTATGATTCATAACATGTCCGTCACGGGCATTCGCCCGCATTCCGCCTCTCGCACAAGGAAATCCATACGGCCACCCGCCACCTCATGTGCCGGCCCGACTACTTCGCGGTCACCTCTGCGATCAACCCGTGCACGGATCCGTCCGCCAGCTCAGATCGCACGGTCGCGATCCGGCAGTGGGAGACGCTGCCGGGAGACCTGCGTGGTGACCACACGTGACACTCACTCACCCCCAGCAGACTTCGGAGATCAGCGCAGGCGCCATGACAGGAGGCCAAAGCGCGATCGCGGACGCGATGACAGCCTCACGCCGTTCGTTCATGCGATTGATCAAGTCGGTGACAGTCCAGCCCGTACACGCAGTCGGCACGCCGAGATCCGAGTCCGCAACGGTAGACGCATCGCAGAAATAGCTCTACCGCGGCCACCGCCGCGAGTGTCGCGTCCCGTCTGATGGTGGTAAGCAGTACGAATCTTGAAGCTTTGCCTCACATTCACGCTTTCTCCTTGACCGCATCCAGCAATCCTGACAAAACGACTGTCCTTCGCCCAACTCGAAATAGCAAGCAGCATAGGGAGTTTCAACTACCCAGTCACGAACGAGGTAATCGGATGATCCTGGAACTCGCTTTCACTGACGGTCAGAGTCCTTGGCTGCGACGGATACCCGTGTAGACGGCAGTGGCCGGCGCACCGATGACCCAGTCGACAGCCAACGCCACCGAACGCGCGGTAATGGCTCCTACTTATCTTGTAGCCGCCGCAACCTCGTGAACGTCCAGTATTGGCGCTGCGCGGGCGGTCTGAAGCGGCCTTGGGCGGGTGTCAAGCAAGATCGCGACGTCGGATTTCGCCGATGCGGCCCCATGGCTCTCGAGGCCGCCGTCGAGATTCACCGACAGATGGCGTCACGGTTCACCGATGAAGCCAGGGAGGCCCAGTCCGCCCAGCAATGCGTTGACACAGGTATCGCGTAGCGCGGTGCGCGAGAAGGTTTCGTTCTCGAGCCATTGCATGCAGAGGATGCGGACGAATACCAGCCAGCCCATCACGACCGCCGAAACGAGTTCTCGGCGATGGTCGGCGAGTTCGGGTGCGTCGAGTATGCGCTGCCGCAGGACGACGAATAGGTCCGACGTGACCGCTTGCACGGCCGGATCTCCGGACAGCTCCCGATTGGCGGCCAACGTAGTCAACTTGTTCGCGGCGTAGTAGTCGAGGTGGGTGTCCAGCGCCACGGATAGGTATTCCCGCAGCGGTGTCGCCGAATCGAGCGCTGTCGTCGTCAGCAGCCGATCCGCCCGCTGACGCCAGATCGCCGCGAACAGGTCGGCCTTGTTCGGGAAGTGCCGGTACAGCAGCGCACGCGACACGCCCGCGCGCGCAGCGACATCCTCCATCAGGACATCCGCGTACGGTCGCGCCGCGAACAGTTGGGTACCGACATCGAGCAACTGTTCGCGGCGTTGCTCGGGCGTGAGTCGACGGCGTGGGGCCATGGCGGAAATATTAGTTGACGCATGCCTACTTACGGCGATACCGTTCCACTTAGTAGACAAGCGTCTACCAAGGAGTGTCGGCGCGCGGGCCTGGCTCGAGCCGCGGAGGGGGCGGCTCGACGCGGCGAAAGTGAAGGGGGAGAACGATGCTCGAAATCGTCGAAAGAGGCCGGGAAACCGCAGCCCAGCCGGTACCACTGCTGTTCGTACACGGTGCGCTGCACGGGGCATGGTGTTGGGACGAGCATTTCCTCGGCTATTTCGCAGAACACGGATACCACGCACTGGCGCTGAATCTGCGCGGTCACGGTGCCAGCCCGACATCGGTACCGCTGCGGTCGGTCTCGCTCGCGGACTATATCGACGATGTACGCGTCGCCGCTGCGGGCCTTCCCGTCGCACCGGTGCTCATCGGTCACTCGCTGGGTGGATTTCTGGTACAGAAGTACCTGGAAACCGATGATGCCTCGGGGGCCGTGCTGTTCGCGTCTACGCCGCCGACTGGCGGGCGTGGGCTCGCGCTGCGCGGGGCTCGCCGGCATCCGTGGCTCAATCTCAAGTCATCGGTGACCGGCAAGCTGCTGCCGATGTTCGGCACAACCGCGGCGGCGCGGGAGTGGTTCTTCTCGGCGGACATGCCCGAATCGCTCGTCACCCGTTACGCCGGACAGTTGCAAGAAGAAAGTTTCCGCGCATCGATGCAGGCCGTGCTGGGCTCGGCGCATCCGGACCGGGTGCGCGCGCCGATGCTGGTGCTCGGTGCCGCCAACGACAATATGTTCAGCGTCAAGGAAACTCGCGCGACTGCCCGGGCATACCGAACGGAAGCGATATTCGTGCCGAACATCGCGCACAGCATGATGCTCGAAGCCGGTTGGCAGAACGCGGCCGATCACATCCTGAATTGGCTTGGCGGACTTCAGCTCTAAGCAATTCTTGAAGTGAGGTGAGGGGCGGGCTGGTCGCCTACCTCACAGCGAAAGGTGCGGGTAGCGCGACTGCCCCAATCCTTGACAATCCGTGGTGAGCCGACATCTGTCACCCTTGTTCAGCGTCATGACATCCTTCCTCGCTAGCAAGATCAACAACCCATGGATCGTATCGCGAACGACGACACCATCAGGCCCGCACGAGTAAGACCACCTCGCCGGAGAGGCGGCAACTGTCTGGCATGCAACGCAATTGATCCCCATCAGCCACCGCGCCGCGTGACCTGACCATCGGAGCACCCGACCGAACGTACTGACATGCCGCGGGGCGCTCGTTGGTCGGACGTCCAAACTGATTGGCTGACAGCATTTCTCACCGCGCGCACATGGCCGAGTTCCGTGTCCGCTCGGTGGCTGCAACACGGGGCCACAGCGCTACAAATCCAGAGAACCGTCGCAAAACTCCGCCGACATGTCTGCGACACAACACCACACCACAGGTCTGGATCCCCCCAGAACGCGGGATGGTTGCTGTCGGTGGCGGAGGCTATCCGACTGACCGGTGTGTGTCCTCTCGTGCTTCGAGATGGAACCACCTCGGTATCGGGTGCGTCATATGGTGCGAGGGGCGATCGGTCGGGCAGGGAGAGTCGAGGGGGCGAGATGCCGGACCGGGTGGAAATGGATCAGGGGCCGGTACCGCAGATTCCGCCCTGGAGTTCCAGCATCGACGCGTCACTCGGGTGGCGTGCGCGAGCCACCGGGCAGCGATTAATAAGACTTTGCTATAACAGTTTCATGCCGAACTTCAGGACGTTCGATGGTCTGGAGCTCAACTACACGGTATGGACGGGTGATGGTCGGCGGAGCAGGCCTGTGCTGTTGCAGCACGGGTTCATCGTGGACACCGATGCGAACTGGTTGGAGCCGGGTGTGGTGGCGGCGCTGGGCGCGGCCGGGTTCACGGTGATCGGGCTGGACGGCAGGGGCCACGGCCGGTCGGCCAAACCCCACGACCCCGCGAAGTACGGCGAGGACAAAATGGCGCGCGATATTTCGGCGTTGCTCGACGAGCTGGGCTTGGGCGAGGTCAACCTGGTCGGCTACTCGATGGGTTCGCTCGTCGCCTTGATGGTCACCGTCGCCGACTCCCGGGTGCACTCGCTCACCGTCGGCGGCGTCGGATCAGGCGTGGTCGATCTCGGCACCGTGGACACCCGGGTGGGCAATGACGACGCGATCGTCGAATCACTGCTGGCCACCGAACCTGCCACACTCCCGGCCGGTCCAGCGACGCAGTTCCGTAAGGCCGCGGACCGGCTCGATGCGGATCGGCTCGCGCTCGTCGCGGTACTGTCCGCGGGGCACGCAAAGGTGACCGGCCTCGACACCATTGCCGTGCCCACTCTGGTGCTGGTGGGGCAGGACGATCCATTCGCCGCGGAGCCGGAGCGGCTGGCCGCCGCGATCCCCGGGGGACGGTTGGTGAAGGTTTCCGGCGACCACATGAGCGCGATCACGGATCCGGCGTTTTCCGCCACGCTGGTCGATTTCCTGGTCGAACTCGACACCTGAGGATCGGTGCTCAGAATTCGAGATATAAGGAGCAGGCAGATGACCGCAACGACAACCGGCGAACCCATCCAGGAGCTGGACGAGATTGTCGGCACCCACTTCATCTACACCTACGCCACCGGCTGGCAGTACGAGTGGTACGCCCGCAACGAGAAGGAATGTGACTACCGCATCCACCACGGTCTGGTCGGGGGCCGCTGGGTTACCCATCAACCGATCGAGCTGGTGCAACTGTCCGCAGACGGTCAGTTCAAAGCCGACTGGCACGAACCCACCGGCACCTGCGTCAGCCTCTTCTTCGATCTGCCGCGCCGCCGCCTGCACGGCACGATCTTCTTCCCGCAATGGATCGGCGGGCAGAACCAGCACCCGGAGAAGACGATCTGCTATCAGAACGACTTCCTCGAGGATATGCACCGCTTCCGCGACGAGGGTCCGGCATACCCGTACGTCATCGTTTCCGGGTTCGCGACGATCACCTACATGGAGAATGCGGGCCGAGACAACGACGAGGTCATCAGTATGGCCCCGGGGCAGCTCCCCGATGGGTACACCGACCGCACCAACTGAAACCAGATCGTGTGCGTGCCATGGGCGATGGGTGGGGCAAACGCTCATCGGCTACATGTGACCGCTGGCGGGGTGACCTCCTCGGAGTGCGAGTACATCAAGGCATGAGCCTCGTCGGCTTGTAGTCCTCGAAAAGAACATTCGCCGAATCAGCCGAGTCCTTAACCAGGGCGTCACCACGTCCACCGCCGACACCCGTACAACGTCCTCTCTTGCCGCTGGTCGCGCGTTGTTCAATCGCCCAGAATCAGGCGGACTTCACTGCGATATGACCGTTCGACGTGCGAAGGTCGAGGTGATACTGCCCCGTCGGGGTGTTGGGCACATCGACGTTCTTGTCACCGCTGTGGGTCTCGGCCGTCACGTGGTAGCTGCTGGCCGGAACGGCCAGGTCGATGGCCCCGTTGTGGGTCTCGGCCCGCACATCCTGCGCCGTCGCCAAGGTGAGGTCGATTCCTCCGTTGCTGGTCTTCGCCTGGATGTGGTCGCCCTTGATTCCCTGCCCCTGGATCTTGCCGCTCGCGGTCTCTACTTTGACCGGACCCGCGATGGTGTCCATGCTGACCTGACCGGAGTCGGTGGACACGTCGACGCTGCCCATCCCGGACAACGTGATCGCGCCGCTGTGGATGCTGCCACTCACCGGCAGGTTCGCGGGCACGGTCAGCGTGTAGTCCACACTGCAGTCCTGACCGCAGCCATTCAGTACCAGCTCCCCGTTGTCCACGTGATACGTGACGCCCGATGGTGCCGCGCCGCGGTAGGCCAGCGATCGCTGCAGCGACACCTGGCTGACCCCCGCACGGCCGGTGATGGTCACACCACCGGAGGCACTGTCCAACCGAATCGACGAAATCTGCTGTGACAGAGTGTCACTGTCCTGGCTGGAGGTCGTCCCGATGCCACACGAGCCGACGGCGAGCGTCCCCAATCCGATGACAGCGACAAGCCCCAACGCACGAAGTGGCCGACACATGACATTCCCCCTACCAACTACCGGTTGATTACTGACCGACGCCAACGTCGCAACTCCGACGACAGTAGTGAACTCATCCTGCCGCCACATCAGGGACAACCCCGATACATACCCTAAAACGTTGTTGCACTCCGGATCCCATCGATCACAGCGATCGGCTGGGGCAGGGTTCAGAAACGACAATCCGGCCGCCATCCTCAACGCCGCCGGACATCTATGCCGCACACCGCGCTGACCGAACCGGCTAGCGCGACACCTCGGAAGATCAACGGGCTGAACGCCGATGACCGCCGGGCAGTGCGCGCTCATGGCGAATTGCGGGCATTCCGAACGATTCATCCGGCCACGGAGCCACCGCGAAAACCTGTTGGCGAACCACGGCGAGCACTGTTACCGTTCCGGAGGCCGTGCAAGAGAACGAGGAGGTGGTACCCGTGAACGCAGTATCGACATGGGTGCTCCCCTCTGGGGTCACGGTCGGGCGATAGGTCGTCCGGGAGCGCCGTTCCAGAGCACTCCCGAAAGGCACGACTGTGCAATTCATTTCCGAACAGCGGCTCGACGACGACAGCGTCCTCGAGCGCGAATTCACCCTCGGCGAGATCCCCGGCATCTTGTGGACGCCCGCACCCGAATCCACACCGGCCCCGCTGATCCTGCTCGGCCACCCCGGCGGACTGCGGACGATGTACCCCCGAGTCGCGGCCCGGGCCCGGCATGCCGTGACAGCAGGCTTCGCCGCGGCCACCATCGAGCTCCCCGGAGGCGGTGACCGGCCCCGTTCCGCCGTCACCGAGCAGGCCCGCACCGACCTGCACCGGGCGCTGAAGGCCGGCGAGCCGGTCACCGACGACATCGTCGACCGGCTCATCCTCCCGCTGGTCGACCAGGCGGTCCCGGAATGGCAGGCCACCTTGGACGCCCTTCTCGCGCTGCCCGAGATCGGCGGCCCGGTCGGGTATTCAGGCGGGGTGATCTCGATCGGCACCCGGCTGGCGGTAGTCGAGCCGCGCATCTCGGCCGCCGTTCTGTTCGCCGGGAGTTTCGTGCCTCGCTCCATCATCGAGGAGGCCCGGCAGGTCACCATCCCGCTGCATGTCCTGCTGCAGTGGGACGACGAAGGAAACGACCGGCAGATGGCGCTGGACCTGTTCGACGCCTTCGGCTCCAAGGAGAAGGCGCTGAACGCCAATATGGGTGGGCACACCGGCGTCCCGCAGCACGCGGGGGAAGAGGGGAACCGGTTCTTCGCCCGCCACCTGAAGTAAGGCCGGCCCGTCAGGCCGGCAGACGATAGGAGCCCTCGGCCAGGATGCCGCTATCGAGGACAGGTCTCAGTCCTTCCTCGATAGCGGTAGCCGCAGTCAATGCACTCCGGAAGACCAACGGGCAGAGATCATCTCGACTGGCCGGACGCACCCGAATGCCGAATATCGTGCGTTCTCCGATGCCCGCCCGCCTGACCCATCCGGCGTCGTGCGGGTGGATCGGATTTCCGATGGATTCTGGGAGCTGTTGTCTGCGTTGATGTCTCGGAGGCACAGTCGGATGGGATGGCCAGTCAGCGGAGTTCGGGCCGTGAAAAACGGTGTGGCAGTACCATCTCCGGTCTGCCTACGGCGGGGCGCAACCGAGGTGCGGCGAATCAGGCTTTGCGCGCGGCGATTCGCGGTCATACTGAAGGCCGGAAATCGAGTGAGGAGCCGCCGTGGACCGTCTGGCACCCATTTGTGTCGTCGGGGCGGGCCAGAGCGGCATTCTCGCCGCCGCGAAGCTGCACGACCTGGGCTATCGCAATGTCGAAATTCTCGAGGCGTCGCCGCAGCTGGGCGGACTCTGCGAGACGGCCGAGGCAGACGGTGAAATCTACGACTTCCAGGCGCATCTCATTGTGCAGCAGGACTTCGGTGCGGACATGACGGGAACCGCCATCCACGAGTTGATCACCAGGCACCCCGTCCCGACCCACACCGAAATCCTGCATTTCGTCGCCCGCTCGCCGTCCGGCGGACCGCAGCAGGCCGTGCCGCCGCACTTCATGCCGCTGCTGTCCACCCTGACCGCGGAGCAGGCCGCCGACCAGTTGACCGCGGCGTGGACCATCATCGAGCAGGCCCGCCGGGACCGAAGCGGACCCGGCATGCGCGGCTTGGCTTTCGACCGAATTCCCGGCGAGACCTGGGAGAGCTACCGCGCCAGGCACCCGCCGCTGGTCGGGGAGATCCTGCAAGGCCTCGTGCTTTACGCCAATATGCGGCGACCGCGCCAGCCCGCCGAGACCGTCATCAATATCAATGCGCACATCAACGGGCACATCGCACAGCTGGCGAAGATGTTGCTGTCGCTCTATCCCGCGGAGAGAGCGGCTCTGCTGGCGCGCATGCCGCCGTCGCTGGTGGCGCAGATCGGCTCCCGGCGCCCGATCAGTCTGGGCTTCCCGAACGGATTCCGCAGCCTGCTGGCGCGCATCGCCGACGACCTGCGCCTCGACATCGCCCTGAGCTCCCGAGTGACCCGAATCGAACCCCGTGGATCCGACACGGTTCGGGTCACCTGGTGTGCGGACGGCCGCGAGCACGCACGTGACTACGCCCGCGTCATCGTGACCGGCCGCCCGTCCCAGATCCGAGATGTGTTCGACACCAGCGATATCGGCGACCTCTTCGCCGAGCGCAATTGCCCGCGAGCCTGGACCCGCAGCTATCTCATCCGGGCGGGCGCGGAGCCGATCGCGTTCCCACGCCGCGCCGGTTCCCCGGAACCACTGGGTTTCTGGGTGATCGACCCCTACGGCAGCTACACCGACACCGATCCCGACCAGGCGCTGCACCGCATTACCGCGGCCAACAAACAGCACCCCGGCCGGAACTGGGTGTGCTTCAGCAACTCCGACACCTCGGTCACCGACGCCGAAGCATGGGCCACAGCCAAAGACACCCTGTTCCTGTTCGGCGAACCGGAGCTTCTCGCCGAGACGATCGCCGAATGGCCCGCCTACCCCAGCGCGGCCGCCCTGCGCGACGGCTGGTTCGACCGGATCGAGGCCATCCAGGGGCGCGACGGCATCTACTTCGTCGGCGAAATCCTCTCCGGCCCCACTATCGAGTGCATCAGCTCCTTCGTCCGCGACTCCATTCCCACCTGGTTTCCCACCGTGTGAGTCGTACTTACCCCCGAATCCCTCGACAGCGTGCATCATCTCGAAGGGCCTCCGTGGCGCTCAGGGGAGGGCGGCCAGTTGCTATAGCGTTGCTGAGCACCGTGCGGATCTGCCGCCGCTACCGGGCGCCGAACTCTGGGACTACGGCGTGTCTTCCGATGGGTGATGCCCCTATCGGATCGCCGATGCAGGCACAATGTGGCGATGCAGCCATATGCGCGATTGATGCGGGCCGCCGTCGCCGGGGCACTCATCGTGGTGGCCGGGCACGCCGCCGCGGCCGCATCCCCGGTGAGCGTGTCGCATACCCAGCTGTTCCCCTGGTTGTCACCCGAACCGGACGGGGTACAGGCGCCGGGAGCGGAGTTGGCGGACGGGAATACCGGCGCGGTGCGGTGGGCGCGGCAGGCGGACACCACCGCCCCGATCGGCAGCATCACCAAGGTGATGACGGCGCTGGTCGTGATCAACGCCGGCAACCTCGACCGGAATATCACAGTGCCGCAAGGAATCATCGACTACGACCGCAAATATGACGGCAGCACAGCGGGTTTGGTTCCCGGAGAGGTGCTCACCGCGCGACAACTGCTGTACGCGATGCTGCTTCCGTCCGGCTGCGACGCCGCCTACGCCCTCGCCGAGGCGTACGGCCCCGGCCAAGCCGGCTTCGTCGACATGATGAACGGCACCGCGCGCCAACTCGGCCTGGCGAGTACGCATTTCAGCGACCCGAGCGGACTGCCCAACCCCACCGACTACTCCACCTACTCCACCCCGGCGGACCTGGTGACGCTCGGTCTGCGCGCGATGAGTCTTCCGGTGTTCCGCGAGATCGTCGGTATGCAGAGTTATCACCTGCCCGCAGGCCCGGGGAACCGCGATCACCTGTGGCAGACCACGAACCTGCTGCTGCACGACTACCCCGGCACCGTCGGCATCAAAACCGGGTCCACCGACGCCGCGGGGACCTGCCTGCTGTTCGAGGTCGTCCGGGCAGGACAGCCACTGATCGGCGTAGTCCTGCACAGCTCACCGGACAGCGACGCCGTCGCCGCACGTGACGCCGAGCGAATGTTGAACTGGGGCTACGGGCCGTTGCTCGGCTCACTGTCGGCTGGCTGATGGGCGAGCACGGGCAATCCCAGTGCGTCCCGGCGACATCGGCTACCGGACGGCCGACGGCTCGCTCGAACGACCGGGATGCGGCGACTATCGACCGTTGGACCAATGTTTCGATGGGTAGCATTCCGAGCGTGAATGCCGTTGCCGCACGTCTGATGTCTGCGCTTGCCGGTCAGCTCGGCCATCCCCACGGTCTGCCGGGGAAGGGAGTCGCAGTCCTGCTGAATCGCGCCAATCGGCGTGATGTGATCGCGGCGGTCGAGGCCGCGGCGATCACCTCGAGCGAAACTGTCGCCGATCTCGGATTCGGCGGTGGGGCCGGGTTGGAGTTGCTGCTCGACCGCGTCGAATCGACGGGCATCGTCTATGGAGTCGATATCTCGAAGGATATGGTGAATCGTGCCCGGTCCCGGCTCACCCGCTATGTCGACTCCGGCAGGTTGCGGCTGCTGCAGGGATCGCTGAGCGCCCTTCCACTCGCCGACGCCAGCCTCGACGCGATCATCACGGTCAACACGATCTACTTCGTCCCTGATCTGGATGTGGTGTTTACCGAACTCGCCCGCGTACTCCGGCCCGACGCCCGCGCGGTCATCTGCATCGGGGCCCCTGCCGCGATGGCCAGAATGCCGTTCACACCATACGGATTCACACTACGTCCGGTCACCGAGGTCATCGCCGCATTGGAACGTGCCGGGCTGTCGGTGGACCACCACGAGGTGCCGGTCGGCCTGATGCCGGGGCATCTGCTCATCGCCCGCCGCCCGGCCCGATAGTTTTCCGAAACCGGCAGCAGGACGGCGTGGCGGCGGTGATGTAGGGCATGGTGTGTGAATGAGTTACAGGCAGCTGCGCCGACGATGCCAGTCGTTGCTGAGTCACATGGATCTGCCCCCTTTCTCCGATGTCCAAACCCTGTGCAAGAGTTTGTCCGCGCAGCGGGGCCGCCCGATCTATTTGCATCCACTTCCACCGCAGAACGACTCCAAGGCCTGCGGGTTGTGGCTGGAAACCAGCGAAGACGACCACATCTTCTTCGAGCAGAAAACCACCCTGCTGCATCGGGAACATATTTTGTACCATGAGCTCGGCCATATGCTGTGCGATCACGATATGCACGGCATCACCGACAGCGAGGCCTTGGATTATGTGTTCACCGATCTCCAACCGAACTTGATCCGACGGCTGCTCGGGCGAACGAATTACACGACACGGCAAGAGCAGGAAGCCGAGATGATCGCCGGTCTGCTGCGCGCCCGCGCCATCAGCACGGCTCCTCCCCCCTCCCCCGGAGTACTCGGAGGATTGGAGACCCGGCTGAGGTTCCGGCCGACCTCACGCTGAGTTCGTGTGCGGCGCACCGGCGTTCCGGCGCGCGATGGTCAGGTGGCGAGTGCTTGATAGGTGGCGTTGATGATGTCGATTCCTCGTCGGTCGCCGATGGTGTACTCGCGGCGTCTGATGTGGTTGGGGGCGTAGGCAATAGTCAGGTGAGCATCGATATCGATAATCACCAGCGATCCCCCGCTGCCGTCCCACCAGCAAGTTCGGGGATGCGGCAACGGGGAGGGACCGAGCTCGGGGGAACGGAGTCCGAAACCGGTGCCGTAGCGCAAGGAGGTACCGAGGACGAGGTCGGTGCCATGGGCCTGTTCGCGCAGTGCTGCTTCACATCCTTTGCGAGACAGGAGATTACGGGTGGGCATGTCTCCCTCGCAGGCCAGTACCGAGTGGATCGCGGCGATGGCGCGCGCGTTGCCGATGCCGGAAACCGCGGGGATCTCGGCGCGGCGGTACTGGGCGGTTCTGGTGTCGTCCAGGGTGAGTCTCGTGCGTAAGGGGATGACTGGGCTGGATGAGGGCGTCGCGGCGGGTTCCGTGGTCGGCGGTGCGGGAATCATCTCGGCGACGCGATGATCATGACGGGGGTCCAGACCGATGTGGAAATCGGCGCCCAATGGTTCGGCGATCTCCTGCGCGAGAAAGGTTCCCAGCGAGCGTCCGTCGACGCGGCGCACGATTTCGCCGAGCAGATAGCCCTGGGTGAGTGCGTGGTAGCCGGCCGCGGTGCCCGGTTCCCAGCGGGGGGCTTGCCGGGCGAGCAGCGTGGTGGCTTTCTCCCAGTCGCACAACTCGTCCAAGGTCAGCGGCTGGTCCCAGTCGGGCAGCCCGGCGGTGTGTCCGAGGACCTGCGCTACCGTGATGCGATCCTTGCCGGCGGTGGCGAATTCCGGCCAGTAGCGGGCGACGGGGACGTCGAGGTCTATTCCGCCGCGGTCGGCGAGCACGAGAATGCACAGGGCGGTCATCGTTTTGGTGACGGACCGGACTTCGCTGATGGTGTCCGCTTGCCAGGGACGTGTCTTGTCCTGGTCGGCGTAGCCGCCCCAGATATCGACGACGGGCGCGCCGTCCCGATACACCGCCACCGAGGCTCCGATATCGAGCCCAGCGTCCAGCGTCGCCTGGAAGAGTTCGCGCACAGCGGAGAACTGTGCGTCGCAGGCGCCGTGAACCCGTGCCATGACAGTCCTTTCGGTTGTTCTGCGCCAGCTCACCGGCACTGCTGTCCAAGAGCCCGGCGTAGTGCCTCGAAGAGGGCGGTTCGACGCGGGTCATGGCCGTACCCGGACAGCAGATGGTTGGGGATGTAGGCGACTGCGAGCTGGTCGGCGGTGTCGGCGAATGCCAGGGATCCCCCTTTGCCGCTGTGTCCGAAAGAGGATTCACTGAGCAGCGGGAACGTTTGGCTGTGGAGGCTGTAGCCGAGGCCGAATCGCGTCGGTGCTTGGAGAGTGACGTCGTGGCCGCTGACTTGTTCGGTGGTCGCGGCGGCGATCGTCGCGGGCGAGAGCAGGGGCGCCGCCGGGTCGATGAGCGCCGCGTAGAGGTGCGCCAGGGCCCGGGCGGTGGCGACGCCGTTGACCGCGGGCATTTCGGCGAGAAAGGTTCCGGCGTCGGTGAAGTCGATTGGTGGCGTGGTGAGGGCGATCGGCGGCCGTCGAGGTGTCGCGCGATCGGGTGATTCGTTGAAGACGAGGCGGGCGAGGCGGTGATGCTCGGCTGTGGGCAGTCCGATGTGGAGGTCGAGTTGCAATGGTTCGGCGATTTCCTCGGCAAGGAAGGCCGAGACGCTGCGGCCGTCGATGCGCCGGATGAGCTCACCGGCGAGCCATCCGAAGGTTTGCGGGTGATAGCCATGCGCGGTCCCTGGTGTCCAAGAGGGCTTTTGCACCGCGAGAGCGTCGATCATCGGGTTCCATCGCAGGGCTTGCTCGAGCGGAAGGGGCGCGTCGAGTCTGGGCAATCCGGCTTGGTGGCTGAGGAGCCAGGCCACGGTGATCTCGGCTTTGCCGGCTCGAGCGAATTCGGGCCAGTAGGTGGCGACCGGTGCGGCCGGATCCAGCACACCTCGGTCGATGAGGATGTTCACACAGGTGGCTGTCACGCCTTTCGTGGCCGAGAGGACACCGCAGAGCGTGTCTTCCTGCCAGGCATGGCCGGTACGGAGATCGGCTGTTCCGGCCCACAGGTCGACTACGCAGTCACCGCGGTGAAAGACACTCAACGCGGCGCCGATCTCACCGTGCTCCGCGAAATTCTCGGCGAAGGCGTCCCGGACGGTATCGAACCGGGGATCGCACGTGCCGTGGAGGGGGATGGTGGCGGTCACGGGAGAGCCTCCTACTCGTGTGCTGCTGTTTGCGTTATGCCATGTCCCCGAACGTTATTGCACGACGACGCTACCCGCCGGAGTGAGCTGGTCGACGAAATCCTTCACCAGTGCCGAGTTGCGGGCTCGGGTGACGTGGAGCAGGAACGTGAGTTCGGCTTCGAGGTCCTCGCCGCCGAGCTCCGCCATATTCAGGGTCTGTGGATGGGTGCGGCTGTGGCGCCTCGCGCGTTGCGCGGCGTGGATGAGGCAGGCGGCGGTTAGGGCATCCACATGCTCGGGACGGGAATTCTCGACAGTGCGGCGTACGTGGTCGATCGCTGACGGCGCGATGTGGTCGGTGAGAATCAGGAGGGCATCACGGATTTCGATGACCATGCGATACAGACGCAATTCCGGCGAGAACACCGCTGTCATGGTGTCGACAACCCGGAATCGGGGTCGCATCAGTGTCACCTGCGGGGTGGCCGTCACGAGCTCGACCCATAGTGGCCACAGTATCCACGACCTTCCGCAATTCTTCGCCCACAGGTATACGGCGGGAGCGATCGGCAATCCCGCACCCACGGCCTGAAGAATCTCTTCGATGCCGGTCACCGGCGGTACGTAGCTCAGAATCGCCGGAACAGGGGTGATCAGATAGGAGATGAACACCATCCACAGCACGCAGGCGAAGGCCGCGCCGATCCCGAAGATGAACAGGCCCCACCGCACAGACCATTCGCGGGCGCGCCGCCAGTAACGCCAACAGACCGCGACGACGATGGCATCGGCGATCAGGTGATACCCCATCAACAGGTACCAGCACAGCACCGGTATCTGGGGTGTTCGCCCGTTGAAATGTCCATGCGGCGGCGAGGTGAGATCGAAGAAGATCAGGAGGGCCATCATCAGCGCGGCCGCCGCGAACAACGGCTTGATGTGCTGACGGCGCAGCGCCGCTCCCAGCACGAGATGAATCAGAACAGTGGACGCGGCGACATCGCACAGATTCCTGCCCAGATCGATGAGATGGAGTGGGCCGCCGACGATTCTGCTCAGTCCCTCGCTGATCGGATCCTGGTACAGGGTGGTAGTCAGGGCAATGAGCGCGACCGCGAGCCATAGATCGCGTTGGCCCCGATCACGCAGCGCCGCCGGTGCCCGCAGGACGGTCACGACCCACATGCAGACGAACCCGATTGTTTCCAGCCACGGCAGCATGATGATCAGAACTCCCAGGCCGGGCGGCGGCGGTAACCCATCGCGGTCTCGAGCCTTCCCAACGTCCCCGCAGACGGTCGCGGAATAGGATTGGCCCCCTGCGCGAGGATGAGACTGGCGAGCATCTCCGCTTCTCGCTCCTGAATGGTCGTGTAGTTCGTCGGCCCGAGCATGTCGCGAACACCCACCGGACCGAGTCGACCATCGGTCAGGTACTCCGGCGGTGTCTCCAGCACGCGAATCGTATGGCCGCAGAGGAAGTGTGCGAGCTCGTGAACGATGATGTGGTCGCGGTGGGGCACGATGGTCCGATCCTGGAAGAACAGGAAATCCGTGCTGGCGGTGGTCACACACAACCCGCGCAGCGCAGTCCGCTCCCCCGCCGGTATCGCACGGGTCAACGAATGCAGTACCAGCTCGCGGCCGCGCTGCTCGGCGACCATCCGGCACAATCGTTCGGCCGAGAACGGGTGTGGCAGTGGAAGTTGCGCAGCCAGGTGGCGACAGCGGCGGAGCATTCTGCGGTCCTGCGCGCGCTCCCGTTTCCAGCACACTGCCACGCACGCCCCCCATCACTCACCCGGGCTTGCCCCGCTGCGGGCGTTGTGTCCGGTTTGTAGCTACCGATGCGCGCTCGACTTTAGCGGCTCAGGTCGCGACGTGCGTACCGAGTCGATCGCGCTCGAGCCGCGGGCTGATGCGTGATCGCAGGAAGTGCATGGGTAGTCATCTCCATGCGCACCAGGTCGCATCCGGCGGCTTGCGCGCGAAGCACAAGGGACGGGTCGGCCGCACAAAGGCGCTTCGAAATGGTTGGGCGGCAGGACTTCCCGTCTGACGCCCAGCTGCCGTGGGGGCCCTGTGGTCCCGTCGGCGGGCAGGGCCGATCGCTGAGTAGGCCCGGGGCGCGGTGGCGGGATTGCTCCTGCTCCGTTTCCCCGGACCTCTCGCCGAATGATGTCGATCCTTACCGGCGCGAGCGGGATGCCAGCTGTTCGAGGGTGGTGATCATGCGGTCGATCTCCTCGCGGGTGTTGTAGAACGCGAAGGATGGGCGGACTGTTTCCTCCAGGCCGAGGCGGCGCAGGATCGGCTGGGCGCAGTGGTGGCCCGACCTGACGGCTATTCCCCGCTCGTTCAACGCCTTTCCGATCTCGGCGGGTGTGCGGTCGGCCATCACGAAGGACAGCACGCTCACCTTGTTTGCCGCGGTGCCCACGAGGCGTATGCCGGGGATGGCCGCGACCCGTGGAGTGGCGTAGCTCAGCAGGTCGTGTTCGTAGCGGGCGATGGCGTCGATGCCTCGGTGTTCGAGGTACTCGAGGGCGCGGCCGAGGCCGATGGCGTCGGCGATATTGCCGGTGCCTGCCTCGAATCGGCCGGGCGGCGGCTGGTACAGCGAACGTTCCAGCGTGACATCGGTGATCATATTCCCGCCGCCCTGCCACGGCGGCATATCCCGCAGCAGGGCGGATTTGCCGTACACCACGCCGATTCCCGTGGGGCCCAATACCTTATGGCCGGAGAACACGAAGAAATCGGCGCCCATCGACTGCAGATCGATCCTGGTGTGCGGCACCGACTGCGCGCCGTCGACGAGGGTGACGGCTCCGGCCCGCTGCGCTTCGGCGACGATCTGCCGGATGGGCGTCACGGTGCCGAGACAGTTCGAGACCTGGGTCACCGCAACGAGTTTCGTCCGCTCGGACAGGAGCTTCGTGTACTCGTCCAACAGCAGTTCCCCGGACTCGTCGACCGGGATCACCCGCAGCCGCGCGCCCGTCTCCGCCGCCAGCATCTGCCAGGGAACGATATTCGCGTGATGCTCCAGATGCGAGATCAGGATCTCGTCGCCCGCGTGAATGTTCTTTCGGCCCCAGGTCTGCGCGACCAGATTGATGCCCTCGGTAGCGCCACGGACGAAGATGATCTCCTCGGGCGAGGACGCGCCCAGAAAGCGTGCCACGACAGCACGGGCATGCTCGTAGGCATCGGTGGAGCGTGCGGCCAATTCGTGTGCGCCGCGGTGGATATTGGAGTTCTCATGTTCGTAGAAGTACGCGAGCCGGTCGATGACCTGGCGCGGCTTCTGCGTGGTGGCGGCGTTGTCGAACCACGCCAGCGGGTGTCCGTTCACCCGCTCCCGGAGAATGGGGAAGTCGTTGCGCACGGAGTACACATCGAAGGGCGGGTGCGAGTCGGCGACGAGTGCGTCACCGACCGCCGGGGCCTGCGGCCGGTCCAGGAAGTAGAAGACCGGTGCCGTCGAGGACTGCGCCCCAGCCGAAATCTGCTGCGGGGGCGGCGGTTCGGTCATCGATGGCACGGCGGCGAGGAACGGGCCGATGTCCACCGCGGCCGGGTCCACCGATGGCATCGCGGTACCGCTCGGCATACCCACGGGTCGGGACAGTTGCGTGGGCAGGGCCGAGAAGATCTCACCCGCAAGGTGATTCATGGTCACCTCGTCCGGCCGCGCACCATTCTTCGCGGTGCTCCCCGGCACCGGCCCGGGGAGGTCAGCGCCGTTCGGTCGAGGCATAGTCATGGAATCGGTTCACCTCGGCTCCCTCGAGCAATGCCACCGCGTCATCGGTCAAGATCGCCAGTGAGCTGTACAGCGTCATCAGATAGGACGCGATCGCGCGGCGGTCGATACCCATGAATTTCACCGAAAGCCCGAGTCCCTGTTCACCGGTCAGGCCGGGCTGATACAGGCCGACCACTCCGCGTCGCGCCTCGCCGGTGCGGATCAGCAGGAAGTTCGTCCGGCCGTCGGTGACGGGGACCTTATCCGACGGAATGATCGGAATCCCGCGCCAGGTCAGGAATTGCGATCCGAACAGGCTCACGGTGGCCGGCGGTACTCCCCGCCGGGTGCACTCGCGGCCGAACGCCGCGATCCCCTCCGGATGGGTGAGGAAGAAGCCCGGCTCCTTCCACGCGCGGGCGATCATGGCGTCGAGGTCGTCGGGGGTGGGCGCCCCGGCGATGGTCGAAATCCGCTGCTTGTCGGCGACATTGGCGATCAGCCCGTATTCGGGGCTGTTGATCAGCTCGTTCTCCTGATGCTCCTTGATCGCTTCGATCGTCAGGCGCAACTGTTGGGTGATCTGGTCGTGCGTGCCCGAATACAGATCGGAGATGCGGGTGTGCACGTTCACGATCGTGTGCGCCGCCTTCAGCCGATACTCCCGAGGCCGCGTCTCGTAGTCGATGAAGGTCTCGGGCAGCAAGGACTCGTCGGCACAGTCGCTCTCGACGGTGACGGTCTGTTCGTTGGTGACTCGATTGCGCCGGTAGACGCCGGCCTCGACCGGAACCCAGTCCAGCAGATGAACCAGCCACCGCGGGGTGATCGACTCCATTTGCGGAACAGATTTGGTCTCGGTCGCAAGGCTCTGGGCGGCCTCATCGCCCAGCGAACTAAATTGCGGCTCAACCAGTTCCGTGACATCAGTTTTCATATGACACCTCATCCGAATCCGCTAGCGGGCATCGCCGACGCCCTGATGTGAAGTGTTGCATCGTGTTTCACCGCCAGCATCGCACGCCCGGATCGTGCCGAATCCACGCCGGAACGACTCACGCGCACCGGGCGTAACCATGAAACGCGTTGTAAAGCCAGGTTTTAGATCAACGAGATTCCAATACGAAGATCTCCCCCCTAAACACCCGTAGGGGCGGTAACCGATACGTTCACTGGCTGGTCACCGTTCCGTTCACTGGTGAATCTCGACCGCCGCCAGATCGGCGACGACGAGATCGGCACCACCGGCGGCCAGCCGGTCGGCGTGCCCGACGCGATCGACGCCGATCACCAGTCCGAACCCCCCGCGGCGCCCGGCGGCCACCCCGGCCTCGGCGTCCTCGACGACCACGGTGCGCTCCGGATCCGCGCCGAGCCGTCGCGCGGCCTCGACCAGCATCGCCGGATCCGGTTTGCCCGCCAGCCCAAGACTTTCGGCCACCACGCCGTCCACTCGGACGGCGAACAGATCACCGATTCCGGCCGCCGCGAGCACCTGGGCGCAGTTGCGGCTGGCGGAGAAGATCGCGGTACCGATGCCCGCCACGCGCAGCCGCCGCACCAGCGCGACCGTCGAGGCGAACGCGGGCACCCCGTCGCGGGCGATGCGCGCCAGGAACAGCCGATCCTTACGATCACCCAGCCCGCATACGGTGACCGCGTCGGGCGGATCCGAGGGCGCACCCCATGGCAGCGAAATACCCCGGGAGGCAAGGAAATCGGCCACACCACTGGTGCGGGGCTTGCCGTCGACGAAATGTTCGTAATCGCTCTCGGTGAACGGCGCCAGATCCTCGCCGGCACCCGGTTCGCGGCTGCCGAGGAAGTCGTCGAACAGTTCTTTCCATGCCGCCTCGTGGATGCGCGCGCTGTCGGTCACCACGCCGTCCATATCTAAGATCACCGCGTCGTAGCGGCGCAGATCAATGCATACGCCGGTCTCGCCACTGCTGTGCATCCCACCAGCCTGCGCCCGCGGCGACCGGGCGAGAAGGGCCACAGGTCCCACATGGCCACCCGCTGAAGGCCCGAACTCGAGGTCGAATGGCGGATCCCACCCGGGCAGGATCGCCAGCCGACGGCCGGCCGCGACCTTGTGCGCCGGAGTCGGGGTATTTAGCCTCTCGTCGCTGCCGGGGTCGGTGGTGTCTGCTGGATGCCATGGGGAATCGCAGCGTGCGCGCGGCGGGGTTGTCGCAACACACCGTCGGCGCCGCCGGTGCCCGGGCAGTGGCCGCCGCCGGCTCGTTGACCGCGGCCGAACGGCTGCTGCCCGACGGCCCCTGCCGACGTGCTGTGCGCGTGGGGGCTTCGCTGATCGAGGCCGAGCACGCCGTAGCCGCCACGGTCCTGTGGCAGCTGCGCGTTCTGGCCGCACGGCAGCCATGGGGCGGCGCCCGCATGATCCGTTCACTGGCCGGCGGATTCGAGGGCGCCAATATCGTCGCGCTCGCGAGCACGCTCGACGGGGCGCCACCACAGCCGATATTCGATCTGGGAGCGCTGGACTGGGCGTGGACCCGTGTGAATGCTGCTCGATCGCTCCCGGAACTGCGTGTGGCACTGCGCAAATCGGCGTGGGGCGAACCAGGCGGCGATACCGTCACCGACATCGCCGATGCGGTCGCGGTGATCTGGGCCGCCCGGGTGGCCGCGGAAGTACCTCCCGCGGCCTCATGGGCCGCGGGGGCGATGGCGTACCTGGTGGCTCGCCGCCAGGTGCTACAGGCACGCCCACTGCCGCAGCCGTTGGCGCTGCGAGCCCGGCACCTGCTCGGTTCCGCCGCGCTCCGCGCGGCGGACCTGCCGGAGTTCGTTGCCGCGCTGCCTGTCTCGGCCCGTTGGGCGTTGGTAGGATTGCCGCCGGACGAGTTGCGGCGGGCGGTTTTCCGGTGGTGGGCCCGCATCGAGCGTGATGGCCGGAAGCTGCTGTCGGGCAGGCGATTCGAGGCCGACGCGGCCGTGGGCACCGCGGCGATACTGGCCGCGGATGCCTGGCGAGTTCGGGTCGCACTGCAGATCGCGGCGGGAGTGGGCACGAGGGAGGATTTCGATGAACTCATCCGACCCACAGACCCGACACTCCAGACGCGGGGCCGAGTCGATCGAGATCGATGACCCCGGTCGGCGGGCCCCGCGTATTCAACGAGCTGCCAGCTCGATGTTCACACGCCGCTCGATGAGCAGGGGAACGAAGTTGCGAACTCTCGCGCCCGCGAGGGAATCTCGGGCGCGTGCGACGATCGCCGCGATGGTGCCCGGTGGCATCTCGGGGTGGTGCGTGGTTATCTTCTCCAGTACGGACCGGACCTGAGTGTCTTCGTCGTTCAGCATGAACCTCATGGTTCTCGCCTCGACACCAGCCGCACAGGGGACTTCTACCCCACTGAGTGAAGTACTCCGACCCCATTGCGTCTCTGGGCTGTCGGTATCGGCTCGCCGGCCGTCGTACGGCGAGCCGGACGCTATCGTTCGCCCCGACGAAGGTCCGGAAATCGCTGCATGATCTTCTCGATCTGCTGATGCACCCACGCCAGTTCAGCGGTCAACGGCTGGTGCGCCTCAGCCCCGACGGCCGACCGCCGCCGGGCAATCATCCGCGCGTGACGCTCCAGCTCGACGAGAAACACTCGGGCTTGCGCGGTGTCTGGATCATCCGAATCAGGTGGCATGGCGGCGCAGCCATAGTCGGCGGAGTTCGTCGGCGCCCCACACGATGAACGGGAACGGGACCACCAGCAATAGTTGGCCGGCAGACAGCGAGGCGGTGCCGAGTACCGGGTGCATGAACGGCGTGTACACCAAGGCAAGGGCGAACACGACCTCGGCGGCGATGCCCCACAGCAGCGCCGGATTGGTGAAGACGCCGACCGCGCGCAGCGACGCGCGCTCGGTGCGAGCGGCGAATGCGGTGCCGATCTGGCAGGCCACGATGCCCAGCCAAGCCACCGTGGTGGCCTGCTGATAGGGATGGTGCAGGGTGGCGCCGACCCCGGTGGCGTCGCCGGGATGCCACCCAGCGCGGTACAGAACGAGCAGGAACCCGGCCATGACCAGGCATGCGGAGATGGCGCCGAGAAACGCCCAGGCACGCAACAGCATTGCCGGGCGGATGATGCCTTGCTTCCGTGGGCGTGGTGGCCGATCCATCAGTCCCGGTTCGGCCGGTTCCCGCGACAGCGCGAGCGCGGGCAGGATATCGGTGCCCAGGTCGATCGCCAGAATCTGCAACACGGTCAATGGCAGTGGTATGGCCCCGCCGGACAAGGCGAAAACCAGGAACGGCACGACCTCGGGGACGGCGTGGGTGAAGATGTAGAGGATGAATTTGCGGACATTGTCATAGACTCGGCGGCCCGCTTCGACGGCGATGACGATCGTGCCGAAGTCGTCGTCGGTGAGCACCATGGTCGCCGCTTCGCGGGCTACATCGGTGCCGGAGCGTCCCATGGCCACCCCGATATCGGCGCGGTGCAGGGCGGGGGCATCGTTGACGCCGTCGCCGGTCATGGCCACGACTTGTCCCAGTGCCCGTAGTGCGTCGGCGATGCGCAGCTTCGCCTCCGGCGAGCTGCGGGCGAAGATGATTTCCTCGTCGCCGGCGAGCAGTTGGTCGAGTTCGGGCTCGCTCAGGGCGTCGAGCTGTTCACCGGTGACGATGCGGGTATTCGCCGACCCTATTCCGACGCGACGGGCGATCTCGGCCGCGGTGAGCCCATTGTCCCCGGTCACCACATGGATGCGGATCCCGGCACGATGGGCTCTGGTGATCGCGTCGACGACCTGCGGCCGGGGCGGGTCGAACATCGCGACCAATCCGAGCAGACACAGCCCGCCCTCCACGTCATCTCGGCCCGCGCCGGCCTCGGCAACGTCATCGAGTCGTCGCCGCGCGATGGCCAGCATGCGCAAGCCCTGGGTGGCATATCCGTCGATCAAGGCGGTCAGGTGGGTTCGGTCCAGATCCGTGAGTGTGTGTTGCCCACCGCCGATTTCGGCGATCGTGAGACAACACGGCAGCACCGTTTCGGGTGCGCCCTTGGTGTGTACGGCGAGGGTGCCGTCGCCCTCGACATCGACGGTGGACATGCGGCGAAGGTGAGCGGCGAAGTGGAACATCGCCCGTCGACCGACAGCGCGGTCATGCGGATCGAGAGGTTCGCCCACGGTGGCGTCCAACTCGAGCAGCGCGAGTTCGGTCGGATCCCCGGTCGCGGTCGGCGACGTTGCCGACGCCAACGCGGCGCTGGTGCACACCGCCGCCGTATATGCCAGTGCGCGCAGCTCACGCGAACCGGTTGTGCTGGTGATGTTTTCGAGATCGACCTCACCGCTGGGCAACCACACCTTGGTCACCCGCATCTTGTTCTCGGTCAAGGTGCCGGTCTTGTCCGTGCAGATCACCGTTGTCGAACCCAGCGTCTCCACCGCGGACAGCCGCTTGACCACGGCACCGTGGCGGGCCAGATCGCGCACACCCACCGCCAGCGCGAGGGTAATGGTGGGCAGCAGCCCTTCGGGCACGTTCGCCACGATCAGCCCGATCGCGAACGTCCCCGCTGCCACCCAGCCCAGGCCGGCGGCGACACCGACGGGAACGAATACCAGCCCGGATCCCGCCGCCACGATCGCGATCAACCAGGCCACCCGCTTGACTTGCCGTTCGAGCGGGCTGTCGTCGCGAGTGGTGCGCTGAGTCAAGGCAGCTATGCGGCCCAGTTCGGTATGCGCTCCGGTCGCGGTGACCACCGCTTTGGCGTCACCTTCGAGGCAGGCCGTGCCGCTGAACACGAGATCTTTGGCCTCCAGCCGAGGGCCGGCGGTATCGGTGTGATCAGCGGAACGAGTGGCGGACACCGATTCTCCGGTGAGTGTGGACAGATCCACCTGCAGGTCACCGTCGATGAGCCGGGCGTCGGCGCAGACCCGGTCGCCCTCCGAGATCACCAGCACATCACCGGGCACCAGAGTGCGCGCCTCGACCTCGACCGGGGTGCGGTCGCGCACTGCGCGCGCGTGGGTGGGCAGATAGGCGGCCAACGCCTCCACCGCTCGTTGCGCCTGCATTTCCTGAACGAACGCGAACCCGGCGTTCAACGCGATAACGGCAACGATCGCCGCCGCGAGGACCGCGGTGCCGGTCACCAAGGCCAGCAGCGCCGCGACGACCAGGACCAGGGCCAGCGGGTGAGTGATCTGTTTGAGCAGTTCACGCGGCCACTGCCGACCCGACGGCCGCGGCAACTCGTTGGGCCCGTACACCAGCAGCCGCCGCTGGGCCTCCCGCGTGGATAATCCCGATTCCGAGGTTCGCAGGTCGCGGAACAACACGGTCAAGGGCTCTCGCGAATCGGTCGCCCCCGCCGCGGAATCCACCGGCGTCGCACCGGAGACCATGGCCGAATTCAGGTCGGGCTGACCGGTCGGGGGCGGGGCGGTGTGGGTGCTCATCGGCGGGGTTCCCATGTCCAGTCGCGTATTTCGGGTAGGTCTCGGCCGTGGGTGTTGATGTAGTGGTTGTGTTCGACGAGCTTGTCGGCCATCGTCTGTCTGAGGTAGTCGCCGGTGGCGCCGGGGAAGGAGAACTGGGTGAACAGCTTCTTCAACCCGGCCTCGTCTTGGCTGATGTCGGGATAGATCTCGCTGTAGGAACCCTCGAGGTAGGTGTTGGCGACCAGCGCGGGCCCGCCGTGACCGGGACCCGCGACATAGAACATATCCAGGTCGTAGCTGGTGATCGCCCGATTCAAGTGCACATAGATGAAGTTCTGACCCGGTGTGGTGCCCCAATGCCCCACCACCAGCGGCTTCACATCCGACAACGCCAACGGGCGCTTCAACAACGGATTGTCGTAGAGGTAGATCTGGCCGACCGACAGGTAATTCGCCGCCCGCCAGTAGGCATCCATGCGATGCAGTAGTTCCGGTTCCAAAGTTCGGGTCACCATCGGGCGCTCCTCGCCTCCACGAGCTACGACGCGGCCGGGCTTCGCTCCACCACAAGACCGTCCCCCGACCGTATTTCGCGCGATATCGCGGATCGAAGAGGAATAAGGCATCAGCTCCGGGGCCGACCGTCACGCGCAGCCGCCACCGTCGCCGGAACCTGGCCTGGTGCCTAGAATGAAAGCACTCTCCGAGTCCTGAAGTGCGGCTCCGGATAAGCAGCCGCCTTCGAGAGGTGCCCCCGGTGCCCGACCAGCGACCCATCGACGCCTATTCCGTCCGCGACACCCTCTCCCAACTCCGGCTCCGCGAACTTCTCGCCGAGGTCCGAGACCGGATCGAACAGATCATCGACGCCCGCGACCGGATGGACGGCCTGGTCGAGGCGATGCTCACCGTCACCGCCGGACTCGAGCTCGACGAGACGCTGCGCACTATCGTGCATACCGCTATCACCCTGGTAGGCAGCGATTTCGGTGCGCTCGGGGTGCGCGGGCGCGACAACGAACTGGACCAATTCATCTACGAGGGCATCGAGGACGCGCTGCGCGCCCACATCGGTGATCTGCCGCAGGGCCGCGGCGTGCTGGGTGTGCTCATCGACGAACCCAAGCCGATCCGCCTCGACAACCTCGCCGACCATCCCGCCTCGGTCGGGTTCCCCACCAACCATCCACCGATGCGCACCTTCCTCGGGGTCCCCATCCGCATCCGCGACGAGGTCTACGGCAACCTGTACCTGACCGAGAAGTTCGGCGGGCAGCTGTTCACCGAGGACGATGAAGTGCTGGTGAAGGCGCTCGCCGCCGCGGCCGGGGTGGCCATCGATAATGCCCGCCTCTACGAGTCGGCCCGCCGCCGCCAGGCCTGGATCGCCGCGACCCGCGACATCACCACCGAATTCCTCGCCGGTACCGACTCCAGGCAGGTATTGGCGCATCTGGTCGAGCACGCCCGGCGTCTCACCGGATCCGCGCGGGCCTTTCTCGCGATATGCCTGGACCCGGACACCCCCGCCGACGAGGTCACCGCCCTGCGAGTCACCCAATGCGACGGTCCCGGCGACGATCTCGTCGGACGAGAACTGCCCATCGCCGGCACCGCGATCAGCTCCGCATTCCATGGCCAGGCCGCACTTCGCTTCGGTACACCGCAGGAGGCCGGCCTGGACGATGATCTGGCCGCCGCGGGCCCGGTGCTGCTGCTGCCGCTCTACACCACCGAATCCACCCTCGGCGTCCTCGTGGCCGCACGGCCACCCGAGGACATGCACTACGACGATGAAACCCTGGAACTGACCGCGGCATTCGCCAGCCAGGCCGCCCTGGCCATGGAGCTGGCGACCACACAGGAGCAGATGCGCGAGCTCGGCGTGCTCACCGACCGCGACCGCATCGCCCGCGATCTACACGACCATGTCATCCAGCGACTGTTCGCGGTCGGCCTGGCATTGCAGGGCACCATCTCGCGCAGCCACAAACCCGAAGTACGCGAACGGCTTTCCCACGCGGTCGACGAGTTGCAGGACGTCATAGAGGAGATCCGCACCTCCATCTTCGATCTGCACGGCGGCAACGGCGGGATCACTCGTCTGCGGCAGCGGCTCGACGATGCGGTCCACCGGCAGGTCGCCGACACCGCTATCGCGGCTTCGCTGCGCATCACCGGACCGCTGTCGGTCCTCGACGGCGAACTGGCCGATCACGTCGAAGCCGTTGTGGGCGAAGCGGTCAGCAATACCGTGCGCCACTCCAGGGCCGACACCCTCACCGTCTCGATCACCGTCGGCGACGACGTCGACATCGTCGTGGAGGACAACGGGCGCGGCCTGCCGCACGCCATCACACCCAGCGGCCTGAACAACATGGCCAGCCGCGCCGAACAGCGCGAAGGCACCTTCGCCGTCTCCCCCGCCGGCACCGGCGGCCCGCACGGCCCCGGGACCCGGGTCCGGTGGACCGTGCCCCTGACATGACCCGTCCGCGTTGGCCGAGTCACAGTGGCACAAGAGGACTTTCGGCCATATCCGGAGGTCGACGATCTGCCTAGGGTGATCTTCACCCATCCCTCATTCCGATTGGACACCACCCATGATCAAGGTGTTCCTGGTCGACGACCACGAGATCGTCCGGCGCGGCCTGACCGACCTGCTCGACGCGGACCCCGACCTCACCGTGATCGGCGAAGCCGGCGGTGTCTCACAGGCTTTGGCCCGCATCCCCGCGCTGCGCCCCGACGTGGCGGTCCTCGATGTCCGCCTGCCCGACGGCAACGGCATCGAACTATGCCGCGAACTGCTGTCGCGCCACGAGGGCCTGCGCTGCCTGATCCTCACCTCCTTCACCGATGAACAGGCCATGCTCGACGCCATCCTCGCCGGCGCCAGCGGCTACGTCGTCAAGGACATCAAAGGTATGGAACTGGCCGAGGCCATCAAGGCCGTCGGATCCGGCCGCTCGCTGCTGGACAATCGGGCCGCGGCGGCCCTCATGGACCGGCTGCGCCGCAGCACCGAACCGGACGGCCCCCTCGCGACCCTCACCGAACAGGAACGCACCCTGCTCGACCTACTCGGCGAGGGACTCACCAACCGCCAGATCGCCGAACGGATGTACCTCGCGGAGAAGACCGTCAAGAACTACGTCTCCCGCCTGCTCGCCAAACTCGGCATGGAGCGCCGCACCCAAGCCGCCGTCTACGCCTCCAAACTGCGCACCGGACAAGAGCGTTCACACTGACATCGCGTCGGGGCCGACGTCCCGCCGATCGTCCCCCGCGGTCGGCGCTGATGCCATCAGCCCGGAACAGCGACGGGAATCAGCATCACCGGGACAGGCGATTCCCGGACCGTCCGGCGCACGGTCTGCGCTCGGCCTGGGTCCAGTCGTCGCGACCAGCCCAAGATGATGAGATCCGCGTGCGCCCCGGCGATGTCGACCACATGCTCTCCCGGTGCGCCGGTCCGCAAGGTCAGCGTCGGGGCGGAGCCGGGGAGATGGGGGGCACAAAAGCGCGCCAGGAACTCCTGCTCCCAGATCGGTCGCGCGTGCGCGGCCTGATCCCAGAATCCGGGTCTCGTGGCCGCGTCGAATACGTGCAGAACCACGATGTCGACTCCTGCCGACCGGAACAGGCGAACCGTCTCGGCCACCGCCGCAACCGCCTCGTCGGTTCCGTCCAACGGCACCAGGACCCGTTCGATAGCCTCGATCGGCCGTGCCGCCGGTACCAGGACGACCGGTTTCTCCGCATGCCGCACGATCCGCCACCCCGCGCCGTCGAGGGCGACGACTCCCGCGGTTACTTCGGAGTCGGCGAGATCCTTCAGGAACTCCTCGACGGTCGTATCGGCGGGGACCACGCGCACCTCGCCGTCGACCGCATCGGCGAGTGCGTGCGCCACCGCCATCGATGCCTCGCTGGATCGAATCAGGAAGCGGCTCATGGCAAATCCCTTCTCGAGAGCGCCCGGACCATCTCACCGGACACCACGACCGGCTCGGCATCACCGACCGCCACCGGGATCGGCCCATCGGTCACGACACCCACCCGCTGCTCGGTGAGATCCAATCGGATCCGGCGACCCAGGCATCGGAAGGCCAGGCCCAATCGCGGCCACCGGGCCGGGAGCGCGGGACGAATCGAGAGCACTCCCGCGCGCACCCGCACTCCGGCGAAGCCGGTCAGCACTGCCTGCCACACCCCGCCCATGGTGGCCACGTGCAGCCCGCCGGCGGTCATCGCGCTGCGATCGTCGAGGTCCATTCGCAGCGCGGGCTCCAGCATTTCCAGTGCCTCGTCCGGCCGCCCGGCCCGTGCCAGCAGGCACGCCATGGTCGCGGGCGAGAGCGAGGATCCGTGGGTGGTGCGCGGGCCGTAGTAGTCCAGATTGGTCGCGAGTGAATCGGGCACGACTTCGTCGGGTACCAGCTGATGCAGCATCAGGACATCTGGTTGTTTGATCAGTTGTGCCCCGGCCACTCTCGCCTGTCCCAGCAGCACATCGGCTGCCACCGGTGCGCCACCGATCTCCGCCGCGGTGAGCGGTTCGAGGTCGTAGTAACCGCGGAACTGTTCATAGCGACCGTCGGCCCCCATGCCGTCCACGAGGCGCTCCGCGGAGTCACGCCAGGACGCGAATTCCGCTGCCTCCATGGCATTCCGGGGTGACAGTAGGGCCGCACGACGGAGGTTCCACCGAGCCATCACGTTGGTGTAGGCATTGTCGTCGACGGTCTCGTGATACTCGTCCGGTCCGATCACCGCATCGATATGCCCGCGGCCGTCCGCACCGACGCGTATCCGCGACGCCCAATATCGGGCCGTCTCGGTGAGCAGATCCCGCCCGTCGGTCTCGAGATAGTCGCAGGCCCCGGTCCATTCGGCGTAATAGTCTGCGGCCCAGGCGATATCGGCGGTGATGTGCTCCTCCTGGGTGCCCGTGAGAATGGGTACCGCTGTGCCGCCGAGGAATCCGGAGCGTGGTGTCACATCCGTGCCGTCGGCGGCCGATTCCCAGGGGAACCGGGCGCCGTCACGGCCCTCGTCTCGGGCACGAACCCGCGCCGCCCCCAGCCGATTCCGTCGATAGGCGACCATGGCGGCCGCGGCCGCGGGATCCATGCTCGCCAACGCCGGGAGCACAAATACATCGGCGTCCCAGAACACGTGACCGCGATAGCCGGAACCGGAAACGCCGCGCGCCCCCACCGCCGATTCACCGTGCGCGTCGGCATTGCACCACAGCTGAAACAGCGCGTACCGCACCGCCAACTCGGTCTCCGGATCGTCGGGGAGGTCGATCCCGACCTCCGACCATCGCTGTGCCCAGGTCGCCCGATGGGCCGCGAGCAATTCGTCGAATCCGTGATCCCAGGCTCGGTGCAACTCCCGCATGGCGCGTCCGGCGCCGGTTCGTTCGGCGGAGTCCACGGTGAAGGCCGCCACCCGCTCCAGCGCGCCTTCCGCTGTGCGTTGCGCGGCCGCCGCCACCATGGCACCGACCGGTGATTCGATTCGCAGACAGCGTGTTTCGGCAGTCGCTCCCATCGACAACACCTGTTCGAATTCGGCTCGGACCCCCTCCTGTGCGGCCGGGGCTCGCAGGGGCGGCCCGGGCCGGGCGTCCGCGATCACACGCATGGCCGTGACGCCCGGTCGCTGCGCGCAGGCGAATCGCAGACTGCGAAACGTGCCCTCCCCGTCGGTTCCACGTCGATGGAGCACTCCGTCGCGGAGGTCGAGCACGAACTCGGCGACCGGATCCTCCGACAGGTCCAGCCGGGTCCACACCGGCCCCTCCAGCAGACGTTGCTCCGTACCGGCCCCCGCGAAAACACCGGCCGCGAGCACTCCGGGAGTCGTTTCGCCGCTCTCCTCCGGCGTGGCCCGGGTCGCGAATCCACCGGAGCCGATGGTGAATACGGCGCCGTCGGCAATCACGGGCCGGACAGGGCTCGGCCGAACGGTCCACCGCGGATCGCATTCGGCAGTAGTCACCTCGGCATCGGTGGCCGAATTCCCCACGCGTGCAGACACATCATCAGCATCCATCTCCTGCCTCTCTGGGAGTCGCCGCCTTCGACGATGCCCTGGCGTCGACCGGTCCGCCAGGGTCGAATGTCATCGGACGCTCCCGTGTGGTGCGGGGAGCTCCGTCCATGGGACGTGCCATGTGGCACGAACGGCGAGATCCAGTGCCTGCCGGTTCTTCTCGCCGACGTAGGCGAACAGATCGCGTAGCATCTCCCGGTCGGGGGATGCCAGTGCCTCGATCCGGTGGGACAACCCTGAGAGATCATCGCGAATACAGGACAGCGCATAGACCGAGCCGCCGCGCCGGCTCGCGGCCAGGACGGCCGACAAACCGATGTCGATATCGGACCGTTCTCTCACACGCCAGCACTGCGGATCACGCACCGCCTGCCGACTCGAAGCATCGACATAGTCGTACAGCCTGCGCACCGCCTGGTCATCCGGATCGGCGGCGTCCAGCGCCTGTGCCTCGGTGGCCATCGCGAGCACCGCACGCCGCACGCCGTCGATATCGCCGGTCTCGGGCGCCTCGCGCAACCGGTCCGCGAGTGAAAGCAGTTGTCGCTCCAGCTGATTCATCTCGAGGACCTCCTCGCTCGGGACCGCGTCGGCAGAATCCTCTCCGGCCCGCGTGTTCACCCTAGAGGTTGCGCGACCGATCCCGCTGCGGCCCAAAGCCAGTGAACTCGAGGGCCTTTCGTACTCTCCCCGCGAGCATGGTCAGCATGGAAGAACCCGGCCACATCGCTGGCTCGCGCGGTGTGGCCGGGTTCGTTTCTCGATCCGACTCGGTCAAGCAGTGTCAGCAGTTGCCGCTGCCGGTGCCCGCATGACCGGGAGCGCCGCTGCCGCCTCCGCCGGTCCCGCCAGGGCCGCCGGGGCCACACTGACCGACAACGCCGGTGCCGGTTTTGACCCCACCGTTGCCGCCGTCTCCGCCGGCCCCTCCGGATCCGTTCGCGGCGGGTCCGCCGGTGCCACCGGTCCCACCCGCGCCGCCGTTGTTGTTCACGCCGGACGCGGCACCGCCGCTGCCGGCCTTACCACCAGCCCCGCCGGTCGCGGCGGCCAGGGCGGTTCCCCCGGTCCCGCCCGCCCCGCCTGCGGCGCCCGCGCTTCCGGCAGCTGTGCCGCCACCGCCTGCTCCACCGACGCCGCCCGCGCCGCCCGCGCCCGCAGTGGGTCCGCTGATGCCGCCGTTACCGCCGCGACCGCCGGCGCCCATGGGCCCGAGCCCGCCTGTCCCGCCGTTACCGCCCGCTCCACCGGCGCCGCCGCCGAAGCCGGCTCCACCGTTGCCGCCATTACCTCCGGGACAGTCCGCGGTGCCCGCGCTGCCATTGCCGCCGACACCACCGGCCGGGTGGGAGGCCGTCCCCGCGGCACCGTCGGCGCCGTTGACCGGCGCACAGGCGGCGAATGCTGGTGGGGCCACGGCGATCATGGCTCCGGAGGCGAGCACGAGGCCACCCAGGACGGCGGCGAGACGAGTATGCGTAGTACGAGTTCTGATCATGATGATGCTCCCAATATGCTGACGAGCAGATATGCACGCTGTCCATACCGTGGCGGAATTGCCGCCAAGTCGGTGACTCCTCCGGTTCGTCCAGGGAGGAGTGTGTGAATACACCCCGCGCTAAGGCGTATTCACCGGCTTGTCCGGTCACCCGACGAGCCGACACGCGTTCGTCGTCTTCGTCAGCGTTGCTGGAGACTGAAATTCGAACTGTGGTTGTCGCTGAGGTTCGGAACTGCCGTGTCGGACGGTGTTACCGAGAATCCATGCGGACGGTCTCTTCGGTGAGAGCTATCACGAACCTCGAGTGGCTCGGATTGTTACATCCCCATTACACGCCCTCGTCAGCACGACGTCAACAGTGTAGGTCTATGTTAGTTGGATACGGTGTACCGGTAGTTGCCCACGCGAGCAGGAACCCTGCACGTTCGGCGGTGCCGGGCCGAATATCAAGCGCCGGGCCGCTGGTCGAAGGTGACGGTGATGTCCTCGAAGTCTTTGTTGCGCTGGGCTTGTGCCTGATCGGTGTAGGTGCGCCGATCCCCAGTGGTGAGGCTGACGTTTTCGGTGAACGGGGTCATCAAGGCGCGGGGGTGGAGTTTGTCGATCCGCACGACGTTGATCTGCACACACAGCACGACCGAAAACGCGGCCAGGTAGAGAAAGCCGAGCAGTCCGAGCACAACGGCGAATACACCGTTGGTGTTCGAGGCATGCCGCACCACTCGGATGACGTAGAGCGAGCCGAAGCGTTGTAGCAATTGCCACACGATGGCGGCCGTGATCGCGCCGGGCGCGACCTGCCGCAAGCTCAGGGGTCTGACGGTGGCCATCTTGAATGCGATCGCGAACAGTCCCGCGTTGAGCACAACCGATACCAGTATGAGTAGCCAGGCGAATCCGAAACCGATATGCAGCGCGGCGGCGAATCGCGACAAGACCGTCAATGCGAGCATCGTGGGACCGAGGGTGATCAGTCCCATCAGCCCGCGTGCTCGTGCGGCGAAGGGATCGGGACGTTGATTGCGGGGCACCGACCAGGCGATGTTCATCGCGTTCTGCACGGCTACCGATACGGCGAGGCCACCGTACACAGCGCCGGCGATGCCGATGATCAGGCCCACGGTGCCGCCACTGAGTCGCTCCGGGTGACCGAGTTGGTCGCCGATCACCGGGAATTGACTCACGGCCGAGTCGAGGATGCGCTGCTGGAGGTGCGGGTGCGTTTTGAGAACCACGCTGAGCACCGTCGACAGAATCAGCAGTAGCGGAAACAACGACACAAACGCGTAGTAGGTGAGCAGCGCGGCCAGGTATCCGCCCTGATCGTCGACGAACTTGTAGATCACCGCGAGGGGAAACCCCACACTGCGGTGACGTTGCTGCCACCGGTCGACTCGGGCGAGGAATTCGGACACTCATTCCTCACGGTGCGATATGACGGGGATCAACCGTCGGCGGCCGGAGATTGGTTGCGCCCCAGGGCGAGTCATCGGCGAGTCGAGCGGCGCACACGCCGGCGTAGTTGCCAGATTCGCAGTGATCCGGCCGTCGCTGTCAGCAATACGCCTGCGACAGCGGCCATCAGCATCGCGACCGCCAGCGACAGATGTCCGCTCATGCCGAGGTAGGAGATCTTCACCGACTGGGTGTTCTGTAAGAGGAAGATCAGCAGCAGTACCAGGACGAGACCGAAGATGACGATGCCGATCCACGTATTTCCGGTGCGGGTGGCCCGCAGCGGGCTGCGGTTGGCGGGGACCGGCGGCGGACGGCCAGCACTGGTCGGCGGGGCCGGTATGGGTGGTGCCGATCTCGCGCCGGACGGATCGACCATGATGCGCCTCCTCTGGTGAATGTGACGAGTGGCGGGAGGCCCGCCCCTTCCGGGTATCGGATTTCCCGACAACGCCCGACAGCTCCGTCACTCGAGCGGATACCGCGCACACGCGGCCTCAAACCCCCAGTCGCTCACGTGCACTCAGGGCCCACGTCGCAGCCGAATGCCGTTTCACGATGAGGCGGGCCGCCAGCCCAGCTCCGGCCCCAGCCTCGTCGCGATGTCGGTGAGGATCTGCACGTAGTCCTCGTGTTCGAAGGCGAATGGCAATGCGAAGGCAACCTGATCCACCTCGCGGAACGCCGCATGCGCGTACAGCTGCGCGGCGATCTCGGCACTGCTGCCCACGAGATCCCGCGCGAACATCATTCGGGCGGGGCCCTGCGGCGCGGCGGTGCGAGGCGTGCGGCTCGCGGCGTAGGCCTCGTACTTCGCTCGCTGTTCGGCCGACGCCGAGTCGGTGGGAATCACGACGAGGCCCTGTGACACGCACGCCTTTTCGCCGTCCGGGTGGTGCGCGCGGAAGGTGCGGATCTGGGAGAGCTGGATCTCGGCGAAGTCCTCTGACTCCTCCGCCTTGACGACGCTGCTGGTCAGCAGGTTCATCGCGTGCTGCCCGGCCCACTGCGCGGAACGTAAACTGGCGCCGCCGTACCACATCCGCTCCCCGAGCCCGGCCGAATACGGCTGCACGCGGTCGGAGAAGACCTCGAACCCGGCCGTGCCGCTGAAGCCGCTCGCGGGCTCACCGCGCACGAAGGAGAGCAGCCGCTCGACGCGCGCGTAGCTGAAGTCCTCGACGTCCGCGGTGTCCGGGTAGAGCGCGTCCCTGACATGTTCGTAGTGCATCGGCGGGCCGACGCTGATGCCGGGATTGAGCCGTCCGCCGGAAAGGATGTCGACGGTTGACAGGTCCTCGGCCAGCCGCAGTGGATTCTCCCAGCCGAGCGGGATCACGGCCGTCCCGAGCTCGATCCGGCTGGTCCGCTGCGAGGCCGCGGCCAGCACGGCGACCGGCGAGGAGATCCCGTATTGCAGGTGCCGGTGCCGCACCCAGGCGCTGTCGAAGCCGAGCTGCTCGCCGAGCTCGATGACCGCGAGCGTGGACTCGTGCCCCGGCCTCGGATCGGCCGCGTCGAACAGGCCGATGGTGAGGAATCCGAGTTTGCGCAACGGTTCCGAACTCTGCGGCACTGTGCCCCCCTCTGCGGTTCGCCGGTAATTCATGATGCCAACGCGTCACCGAGTCTGTTGCTTCCCTAGGTCCGAAGCTCGGTCTCCCCTGTGATCTCTCGGACATTCCCGAAGCGGACGGTTCCCCGTGACTATTTAGTCAGGTAACCTGATAATATTGCCTTACTGAGTGGTACTTCCGAATTTGACGGTGTTACCTCGCACGCGGCCCGCCTGATTTCGCGCGGGCGAGACCCGCATTCTCGGTCGAGTTCCGCAAAGCAGCTTCGCGTCGGTTACCCGGCGTGGCTCGTGACGACTTTCGGGAGGCTGATCGCAATGACGAATTCGATGACGAATTCTCAGTCGGAGATCCAGGGCGTCGATGACCCGTATCGGGATTCGACGCTCGTCGTCGACGAATCGGATTCCTTCTTCTTCGACCATCCGCTCGACCATGTGCCTGGGATGTTGTTGTTCAGTGAGCTTCTGGATTTGGCATCGAGCGCGGAGCACGCTCGCGAGGAGTCGCTGCCGGGACGGGTCCGGGGAGAGGTCCGGTGCACCAAGATCTGCGAGTCCGACCAGCCGACGACCATGAGATGTGTGGCGCGAGAATCGGGTTGGCGGACGACCGCGACGCAGGGCGGATATGACGTCTGTGTCGCCGACTTCGAATTCGTGCGCCCCGCCCCGATGGTCTGCGCGCTCGGCCGGATCATCGCCGCCGTGCCGGCCCCCGCCGAGCTGGTGCACCGGCACCGGTCCTCGAACATCCTTGTCGGCCAGGCGTATCCGGGCCCGGACGGAGCGCCCCAAGCCCCGGTGCTGACTCCGCCGCAAGGGCATCCGCTGCGGGTTGCCGAGCCGGAGTACCGCACGCCGGTCGAGATCGCCGAGGCCGCACGGCAATTCGGGATCTACCTCGAGCACACCGAGGCCGGGGCGCCGCTCGACACCCGAATGCTGGCGCTCTCGATGACGATCGATATCCCCTTCCGGGTGCCGCGGAGCGTGCCGCTGCTCCTCCGCTGCACGCAGCATCAGAATCCGACACGGCGGGCGATCAGCTCGATCGCGTTGATCGACGCGGTTACGCAGACCCAGCTCGGCACGCTGACCGTGATATCGACCAACGTCAGTCCCGGCGACTACGCGCGGATGCGAGCGACAGCATGAACCGGCGAACCCTGTTCCTCGCTGTGCCACAAGCGCTGTCGTTGTTCGGCGTAGCCATGGCAATCGCCGGGATCGTGCGGTACTCCAGGCCTGAGCATGCGGGCGCCGTCGGAGCCACGGCGACCGGACTGTTCGTGATCTATCTGGCGTGGTTGATTGTGGAGTGGCGGATCACCTTCCGGCACATCGGTGGTGAGCCGAGCGAGGGATGGACGTTCTATCCCTACGCACTGGGGCGGGCGGGAGTCGGCGTCGGTGCGGCCGTCGGACCGCTGCCGTGGTCCGGATGGTCGCCGCTGCTCCTGCTGCCGGTCGTGCTGTTCCTGGCCGGGATCGCCGAACGGCAGGTCGCGATCGGCACATTGGGCCGCTTCTATTCCCATCATGTGGTGCGACAGGACGACCACAGCGTCGTGACACACGGGGTGTATCGGCTGGTCCGACATCCGGCCTACGTCGGGATGTTGCTCGCCAACGTCGGCTTCACCGGGTTCTTCCTCAACCCGTTCACCGTGGTCTCGCTGCTCGTGCTGGTGTTCGGCGTGGTTGCGCGCATCCGCGTCGAGGAACGGGTCCTGTGGACGATCCCCGCGTATCCGCAGTACGCGCACGGTCGGGCGCGGCTGCTTCCCGGAGTGTGGTGACGTGGACGCCGTCGAGATGTTGACCACGACCCGGACAGTGCGATTGCGGCTGGACCTTTCCAGACCGGTGGACTTGGACGTCGTTCGGGACTGCGTCCGGATCGCCCAGCAGGCACCGACCGCGGGCGACCGGGAGGCGGGGTGCTGGATTGTCGTGACGGACCCGGCACTGCGAGCGAAGATCGGCGCGGTCTACCGCGAGGTCTTCGAGGCCAGATATGCCGGTGCCGACAACAACACCCCGCTGGCCCGTAGCGCCCGGTACCTCGCGGAGAACCTCGGCGCGGTCCCGGTCTTGGTACTGCCCTGCCTGCACGTACCCGGTCGTCGGCTACCCACCGGCAGCCAAGCCGGGAGGTGGGGATTGATCCTGCCGTCGGCCTGGAGCTACATGCTCGCGGCTCGATCGGCGGGATTGGCCACCGCGTGGACGTCCCTGCACCTGGACGCCGAGGACGAGATCGCCGCGATCCTCGAGCTGCCCCCCGACGTCCGTCAAGCCGCGCTCATCCCGACCGCGCACCCGCTGGGGAACGGATTTCGTCCGGCGCGCCGGCGCCCGGTCGATGAGATTCTCCACATCAACGGTTGGCAGGAGGCCACGCCATGACGATCTCCGCGGCATCGCCGACGCATGCCTTCAACCCGCTTCAGGTGGGCCACAAGTTCGCCCGCCTCGAGCAATTGCGCCGGGCCGACTTCCCCGTACCGGAATTCTTCTGCCTTCCGGCCGCGGAGTTCGACCAGGCGCTCGAAGCGATCCACGATCAATTGCCCGACCGCGGTTCGGATCCGGTGACGTGGTGCGCCGCCGCTGCGCGGGCTGTGGCCGCGGCCGTGCCGACGGGTGACCTCGCCGAGCGCCTCCTCGCCGAGTTCGACGCGGTGATCGGTGTCGGGGAGCTAGCTGCCGTCCGGGCGTGCGTGGTCCCGGGGCTGGATGGGGTCGGTGAGGACACCGCCTCGGATCCGTTCGCCGGGATGAGCGAGAGTTTCCTCTATGTGCCCCGCTCCGATCTGCTGTCGGCGGTGGCGCGATGCTGGGCATCGGCGTTCAAACCCGAAGCCGTCCAGTACCGGCTGCTGAAGGGCATCGATCCGACCGGTGCCCGGGTCGCCGTGGGTATCCAGCGCATGGTGCTGGGCACGCGATCCTTCGTCGCCTTCACCCGGGATCCGCGCGACCTCGACAAACATGTCGTCATCGCGGCGGCCCATGGCATCGGCGAGGGTGTCGTGCAGGAGAAGGCCGATATAGACCACTTCTTCGTCGATCGCGCGACCGGCCGGGTTCGGGCGCGGACCGTGACCAAGCGGTGGATGGTCGGCCCGCCGCCGGAGCCACGGGTCCCGGTGCCTGCCGATCTGGCCGACACTCCAGTGCTCACCGAGCAGCAGGCTCGGTCGGTCGCGGAGCTCGCGCAGCGGGTGGAACGGTATTTCGGTGTGCCCCAAGACATCGAGGGGACCTTCTCCGGAGACGGTGCGCTGCACCTGGTGCAGGCCCGTCCGATGGTGATCGCGTCCGATCCGGACGAACGGCCGGTCTACTGGGGCAATCACAACATCACCGAAAGCTATCCCGGCATCTGCGGAGCACTGACCTACTCCCAGGCTCGCATCTTCTACCAGGCCGCGTTCACCGATCTGTATCGCCGACTGGGCATCTCGGAACGCAAGCTGCGAGCCAATGGCCACCGGTTGGCCAGGATGGTCGGTTATCTCGACGGACACGTGTACTACCGGCTCGACGATTGGCAGGTCCTGCACGACCAGCTGCCGGTCTTCGACCTCGTCCGCGCCGACTGGGAGGAGTCCATGGGCATCACCGGCCCGGCGCGAGGTGAGCGCCGCTGGTCCACTGGCCGCATCGCGGCTCACCTGCCGGTTGTCCTATGGCACGCGGCCGGGCATCGGCGTCGGATCGCGCAGTTCTTCCGCTGGTGGGATCCGCTCATGGCAGAGGTCTACGCGGTCGAGGGCCGGTCCCCCGACGATCTCATCGCCCTGTATCGCCGGGTGTGGGCCGAGGCCGATCGGCATTGGGGTGTCACGCTGACGAACACGCTGTACACCGGGTTGGCGCTGCGCGCCGGGACCGCCCTGCTCCGGCGCTGGACGGGCGGCGGGCCCGAGCTGTTCGTCGCCCTCTTGTCGGGTGGGCCCGAGAACCGGTCATTGGCCGCGGCACGTGCGGCCATCGCGCTCGCGGAGCAGGCCGCGGCGATGCCGCAGCTGCGCGCGGCGATGTTCGCCGCCCGGACCGATGACGACGATCGTCGGATCTGGGAAGACATCGACGCCGGACGGTACGGCGCACAACTGACAGCGGCCGTTCGGGCGTACCTCGATCGTTACGGGGACCGCGCACTGCACGACCTGAAGCTCGAGGAGCCGACGCCCCGGCAGCGGCCCTGGATGCTTGTCGGCGTGCTGCGCCCATTCGTCCGGCAGGGTACGACGGTCGCCGACAACCGTGCGGCCGAGGCGGCGACTGCCGCGGATGCGAGACAGCAGCTGCGTCGAACCTGCCGAAACCCGCTGCGACGCTTGGTGATCAACAGGCTGCTGGCGGTTGTGCGGTGGTGTGTCAAGGCCCGGGAAGACTCCCGCTTCTGCCGGACTCAGCTATTCGGTATTTCCCGAGAGGTGATGTGGCAGTTGGGCACTGAGCTCGCCGAGGCGGGCCAGCTGCGCGACCCCCACGATGTCGTCGACCTCACCGTGGAGGAGGTCATCGGCGCCTTCGACGGGACGCTCGCGGGTCCGAGTCCGGAAGCCCTGGCGGCACTGCGGCGATCGGAACGCGAACGCCACGCCGCGCAGGCGCCGCTGCCGATCCTGATGGCAACCCCCAGGAATCGGCCGCTCGCGGTCGGCCTGCGCGAGGCCGTGCCGATCGGCATCCCGGCCGGCGACGACCCACCCGGGGCACTGCATGGTCTGGGGTCCAGTGGCGGACGCGTCCGCGGCCGGGCCCTGGTCGTCCTGGACCCGGCCGTCGCTCCCGACACCTGCCGGGACCGGATCCTGGTGGCCCGCGAAACCGATCCGGGCTGGCTGCCCCTGATGATCGCGGCCGCCGGACTGATCGTCGAGCGCGGAACCCTGTTGTCGCACACCGCCATCACCGGCCGACTACTCGGCGTGCCCACCGTGGTGGCCGTACCGCAGGCAACGATCCGCATCCCCGACGGCGCGTGGATCGAGCTCGACGGGAGCACCGGCACCATCCGCATCCTCGACGACCCGCCTCCCGACAAGACATTCGAACACTGACCGAACGGAGACCGTCATGCACTACCCGTTGCAAGATCGGCCCGGGGTCGCGCTCGATCCCGACTATCTCGAACTGCTGCGCAAGGAGCCGCTCGTTCCGGTGGAGCTGGCCGGTGGCAGGCAGGCTCTGCTGGTCACCCGCCACGCGGATGTCTGCACGGTGGTGACCGACCACCGGTTCAGCCGCGAGGCGTGGAATCACGGCACCCTGTTCGCCCGGCGCAGTGACGGGCTGGCGCTCCTCGCCAGCGATGCCCCGACACACACCCGGCGACGCGCGGCCGTGCAGGGCTGGTTCACGGGACGCCGGGCCGCGGCGGCTCGTCCGCGGATCGAGCAGTCGGCCGAGCGCCTGATCGACGAGATGGAGCAGGCCGGTCCGCCGAGCGACCTGATCGCCCGGTTCATCCAGCCGCTGTCGTACGGGGTCACCTGCGACATGCTCGCGGTTCCGACCGCGGACCTCGAGCTGTTGCTCCCGTCGATCACCGTGATGATGTCGATGGGCCGGTATTCGAAGGAGGAGGTGGACGCGGCCCACAACACCACGTACACCTACTCCGAAGGCCACGTCGCCCGACTCCGTCATGCCATGGACACCGGCGCTCCCGGCCACGACCTCCTCACCGCACTACTCGCCGCGGGCGAGCTGTCGGAGGAGGAGATCATCACCTTCGGCTTCGGGCTGCTGATCTCCGGCGGCGAGACCACCACCCATTTCCTGTCCAGCTCTATTCTGCAGCTGCTGTCCCAGCCCGGCCTGGCAGAGACGCTGCGCGACAACCCATCACAGATCCCCGCCGCGATCGACGAATGCCTGCGCTGGGTCTGGTTCGGAGTCTCCGGTGGTCGCCCGCACGTGGTGCTGGAAGAGGTCGAACTCGCGGGCGTACGACTGGCCCCCGGGCAGGTCGTCATCCCGATGGCCGAACCCGCGAACCGCGATCCATCGGTATTCGAGGAACCCGACGAGTTCCGGCCGGACCGTTGCCCGAATCCGCACGTCGGCCTCGGATACGGACGCCATCGGTGTCTGGGCGCCCCACACGCCCTTGCCGAGATGGAGATCGCGATCGCCACCCTGCTGCGCCGGCTGCCCGATCTGGCGATCGCGGTCGAACCCGAACGGCTCGATTGGCGGGACAAGATGTTCATCCGCGGCGTCTGGTCGCTGCCCGTCACCTGGAGCGTGCGATGACCGGGCCGAACACCATGACCACAGGCGACCTGGACGCATGGGGCGCGAAGTTCGAAATCGGCTGGCGCAGCCGGGATCCCGAGGCGATCGCCGCGTTGTTCACCGAGGACGCATGGTATCGCCAGGGGCCCTTCGCTGCCCCGATCATCGGACGGGAGGCGATCCTCGCGCAGTGGACCACGACATTGAACCGGCAGGGCGACCCCCAGGTCTGGGTGTCCGAACCGATCCTAGCGGGCGACCGCGCCGCCGCGGAATGGTGGTGCGTCGCACACGATCCCGTCACCGGCGTACCCCGCACCGCCGCGGGCTGCGTGACGGTCTGGTTCGCCCCGGACGGACGATGCCGCGGACTGCACGAGTACTGGCACGGACAGCCCGACACAGCTCTCCCACCCCACGGCACCTGGCCGCATCGCCGCGCTGAAACCGAAACACGATGAGCGCCCCCGCTTCTGACACCGTGTCGACCTGGGCCGTCGCGGACGTACTGTTCTCCCCCGAGCAGGTTGCCGCCGTCGAGGGCGTCATCGAGCACCGGCTCGGCGGCGTGAGCCGGATCCGGCTGGCGTTCCTCGGTGGCAGTCTCGCGGTCGGGCTCGGGCACGGTACCTCCGATGTCGACGTCTACGTCGTCGGCGACGGCCTGCCCACCGGCGAGATCGTGCACACCTACGACGGCATCCAGGTCCACGTGAACCCGATGACCGCCGATAAGGTGCGTCGGCTGCTCGACCTCGGTACCCGGTTCCGCGCCACCGGCGCGGACCGCGAGCAGGTCGGGATCGAGTGGATGACCCTGAACGCGCTGATCCGGCTCGCCACCGGTATTCCGCTGCGTATCGGCGAGGAATGGCGGCAGGCCTTGTCCGCCTTCGATTTCGACGTGGTTCGCCGGATCCTGATCGTCCGCAACGGCAATATCTGCGCGGCCATGGCCGAGGACGCCTTCGGCGCGCTGGAGATCGGCGACCTGCTCACCGCCACGACGGCGGCGGCCATGGCACTGGAGGCGGCGGGCGAGGCTACCCTCGCCGCCGCGGGCGATGTGTACTTCGGCCCGAAGTTCCACTACCGGCGGCTGGCGCGGACGGCAGCGACCGCGCCCTGGCTCGACCATCTCTGGCAGCTCGACCACCGCGACCTGCACCCCGCCCGGGGTGCGACGGCGCGGGAGGTGCGGGCCGTCGTCGAGGAGCGGCTGTGGGCCGCCGGGCAGCTCATGGCCAGTTGTGTTCTCGACGGCTGGGACAAGCCCCTGTCGGAGCTCCCCGCGCCGACGCGGCCCGGCGGCGACAGTGTTCGGCGCGACGTTTTCTTCATTCCGCTGCGATTCGCCGATGGTTGGGCGCTGATCGGGCCCGCCGAGGGCTACGAGGTCAGCGAGGCCGTAGTCCGCCTGTGGCGGGCGCTCGATGGGCGCCCTTCGACAGAGCTGACAGCACAGGATGTTCCGGCAGAGATCGGAGACATCGAGGCAGCGGTGGCGAGTCTGGCCGCGGTCGGCGCGGTCGAGGCCCTCCCGGTCGGCACCGCGGAGCCCGACCCCCGCTACGTCATGGTGGCGCCGCACTTCGGCTGCCACCCTAAAGCGGCGGGATCATGATCGTCGCGATCGTCGGAGCGGACGGCGCGGGCAAGACGACAGTCACCCGCGCCGCCGCCGAAAGACTGGGTACGAGCGCCACTGTCGTCGACCGCTGGGACATCGTCGGCAGTCCTCACTACCCGACCGCAGCCTTCCTCGAGGCCGACGTTCGGCGGGTCCGCAGCTGTGCTGTCGGCATGGCTCCGGAGTCCCGCCTGCTGTTCCTTTTGTGGGCCGCCGTCGCGTCCGTGACAGATCGTGTGGCCGAATCGGAGACGGACTCGGTGCTACTGCTCGACGGCTATTGGATGAAACACGCTGCGAGCGAGATCGTCTACGGCATGGACGAGTGCTGGGTAGAGGCGGTCGGAGCCGGGCTGCCGGGCGCCGACCGCGTCGTGTACTTGCGCTCGGATCCACAGACCGCCTGGGACAGGATCGGTGCCCGGGCCGTGCCGTACGAGTGCGGTCTGGATCCGAGCTGCGCCCAGTCGAGTTTCCTTCACCACCAGGGGAGGATCCACGAAATCTTCGACTCCTGGGCGAATCGGCAGAATTGGGCCGTCGTCGATACCAGGCGGCCGTTCGCACCGGTAGTCGACGCAGTGGTCGAAGCCGTCCTTGCATGATTGGTTCGGTTAACCGGCAAGCAGTTTGGCGAGCTCGGTATACATCTCGGTGATCGCGGCGTCGATGGCCGGAGATACGCTGGAGAAGTTGAGAAATCCGTGGATGAGCCCGGCATAGACATGCAGGGTCACCGGCACACCGGCAGTGGCGAGCTTATCCGCGTAGGCCGCGCACTCGTCGCGTACCGGGTCGAATTCGGCGGTGGCGATGATGGTCGGGGGCAGGTTCGTGAAATCGTCGGCCAGCAGCGGGGAGGCCGGGGCGTGATCCTTCGCGGTGGGATCGCTGGAAAGGTAGATCCTGGAGAAGATCTCGTCGTCGACCGGACTCATCACGTTCCCGGTGATACTGATATCGCGTGACGCGTAGTGAGTGCGGCCGGAGAGGTCGGTACTGGGGTAGGCCAGCAATTGTGCGTCCAGATGCCTGCCCTCGTCACGGAAGCCGAAAGCCACACCTGTCGCGAGGTTTCCACCCGCGCTGTCTCCGGCGATTGCGAGCTTTCCGCCGCCGTAGTCGTCGATATGGTCGGCGACCCACCGAGTCACCGCCAGGCAGTCGTCGTATGCGGCAGGGTACAGATATTCCGGGGCGCGCCGGAAACCGACATCGATGACCGTCACGTTCGCATCCCGGCACAGCCTGCGGCTGACGTGGTCGTAGGTGTCGAGGTCACTGAGGACGAAACTGCCGCCGTGGCAACAGACCACCGCGGGCGTCTCGCCGATCACATCCGGGCGATAGACCCGTACCGGTACTCCGGCCAGGGTGTCGTCGTGGACCGAGCCGACCGCGAGCGGTGGGTTCGGGGCGAGGGACAGCGCCAATCGTTGATGCGCGACCCGCTTCTCGTCGAGAGACAGCGGATCCGCCGCCGACGGGGAGTCGGCAACCTGCTTGATCAGTGCCCTGATACCGGGATCCAAAGGCATTGCTCCACCGTCCTTTCGGAGGCATTCGGCGCGCGGTACGTCCAGGTACCACAATAACGACGGTACGCTGATGTACCATCGGTGCGCAAGGCCAGATTCCCGACACCGAGGCGATCACGTGACAACCAAGGAAACCGGCAACGACCAGAGCGTCGTGGGCGACCCGGCAACGGATGTGTTCCGGCGCCGGCTGCTCGAGGGCCTTGCCGCCTCGATCGAGGAGCGTGGGTACCGCGACAGCACGGTCGCCGATGTCGTCCGACATGCCCGGACCTCGCGGCGGACGTTCTACCAGCACTTCGACGGCAAGGAAGCGTGCTTTGCCGCGCTGCTCATGGATACCAGCCGCCAGATCCTCGCGTCGGTCACCGCGGCGATAGACCCGACCGCGCCGTGGACAACGCAGATTCGGCAGGCGATCGAGGAATGGTTCCGCGCGAACGAGGCGCGGCCGGCGCTCATGCTGGCGTGGGCTCGAGACGCGCAGGGCCTGGGTGCGGCGTCCCGCCCACTGCAGCTGGACATGACCGGAGGGTTCGCCGACCTGGTTCTGGCGGTGTGCGATACCGACGAATTCCGCGCGACCGGTGCGGCACCGGTGTCGCTGCCGCTGGTCATCCTGCTCCTGGGCGGCCTGCGCGAGCTGACGACCACCATCGCCGAGCAGGGTCTGCCCATGAGCGATATCACCGAGGTAGCGGTCGACGCCGCGATCACACTGCTCGGTCCACGGGCCTCGTGAGCCACGATGCTCAGGGCCGCGGACCGAACCCCCGCCATTGCGGCCCCGCCAGCTTCAGATGCGCGGGGTCGGGCAGCTTGTGTGTGCCGAACAGGAGCTGGGCGTTCCGGCCGAGAATGTTGTCGCGGGCGGTCTCGGAGAGCCCGTCGATGGTCATGATTCGCCCCGGTGGGTCGAAATCCCAGTGCGGCCAGTCCGAGGAGTACAGCAGCGTATTCCCGGCGTCGATCATCTCCAGCGTCTGCGCCAAGGCCTTCGGGTGGGAGACCTCGAGGGGCTGGGAGGTGTAATACATCTGCCGCATGTATTCGCTGGGCCGTTTCGTCAGCAGCGGCGCATCGGACGTGCGCAAGAGGAATTCATGATCCAGGCGCTGCATGAGGAACGGCACCCACGCGAGACCGCTCTCGATCCAGATGACCTTCAGCCTCGGAAAGCGTTCCGGCAGACCGTTGAACAGCCAGTTGCTGAGGTGAGCCATATTGCAGGTGACGAACGACATGGCGTGCACGGTGGTGAATCGGTTCATCGTGCGCGTCCACGAATCACCCCAGTTGGGTCCGGCGTGGAAGCCGAGCGGCAGGCCGACCCGCTCCAATTCGGCATAGACGGGCATGTTCTGGTTGTCGTGCACACCGAAGGAGCGCTGACTGGTGATCAGGAATCCGAGCACATCGGGGTGGTCGTGGTAGAGCCGGATGGTCTCCACCGCCGCGTCCGGATCGCTGATCGGTAGCGACAGCATGGATTTGATCCGCGGATCCTTGCCCAGCACGGTGCCGACGAACCATTTGTTGTAGGCCATCGTCAGCGCCACGGCGATGCCGTCGACCGGATGCAGGCCCAGATCGAGCATCGTCTGCGGGAACACGACCTGATAGTCGAGACCGAGCGACTCGATCGCCCGCTCGGTGACGGCCACGGTGTGTTCGGAACCGGACGGTACCGGTTCGTTCCGTTCGGCCGAATGCGGGATCCGCCCACCGATCTCCTGGAACCGCAGACCCGGCGCATGGCTGGTCAAGGCGAATTCGGCGCCGCCGGGAACGGATCCGGCGATGCCCTTGCCGTAGTCGCGCAGCACCTGGTCGTCGAGGTTGTCCAGGACCTCGCTCCACTCCAGTGATTCCTCGTGGTGGGAGTCGATGTCGACGATCAGCCGATTGCGCAGGTCGTAGGTGTCGATATCACGTGCCGCGTTCGCGAGGATCTCCCGGGTATCGGACTGAAAACCGAACTCCTGCACCGGATTCACACGAACACGCTGTCGTTCGGGTGCCGCGGTCATGACGGGTCCTTCCTGTCGTGGTCCAGGCGCGACAGCCACAGCGCGAGGTCGAAGGTGTTCAGGTTCTGCGCCCGCATCAGGGCGGCGATCAGCTGCACCGCGTCGGTCGCCGACATCGCGCCCGGCTCGATCGCGACCTCCCGTCCGGCCGCCGCGCACGATGCGGCATACAGCCGGGCGGTGTCGGTGACCAGACCGGACAGCGCGGTCGACGTCAATTCCGCAGGAGAACCGGTCCACAACCGGTCGACGCATTCGTGCAGTCGAGTCGTCGCGTCGAGTAGGTCGCCGCCGCCGATCATCGTGTCAGACGCTGACATAGATCTCACCGTCCCGTTCCCGCACATCGACCGATGTGAGCCGCAGAGTGGAGATGCCCGCGTGGACGCCGGTGGCGATGACGAATTCGGCGCCGTGCCAAGGGCATACGATATGCATCTCCGAACGGTCGTAACCCATCCCGTGCGCCTTCTTCTCCGCGTCGATGTTTTCGCGCACCTTCGGCATGACCCGGCCTTGGCACACCGGCCCGCCCTGATGCGGGCACACATTGTCGTAGGCATACAGCCGGCCCTGCACGCGGAAGATCCCGATAGTGCGATCCCCCACATCGACGACCAACCTCCCGAGCTCCGGAATGTCGTCGGTTCCGCCGACTCGAACTGCGGTGATGCCGGAAGTGGTCATTTGCGAGATCCCTTCTGTTCGACCGAATCCGATGAGCCATTTCTCGGTACGATTACGTACCAATCGACGGTACGCCGATGTACCATCGCGGACAAGGGGCCGACTCCGCTACAGGTCGCGACTGCGAGTCAGTCTGAGGTAGATCTGTTCACGCGCGGCTCGGGCTTCGGGTGACGGAGTCAGAACCCAGACATGAATCATCTGCGGTGCCTCGTAGTATTCGAGGTCGGTCCCGATGAAAGCGGGCGCCATGTTCGCATACTCACGTGCCTGACAGTTCAGAATCTCGTGGGTCCCACTCAACAGGAGCACTCGGCCGAGATCGTCGTTGTTTCCGAGCATCGGACTGACACGCGCGTCGGTCGGCGGCAGATCGCCGCGGTACAGGTCACCGGCGTAACGACATCCGGCCGGGCTGAGGAATGGGTCCACCTTGTCGAGCTCATCGAGTTCCGGCTCGGCGAATCGCGTATCGAGCGTGGGGGACATCAGGACGGTCAGATGCGGATTCGGCACGCCGCGGTCGCGCAGGATCTGCGCCACCGACAGCGTGATCGTCCCGCCCGCCGAGTCGCCCATGATGCTCACATTTCCCGCACCCTCGTCCGCGATGATCCTCGCCACGATATCGGCGATCATGTCCGGCACGAATTCGCCGGTGCCGTCCGGCGCCAGCGGATAGAGCGGAATGACCACGCGTGCGGCAGTATTCGTGATCAAATCCCCGCAGAAGAACCAATGACCGGCCGACATCCCCAAGACGAAAGCACCACCGTGGGTGAAAACGACGGTGCGCTCGGGCTCACGGTCACGTGGGGTCGCGGTATGCACCACCCACTCGTTGCCACGTGGATCGATGATCGCCGTAGTGCCGACCTCGAATTCCGCTACGAAATCCTGCGGTGGATCGTTCGATGCCGGATGTGCGCGCACCTGCTGGACCGCGGCTCGCGCGGCCTCGACCGACGACATCATCTGCTTCACACCCGACTTACGAACCTCGGCGGCGAACCGCTGCGCCTCCGGACTCGGGTGAAAACGGTCCGTCATTTCCCGACCCTCCGATCCTGGTGGGACATCGAAATCGTCATGCCCGCCCGTGTCATCGCCACGGACTCCACTCGATTCGAATTTAGTCATGGTACCTTACTAAAAGCCGAGTGGAAGCCAGGGTGAAAGATGTCCGCCGAATCACGTGCACCGGGGCAGCAACCGTTGCCTGTGTTGCTCGAACAGGTCAGGGCCCTCGCCATCGACACTCTCCATGAGCGCATGACCGCGCAAGGGTTCCGAGGCATCAGCTACCGGCACGGACACGTCTTCCGGTTCATCGACGATGACGGCTCGCGGCTCACAGATCTCGCCGAACGCGCCGAAATCACCAAACAGGCGCTCGGCGAAGTGGTTACCGAATTGGAGCAGCTCGGATACGTCGAGCGGACAGGAGACCCGCGGGACGGTCGCGTGAAGATCATCCGCCTGACCGCGCTGGGCAGAGATTGCCAGGCCGCGGGCACGCGAATTCTCGCCGACATCGAACGCGAGTGGGCACATCAGGTCGGCCGCGAGCAGTTGGCCACCCTGCGCACGACGCTGGAGCACCTCCTTCGAACCGAGGGCGCCCCACCCCGTTACCGGTGAAGAACACCGACACCAGGAGACAACCCCGAATATGCCGAGATCCCAGCCGAATTCGATGGGGTCCGGTGCGCGGGTACGGCGGTACGGGTGGCGAAGGTGGCGCGGTATTCCTTGGGTGTCACACCGACGATGCGGCGGAAATGGTGGCGCAGTAGCGGTCCGGTTCCCATTCCCGTTGCCCGGGCGATCTGCTCGACATCCAGTGTGGTGTCCTCCAGCAGCTGCTGGGCGTGGCGGATGCGTTGCAGGGTGAGCCAGCGATGCGGGGTGGTGCCGGTTTCGGCGGTGAAGCGGCGCAGCAATGTTCGGGTCGACATGTGCGCGCGGCGGGCGAGCTCGGCCGTGGTGTGCTCGACGGTCAGATCGTCGAGGATGCCGTCGAGAACGGGCCGCAGGCTGATATCGGCGGTGTCGGGCACCGGCCGTTCGACGAACTGCCGCTGCCCGCCCTCCCGGTGCGGCGCGACGACCATCCTCCGCGCGATCAGATTCGCTGCGGCGGAACCGATTTCGCGACGAACCAGATGGAGGCAGGCATCGATGCCCGCGGCGGTGCCCGCGCTGGTGACGATCGATCCGTCGTCGACGAACAGCACGTCCGGATCGAGGTCCGCGCGCGGGAACCGGCGCCGGAAATCCTCGACGTAGCGCCAGTGCGTGGTGCACCGACGCCCGTCCAGCAATCCCGCGGCACCCAGGAGGTAGGCGCCACTGCACACCGACAGCAGCGTCGTCCCCCGGCCCGACGCGTCGCGCAGCGCGTCGATGACGGCCGGTGGATAGTCGCCGCGCACCGCGGCCGCCGGGACGACCACGAGATCGGCATCGACCAGTCCGGCCAATCCGACCGCAGGAACAAGTGCGAATCCCTGGTCACAGCGCAGCGGCTCGCCGGGGCATTCGCCGCACACCCGGAAATCGAACGACGGGCCGCCCTCCGCGGTGCGGTCGACGCCGAAGACCTCGCAGACCACACCCAGTTCGAACGGGGTGAAATCCTCGACCACGATGGCGGCGATCGTGTGCAGCATGGCCTCACGCTAACCCCGAGCGACGGTTCCTTCGCGGTGATAGAGCTTGGACACGATCATCCAGCGCCCCTCGACCGACAGCAGGTTCAGGAAATCGACCATGATGTCGTCCCCGAGCCGGAGCCGCACCTTGGCGAGCGCCATCTCCGGCGAGAGCGCATCGATCCAGAGCACGGCGTCCTCGCGCGGCGCGCCGTTCTGCTCGGGTGAGCGCCGGGCCCGCATGAGCACCCGGTACTCCTCACGCGGACGCACCACCACGACACCGTCCTGTGCGGAATAGAGCACCGCCGCCGGATGGAACACCCGGTCGAACAGGTCCATGCGCTGCGTATAGAGCAGATCGAAGTAATCCCGCAGCAGTTCCTCGATACCGGCGGTGGTGGACTTTTCGGCGGTGCTGGTCATGGCTCATCTCCTCGATACTTGTCGACCGTGGACGGGCTGCGCCGCGATATCGGCGCCTAGTGATTCTCAGCAATCGCGGTAGCCGTCACCAGTGGCGAAAATGCCGTCCACTGACAAGAAATTGCCACCTGCCGATACCGGTGTCGCTTCTCACAGACGAGGACACACGTGTTTCGCGTCACGTCGAAATAGACTGCAGCACAACGTATTTCCCGCAACTCTTCACTCGGACTTTACAGTCGCGCACGGCTGGCGAAACATCTCGGCACCACTCTCTGTCCATGAGGCGATCCCCGGAACGAACTCGTGTCGGCGCCCTGGCATGCGAAGTGTGCGGTCGTCTGCCCCACCCCCGCCGCGCACGTCTGACGCTGGCCAAGCTCGCCGCGGTATTCCCCGTCGAACTCGCGCTGCATGCGCTGGTCGTGCACTACCAGCTCCCCTATCTGCTGACGGTGCTGGCCTTGACCGCGAGTACCACCATTCTGATCATCTGGGTGGTGGAGCCGTCGGCCATGCGGTTACTCGCTCGATGGATGCACGGTCCGGATCTACGCCACCGCGACCGTCTCGATCAGGCCGCCGAGTTGTGGCGCATTCGAGTGCGCATCAGGGACACACCCGGGCAACTGCAGTCGCTGGCCAAACATCTCGCATACATCCGCGTCAACATCCTGACCGTGCACGTGCACCACCTGGGCTACGACGTGCTCAACGAACTGGTCGTGGCCACCCCGGCAGGCACCACCGCCCGCACGCTCACCGATGCGGTGACCCGGGCCCGCGGATCCACGGTAGGGGTCTGGCCGGCCACCGCGGTGACATTGATCGATGGACAGACCAAGGCCCTGACGCTCGCGGCACGAGTAGTGTCGGATTCGAGCGAATTACCGCTGGCCATCGCCGAACTCCTGGGTGCGCACTACATTCTGTCCCCGAGCGCGCCGGATCCCGCACCCGATGACAGCGGCACACTGCTGGAACTCACCCAGCCGGCCGGCGCACCACTGCGATTCCATCGTTCCGGTGAACCCTTCACACCCGCCGAAATCGCCCGCGCACACCGCCTCAGCGATCTTGCACAGATCCTCGCACGGCGCGACTGAGCATTCCCTGCGACCGGTCACCGCCCACGGCCCGTGGCCGGTTCAGTCGGAAGCCGCGTGTGACTGCGTGCGACGCCGCACCCAGCCCTGCAGTGGCGCGGTCAGAACCAGGAGCAGCAGTGAATACAGTCCGGCCGGCGGGAACGACAGCGTGACAATCAGCGCGACCATGGTGAGACCCACCGGGATCCATTGCGCGGCAAGAACTGTCGTCATGCGCAGGTCGGCGAGCAATCCGGCGCGGTGGAGGATGATCTCCTCCAGCCGTGCCAGCGACATGACCACGATGATCACGGTCACGTAGATGCCGGGGGCCAGTCGGTCGCCGTGGCGAGAGTAGGCGTCCAGGGCCGTGGCCACGGGAACGATCACGATGCCCGCCAGCCACAGCATGTTCACCCGCATCAGCAGCGGGGTGTAGCCGGTGGCGCGCTCGTAGAGTCGGTGGTGGTGGCGCCAGAACGAGCTGATGACGACGAAGCTGATACCGGCCGCCGACAGCGCGGAGCTGTTGTCGGACAAGAATTCCGCGGTGGATCGCGAGGACACTTCGCGAGCACTGTCGACCAACGGCAGCACGATGAGAGTGATGGCGATGGCGACAACGGCATCGCTGAAGGAGATCAGACGCTCCAGCCCGCGGTCGGTACGTCCGGAGACGGGATCGGCATCGGTCTGCTCGCCCACGTCGCCGGCCCCTATCGGGGCAAGACCTGCCGGGACTTCCCGGCGCTCACCCAATCCATCGCGCGCTCACCGAATGCGATGCCGACGAGTCGGTCGAGACATGTTCGCCCACAGGGCTGTTTCCGGAGCCCGCGGCGATCAGCACATCGGAACGCAGATACCACCGGCGATGCTCGATCGCGACCACGTGTACCGCTCGGTCGACGGAGCTGACCGCCCATGGTGCGCAGTCCGCACTGCCGCAACTACCGAATTCGATCCGAACCGTATGTCCGACAACGCCTTCGACCAACGCATGGCCCGAGGCGGCCGGAACGATCACGTTCCCCTCGGGCAGCAGGTGGCAGATCATCGGCACCACACACCCGTCATCGATCGAGACAAGTCCGATCCGGCTCGCCGGACAAGCGCCCGGCCCGAAACGACACGGCTGGTTTGTGTTCATGAAGCCCCTCCGGGCTGAGATGACGCTCGATGAGCGAGAAGGGTGTTCAGGTCAGTGCTCGAAGGCTTTCTTCACCTTCCCCCCAGCCTGTCCGAGATCGCCGGAGACCTGATCTGCGCGTCCTTCGGTCTCCATGCGAGAGTTCCCGGTGAATCTGCCGAAGAGTCTCGTGATCATGCCTTTGCCGGCTTTGTACCTGTGCGTGAACATCGCGTTGGTCATTCCGTGCTCCCATCCCGCCGGAGACCGCGGGCCGATGGTGAATTCGGTCCTCGAATCGGATCCGGCAGACCTCAAGTAGACGCTCCTACCCGCCGGGTGTCAACACTGTAGGCCTACGGTGGTAGGTGTCATGATCAGACCGGCCGAGACAACTTGTCTCGCAACGGATTCACGGCTTCGGACAGGACACTCGGAGGTTAGGGCATGACATTGGGACTAGATGGCGTTGCGGCGGGTCTAGACTGTGGGCGGACCGAGCATCGATCCGTCCTTGGGCCGCACAGCAGTGGTCCTGGACTCCATACGTCGGTCACGAACTCGCCAGTAGAGCGACACAGCGTATGTGCCTGGTCCCCGCACATCGGTCGAAGGTGCCACTTCCTGACGCTTTTATGGCCGTGCCGAAATCGAGGAACGATCATGACTGTTTCCACGAAACTACCCGCACGCCGTGTGCTGGCCCGGATTATTGTGACGGGATCGCTCGCCGTGTTACCGATGGGCGTGTTCGTCGCGCCGGTGCTGGCCGCACCACTGACGTTGGTGGACGACAATGGCTGGCAACAAGACTGCGACCACTCCGGCCAATTCAGTTGGCAACAGAACCGAGGCCAATGGCAGATGGGTGACTGCGACGGAGGTCGCGGCCACTGGGAGCAGCATGGCAACGGCGGTCAGTGGCAGTGGCACCACGACCGCGACTATTCCCCGCCGCCTCCCGCACCGATGTCCCCGTTCGGCAGCGGCTAACCGACAGACTCGTCGCCACCGGCGGCCAGGCACTGAAACTGGGCAGCGACAAGCTGAAATAGGCTGTAGTGCAACGGCGCTGCTCACCGTGTGGGCTCAGATGCTGCCCTTGCGCTCGATCACCAGAATCCGCGCCTCCGGGACCGGGTGCGCGACATGCTCATCGCCGACCTCGGCAAAGCAGATCTGTCCGGGAGTCAGCCGTTGCACCCGTTCCTCGCCCTGCTCGCGGTAATGCATGTCGACGGCGCCATCTAATACCACGAACACTTCCGGACCGTCGTTGACATGCCAGATGTAGGGCCGATCGGTCCAATGCAGCCGGACCGTGGCGGTGTCGATCTCGGTGATATCGACAGCACCCCATGGACGATCAGCGGTGAACTCACCCGCATCGAGGAAACGCACAGCCGGATCATGCCACCCACGACCGCCTCGGTCACAATGACGAGGATCCGATTCAGGTCCGGCTCTGCTGGGTGAAGACGAAGCCGTCCTCACCGTTGGGGTCGACTCCGGTGTCGAGGACTCTGTCGTCCAGAAATGCGGCGGCCCGCTGGTCCAGGAAGATCCGTGATCCTTCGACATCCAGGACACGGTCGTATTCGCCCGGCGTCGCGGTGACCGCGAGTCGCAGGGTCTTGGCGCCGCCCGTCATGGAGATGCGCAGCCCGGCATCGAAGGGGGTGCCGTCCGCGGAGGTGATACTACGAACGACCTCGATGGCAGTGGGGGTGAGCATCAACATGGTCTGGTTCCTTCCCGCTGACGGCGTTCTCCCACGAATAGCCATTGGCTGCTTCGCGAAACGTCAGCCTTCCGAATCGGCCTCATTCCCCTGCTCGGAGCGGTGGACGCGATGTCGCCGCCCGGCGTGGTGAGTTCAGCCGTTGAATAGCTGGGCGAGCACCTCGCGGGCGGCGGCGTCGCGGGCGGCCAGTTTGTTCAGCTCCTCGGCCAATACCACGAGCCACTCGTCGATATCGATCTGCCTGCGGCTGATCACCACACCGCGCACGACGCTGCGCACCTCGGCCTCGACACCGCCGCGCCGACCCTGGCGCAGTTCGAGTTCCCGCTCCGGCGCGTGCACCCGGACGGCGACGGCCTGACCGGGCTTGCCGCTCATCCGGTCGGCCATCGTGCGCCGATAGTCCACCTCGACCATGCCCTCGGGCAGTGCGTCGCCCAATACAGTGGTCAGGACTCGACCATAGGATTCGACGTCGCTGCGGTCGGCCCGCAGCGTCGCGATCATCATGTGCATATCCCAGAGCGGGCTGAGCCCTCCGTCGGTCATGAGTCCACCAGCGGCAGCACGAGTTGCGGCTTGGCGATGTGGTGGTCGTCGCGCAACGGCCGAATGGCGGTACCGATGGAGAAGAATTCGGTGGTGTGCCCGCCCCAGCGGTGCGGCAGCGACAGCAGCTGTACCCCGACGATGCCCTCCGCGTGCAGGCTCTCCGCCTCCGCCTGCATCCGGGACATGGCAAGCTCACGCGCGTCGTAGAGCGCCTCGGTGAACTGCGGGATCTCCACATTCTGTCCGATATTGCCCATCGCCTGCCAAAACCGTTGATGCGCAATGTGATACACGCACGTACCCATCACCATGCCCAGCGGCGCATATCCGGACTGAATCAGCGTCCAGAAGTCCTGGCCGGACAGATCGGAGGTGAACGGTTTGTTCCGGTTGTTCCGCCAGGCGCCCGGCTCGTCGGCCTTCACCGCGGTACCGATCGCGATGAACTCGGCGAGATCGCTACCGAACTCCTTGAATTCGATATCGAGCCGGACACCGACGATCCCGTCCGCGCCCAGCACGTCGGCCTCGGCTTCCATCCGGGTCATCGCCAATTCCCGCGCGTGATACATCGCGCCCGACAGCGTATCCAGCTCCTGATTCTTACTCCACCGGCCGAATTGGAAGCCGACATGGTAGATACTCGAGCCCAGCACCATACCCAACGGGCGGAAGCCGGCCTCACGGACCAGCAGGAATTCGTTGACGCTCAGGTCCGAGGTGAACAATGTGGTGCTCTGGCCGGGTCGCATCTCGCTCAGGCGGCGCATCGCATCCTCGGGAATGCTCTGCGGCCCTTCGGGACTGCTCATTCTCACCTCTGCTTTCTCGTGATGGGCTGCTGCGACACAGGCCGCAGAGGTATGACGGTCAGAGCATTGCCGGGGGCTCGCGGGCCGGTGTGGAACCGGGATATCGCGGTGCCGAAGACCTTCGACTCCGCGCCCAGCAGGATGGCGTTGTTGTCCTCGCGCTCCCAGGTTTGCAGCTGGACATCCGACACGATGGCCGCGTCGGCGTGAGCATCGCGGGCATGGCGTTCGAAGGTGTCCCGGGCCAGGTGGCGAACCCGGGTGATGAGCTCGGTCGGACCGGCCACCTCCATATTGCCGGACATGATGCTCATCTGGTTGCGGCTGCGCCAGTCCAGGTACTGCGCCTGAACCGCGATGCCGATGGCGATCCGGGCCGGCACCCACCCGGCATGCATCAGCTTTGCCACGTCCTGACCGGGAAGCGCCGTGGTGAACGGCTGCCGGGGCCGGTGCCGGGACCGGGCTCGCACCGCGGTGCCCAAGGCGACGAATTCATGGTTGCTCTGGCCCAGATGACCGCAGGTCAACCGCACTGCGACCACGCCGTCCGCGCCCATCGCGGACGCCTCGGCGACCATCCGGGCGAGAGCGGTGTCGTACCCGCGATACAGCGCCTCCACGTAGGGCCCGAAGTCCACCGCGCCCAATCCGTAATAGGACATGCCCACCCCGTACCCGGCCGCCCCGATCCAACCGATCTGCTGCACGATGCAGCCCATGACCTCCCCCACCGGGGTCAGCCCCACCGATTCGACACCGACCGCACCGGCGACCGGCAGCAGCGAGGTGCGCACTCCGGAGGACGAGAATCGGGCCAGCCGCTCGCGCGCCGCCGCCGGCAGCCACACACCTTCCCTGCCCGTCACCGGCAACCTCCTACTCGCACTGCCCGATCCGACTCCATCCTTCCACGCCGTCCACGGTCGGCCGACTCGATCCGACGATCACATCAGGAGGACGTTCCAGACGAACGATCGTCCCGCAGCAGCCCGTTCGACCAATGTGCGGGCGTTCCAGCGCCTGCGGGTCACGGTGTTCCGCGGCCAGGGCGCCGGAGCTGCAGGACCCGAACGCCGCGGAGCGGGACTTCGCAACTGCCGCAGACGGTCCGACATGAAACCTGGATTCGGATCGGGCCCCGGCGGAAGCCGTTTCAGCGGACGCCCGGCCGCAATACCTCGGCGATTCCCCACTTGTGCAACACCTCCGGCACGCGGACGCTGCCATCGTCCTGCTGGAACTGCTCCAGAATCGCGGGCAGCAGTCGGCTGGTCGCGAGCCCGGAGCCGTTCAGCGTGTGCACGAAGCCGCCCTTGCCCTGGCGAGGCCGATAGCGGATGTTCCCCCGTCGTGCCTGGTAGGCACGGGAATTCGAGATCGAGCTGACCTCCATGTATGTCTCGACGCTCGGCAGCCACACCTCCACGTCGATCGTCTTGGACATGGCGCCGCTCAGATCCTCGGCCGCGAGCTTGCTGACCCGATAGTGCAGGCCCAGGCCCGACACCAGCTGCTCCGCCTTGGCCACCAGCTCCTCGTGTGCGGCGTCGGAACGGTCCGGATGCGTGAACTGCACCATTTCCACTTTCTGGAACTGGTGACCACGCAGGGTTCCTCGCTCGGTCGAGCGGTACCCTCCGATCTCTCTGCGATAGCAGGGCGAATAGGCGAAATACCGTAGCGGCAGAGCCTCTTCCGGCAGGGTGTCATCTCGGTGCATACCGATGAGTGCGGTCTCGGAGGTAGGAATGAGGAATCGGCCCGCTGTGTCGGAATCCGCTCCGACGTGGAACACATCCTCGGCGAACTTGGGGAACTGACCAGCGGCGTATCCGGCTTCCTGGCCGAGAATATGTGGGGGCAGGATGAATTCGTACCCGTCGCGCCGGTGAGCCTCGATGAAGTAGTTCAGCAATGCCCACTCCAGCATGGCGCCGTCGCCGGTGTACACCCAGAAACCGGTACCCGACAGTTTCGCCCCGCGGGCATAGTCGACCAGCCCCAGGCTTTCCGCGAGTTCCACATGGTCCTTCGCCGGGAAATCATGCCGCGGTTGCCGACCGGCCATGCGGAGCGTCTCGTTGGCCTCCTTGCCGCCGGGCGCCACATCCTCGTCCGGAAGGTTGGGCAGTGGGTCCAGAAACTCACGGCGCGCGGAATCGAGCTCGGCGAGCCGGTCCTCGAGCTCGGTGATCCGAGCCCCGATCTGCTGAGACCGCGCCCGAACCCGGTCGAGTGCACCCGCATCCGCGGTCGCGTGAGCAACCCGCCTGGACAGCGACTTGCGTTCGGCGCGAAGCTGTTCGATCTCGGTGTGCGTCCGGCGGAACTCACCGTCGATCGTCAGGAAGGCGGACAGATCGACGTGCACCGCACGTTTGGCCAGAGCTTGCCGAACCTTCTCGGGTTCCTTGCGAATCAGCGCGATATCCAGCATCGGTGGCGGCACTCCACTCCGTTGTCGGGCCGGAGGTTCCGGCGTCGACCCTGCGGAGCGTGGGCGAGCAGGGTAACTCGCGGTGCCACCACGCCTTCGCCGACAGTGCGGCCTCGATTCGGCCCGATCACGGGGGCAAGCCGTCAGGTCATTGAGCCGACCGGGGCCGACCGTTCCTACCTGCACTCGGGAGTGGATTCATCCCAGGGGATCCCCGGGACTACTTGTCTCCGTCAACGCTGTGAGATCAGCTTAATGAGCACACCCCTACGAGAGCAATCGCGTAACACCCGCATGACGTGAGCGGTTCGTGCGGAAGTAATGTCGGACGACTGTTGTTCCACGCGAACAGGGACCTCACCACCCGACGAGGAGCTGCACATGGCCGCCGAAGAAGTCCTGCTCAGCACATCGAGGCTTCGTCTCACCCCCTGGGCTGCGGCGGACGCGCCTGCGGCACTGGAGATCTTCGGCCGCCCGGAGGTCGCCCGCTGGCTCACCCCCGCCGTCGAACCGATCCACTCCGAAGCCGACATGCGGACCGCTCTCGAACAGTGGGCCACCGACGACGCAGTGGCCGACACTCCCGTCGGCCACTGGGCGGTCCGGCGCCGAGACGACGACGCTGTCGTGGGCTCGATCACCTTGCGCCGGATGCCCCCACACCACGAAGATCTCGAGCTCGCCTGGCAGTTCACCCCGGAACACTGGGGACACGGCTACGCCACCGAGGCCGCGCGAGCCGTCGCCGCGTGGGCGTTCGGCAACTCCGCACGCGAGTTGTTCGCGGTGATGCGGCCGGCCAATGAGCGCGCGAAGAAGCTCGCTCGCCGGTTGGGTATGCAGTGGGTCGGCGAGACCGACAAGTACTACGACCTCAGACTCCAGGTGTTTCGGCTGCAACCTTCCGAACTGGTTGTGCCAGCGGAGGGCTGAAATCGCGATCCGCGCCGAATCAGCAGTGGTGCTGTACGAGAGTCGCGAGGTTGGCCGTCTTCGCGGTGGTCGCGGCGATCGCGCCGCCCCCTGCCGTGAATCGTGTCTCGCCTCGGCGGATGGTCTCCAGAATCCGCACGCCGTCCCATGATTCGAGGATCTGCGGCTCCGGCAGGGCGAGCGGATTCACCGACAGGATCACCAGATCGGCTTGTTTGCCGGTTTCGATACTGCCTTTCCGGTTCTCTTCGAAGTACTGATAGGCGGCGTTGGTGGTGATCGATCGCAGCGCATCGGGCACCGATACCCGGTGATGTTCGCCGATCACCTTGCCCGACCGGGTGATCCGGGTGGCCTGGCTGGACAGGATGGCGATCGAATTGGCCAACGCGACCGGCGCATCGTGGTGCGCGGTATAGCGCAAGCCCTGTGCCAGTGCCCAGCCCGTCGGCGAAATGTTCTGTGCGCGTTCCTCACCCAGTACCGTCTCGCGATACCAGTCGCCCCAGTAGAAGGTGTGCATGGTGAAGAAGGAGGGGATGATGCCGAGCCGGGCGAAGTCGACGATCTGGTCCTGCCGCGCGGTCTGCGCGTGGATCGCCACCGGGCGCCGATGCGCGGCATCCGGCTCCCCCAGCCTCCGGCACGCCGCCTCGACCGCCATGATGAACTGATCCACCGCCGCATCCCCGTTGACATGCGCGATGACGTGGATGTCACGCCGAAACGCCTGGTACACCTGCTCTTTCGCGACGTCGTCGGTCACCGTGCGGTAGCCGCGGTATTCGGAGTCCTGCTTCGGCGGTGGGGTGAGATACGGCTCGGTCAGCCATGCGGTCCGCCCTTGCGGTGAACCGTCCAGCAACAGCTTCACTCCCGCCAGCCGCATCCCCCGGTAGTAGTTCGCGGCGATGTCGAGCCGGTCCCAATCCGCCTCGGTCTTCAGCTCCGACGCCTTGATGTACGCGGCCAGATCGATCTGAAATCCCGTGGTGCGCTGGAGGACCCGCAGCGTATCGAGCAGCTGACGAGCCGCGCCGCCTTCCTGTGCGGTGGTGAATCCGAACCGGCTGTACTCGTGGCGTCCGACGGCGTAGAGGCCGGCACTGTCGGTCGGCGACAAGCCCGCCACCGCCTTGTCGAAGGCCGGATTGAACGCCGTCTCCTCGAGCACACCGTCGGGGGTCCCGTAGGGCTCCAGTTCGTCCTCGCGCCCGATGTGACCGCCGTCGGGATCGGGTGTGGCGTGGTCGTATCCGAGCAGTTCCAGTGCCCGATCGTTGACCGCGCCCAAATGCGCGGATTGGTGTACGGCCAGCACCGGCCGCTCGGTGGACACCCGATTCAGATCCTGGCGCGTGGGATGCCGCCCGATCAGCGCATCGTCGTATCCCATCCCGACGATCCACTGCGACCGCCGCCCCACATCGGATTGCCCCCACTCCGAAAGCTTTCCGACCACATCATCGACCGAACCGACCGAACCGTCCGGCGCGGCAAGCAGATTCGCCACCAGCGCCTGCAATCCGACACCGCCCATATGACCGTGCGCGTCGATGAACCCGGGCAGCAGACACGCACCCGCGAGATCGTGCATCCACGTCCCGCTGCCCTGCCATTGCGATCGGGCCTCGGCCAGATCCCCGACGAATACGATCGTCTCACCCCGAATCGCCACCGCTTCCGGAGCTGACGCCTGATCCTCGACCATCGTCACGATGGGACCGTTGAAGAAGATCCGATCGGCCTTGCCGTCCGGGGTCCCGATATCCATGCCTGTCATTGCCAACCTCTCTACGGGCGAGCGCCACCCGAGAGACCGTCGCAACCCGCCTCGGCCTCACGAAGCGGCCTCCCGGCGGCGGTGCCGACGAAACACGAACCCCCTCATTGTCTTTCGCACACGGCCACACAGGTGGCGGAATCACCCAACTTGTTCCACCCCACTGCCACCGTGTCCGAAACGGTGAGGGACGAATCCCTCGGTTTCAGGCGGGAAGGTGCTCGGCGCGGTCGTTGCGGAGGGCGTAGTCGACCGCGGGATCGGCGGGCAGCTTCCAGTCCGGGCCGACGAAGTAACTCGCCGCGGTCTTGTCGTCGTTCACGAGATATTGCAGCCATGCCAGGGTGATGCCGGCCATGGGGTTGTGCGCCACATCGTCGAGCGGAGTGAGATGGGTGGCGTTCTTCACGGTCACGATGAAGGCCGGCGCGTTAGTGGCGAGGGGATATTCGAGCCACAGCGTCATGAGGTGCGGAACGACGAAGTCCATGGACCCGGCGAGGTACAGGGTGGGGACGTCGAGAAGGAAGGACGTGGAGTACGGCGACGGCTCGGTAGGGACCGCGCCGATGATCCGGAGATCCGGGTCGATCTGCCGATAGACGGTCGGCGGGATGCTCGCACCCTCGATCGCGGCGGCGCCGCCGCCGGAATGACCGCCGATGACGGTGCGGCTCAGATCGACCTTGCCGAACAACGCGCTGCCGGGATCATGATCGGCCTGGGACAGGGCCGCCGCTCCCGCGATCGGAATCTCGGGCAGCGAGTTCAACAGGTCGTGGGGGATCGCCACGACGAAGCCGTTGCCGGCCCAGAGGCGGGCGCTGGCATCGTAATTGCCGGGGTCGGCGGTGGAACCGGGACCCCACACGATCGCCGGCACCCGCGACATCGTGGCGATGTCCTTCGGATAGTAGAGATCCACGCCGAACAGTCCGTTCTGCGTGCAGGTCAGATCCGACGGCTTGCCCATCAGGCGGAACACGACTTCGGCCACGGCGTACACGCCTTGGCACGGGACTACCGCCGCCGTGCTCACCGGCTCGTGGTCGCCGGTCGGGGCGTATCGGCTCAGCGGGAGGGTACCGGGATCGAACGGGTCGGCGGATGCCGCAGGCATACTCGTCGAGACCCCGGCGAACAATGCTCCCGCCGCGAGAGCGGCGGCGTATGCAGCGAATCGCATGATGACCCTTTCAGGTGTGCCCGGCACGCGCGCGTGAACCGTGATATCGCCGGAAACCTGGAAACGGTGACCATTCGAATCGAGTTATCAGGCTACATTCGCACGGATTATTTATCGGTGTGATCTTTCGCACCGCGACAAGGATGGGTTCACGCACGATCCGCCCCCGAATACGGTCTACTACACCGGCGCCGTCCCCTCACGGGACGTTCCGTTGCCCTTTCGATGTCCATGCACGCTGTCCAATGTCTGTAATCGACCATCGGGCAGAGGTATTCGACGTGACCAACCCCTTCAGATGGAGCGCCGCCACAGCATCACGAGCCTTCTTCGTAGTCAGATCGGCAGCGCGCGCCAGCTGATCGACGGTCAATGTGCCGCCTGGCGCGAGAACGGCCAGGACTCGGAAATCATCGGCTGCGCTCATCGAGGTCCCCTCTCGCATCTCCCGCGAAGTCGGTGCACGTCAGAGGTAGGACAGTGAGGGCACATCGGCACCGATCCGTTGGAGTTGCCGGACCTGGTGGATGGGGATGTTCTGCCACGGGGTGGGTCGGGTGATGGCGTGGTCGCCCGGTTCGTAGCAGGCGGCTCGCACCTGGTATTGGTACTGGTAGGTGACCGCGAGCGCACGCTGCCCTGCCAGATGGATGGGGATGACCGTGATCGGATGCATGCCGATGATGCGCAGCTGAATCCGGGTGTCGGCATCGATACGGAGTTTCTTGCCGCCAGAGACCGCGATGGTGAGTTCTCGATGTCCGAGCCCCGGTTCCGAGGCGAGAACGGTGGCCGACCATGGCCCGATCGAGCCGGGAGTTCGATCGGGATCGATCAGAAGCGTTCGCCAATAGGAACCGGAGGATCGGTAGTCCGGCTGTCCGGGGGCGGGGAGATCGGGAGTGAGGCCGATGGCGGAGAATTCCGCCTGAGAACGCACTCCGAGATAGATCCTGATGGTTCCGAACTCCCTATCCACACTGGGATCGATCGACGCCGGTGAATCAGGGATCGGTAACCCGATACTCCCAGAAGGCCGCTGCCCGCGCACGGTCCGCACCGCGCCGACCATCCCGGCGGTACCGGCCAAGAGCAGCAACGGAATTCGGTCATCGCACCAGCCGCCATCGGGTGCGGAGTTGGTAGTTATCTGTGGTGGCCCAGCGGGTAGAGCCGCATCGGCGCCTGCCGCCGAGACGAGACCGATTGCGGCCGTGCCGAATACGGTGATCACCGCGCGGCCGTATCCGCGGCTCGGACTCATCGGCGACTTCTTCGGGTGGTGCGGATTCGCGCCATAACGGTGTCCACGCCCCACCAGGTGAGCCGGCCCGCGAGCGACATGTAGAGAAAGAACGCGCAGTAGACCAGAATCGCACTGTAGTCGGCGGCCCAGCGGGGAAGGTGATCGAGCGAAGCGAGCGCGGCGATCACCAAGGCCACGCCGAGCACGATCGCCGGGATGGCCAGTGGCTCTGTGCGGGAATCGAATTCGGGTAGCGGAGCACGCGCCGCCGATTCCTCGTACCGGCACCTGCCGGTCGAGCGGATACCCGGATTGCTGTTGGCCATTGCGGGAGGTCCTTTCCTGCGCACCTCTGCCGGATCGGGACGACTGACATCGGCCCGAGCGCGTCTTTCGATGTGCGGGAACTGCATCCACATCACCGATAGCTACAGGATGACTGGAGGAGTATGAGAAACCCGTGAAGCACTGGGTGTGACGAGTTCCGGCGCTCGGTCGACCAGCTGGAAGCCGACGCCTGCAACGCCTTTCACTGACCTACGTTCAGTGCGTCAAGCCGGATACACCGTAGAAACTCAGGGGTGACTGAGCGGGGGCGGTGGCAGCGTGATCGCTGCGATGGTGCCGCCACCCGCGGCCGGCTCCATTGTTGCTGTGCCGTCGTGCAATTCGGCGATCCAGGCGACCAGCGCGAGACCGATGCCGCTCCCCCGGCCACTGGTGACGCCTCGCGCGAACGGGTTGCTCGACAGCGGCGGAGTCAGTCCGGCGCCATAGTCGCGCACACTGACCCGGCCCTGTGCGACATGCACCTCGACGGGTTCGCTCGGATTCACCGCGCCGTGGGTGATCGCATTCTCGAGCAGATTGCGCACCGCCAAGCTCAACAGGGTCGGATCACCAACGACCACACTGGGTTCGGCGTGCAGGACGATGTTCTTGTCGGGGAATTCCTCGATCATCGCCTCGGTGAGCTGATCGAGCAGCAGCTGTATCCGCTCCATGGTGGTGACGCCCGCCTGCATCCTGGCGCGCGCGAGCAATCCCGCGACGATGCGTTCCATCCGGTCGCCCAGCGCTCTCGCATCGGTCAGCGCGCGCTCCACTTCGGCCTCTGTGCGTTCGCGGGGCTCGCTGACCAGCCGCAGCGTGGTCAGCGGCGTGCGCAGCTCGTGTGCGGCGTCGCCGAGGAAACGTTCCTGTTCGTCGACCATCACCACCGCCTGCTTGATGCTGCGCCCCGACAGCAGGTGCGCGACTCCGGCCGATGCGGCGACCAGTGCCAGTCCTCCGGCTACGAGGCCCCACAGCAGCAGTGCGCGACCACGGTCGTGCGCACCGGGATTCGTGCCGGCGATGATCACCGTCTGGACATCGGGTAGGTCTTTGAAGGTGAGCGCCTTGGCCTCGAGTCGAACGGGCCTGCCCACGCTGTCGATGTCGTCGCGGTAGATGACCCCGCGATCCTGGAATGTGTCGTCGGCGAGCGACGCGAGGCCGTTGTCGTTGGGCAGCCACGAGCGCAGGTGCCCGAAGGCCTCTTGCCACTTCATGTCACCGTTGGCGGTGGTGAGGATGACGACCGCGGTCTCGCCGTTGGCCAGATCGCCGTCTTTGATCTGGTTGACGTCGAGGGTTTTCGCATCCTCCTGCAAGGTGACCGCCTCCCATATACCGCTCGCCACGCGATCGAGGGAATCGTCCACGGCGGTCGAGCGCGAGCGCGCATCGATGGTCGCGGCGACGAGCCCGAGGATGATCAGGCAGACCGCGGTGATCGCGGTGATCAAAGCAGTCAGCTGCCAGCGAGTGCGACGTAGCCGAGCCACGGCCGGACGGGCATCGGACGTGGAGATCACGGTGCGAATGGTTGGTGTCCGATCACGAAGCCGGTGCCGCGGACGGTTTCGATCACCGGGGGAGCTCCGAGCTTGCGGCGCAGTTGCGCGATGACGGCGTCGACCACGTTGGAGGCGGGCTCGGCCATTTCGTCCCAGCAGCATTCGATGAGTTCGGACCGCGAGACGACGGTGCCCGCGCGCGTCGCGAGCAGCTCGAGCACGCCGAACTCCTTGGCAGTCAACGATCGCAGGATGCCTGCGCGAACGACGCGGTGCCGAGGGAAGTCGATGTCGATATCGCCGAGGACGAGGTGAGCCGGGGTCGGCTGCTCCCGGCGGCGGCACAGGGCGCGGAGGCGGGCGACCAGTTCGGGCAGCGCGAAAGGTTTGACCAGATAATCGTCGGCGCCGTGCTCGAATCCGGCGATGCGGTCGGCCAATCCGTCGCGGGCGGTGAGCATGAGCACCGGAACCCTTTGTCCGGCCTGGCGTTTGGTCGCGACCAGCGCCAAGCCATCGCCATCGGGCAGGCCGCGATCGACGACCAGGCAGTCGTAGGTGTTGACAGCGATCTTCAGATCCGCCTCCACGAGATTCGGTGCCAGGTCTACCGCGAATCCGGCCGAACGCAGACCGGCTGCCACTTCATTGCCAAGACGCTCGTCATCCTCTATCACCAGAATTCGCACGAGCTGAGACAATAGGGTATCCCGCTGCGCTCGTGAAGTTCCGGTATTTGCCAGACCCCTATTCGCCGAACCGAACGAGACCATATGGTTCGCATATTTCTGGGCGAGGCAGGACGCAATTGTCCTAAAAGTTCCACTGCACGTTCGTAAACCCGAACCGCGCATCATCGGAATTGTCACGGAAAACAACAGCGGGATCTCGCCCCCTCAGGGGCGAAGCGGTGGCGAACTCGGTTGCCGCCGATGGCCGGTGGGATCTGCTGGATCCAGTTCGTCGGCGCGCCGGAGGATCCGTCGTGCGGGGTCGCCGGTGATCCAGCCTCGCTGGCGCCACCACGCGCTCGCCGAGCGAAGTGCATACCGGCGGACGTTGAGTGTCGACGGCGCCGCATACCCCCATCGCTGGACGAACCATTCACTGATGTCATCGATGATCGGTTCGGTGTCGAGGGCGGCCACGGGCAGCTGCGGCCCGAGCCGGTCGACCAAGCCGCGCAACACGACTCGGTAGGAGCGCGCGGTGTTCGGATTGGCGATCCGGTGGACATAGGCAGCTACCGCGTTATCGAGGGTCGGCCCGTTCGCGGTGTCGAAGCGGTGCACGATTTCACTCCTACCTCCCCATGCCGGAATGGATTTCGAGCGCCAGGCTGCCCGAACGATCGTGAGACTTTCGTGAAAGCGTGGCTGCGCTGTGAGCAGGTTCACCGCAGGTATCGCACCCTGGACGAACCGGTGACACGCGGGCGGCGTTTTCCGTTCACCCGCACGCCACTCCGACGCTCGAGGATGCATTTGTCCATTTTGTCCAGTTGATAGGAGTGTGTGCGTGACCGGTTCGATCAAGCGACGCGATGTTATTGTCGGAATGGGCGCTCTAGCAGGCGCTTTCGCCGCCGCGCCGTTCGTATCGCCGCCCGTCACGCGGGCCGCGCCGAGCGGCCGGGAACTCCGGATACTGAACATCAACATCTGGCAGGCCGGTGACAACATCTCCGGCGGAATCGATCTCGTCACCGATCTGATCATGTCCACCGACGCGTCGATCGTGACGCTGACCGAGGCGTTCCGTGGCGCGACCGACCGCATCGCCGACGCTTTGAAGCGCAAGGGTCGCACGTATGCGAGTGCGCCGTCCGATGACACGGGAGTCCTGTCCGTATTTCCGATCGAGTCGTCGTCCACCACCCTCGGATGGATGACGCGGGCGCGGTTGACGGTGGATGGGAAGCCGCTGTCCGTATACGCGGCTCACCTCGAATACCGTTGGTACGCCACGTATCTGCCGCGCGGATACGCACCCGGCAGCGTCGGCGACGAATTCGCTCAGTACGGCTGGTCGAAACTCCCCAACGGACCGGTCACCGATCCAGCCGTGGTCCAGCGGGTGAATATCGCGTCCGGCCGACCCGACACCATCGGGAGATTCCTCGACGACGCCAAATCCGAGATGGCCGCCGGGCGTTCGGTGATCCTCGGCGGGGATTTCAACGAGCCTTCCGCCCTGGACTGGACCGCGGCAACGGCTCGGGTGTTCGACCATAACGGGGTGGTTCTGCCCTGGGAAAGCACCCGCCGACTCCAGCAGGCGGGCTTCGTCGACGCCTACCGATCCAAGTATCCGAATCCGGTGACCCATCCCGGATTCACCTGGCCGGCAAGTAATCCCGAGGCGCCGGTGAACAAGCTGACCTGGGCTCCGGAGGCCGACGAGCGAGACCGGATCGACTACATCTTCACCAGTCCCGGCGCCGGACTCGCGTTGAGCGCGGTCGGGCTGGTCGGCCCCCGTGCATCGATCGTCCGCAGCAAGCGGATCGATGAGAATACCCAGGACAACTTCATCGCCACCCCGCAGCGCTGGGTTACCGATCACAAGGCCGTACTGGCCACCTATCGGCTGACCGACCCGGTTCCGGGCACCGGATCGGCCGGAAGCTGATCGGCGTTCTCCCAGCCGGGACGGAGCTCGCTCCCATGGTCCGCACAGCGGGCGTTCATAGCGTCGGCCCTGTTGGCGAAATGACGACCAGTGAGGCTGCCCATGAACCGCAACATATCGAGGTTCCGCACCGCGGTGGTACCCGCCGCGGGCCTGGGAACCCGGTTTCTTCCCGCGACCAAGACCGTGCCCAAGGAACTGCTGCCCGTGGTCGACACTCCGGGCATCGAATTGGTGGCCGAGGAGGCCGCGGCGGCGGGTGCGGATCGGCTGGTGATCGTCACCTCGCCCGGAAAGAGCAGTGTGGCAGCACATTTCGCGGAGGATCGGGAACTCGAGAGCACGCTCGCGGAGCGCGGAAAGTCCGCGCTGGTGGACAAGATCCGGAGGGCGCCGGGTCTGCTCGCGGTGGAGACGGTGACCCAGCACCGTCCGCTGGGCCTGGGCCATGCCGTGCTGCAGGCCGAGCAGGCGCTCGCGGACGACGAGACGTCGCTGGCGGTACTGCTTCCCGACGATCTGGTGCTGCCGCGCGGTGTGCTGGACACGATGGCACGAGTGCGCCGGCAGTACGGGGGCAGTGTGCTCTGCGCGGTCGACGTTCCACGCGATCAAGTCGGCGCCTACGGCGTGTTCGATGTCGAACGCGTGCCCGGTGATCCGAATGTCTTACGGGTCAACGCCATGGTGGAGAAACCGGCCGTGGCGGACGCACCGTCGACCTTCGCCGCGGCGGGTCGCTATCTGCTCGACCGTGCCGTCTTCGACGCACTGCGCCGCATCTCCCCCGGCGCGGGTGGTGAGCTCCAATTGACCGACGCCGTCGCCCTGCTCATCACCGAGGGCCATCCGGTACATGTGGTCGTGCATCGCGGCATCCGGCACGATATCGGCAATCCGGCCGGATATCTGCGCGCCGCAATCGATCTGGCGTTGGAGCGCGAGGAGTACGCCGACACACTGCGAGACTGGCTGGTGCACCGACTCGGCCTGGACGGTTCGCGTGCACCGGAGGCGGCGTGAGGTTCAAGCACGACATGGTCGTCTACGGGGTGCACGAACTGCCGGTGACATGGTGAACCCGGAAGGGTTCGTCATCCGGGAGAGGGATGTGTCCCTCCATAGGGGTAGAGCAAGATCAGCCACTGAGCCGATGCGAACCGGAGCATGCACTCCTTAACGTCGAGTCGGTCGTTTCGATCGAGAGGGACAAGTGTTGAGTGCAGTGGCCACCACAACGCCGTCACCGGAGGCAAGGGAGGATACGCGGCCGCACCGAGTGGGTTGGAATCGGTTGACTCGTATCGTATTCCGGTTCACCTTCCTGTATTTCGGGCTGATCTGCCTGGCGATGCCGTTGGCCTGGTTCGTGTATGCCGGATGGCTCGTTCCCCAGTTGGCGAGCACCGTCGCGGACTGGCCCGGGCATGTGCTCGGTCCCCTCTGCGAGTGGGTGGGTCGGCATGTCTTCGGTGTCGATGCCCGCTGGCACGCCACCGACGGTGGCGACCGGATTGTCGACTGGATACTGCTGTTCTGTGTGCTGGCAGTCGCGGTGTTCGGGACGGTGGCCTGGTCGGTGCTGGATCGGCGTCGCCGGGAATACCGGCGGCTGGGGGGCTGGTTCGCTCTGATCATCCGTCTCGTCGTGGCCGGACAGATGTTCTACTACGGCACCGGAAAGTTGATTCCGGACCAGATGCAGCGGCCGGCGCTGTCGTCGCTGCTGCAGTCGTATGGAGACCTGACTCCGATGGGTGTGCTGTGGGCGCAGGTCGGCAGTTCACCGGTCTACGAGATACTGCTCGGCGGGGCGGAGATGACGGCGGGGATCTTGCTGTTCGTCCCGCGGACCGCGATCGCCGGAGCACTGCTGGCCCTGATCGACATGGCGATGGTGTTCACCCTGGACATGACCTTCGACGTGGATGTGAAGATCTGGTCGGGCCACCTGATGCTGATGAGTCTGGTCCTCTTGGCCCCCGAGGCTCGCCGGTTGGCGAATGTGCTGGTACTCAACCGGACAGCCCGGCCCTCCACAGCACCGTATCCATTCCATACCGTCGAGTCTCGACGGATCGCGGCGGCGGTACAGGTTGCGCTGTGCCTGTGGGTGTCGACCTCGTTCGTCTACTTCGGCTGGAAGAACTGGTCCGAGTACGGCGACGGTCGTCCGAAACCACCGTTATACGGAATCTGGACGGTGCAGGAGTTCACCCGCGACGGGCAGGCCGTGCCGCCGCTACTGACCGATCCGGATCGCTGGCAGCGCATAGTGTTCGACGACTACCCCGGTTTCATGGAGTACCAGCGCATGGACGGGACACTCGTACCCACACACGTCGACGTCGACACCCGAGCACACCGCCTGCAGTTGACGACCGCCGACGCGCTCCCGAAACCACGCTCGGGTCCGCCGTCGCAGCAGCCGCCGCAACCGTTGGGTACCTTCACATTCCAGCAATCCAGCCCGGACCGGCTACGCCTGGACGGTGAACTCGAAGGCCACCCCGTCACCGTGACTCTGGAACGGTTCGACGAGAACCGCTTCCCGCAGCGCAGCCGGGGCTTCCACTGGAGCCAGGAGTACAGCTTCTTCTGACGCGGGGGCTCGACAGACCCCCCGGGACCCCCTCGCCGGTCGCGCGTTCCGATTGAATGCGTGGTTCGGTGCGAGACACAGTCTGTTCGCCAGCAGCGCCGATCCCGAAATCATCACAAGGCCGATCGTGCCGACGAACACTGTGCCTCCCCTGAACGAAACCTGCGAACCAGCCGCCGATCACCCGACCCGGCAGAGCGGATGCCTGGGCTACCGGGCCCGGATGCCCGGGTTGGCATGGTTGTTCGGTAATCGTGCGGCACTGGCGATCCGCCCCGAGTTATCCGGTACGCGGTAGCCACCCCGGTCCGCAGCGAGTTCCCAGCCCGTTATCGCCGGCCGTGCAGGCAGGTCGACGACCGTAGATGTCGTCCACACCGCGGATACGTCCGGGTGCGCTTGCTTGTGAGAGGTCCCCGAATGAATCTGGCGATCGTGCCGGCCCGCGGCGCCGGGAGTCACCCGGCCGAGGCGGGCCCGGCAGGCGTCGGCGACCCGCGGGCACGTGAATCTCAGCGTCGTTCAACAGGATTCGCGTTGCTCGCGGTCACCGTGATGCTGTCGCCGTGGGTGGTGTCCTCGCTCGGAGAGCTTGATCATGCCGTGGTCGAATTGCTGGGGTTCGGGCTGGTTTTCGTGCTGTCGCGGGTGGTGTTGCTGGCGGCCGGCATCGGGCTGCTGGCCAATGCGGTCGTGGTCGTGTGCCGGGAAGGGATGCGGGTCGCCACCGTTGTCACCCCGGTCGTGGGCCTGGGGCTGCTCGTGCTGTCCATGGCGATCCGGGATGTCGTGCACCCCGGACCGGATACCCCCGCGTGGCTGTCGATGTCGGCGGGGGTGATCGTTGTCCTGGGCGTGTTCGTCGTTGCTCAACTGGTGGCTTTCACTGTCTACGCGGTGCTGTACGCCCGGCTTCCGCTGCGCACCGGCAGCGACGTCCTCGTTGTCCTCGGCTGCGGGCTCGATGGTGCGCGTGTCACGCCCTTGCTCGCCTCCCGCCTCGACCGGGCCGCGCGGGTCTACCGGGCCGAGATAGCGGCCGGCGCCGATCCGATCGTGGTCGCATCCGGCGGCCGAGGACCCGGTGAAACCGTTCCCGAAGCCGATGCGATGGCCGATTACCTTGTCACCGCCGGCATTCCGGCACCCCGGATCATCCGCGAGCGCAGGTCCCGAACCACCGAGGAGAACCTGTGTTGTACGGCCGCCGAGATCCGAGGGCGCGGCCTGCGTTGCGGCGGCAGTCGAATGATCGTTGTCACCAGCGATTTCCACGTATTGCGGGCCGCGATGCTGAGTCGCCGTCTGGGTATCCGCGCCCGTGTGATCGGTGCGCGCACGGCATACTACTTCGTGTTCACGGCCTTCTTGCGAGAATTCGTCGCGTTTCTCGCCCTCCATCGCCGCACCAACATCGTCATCGGCGTGCTGCTGATCGTTCCGGCCGTGCTCGGTTACTTCGCGACCATCACGTAACGGCTCCCGGCGGGCATAGACCGGACGTTCTGCACCGCAGCGCATCTCGCCCAACCGACCGCGCGCCCAGCGGCCTCATACCGACGTTTATCGCCGTCCGAACCTCCAGCGGCTGCTGGAGGAGTTCGAGTAATCTAGAGCCCAGCACGAGGAGAGGATGTGAAACATGGACGGTGACTTCATACCTGAAACCGACAATATTCAGCAGATCTTCGATGTCTTCGCCGAAATCAGCAAGCTTCCTGAAACCTCCGAGTCGATGTTGACCGACGTCTATTTCAGTGACTTCCCCGAGGCCAGTAGCAGGATTTTCCGGATCTATCGCACCCTTCCGCTGCACTACCACAACGACTGCGACGAACACCTCTACATAGTGAGCGGTGAAGGAGTTTTTCACCTCAGCGGCGAAGAAAGCGACGCTCGGCCCGGAATGTTTCTCCGTTTCGCGCGCAGAGAGATCCACGGATTTCCCATGATCACAAAGCATCCCTTCGTCGTGTTGTCCGTCGATGTACCCCGTCGACGCCCCGACGACATCGTGTTCGTGAACCCCGACGACGGTGATGCCAAGAGTTTCATGGCGCGAAACAGCGTGTAGGACAGGCGAAGACCGCGCCGGGAAGCGGAATGGCTGACCGGCAGTTTCTTCATGGACGCCGTCTTCCCCAGCCGCGGGTTCGAGGTCGTCACCTGCGCCGGTCGGGGTTTCGGGGCGGCATGAAACCATCGACTCCGATTTCGCCGCGTCGCCGAGAGCTGCGACAATGGTCGCATGGTCGAACTCGTACTGATCCGGGGCGATATCACCGAGCAGGATGTGGATGCGGTGGTGAACGCGGCGAATTCGTCACTGCTCGGCGGCGGGGGCGTCGACGGAGCCATTCACCGCAAGGGTGGTCCGGCGATCCTGTCCGCGTGCCGTGACCTGCGGGCGTCGCATTACGGGAAGGGCCTGGCAACCGGGAAGGCCGTCGCGACGACCGCCGGTAATCTGCCCGCACGATGGGTGATTCACACGGTCGGGCCGGTGTGGTCGGCGCAGGACGACCGATCGGAGCTGCTGGCCTCCTGCTACAGCGAATCACTGCGGGTGGCAGATGAGTTGGGCGCGCGGACGGTTGCGTTCCCGGCCATCTCCACCGGTATCTTCGGCTGGCCGATCGACGACGGTGCCCGCATCGCGATCGAGACCGTGCGGGCCGCCGACACCACGGTGCGGGAGGTGCGTTTCGTATTGTTCAGCCAGGATGCCTATGACACCTTCGCCGCGACAGCGTGATTCCCCGACGCCTCTTCGTCTTCGGCGGGCTCGGGTGGTTCGAGTCGACTCCGTGGTTGGCTTGCTCCGATACTGCGCAGGACCGTCGACTTCCGGTGGCCAGACGAGTCCGACTGCTCTGTTCGTGTTTCAGGTCGTGCCGGTCAGGTGGCGTCGGTTCGGGCGGCGACGATTGCGAAGGTGGTGAAGGGCGTGCGGAAGCCGCCGCCCATCGCGTCGATGACGGCACCGACCTCGGTCAGCACCTCGGCCACCTTGTCCGCCGGGAGACGGGTGAGTCCACCGGTGGTGGGCAACAGGTCCAGCCATTGGTCGCGGGTATAGGACCGCTCCCAATCGAATTGCAATTGCTCGGGATCACCGAACCCACCCGCTTCCCGGATCGCCTCGGCGTACTTGGTGAACCCTCCCTGGTACGCCTCGCGGAGTGATGTCCCCTGCGGGAGGCCGACCGGCGAATCGGGTGCCACCCGCCGATGGACGGCCGTGAAAGCCGCGGCCACATCAGGCGGCGGCTCGAATACATGCGCAAACACCGCGAGCCGACCGCCGGGGCGCAGCACCCGCGCCGCCTTGGCCGCGCCCGAGACAGGGTCCACCCAGTGCCAGGACTGCCCTGCGATCACCGCGTCGAACCTCCGCCCGGCGGGTTCCCACGCCTCGAATGTCGCGACCTCGACCTCGATGCCGCTGGCGCGGGCGAAATCGGCCATCCGGGTATCGGGTTCGACGCCGAGTACCGTGCAGCCTGCCGCGCGGAACTGGCGCGCCGCGATGCCGGTACCGCAGCCGACATCCAGGACATCGGGGCCAGGGGCGTCAGCAGCGATGCGTTCCACCAGTGCTGCGGGATAGTGAGGACGTGCCCGGTCGTAGCGGTCGGGGTCCTCGCCGAACGACTCCGCGACCTGTCGCAGTCGATGAGATTCGGGCCGCGACGACCCCGGCTGATCTTCGATGTAAGGCGCATTGGACACTCACCCAGGCTAACCTCGATTCCTCAAAGCCGTTCGATGCCCGGCCATTTGGCCGCTATCCGATATTCGGCACGAGGGTGAATTGGTAAGTGCTGTCAGCCAACCAGTTTGGGGGATGATCAGTTCCGCGGTTCACGAGGACGATCTCAAACGCCGATACCGATCGGTCGAATTGTGCAACGTTACATCGGATTCGCCCGGATCGGTAAGGCTGGCCTTGACTCGAATGAACCCGGACCTAATGTGACTCGGCCGCTGCGTCGCCGGACTCTACCCTTCGGTACTGGTCGGCGTCGGATCGGAACGAGGACGGGGAATTGCGGTAATGAGTGGATGGAATACGGTGCGGGACTGGGCTATTCGATCTCGTGCCGGGCTCGGTGCGGTATGTGTGGTGGCGGTCGTGGCGGGTGGCGCGATGGCGGCCCCGGCTGTGGCTGAACCGGATAAACCGGGGATGGGGACCGTGCTGGCGCCGAACGGCCGCTCGCCGGTCAATCTGCGGTCCGGTCCGAGCCTGCGGAGTTCGAAGGTCGGCAGAGCTCGTCATCGCGATCGGGTGACGATCGTGTGCACGGCGCGCGGCGACCGCGTCACGAGCAAATGGGGTGCCACCGATGTGTGGGACAAGCTCGACAGCGGCCGGTGGATCAGCGACGCCTTCGTCGACACGGGGACCAACGAGCCTGCGGCGCCGGACTGTTCGGGCGGCGATCCGAAGCCGCCTAAACCCCAGGAGCCCACGAAGCCCCAGGAGCCCACGAAGCCGGACGAGTCGGCGAAGCCGGGCCCGGGCGCGGGTGAGGGCGAAGCGCAGTGGGAGAAGCAGGTCCTCGACCTCGCCAATGCCGAGCGACGCAAGAAGGGTTGTCAGCCACTGCGGATGGATGAGCGTTTGACCCGGGCCGCGCGCCTGCACAGCCAGGACATGCGAGACCGACGGTACTTCGATCACATCAGCCCCGACCGCCGCGACTGGATGCAGCGGGCGAAGGCGCAGGGATATCAGGACGAGGTCTCGGAGAACATCGGCATGGGGCAAACCTCGCCGCGGGAGATCATGGACGGCTGGATGAGCAGTTCTGGTCACCGAGAGAACCTGCTCAACTGCTCCTGGAAGTCGGCCGGAATCGGTGCGGCGAAAGGCAAACCCGGACGCGGCAATTCGCTGCTCGACACGGGGCCATGGTGGACCATGATGTTCGGCGCACGCTGATCACTGTGCGCCACAGGGTGACGAGCCGGAGGTTTCCCGGACTGCCTCCCGAGCCCGCGTGCGCCTCGCAGCGCACCGGGCTCTCCGCGAATCCCTTCGGGCAGAAGAGGTTTCCTGATGCCGCGCTCGGCCACGGCGATGCGATCTTCGTCGGCGGAGAATCAGTGGGGCACGCGGGCGATATCGGGCTGCTCCGGCCCGTGCGGGATGTCGAAGGTGTCCTCGCCGGTGCGCAGCAGCCGCAGCACCACACCGGCCACATAGTCCGGGCTGTGCACCACCATGCCCGGCCGCGGCGTGGCGCCGAGTGTGAACATCCCGTCACCGAACTCGGTCGCGGTCATCGAAGGCAGCAGCAGCGACACCGCGATCCCGTCACCGGCCAGTTCCTCCCGCAGTACCGCGCTGAGCATGTTCACCGCCGATTTTGTCGACGCGTACGCGCCGGATCCCGTCGCCACCCGGCGCGTGGTGCCCGAGCTGACGTTCACAATCCGACCGAACCCCTGCGCCCGCATGGTCGGCAGGACAGCCTGCGTCACCCCGACCAGACCGACCACGTTGAGTTCCAGAATCCGCCCGAACTCGTCCAGGTCGACATCGGCCACGGGACCTTGCAGACCGGCCCCGGCATTGTTCACCAGTCCGTCGATGCGGCCATGCCGCGCCACCGTTGCCGCAACCAACTCGCGCACCTGCGCCGGGTTGGTCACGTCGGTCGGCACCGCGAGCGCCCCGCCGAGCTCCGCGCTCAGCTCGGTCAACCGCTCCGGCCGCCGCGCCGCCAACACCGGATACGCCCCAGCCGCGTACAACAACCGCGCCGTGGACTCCCCGATACCGGACGAAGCCCCGGTAACGATCACCGTCTTCCCGGCCAACTCGATAACATCGGTCATGCACCAACGTGTACCAGATCGCAGCGCCGGACTGGTCTGTTCGGGGTCACGTCTCGTCGGAGAGCACCCGCACCCACAGCGATCGGCAGGGCGGACCCGAAATCTGTTGCCCCGTCAGCAGATCGAACGTCGAATGGTGCAGCGGGCAGGTGATCCGCAGCGCGCGGCCGTTGACGTGGCCGAACCGCAGCCTGCCCTTGCGATGCGGGCAGGCGGCCTCGATGAGAATCCGGCGGTCGCCCACCTCGATCAGCAACCGTTCCTCGGTGGTCTGGCGGACCTCCGCCTCCGGACCCGAATCCTCCATCGCTACACCCTGTTCCGCGCCTTGGCGATCGCGCGGTCGGTGGCCTCCGCCACGACCGCACTGGTCAGTTCGACACCGACCCATACCTTGCCGAAATCCACCGGCCGCTCCAGCTCCAGCGCACGGATGGCGGTCCGCATCTGCTTGCTGTGGAAGGTGTCGATGTACAGATGCTCGGTGTAGTACTTGCGATTGACGATGTTCAGCCGCTCGGCGGCGGCCGCATAGCACCGATACGCGTACAGCACACTGGACTCGAAGTAGGCGTAGGCGCCGAGGAAGTACTCGGGTGCGGGTGCGCGGGCGGCCAGCCAGTGGAACAGGTTGACGTAGGCGAAGCTGGACTCGTCGGCCAGTGCGACGTAGTCGGTCAGCTCGACCGGCATGCCCAATTCGGTGACCAGTGCCCGATACAGCGCGGAATGCTCCAGTTCGTCGTTGCCACAACCGAATTCGTCCACCAGTACCCGGAACACCGCCATCCTCGCCCTGGCCGGCAAGCGCGGGATGATCGCGAGATGGGACTGCGATTCGACGAGGCCGTCCACCGCGAACTCCGCGACCACGATCTTGAACTGCTCGAGCGTGGCCTGCTCGGCCAGAAACCGCTCGTTATCCGTCGGACTCGCGGCCTCCTCGTCCCGCAGCAACCGGCCGAGCGCCGCCATCAGATCCGCTCGCGAGTCCAGTCTCGGCGCCCGACGCTCGATGTCGACGGCCCGGGCGACCACCCAATCCTGTTCCAGCGCCAGCATTTCGGCATAGTTGTCGACGTCGAGAACCGAGCGGTTGAGGCAGTACAGCCGCCGCTGCCGGCGATCGGTTCCGGTCATGTCAGCTCACCCGTTCCGCGACCGTGTCGTCGGACAGCACGCCCCGGCGGCACAGCTCCCGCTTGACCCACCGGTACCAGTCCTCGCGCAACAGCCCGTACCGCTCGCAGGCCGCGTCGATCTCGGCCTGCCGCTGCGGTGTCGGGTCCGTCAGCATCGAATTGCACAGCGCGGGTTCGAGATTGGCGAGTGGTCCGATGAATCCGGCGATGCCGTCGGCGTGGATCAGCAGATTCTCCCAGCCCTCGAATACCGGGATCCCCGGCAGCGCCGTCACGATCTCGCGGGTCAGCTCCGCCGATCCGCTGGACTCCTTGATGCCCACCACATCCGGCAACTCGCAGATCCGGCACAAGGTGTCGACCTCGATGCTGTTGCCCGACAACGCCGACTCGTTGTACAGGAACAGCGGGACCGCCACCGATTCCCGCAGGATCCGGTAGTGCTCGTAGATCGCCTCCTGGGTGAGCCCGGCACCGAACGGGGTCGTCACGACCACGCCGTCCACTCCGAGGACCATCGCCCGCCGCGCGCGGTCGACCACCTCGGCGGTGGTGGCGAGCTGAACCCCGGCCAGCACCGGCAGCCCGCGCGAATGCTCGCGGGTGAGCGCGACCATATCGGTCCACTGGCGCTCGCTGAGCAGCCAGCCCTCACCCGAGCTCAGCGTCGGCATCAGGCCGGTGACCTCGTCGCGGACCGATTCGATCAGTGCGGCCACGCCCGGCGCGGAGACGACGCCGTCGGCGTCCAGCGGCGTGACAAGGGGGACAATGATTCCTGAGTACATCTCGTCCTCACACCCTCAGAGCCAGCGAATCCTGGTACAGCAGTTCCAGTCTGTCGGGAAAGCCCGACGCGGACGGCTCCGGAACCGAGCGGACGGGCAGGTCCGCACGATCCCGCAGCCTGGGGTTCGCGGTGTAGAGCACCGCCTCTCGGCGCAGCACCATGCCCAGCAGCAACCGTTCGCGCATCGGCAGGCCGACCAGTTCCGGTGTGTACAGCGAGGTTCGGACGTCGTCCTCGTCATAACCGAGACGGTCGATGCGGGCGTCGGTGTGCAGGTTGTCCATGAACGGGTAGTAGGCGTCCTGAGTGTCGCGGGGAAACCCCCACACCACATCGTCGCAACGCCCGACCTCCTCGAGACTCATGATCAGCCGCTCGCCCAGCCGCTGCGCGAAGAAACCCTTGCAGCAGTGGCGAAGTGCCTCGTCCCGGCTGTGCATGCCCAGGAAAGCCCAGGCGTCGACGACGATGTCAGCGCACATGATCGGACAGCACCTCGCGGATCAGCCGCAGCGCGGCGGCGAAGGTCTCCGGCTGCCGGGCCAGCGCGATGCGGATGTAGCGCTCACCGCGGCCGGGTTCGTCCCAGTAGAAGTAGGTACCGGGCAGCACGTAGACCTCGTGTTCCAGCAGCAGCGCCTGCAGTCGGGTCGCGGTGATCTCCTCGTCGGTGATCCGGAACCAGGCCACGCTGGTGTTCACCACCGGTTCGACGTGTTCCAGGATCGTGCCGTCCAGATACCGCGCGGCCACCGTGCGGTTCCGGGAGATCACGTCGCGGACCGAGGCGAATCCGTCCTCGATGGAGTCCTCGACGTACTGCGCCAACATGTTCAGCACGAACGGAGACACGTTGAGCAGCACCGCGGTGTGGATGTTGTAGACCGCCTCGCGGATATCCTCGCTGACGGTGATCATGGCGCACTTGGCGTCCTGAACCGGCCAGGTCTTGCCGGTGTCCTCGATCGCCATGTAGGTGACGCCGGACTCCTCCAGCAGCTCGTACACGTCGAAGCGGTCGAAGCGGTCGTCGCACAGCGCGAAGGCGGCGAAGCAGAAGTCGATCACGAGCAGAGTGCCGGTGTCCTTGCACCAGCGCACGACCTCCTCGAAGCCGCGGCGGCCGTCCTTGAGCAGACTGAACCCGGTGGGGTTGTTGGGGTCCACCAGATACAGCGCGCCGGTGCGCACCTTCCCCAGCCGCCTATAGATCGCGTCCGGATCGGCGAGGTCCTCCTCTGGCAGGGAGCTCACCTCGATGCCCATATGCTTCAACAGATCCGCGAGATTGTCGAAGCATGGCTCCACCAGTGACACCGCTATATCGCGCTGTGCCATATACATCGCGACGACCATGGTGGACACGCTTGCCGAATAGGAGAGCAGGGTCTTGTCCAGCGCGGCCGCCGTCGGCTGCCCGTGCAGTGTGAAGAAGGCGTCGGTGAAACGCTTTTCCATGGATTTCTGCAGGTTTTCCTCGGATTCGTACCAGAGCTCGGGCAGGTTGGCGACTATTTTGTCCTGCGTCGGCGATTGGCGTTGATGGGTATGCGCGTCGGCGAGGTTGTACTTTGTTCGCAGCGCCTTGATCTCATGTTGGGTGAGATCGACTGGCGTGGAGACATCGTGAGTTTGCTGGTGCATGCCGGAAATCTCCCAGGGCAATTCGTGGTAGTGGCCGCACGAAGCAAACTACGGATTTCACGGACGAACCGTCTACCGTCGTTATGACGAATTCGGCCCTCATCATTTCGGCGCGATCGGCGCCGGCGCCGCCGCGGGCACGGCCATCCCCACCGTGATACCGATCCCGACCACCACGCTGCCCACTATCTGCGGCAGGCCCAGCGCACCGGTGCCGACCACCGGGGCGGCGACGGCGGAGGCCACCGGAATCAGCCCGGCGAACAGGCTGGCCCGCTCCGCACCCAACCGCTGGATGCCGGCGTAGTAGCAGATGAAGGCCACCGCGGTGATCGCGATCGCCAGATAGCCCAGCGCCAGCGCCTCCCGCATGGTCGGCGGCCGCAGCAGCGAGCGCGGGAGCTCCACCACCAGCGTCAGCACGGCCATCTCGACCGCGGCCAGCGCACACACGTAGGTGGACACCACAATTGGGCCCAGGCGCGGCAGCACCGGCACCGCGAGCACCGTGAACGCGGTCTCGCCGAGCATGGCCAGCAGCGCGAAACCGAATCCGGCCGGCGATGTACTGCCCAGCCCGATGACCACCGCGGCGCCCACCACGACCAGCAGCGCGGCGCCCAGCATGGGAGTGGACGGCCGGCGCCGGGACATGATCGGACCGGCCAGCGCCACCACCAGCGGGGTACCGCCGACGACGACGCCCAGCGCGGCCGGCTCCGAGGAGCGCAGCGCGGCCAGCGAGGCCAGATTGAAGCCCACCAGACCGGTCGCCGCCAGCAGGGCCAGCAGGCTCAGTTCCCGGACCGTGGGGCGGGGCGGCCGCGTGCGGCTCCACAGCAGGATCACGCCGAGGGCCACGGCGCCGACGGCGAATCGCAGCGTCTGGCCACTCAGAAACGGATAGTGCGTCAGCAGACTGGTCGCCGCGAACGAGGTTCCCGCCAAGGCGGTTCCGATGGCCGTCAGCAGCACTCCGGGTAAGGATTTCCCCTCCATGCGAGTACTTTACCGTCGGCCGACCGGTCCGCCGTGGGTACTTTCTGCGGATCTTCGATCGGTCGAAAGTACCGGCCGCGGATCGGACCGGAATTCCTCACAACGACGGTCGACTACCGGCGGGCATTGTTCTTACGCTCATCGAAACCCCTTTCCCGGGTAATGCGGGATTTCCGTTGCAACGCCATCCATGAGCGAGGCCGACCAGATGATCAAGCAAGTTGTCCTGTCCCACAACGATTTACCGACCGCGTGGTACAACATCGTGCCCGACCTGCCGGCCCGAGTGCCGCCGTCGCTGCACCCACAGACGCTGGAACCGCTGACGCCGGACGACCTGCTTCCGTTGCTGCCCAGCGGAATCGTCGAGCAGGAGTTCTCCGAACAGCGCTGGATCGAGATCCCCGACCAGGTGCGCGAGCTCTACCAGATCTGGCGCCCCTCCCCCATGTACCGGGCCACCCGGCTGGAACGCGCACTCGACACCCCGGCCAAGATCTACTTCAAGTACGAGGGCGTCTCCCCTGCGGGTTCGCACAAACCCAATACCGCTGTGCCGCAGGCGTATTACGCCGTGCGGGACGGCGTCAAGCGATTGACCAGCGAGACCGGTGCGGGCCAGTGGGGGTCGGCGCTGTCGTTCGCGGGCGCGCTGTTCGGCCTCGAGGTCACGGTGTACATGGTGCGGGCCTCCTACAACCAGAAGCCCTACCGCAAGATGCTGATGCACACCTGGGGCGCCACCGTGTTCTCCTCGCCGACCGATCGCACCGAGGCGGGCAGGGCGGTGCTGGCCGCCGACCCCGACTCACCGGGCAGCATCGGCATCGCCATCAGCGAGGCCGTACAGGACGCGCTCAGCAGGGACGACACCCGATTCGCGTTGGGCTCGATCTCCAACAACGTCCTCCTGCACCAGACCGTGATCGGCCTGGAGGCCAAGAAACAGTTGGAGATCTTCGGCGACTATCCGGATGTCGTGATCGGCTGTGTCGGTGGCGGTTCGGGGTATGCGGGCCTGTCGTATCCCTTCATATCCGACATGTTGACCGGGACACGGACGGGCACCCGGTTCGTCGCGGTCGAGCCGGACGCCTGCCCCAGTCTGACCCGGGGCACCTACGCCTACGACTATCCGGACACCGCGTCACTGGGACCGGTGCTGCCGATGTACACCCTCGGCCACGGCTTCATGCCCGCACCGATCCACGCGGGCGGCCTTCGCCATCACGGCAGCTCGCCCACGATGGGAATCCTGGTGGAGCACGGCCATATTCGGCCCCGCTCCTATTCACAGAACGAAGTCTTCGATGCCGCAGTGCGATTCGCGCGCACCGAGGGCTTCGTCATGGCTCCGGAGTCCGCGCACGCCATCCGCGGCGCGATCGATGAGGCGTTGGCGGCCAAGGAAACCGGCGAGCAGCGCGTCATTCTGACCCACGTGTCCGGCCACGGGCACTTCGACATGGCGGCCTACGAGTTGTTCCTGGCCGGGACCCTGGAGGATCACGTGCCGACGAGTCAGCAGATCGAGAAAGCACTCGCGGACCTGCCCGACGCCAAGGTATCGGCCTGAGCCTCGGGTGGCGTGGGCCTTGTCGAAAGGCCCACGCCCACACCGCGGTTCAGGGAATCGCGCGCCGATCGAGGTGCACGATTCCGCTCTCGTACGCGTAGATCGCCGCGCTCACGCGGTTGCGCATGCCGAGCTTCGTCAACAGGTGCTGCACATGTGATTTCACCGTGCTCTCGCTCAACACCAGGATCTTGGAGATCTCCGCATTGGTGCGGCCCTGGGCGAGCAGCCGCAACACATCGGATTCACGGCGGGTGATCGACTCCAACTGCTCACTGCTCAACGCGGCGTCGAGCAGTCCGACGGCCGACTCGGCCGGCCGAGTCGGGCCGAACGACGGGGACAGCGAGTATCCGGCGGCCACCATCCGAAGCGCCAGCACGAACTCCTTCGGAGTGGCCTGGCGCATCAAGGTTCCCACGGTGCCCGAGAACGAGTGGGCCGAGCCGTCGGTGACGATCACCAGGAACCGTCCCGGCCAGTGCGGGCATTCGGCCCTGAGGTGATCGACGACCTGTTCGGGCTCCAGCGCCCCGGAATGCGCGTTGACGACCACCACATCGGGTGCGTCATCGTTGATCTGCCGCACCGCGGTCGCCACATCGGACACTTCGTCTGAAATGTCGATATCGGCATGATTGCCGATTATGGCCCGCACACCGGCCCGGGTAATCGAACAATCGTCGAACAGCATTACTGTGATGGTCTCGTCGAAGTTACCTGAGTCCATGGATAGGTTCCCCCCTCACGCGGCGTTGCGACCGAGGCGGTGGACTCGACGAGGACCGAGCGCACGACGTCGAGAACAATCGGTCACCCATAATTAATGCCGCCCCACAGGCATACTTCAAACGTTTAAGCCAGGATGCAAACGTCGGCGATCTACAAAGGAGAGCGGCCTCGAGTGCGGCTCGGAAACCCATGGCCCGCCGAGTCATTCGGCATATGCCGCGACCAGCGCCGCCGCCGCGGTGGCGGCCTCGTGTTCGGCGCCGGAGAGCGGATCCGCCAGGTCGGCGAACACCCCTTCGGTCAGGAACACCGCCTGGCCGTGGGCGCATGCCGCAATCGCCAACACCAGCCTGCGCGCCCGATCGTCATCGCCGCACAAGGCGCGAGCCGGCACGGACAACTCGGCGAACAGAGCCTGTCCGGCCTCGGCGAGCGGAGGGAAGCGGGCCTTGTCCAGTCCGGCGGCGAAGGTGAGTGTGAACAATGCCGGTCGGTCCGCGGCGAACCGGACGTAGGCCGCGGCGAAGGCTGCCAACTGCTCACCCGGATCGTCTACTTCGGCCATGGCGATGCGATACCGCTCGCGCTGTTCGGTGAACGCGCGCAGCACCAGGGCCGCCAGTAGCGCGTCGCGGTCGGCGTAGTGCTTGTACGGCGCGGCCACGCTGACCCCGGCTCGACGGCTGGCCTCGGCCATCGTGACACCGCCGATGCCCTTGGTAGCCAGTAGCTCCAGTGCGGCTTCCTCGAGTACGCGCCGCAGGTCACCGTGGTGATGTCCGCTGGGCCGCTTGACGTTCGGTGACATGACGCTAAGGTTAGTGTCACTAACCAGGTGAGTGCAACTAACCTTTGAATTCGGAGGCCACCATGTCCGACGTCGATCTCGGTCTGGATGTACACCACACCAGCTTGTCCGTCGCGGATCTCGATGCGCAGCGCGCCTGGTACCAGCGAGCGCTCGGCTTGTGCGAGGTCATCGAGGAGTTCCAGCTCGACGAGCCGGCGGTGCGGACGGTCGTGCTGCAATCGGGTTCCGGTGTGCGCCTGGAACTCATCGAACGAGCCGGCGCGAGCAGGGACCGGGCCTACACCGATCCGTTGGATGCCGCGAGTGTCCTGGGATTCGGGCATTGGGCGGTCTCGGTGCGCGATCTGGATGCAGCGTTCGCCTCCATCGTGGCGGCCGGTGGTAGCGCGGTGTGGCCGCCGGCGGACGCGGTGCGGCCAGGGGCGCGGTTCGCCTACATCAAGGACCCGGAAGGGAACCTCATCGAGCTGATTCAACCACCGGCGACAGTGTATTCACTTGGGCCCCAGCACTAGCCGTGCTGAGCCGCCTTCAAGTGCGCGATCTCGTTGCCCCAGACCGAGTGTGCGCCACTGTCACCGATTCGGTAGACCTGGACCACCGACGAGACCCCGACGACCACCGCGAGTACCGCGACCACGACGGTGGCAACGATCCGGCGTCCAGCGCGGCGGCGTTCGGCAATATGCAACGCCACCAGAGCGACCGCGACCACCAGCAGCGCGACCGAGAAGTAGATCATCATGTCGCCGCGCGCGGCGTGCTCACGCAAGAGCGGATCCGGGTTACGCCGCAGGTGATACAACCACTCCCCGGCATGTGTGGTGATCGGTGTCAGCACCGTTGTGACGATCGCCAGGATCAACGTGAACCAGACCAGATGCCCCCGGCGGGCGGCGGGCCATACCGCGCACACGATCTCCAGCGCAGCGGTGAGCGGTGCGAGAACCACCATGAAATGTACGAACAGGACGTGTGCCGGCAGGTTGTTGATGACGGTCATCGGGCTCCTCGACCAATAGCAGTACCGCAACGCCTCGGCGTCGGATCCGCGCGGTGAAGTCCGCAGCGGTGTTGAGCGGCACGGCGGTCCTGATCGTAAGCCCGGCAACACTTACCGCTCGGGTGAATCCACATACGGGCCGACAGTCGCCGCGCTTCGTGCCGGATGCGGGCGCTTTTCAGCTGGCTCGGGTGATCAGTGCCGTGATCTTCGCCGAAATCTGCTCGAGGGTGGGCATATCCGCGATTTCTGTGGCGACTTGTGTTGCGGCTGTGCGGTATCGGGGTGTGGTGAGCAGTTCGGTGATGCGGCGCGCGGTGATCTGTCGCGGCCGCAGAGATAGTCCCGCGCCGCGGCGTTGGACGAGTTCGGCGTTCCATCGGCGGTCTCCGGGAGCCGGTGTGGCGATCTGGGGTACCCCCGCTCGCAGTGCCGCGTAGACCGAGCCCGCGCCTCCGTGGTTGATCATGGCGGCGCAGGCGGGCAGAACGGAATCCAGAGCGGTCCAGCCGACGGTACGGACATTGCCGGGTAGGGCGGAATGTTGGATTCGGTGGTTGGGGCGGACGATGACGAATTCGGCGTCGATGTCACGGGCGGCTGCGACTGTCGAGGACAGCATGGCGTCCGGTCCGTCTCCGAGCATGGTGCTGCGGGTGACGAGAATGCGGGGGCGCTCCGGTGTCTGCCTCAGCCACGCGGGTGGGGTGTCGCCGATGGCATAGGGCACGTATTGCATCGGCCATCCCGGCACCGAGACGATGCTCGGCGGAGCGATCGAGATGGTCGCGCCGCGCGGGCCCGCATGAGGGTGGCCCAGTCGAAGCAGGATTTCGGCTGTGATGTGTTCACCGTTGTCGAAGGCAACGTTGTGCAGGACCGACGGCACCCCTAGCCGGACGCCGGCGACGGCCGCGGCGGCTGCGAAGGGTTCGTGCACGATGATGTCGGGTTCGAACCTGTCCGCCAACCGCGTCAGCGGCTCGAGCATGGGTTTGTTGGTGGCAGCGAACACACGCCCGGCGCCGGCGGCGTCCGCCATCCCCGAGGCGGCGTTCAGGGCTGCGCGAGGGTGCAGAGCCAGGGCGCGGACAACGGCTCGAGTGAGTCCGAAAGGGGGCCAGACGTTCTCGACCGCCACACCCGAGTCGCGAGCGGTGACGGCGTCGCCGCCGGTGGCCACCAGCACGGTGTGCCCGGACGCGTGGAGGTGGCGGGCCAGGGGCATCATCGGAAACAGGTGTCCGATCAGGGGTGTCGCGACGAACAGCACTCGCACTGGCGTTTCCTTCGATCCGCACCTGCAGCCAAGGCGTCGCTTCGGGCCTGGGCTCGGGATTATTGTGGGTTGGCGGGCCGAATGTCGTAGTCATGCCGCGGGTTTGACGGTCGGATCGTTACGTGGGGTGATCCGATGGATGCGGAGGACAGGACACTGTCGACGCCGAGCGACCCGCTCGCAGCGGGCCGCGGTCTGGTGGTGTTATCCCCACATCTGGATGATGCCGCACTGGCGGTCGGGGCGTTGATCGCCGCGCGAGCCGCGGCCGGTGCGCATGTGGAGGTCGTATCGGTGTTCACCGACGGCCCCGCACCCGACGCCGTGTCCGGTCGGCGCGCGGCGTTCGGCGACTACGCGACCAGACGCATCGAAGACGACAGAGCCATGGCGGTTCTCGGTGCTCGCCAGCGGCGGATGGGGCTGTGGGAGCGGATGTTTCACGACCCGGCCCTGCCGACCCCGTTGCACCTGTTCCGGACGCCCGCCACACTGTCGGGGTTCACCGAACTGGCCGCGATCGAGCGGGAGATAGCGGCCATTCTCGCGGTGCCCGGAGTGGATTTGCTGGCCCCGCTGGGGATCGGGAACCATGTGGACCACGTGGCGGTGGCGGTCGCGGCCATGCGGTACGCGATGACCGGTCGACAGTGTGATCGGGTGTTGTTCTACGAGGACTTCAATGCGTTGTCCGAGCGTTGGCGGCGCCGACATCCCGTATCGCGAACGGCACCCTATCCGTGGCATTCGGCACCGGGATGGGCCAGCCCGATCGCCGGAATCAAGATGGAGGCCATGTCGCTGGTGTCGCGAGGCCCCGCATCGAGCGACTATCTGCGCGCGAGCCGAAGACCCGCCGTGACGTGGACACCGCACATCGCGGCGGTGGCGCTGGAGAACGAGGACGCGAAAATCGGTGCCGTTCGCGAATACCGCACCCAGACCCGGGTGCTCGGCGGAGAGAAACAGATATCGGCGATGATTCGGCGATCACGTGCTCGTCGTGGCGGTGAGGTCCTGTGGCGCCTCCGGCCGGGCGGGCCTGCATGAGCAGGGGCGGACATCACGCCGTCGCACGGTGTGCCGGTCGGATCGGCGTCGTGCTGACCGTTCTGGTGACCTCGGCCGCGGCGGCCGCGATCGCGGCCGCCCAGCCACTGTCCGATAGTTCGGTCGCGAGGATCGATCACATCGTCGCGCGCACCGATCGCTGGTTGGAGGTGTTCGTCGACTCGCCGTCGATGAATCGGGTCGTGCAGGTCGACGTTCTCCTGCCGGCCGATCCCCGCACCCCCCGCCCGACCGTGTACATGCTCCAGGGCGGTGACGGGGTGGAACCCGACCAGAGCGACTGGACCTATCAGGGTGGCGCCGTACAGTTCTTCGCCGACAAGGACGTGAACGTGGTCCTCCCGGTCGGCGCCCCGGGCAGCTACTACACCGATTGGCGCAGCACCGATCCCGTGCTGGGCAGGCAGAAATGGGAAACGTTTCTGACCAGGGAGATACCCCCGCTGTTCGACGCGAGATTCCACGGCAACGGAGCCAACACGATCCTCGGCGCGTCGATGGGCGCTCAAGCGGCAATGATCCTGGCCGAACGGACCGGCCATCTGTATCGTGCCGTCGCCGCATACAGCGGGTGCTACTTCACCAGTGATCCGTTCGGGCAGGCCGAGATACGCTTCATCGTCCACTCGAAGGGCGCGACGCCGGACAACATGTGGGGCCCCGGCAACGATCCCGACTGGGTGGCCCACGACGTGATGATCAACGCGGCGGCACTGGCCGGTAAAACGGTTTATGTCTCCAGCGGGCCCGGGGTGCCGGGTCCGCACGAAACACCGGACAACCCCGATCTACTCGATGCCGTATTCGGCGGCGGCCCCATCGAATCGGTCACCCACTACTGCACCGTCCGGCTCCAGAATCGACTCCGGGCGCTCGCAGTGCCCGCCACATTCGACTACACCCCAACCGGGACACACAGCTGGCCGTATTGGACCGATCAACTCGCCGCGAGCTGGCCGTATCTCGCCCACGCCCTCAGCCATCCCTAGCCGGGCACCTGCTCGAGGCCCGCCCCGACTACCCGGTCGCGCGGATCACCGGCGTACCGTGGCACGGTCCACGACGTCGCCCATCAGAACACCGCAGTGCGGAAGGATGCCTCGACATGATCGATCATGTCTATATCTCGGTCACCGACATCGAGAAGTCGCTGGCCTTCTACGTCGAGGCACTGAAACCCGTTGGCTGGCGCGAATTCGGGAACTACGACGCCACGTCCGGACCCGACAACGTCCCGGATCTCTTCGGCCTCGGCGACGACACATACATCTCCGGCACCGGAGTCGGTTCGAGCATCTGGCTGCGGCAGCGCAAGCACGGCGAGACAGGCCTGTACCTCGGCATCGTGTGCGATACCAACGAAGCTGTCGACGCCGCCTACGTCGCCGCGATCAACGCCGGTGGCATCGACGAAGGCGGGCCGGCGGACCGGACGTATTTCGCACCCGGCTACTACGCCGCCAACGTCGCCGACTTCGATGGCAACCGCCTGGAGTTCGTGCATAAGGCCTGGAACCCCGCGCGCTAGGCGTACCTTGACCTTGCTACTCGGTGGGCGGCTCGTCGAAGCTGGGCGGGAGGTCCGGTGTGCTCGTGAATTGGCCTGCCGCATGCCGATAGGCGCTCCAGCCGTCGGCCTCCCACCATGAGCGGAGCACGAAGACCAGTTTCGGGTTGTGCTCCTCGTCCTCGAGCCACGCGCGGCGCGCGATGACCTCGAACTCGGCGGCGGCGTATTCGAAACGATCATCGACTCGCCCGGAGTACAGGGTGTCGAGCTCTCGAACCTTCTGTGCGGCCGGTGTTTTCCCTTCTGCCGCGACGATGATCCGCAACCCGGCCCAGTAGAGGTCGTACACCATCTCCGCATCATTATCCGATCCGAGCGTCTCCGCGATCCTCTCCAAGGCAAACAGCGACGTGAGCAGATGCAACACCACGAAGTCGCCGGGCACGGCCAAATACAGCAGCGTCACCGCATGCCGAACTCAGTCGCGCCGTTCGGGTCCCGGCAGTGCGGCAACCCACACAGGTGTATCGGCCAATTCGGGAATGCCCGCATGCGCGATGCTCGCGACCCGAGCCTGCAGACCCGAACGTTTCAGCTCCGGACTATCGACTATCGAACGTCCACGCACAGACTATAATTCGAGCCGTTACGGGGGTTCGAACTGATGTCTCATCATCTCCAGCTCACCCATGCGGACACTACTTTCACCTGGCACGACCGTGTCAGCGACTGTCACCGCGGTTCTATTCCCCACTGCGCGTATTGATTTCGCCGCGAGCGATCATAAACCGCAAGGCTGGTATCTTTTGGCTCTCCGCTGAGCTCTATGTGCTGACTCACTTGGAAGTTGTTGTGTCACTTAAAATATCTGCGCCCATGGAGGCCTTCTCCACGCGTCGCTCGACCAGCGGCGCGACCTCGTCGGGCCGAGATCGGGAAACGACAACTTTTCATCTGCTACTTCAGCGCATTGATCGCTGATTCGATGCGATCGAGGACCTGGTTCTCCGCGAACGCCACTGAACCGACCTCGACATCGTCGAACCCACCGTAGGACCGGATGCAGCCTTGCTTGCTGCTTTCGCCGCTGCCGGAGCTTCTTTCGCGGCGGCCTTGGCGACGGTGCCGACCAACTTACCGTCCGGGATCATCCCGACGGCGGCCGCAGCCGCACCCGCCTTGTCACCTTGCGCCAGGTGCCCGACCGCCGAGACCCCGGATGCTACCGACCCGATAGGACCGGGCACATATGTGGAGTCCGGCTCGAGTTCGGGCATGCCGGTCGACCGCCCGTGCTGGTCATGGTGTCGGGCTATTCACGGATCATCGCCGCGACGATGATCCCTACCCGCCAAAGCCCGGACCTGCTGGCCGGGCATTGGGCGCGCGATGAACGGCTCGGAGCGCGCAGTAGCTCACTAGTACTCCAGCCGGACTTCGTTGGTGACGGCAGCGCTGGTGGACGGGGCTGCTGGTAGCAGGGCGGCCACCGCGTGATCATGTCGTGTTTGT